>NZ_JBSFJE010000004.1:0-404325 GCF_053597895.1 Streptomyces sp. NPDC001220
GCGATGAGGGGCCAGAGGATTTCGACGGCGGAGTCGTCGAAGCTGAGGACGGTTTTGTGCAGGACGGTGTCGCCGGGGTGGAGGGGGTACTGGGTCTGCATCCATTGGATGCGGTTGGTCCAGCCGGTGTGGGTGGAGGCGACGCCCTTGGGGGTGCCGGTGGAGCCGGAGGTGTAGTACACCGACACCAGGTGATCCCCGGTGACACCGTTGTCCGGAGCCGTGGGCGCGGACTCGGTCAGCGTTCCCGGACCGCAGTCCAGGACCGCGAGCGTGCCGCCCGCGAGTGACTCGGCCCGCTGTCCGTCCACACAGATCAGGGGCGCCCCCGCGTCCGCGAGGAGGGTCACGACACGGCCCACCGGAAGGTCGGGGTCCAGCGGCAGGAACGCACCGCCCGCCTTCATGATCGCCAGAAGCGTCACGACCATCTCGGCGGACCGGTCCATCCAGAGGCCGACCGGTGTGTCCGCCGTAACCCCCGCCGCCCGCAGCCGCCCGGCCAGGTGGTTCGCGCGCCCCGTCAACTCGGCGTAGGACAGGGTGCCTTCGGAGTCGGTGACGGCCGGCGCGTGCGGGGTGCCCGCGGCCACGGCGTCCACCAGATCGGTCAGCAGCCCGCCGGAGAAGTCGACGCGCTCGCCCAGCCCGCCGCCGAGCGCCGGGCGCTCGCGGTCCGCCGCGTCCCCGGACACCAGCCCGATCCGGTCCATCGGCCGGTCCGGCTCGGCGACCGCCGACCGCAGCAGGGTGATGTACTGGTCCACCATCCGCCGCATCGTCGCCTCGTCGAACAGCGACGAGGCGTACTCCCAGATCAGCGTGATCCGGTCGCGGTCCGGGTGGTCCGCGCGCCCGGCGCGCTGCTGGGCCCGCGGCACCACCACGATGTTCATGTCCATCTTGGACGAGCCGTTGTGACGCTCCAGGACGGTGCCCCGCACACCCCCGAACTCCAGGTCCGGCACGATGGCGTTGTGGAAGCTGAACATCACCTGGAACAGCGGGTTGATGGACGGCACCCGGGGCGGCGCCACGGCCTCCACCAGCCGGTCCAGCGGTACGTCCTGCCAGTCCGAGGTCTCCACCAGCACCTGGTTCACCCGCTGCCGCAGCCCGTCGAAGCCCGGGGAACCCGAGGTGTCCAGCCGCAGCGGCAGGGTGTTCACCACCATGCCCAGCATCCGCTCGGTCTCCGCGAGCCGGCGGTTGGCGGCACCCGTGCCCACCACCAGGTCGCGCTGCCCCGAGTAGCGGCTCAGCAGGGCGGCGAAGCCCGACAGCATGGAGGCGAACAGCGTCACTCCCGAGCGCTCGCTGGACTCCCTGAGCGCACGGCTCAGTTCGGCCGGCAGCTCCACTCGCAGGGCCGCGCCCTCGAAGGAGGGGACCCGCGGTCGCGGCCGGTCCGTCGGCAGGTCCAGGACCAGCGGGGCGTCCTTCAGGTGCCCCTTCCAGTAGTCCAGATGACGGTCCAGCACCTCGTCGCGCATCCAGGCGCGCTGCCAGGCGGCGAAGTCGGCGTACTGGATGGGCGGTTCGGGCAGCGGGGAGGGCCGGCCCGCCGCCAGCTCCGGGTAGATCGCCCGGATCTCGTCGAGCAGCACGCCGAACGACCAGCCGTCGTGCACGAAGTGGTGCTCCACCTGGACCAGGGTGTGGTCGTCGGGCGCGTGCCGGATCAGCAGCCAGCGGGCCAGCGGCGGATCCGTCAGCTCGAAGGGCCGGCGGATCGTGTCCCTGACGACCTCCTCGGTACGGCGCTCCAGGTCCTCCTCCGGCACGTCCTCGAGGTCGACGACGGGCAGCCGTACCGCCATCGGCGGGCGGACCTCCTGCACCGGGACGCCGTCGACCGTCGAGAACGCCGTGCGGAAGATCTCGTGCCGGCGGACCACCTCGGTGATCGTGTCGCGCAGCGCGGACGCGTCCAGCGGGCCCCGCAGCCGGATGGTGGCCTGCGCGTTGTAGGCGAGGTTGCCGGGGGAGAGCTGCTCCAGGAACCAGATCCGCTCCTGCGGGAACGACAGCGGCAGCGGACGGTCCCGGGGGACCCGCACCACCGGCGGCAGCGGCGGCGCGCTGCGGCCCAGCCGGTCCAGCTCGGCGGCCATCCGGGCCACCGTGCGCTCCTCGTAGATGCTCGATATCGGCAGCTCGGTCCCGAACTCCGAACGCACCCGCGCCGCGAGGCGGCCCGCGAGCAGTGAGTGCCCGCCCAGCAGGAAGAAGTCGTCGTCGACGCCGACACCGTCGATGCCGAGGAACTCGGCGGCGATCTCCGCCAGCCGGCGCTCGGTCTCGGTCGCGGCCTGCGCCCCGCCCTCGCCCAGACCCAGCGACGCGCGGTCCAGGGCGGGCAGCGCGGCCCGGTCGAGCTTGCCGTTCGGCAGCAGCGGCAGCCGGTCGATCACCGCGATCGACGGCACCATGAAGTGCGGCAGCCGTTCCGCTGCGAACCCGCGCAGCTCCAGGGGCCCGGCCGACGGCGCCACGACATAGCCGACCAGCCGGTCCTCGTCGCCGACCCGGCCCACCACGACGGCGACGTCCTGGACGGCGGGGTGCTCGCGCAGCACCGCGGCGATCTCGTCCGGCTCGATGCGGAAGCCGTTCAGCTTGACCTGCTGGTCGATGCGGCCGAGGAAGTCCAGCTCCCCGTCCGGCGTCATCCGCACCAGGTCCCCGGTGCGGTAGGCCCGCTCGCCCGGGGCGTCCGGGTCGGGCACGAAACGGTCGGTGGTCAGCGCCGGGCGCCCGATGTACCCGAGGGCCACTCCCTCGCCGCCGACGACCAGTTCACCCGGCTCACCGGGCGGCACCGGACGCAGCGACTCGTCCAGGACGTAGAGGCGGACGCCGTCGATGGCCCGGCCGATGACCGGCTTGCCGCCGCCCGGCTCGGTCCGGGACACCGAGGCCCACACGGTGGTCTCGGTCGGGCCGTACGCGTTGAACATGGCACGGCCCGGCGCCCACCGGTCGACGAGCTGCTGGGGCAGCGCCTCCCCGGCGCAGACGATCGTCTCCAGGTACGGCAGCTCCTGCTCCGGCACCATGGCGAGCACGCTCGGGGGCAGCGTGATGTGGGTGATCCGGGTGTCGGCCAGGAAGTCGCCGAGCCCCGGACCGTACAGGACGTCCCGGCGCGGCGGCAGCACCAGCGTGGCGCCCGAGCACAGCGCCATGGTCAGCTCGAACACGGACGCGTCGAAGCTGGGCGAGGCGAACTGGAGGACCCGGTGGCCCGGGTGCACCGTGAAGGCGGTCTGCTGGGCGTCGGCCAGGTTGGCGAGTCCGCGCTGGGTGAGCGTCACGCCCTTGGGGCGGCCGGTGGACCCCGAGGTGTAGATGACGTACGCCGGGGACTCCGGGCGCAGCCGGGGCAGCGGGACGGGCTCGGCGGCCGGGGTGTCGTCCGCGGGGTCCGCCAGGGGCACGCCCAGACCGCGCAGCCACTCGGGGGCGGCCGCGTCGGCGACGACCAGTGCGGCGCCCGAGTCACGGATCATGTACGACAGCCGGTCGGCCGGGTACGAGGGGTCCAGCGGCAGCCAGGCGGCACCGGCGCGGGCGACGGCCAGGACGGAGGCCACGAGGTCGAGGGACGGCTCCAGGAACACGCCGGCCGTCGCCCCGGGACCCACACCGAGGGTCCGCAGCCGGGCGGCCAGTTCGGCGGCGCGGGCGTCGAGTTCGGCGTACGTCAGGTGCCGGTCGCCGAGTTCTGCCGCGGGCCGGTCGGGGGTCGCGGCGACTTGCCGGAGGAACTTGTCGAGGAAGTGTCCGGAATCTGCTGGTGTCACGGAAGTCTCCATGAGGGCTTTGACGGACGGGCGGTGGCCGGACGGCGGGGCGGCGCCCGCGCCCGGCCCGGGGGCCGGCCGCGGGCGCCGCCCCGCCGTCCCGGTCGCCTTGGTTCGGCGGATGCGGGCAGACGCGGGCGGACATCCGGGGGGTGTGTGCGACGGCGATCATCGATCGGTGAAACCACGCTAGGCGCGCCGCGACGCCCGAAACGGCACTGTCACAGGCACTCTGAGCGGCACTTCCCCATGCCGGTTGTGCCGCTCACGCCTCCTGGCCGGCCGGAGGAGGGGTCCTGCGGGACAGCGGCGAGGGCAGGATCCACAGACCGGCGGTGAGCGCGCCGGCCGCGGCGATCCACAACGTGGTCCGCAGCCCGAGCGGACCGGCGACGGCCCCGGCGATCAGCGCGGCGAGCGGCCGCATCCCGAGGTTCACCCCCTGGTAGGCGCCGAACACACTCGACCGCATGGCGTCCGGGACCAGCGAGGTCAGCAGGGTGGCCGCGGTGATGTCGATCCAGATGACGCCCAGGGCCGAGCCGAACTGGGCGCCGACGAGCATGACCAGGACCGCCGGCCCGGACCCGTGTGCCGCCGGGATCAGCAGCAGCGGCGCCGGTGTCGTCAGGCACCCGAGCAGGAACGTCCGGCCCACCCCGAGGCGCCGGGTCAGCGGGGTCGCGCACACGGCCCCCACCACGGCGCCGACGGCCCCCGCGCCCAGCACCGTGCCGAGCAGCCCCGCGCCGAGGCCCAGGGTCGTGGTGGCGTACAGGACGAAGAGGGTCGTCGTCACGAAGCAGAAGAAGTTGACCGTCGCCGTGGCGGCCAGCGCCGCCCGGATGGCCGGGGACCGGAGGATGAACCGACCGGCCGCCCGCAGCCGGACGCGGTCCTCGGACGGTGGTGCCTCCTCGGGTGCGATACGGGCCAGGAGGACCGCCGACACGAGGTACGACAGCGCGTCCACCAGCAGGGCGAACGGCGCCGAGAACAACTGCACCAGGAAGCCGCCCGCACTGGGCCCGACGACCTTCGCCATGGCCCGGCTGCCGCTGCCGAGCGCGTTGCCCGCCACGTAACCGCCCGGCGGCACCAGCGCCTTGAACAGCGGCGGGTTGCACACCTCGAAGAGCACCGAGAGCAGCCCGACGCCGAACGCCACCGTGAACAGACCGGTGAAGGTCAGCGTGGAGAGGGCATGGACGACCGGGAGGCTGACGAGCAGGGCG
Organism: Streptomyces sp. NPDC001220; assembly: GCF_053597895.1. Lineage (NCBI taxonomy): Bacteria > Bacillati > Actinomycetota > Actinomycetes > Kitasatosporales > Streptomycetaceae > Streptomyces > Streptomyces sp. NPDC001220. The sequence goes on from NZ_JBSFJE010000004.1 coordinate 5,042, forward strand.
AAGCGGCCCAGGTCGGCGGCGATCATGACGCGGCGGCGGTGCCGGCGGCGGTCCGCCCACAGCCCGGCGTACGGTCCGAACAGCAGGTGCGGCAGCCAGACCGCGGCGGCGAGATAGCCCATCTGGGCCGCGCCGGCGTGCACGACGGTGACGGCGATGAGGGGGATGGCGAGTGCGGACACCTGGTCCCCGAGGTACGACACCGTCTGCGCCGTCCAGTAGCGGCGGAACGCGGTGTCGTACAGCAGGCCGGGGATCCAGGACAGGGCGCGGGAGCGCGCCGGTGGCCGGGTCGTGGGGGCGGCGGTGTCGTCAGGGGCTGTTGTGCGCACGGAAGCGGGCCTTCCTGAGGTCGTCGGGCATGACGTGCGGCGGGATGCCCGTGGACGCACGGCACGCCGACGACCGGAGGGACCGGCCGGCGCGTGCCGGCGGCGGTCCGCTCCACGGCGTGGCACGCGGCCACGACCGTTCGATGACCCTGATCGCCCGGGAGCCGGGGCCGGACCGCTCCGCACGGGAACGCGGCGCGACGACGCCACCGGAGGTGATCCACTCCCTCGGCCGGCGCGTGACTCCACCCGGCCGCGCGGAGCGCGCGACCCGGCCGGTGTGTGGTGTGGACCGCCCGTCCCACCTGTCGCACCCGACCGGTCGAACCCTCACGATAGCGCGGGCACACCGCCGCCCGCTGCCCCGCAACGGGCCATCGCCCGGCCGGGGTTCGCGCCGGCCCCGCGCCGACCGGTGGTCGGCCCGGGCCGGCTCCGACCGGCGCGCCGGTGCCGCAGCCGGTGCCGGGGACGCCCGCACCGGCACCCGGGGTCCGGCGGCCCGGTCCGGCACCGCAGGGAAGATCAGCTGCCGAGACCCGGGCGAGCCCCGGAGACGGTTCGACGGTCGTCACGGCCCTGGTCCGGTGCGCGCTGCCCGGCTCCCACCAGGCCCTCGATCGGGCGACGGCGGAAGCCGGGACGGTGCTCAGGCCCGGGTCACCGCGCCGCGGCGGCCTCCTCGGCGATCGCCTCGAACCGGGCGTTCATGGCCTCGGCCAGTGCGTGGGCGGCGGAGAGCGGGCGCACCATCACCGTGAGGTCGTCGATCCTCCCGTTCTCGTCGACGTGCAGGAAGTCGCAGCCCTGGAGTTCCTTGCCGGCCACCGTCGCCGTGAAGACGAGGGCGTGGTCCCGGCCGTCGGGGCTCGCCATCTCCCGCACGTAGGTGAAGTCCTCGAAGACCTGGGACACCGCGCGCAGGATCGCCGCGGTGATCGCCTTGCCGGCGTACGGCTTGAAGGCGACCGGGCTGGTGAAGACGACGTCGTCGGCCAGCAGGGCGGCCACGGCGTCCAGGTCGTCGTTCTCGACGGCCTTGCGGAAGGGATGCATGGGTCCACCTCACCTAGTCAATAAATTGAGTAGGTGCATGCTAGCGTGCACCCATGGCTCTGCGGAACGCGCTGATGGCCGCCCTCTTGGAGGGCGAGGCCTCCGGGTACGACCTCGCGAAGGGGTTCGACGCGACGGTCGCCAACTTCTGGACGGCCACGCCCCAGCAGCTCTACCGGGAACTGGACCGCATGGAGGCCGAGGAACTGGTCACCGCACGCGTCGTCGAACAGGAACGCCGGCCCAACAAGCGGCTGTTCTCGTTGACGGCGGCGGGCCGCGAGGCGGTGCGCGCGTACACCGCCGAGCCTCCGGCCCGGCCCGCGGTGGTCCGCGACGAACTGCTGGTCAAGGTGCAGTGCGCGGACGCCGGCGACATCGCGGCGGTCCGTGCCGCCGTCGCCGAGCGAATGGACTGGGCCACCGCCAAACTGGCCCGCTACGAACGGATCCGGCGGCGCCTGCTCGCCGGGCGCTCGGAGGAGGCCTACTTCGCGGAGGCCGAGCGCATCGGCCCGTACCTCACCCTGCTGCGCGGGATGTCCTTCGAGCGGGAGAACCTGCGCTGGGGCGAGCTGGCGTTGCGCAGACTCGAGGAGCGGGCGGCCGTTCATGCTCAACAAAGTGATTAGGGACACGGACGGGGCGCCCGACGAGTCGGGCGCCCCGCGGCCGGGCTCGGATCAGCAGGTGGCAACCCCCGGCAGCCACGCCGGGCCCTTGATGTAGATGTTCGTCATCCACGCGCCGTTGGTCAGCTTGGACCAGGCGTCGTTGGTGTAGCCCTCGGCCGTGACCGTCTGGGCGTGGGACTGGCAGACCACGTTGACCGTGGTGGGCTGCGGGAAGTAGTCGACGACGCCGGCGTTCACATTGGGCTCGCTGTGCGTGCGCACGCCCGTGCCCCAGGTCTGGAACGCCGTGCTGCCCCCGCCGGGCGGCGGCGGGGTGTCACCGCCGCAGTCCGGGATGCCGGGCAGTTCGGCCGGGCCCTTGATGTAGATGTTGGTCAGCCAGGAGCCGTCGGCCAGCTTGGACCAGATGTCGTTGGTGTAGCCCTCGGCGGTCACCGTCTCCGCATGCTCCTGGCACTGGACCGAGACCTGGGTCGGCCCGGCGAAGGTGTCCACGACGGAGGCACGCACGCTCGGCGTGGAGTGTGTGCGCACTCCGGTGCCCCAGGTCTCGAACGTCGTCCCGCCGTTGGCCGGCGGTGGCACCGGCGTGCCCGACGGGTTGATGCGGATCGCGCCGGCGTAGTCGCCGCCCGTGCGCACCGGCGCGACCCGGATGTGGGTGCCGGACTCGTACGCCTCGACCATCTGCCCGGCGCCCAGGTACATGGCGACGTGGTGGATGTGCCCGCTGCCCCAGAACATCAGGTCACCGGGGACCAGGGGAGCGGTGCCCTGGGAGGCCGAGAAGCGGGCCGTGGCCTGCGAGCTGTGGTACTGGTCGTCGGCGGTGCCGTTGAGCAGGTCGCGGCCGGTCGCCCGGTAGTAGGCGTACCGCATCAGGCCCGAACAGTCGAAGCCCTTGCGCTCGTTGTCGTGCAGGCTGTCGGGGTCGGAGCCGTCGTAGTAGCCGTACGTGGCCCCGGGGGTGGCGCCGTGCCCGCCGCCCCAGCTGTACCAGACACCGATCTGCGAGCAGGCCGCGCCGACCGCGGCCTGCGCGGTGGCCGAGGCGCCGGAGGCCAGCACCCCGCAGGTCGCGTCCTGGGCGGCGCGCGGGGCGGCCGCGTGTGCGGTGGCGGGGAGGAAGGCGATCAGTGCGATCGCGGCCGCGGCGGCGGTCGCCCGGCCCGGCGTGGTGAGTTCGGAGAGTCTCAAGGTGTACATCCTTAGTCGACGTGGAGCCGTGTACGGAGGTGTACGGGGGTCCGGTGACCTGCCGGGTGCCGCGTCCCACCCCCGTCGGGACGCGGCACCCGGTGCTCAACCGGCGAGCGCGGCGCGCATCTTGGCCAGCGCCCGCATCCGGTTGCGCTGGACGGTGCCACGATGGGCGCCGAGCCGTTCCCCGGCCGTGTCGTGGGTGAGACCCTCCAGATCGACGAGGATCACCGCGGCCGCCTCCTTCGGCGAGAGCACGCTCAGCAGTGCGAGGGCGGTGGCCGAGGCCTCGTACGAGGCGAGCCCGCCGTCCCAGCCCGCCTCGGGCAGCCGGTCGGTGGTGCGCTCACGGCGGGAGGGGTGCAGCCAGGAGTCGCGCAACAGGTTCAGCGCGACCGTGCAGGTGTAGGCGTAAGGATGCTGCTGGTGCGTCAGGTTCCGGGCACGGGCCCGCCGGGACAGCCGCAGATACGTCTCCTGCAACAGGTCGTCGGCGTCGTGCGGATTGCCGGTCAGAGCCAGCAGCCGTCTGCGCAGTCTGGGCATGTCGGCGGTGAAGGAGGCGTCGAAGTCCCCTGGAGTCATGGGCACTTGACCCCCCTCGTGCGCTCCCCGCGCGGGTTCGCGCGGGCTGGGTACGGCTTTGCGCGGGGCCTGCGTACATGTGCCGCCGTGGCCTTCCATGGTCGTCCCCCGTCGTTCGTGTGCTTCGTGTGTCCGTGGTCTACGTGGTGCGTGCGAGGAGAAGGTTCGGTCCGCTGGTCAGACGGCCCGGACGGAGGTGGCGGCGGGGCCGTAGCGGGCGGCCGGCGCGCCGCTCAGCAGGGCCCAGTACCGGTCGCCGTAGGACCAGTGCCACCACTCCGTGGGGTAGTTGACGAAGCCGGCCGTGCCCAGTGCCCGTGCCATCAGCGTCCGGTTGGCACGCGCCTCGGCGCCGATGTTCGCGGCCCCGGTACGGCAGGCGCCCGCGCTCTCCTCCGGGGTGGCGTTGACCACCGTGCCCAGCGGCAGCTCGGCGCCGTCCGCGGTGCACAGGGTCAGGTCCACCGCCCCGCCGCTGACATGGGGAGCCACCTCCGGCGGGGAGATGTAGGCGCTGGCCAGCTCGCGGATCCGGTCCGGCGGGGCGTCGGGATGGGCCGCACGCAGCGTCGCCGCGTACTGCTCGAAGTAGCGGAGCTGCAGATCGGGCGGCCGGTAACCCTCCACCACCAGGAACCTGATCCCGGCGGGCAGCAGTGACTGCGCGTCCAGGAGCCGGCCGAGCGCCCCGGAGCGCAGGTGCGCGTAACTTCCGTCCGTGTCGGCCTGGCGGGAGTCGATCAGCAGGCCGGGAGTCCCGCGCAGATCGACCAGCGGTTCGCCGCAGTCCTGCTCGACGACCGCCGCGACCCGGGAGTCGGAGAGCGTGATGATGTCCGTCACGCAGACAACAGTGCCCGGTGGCCCTGCAATTGCCCTGCAGGTTCCCTGCAAGCGTGTCACCAGGGCTTCTACAGCCCCGATCCGGTCACGACGGCTCGTCGTCCCCGCGCTCCCGGGCCTCCCGTCCCCCCACCGACCGGAACACCGCCAGCGCCTCGGCCCGGGCCGCCCGCGCGGTCTCCGGGTCGCCGTCCGCCGCCCACACCTCGGCCAGGTCCCAGACCGTCCGCGCCCGCCACAGCGACAGCCCCAGCTCCGCCCAGAGGGCCGCCGCGTGCTCCAGCGGCTCCCGGGCGCCGTCGGTGTCCCCGGCCGCCAGCCGCACCTCCCCGAGCGTGCGCAGCACCAGAGCCTCGCCGAACCGGTCCTGCCGCTCCCGGGCCACCGCCAGGCAGCGCACCAGCCGCCGCCGCGCCTCCTCCGTACGGCCGGTGCGCAACTCCACCTTGGCCAGGGACTGTTCGGTGTACATCGCGCCGAAGGTGTCGTGCAGGTCCGTGAAGATCCGCAGAGCGTCGTGCAGCAGCCGTTCGGCCTCCGGGTACCGGCCCTCGGCCCGGTCGCACAGCGCCAGTGAGCGCAGGGTGAGCCCCTCGCCGTGCAGGTCCGCGGCGGCCCGGTAGAGGCCGAGGGCGCGGGTCAGCGCCTCCCGGGCCGGGGCGCCGCGGCCCTGCTCGCGGTGCACGTACCCGATGCCGTACAGCACACGTGCCCGGGTACCCTCGTCGCCGTGGTCGCCGCTCCGCTCCAGCGCGCTCTCCAGCAGGTCCAGCGCCTCGGCGTAACGGGCCTGTTCGCGGCGGACGGTGCCCATCCCGGCCAGTGCCACCGCCGAACCCTCGGCCGAGCGTTCCTCGAACAGCCGCAGCGCGTCCGCGAAGTAGGCGTACGACTCCTCGAACCGGTCCTGCTCATAACGGAGTTGGCCGAGTCCGGCCAGCAGCCAGGCCTCGCCCTCGACGTCTCCGCCGCGGCGCACCGCCGCCATCGCCGCGGTGTGCGAGCGGGACCACGCGTCGAACTGGTTGTACAGCGCCGCCGAACTCGCTATCAGCGCCCCGGCGAGATCCCGGGCGGCGCGCGCCATGCCGTGGTCGGCGCAGTGCGTCACGGCGGCCAGCAGCCCGGCCTGCTCGGCGGCGAACCAGGCCGCGGGCCGGGCGAGCAGCGCCTCCTCGGTCTCCGGGTCGAGCGGGCGTACGGCGGCCGGCTCCGGGAAATGCCGTACCGCACCACCGGGACCGCGGGCGGCCGCCTTGCGGGCCAGGTCCAGCCAGCAGCCGACCAGGCGCCGCACCGCGCCGGCGCGCTCCTCGGCGCTCTCCTCGGAGAGACAGCGCTCGCGGGCGTGTTCGCGCGCGAGGTCATGGATGCGGTAGCGGGCCAGGCCGGTGCCGTCCACGCCGATCACATCGATGAAGTGGCAGTCCACCAGCCGCTCGACGGCCTCCTCGGCCTCCTCGGTCCCGATGCCGAGCAGCGGCGCGGCGATCCAGGCCGCGAAGTCCGGCAGGTCCAGCAGGGCCAGGCGGCGCAGAGCCCGGCGCTCCTGCGGCGCGAGGTCGGCGTAGCCGAGTTCCAGGCTGGTGCGCAACTCCAGGTCCCCGGCGCTGAGTTCGCTGAGCCGGCGCTGTTCGTCGCGCAGCCGTCCGGCGAGCCGGGCGGGCGCCCAGTGCGGGCGGGCGGCCAGCCGGGCCCCGGCGATGCGCACCGCGAGCGGCAGCCGTCCGCACAGGGCGACGATCTCGGCGGCCCGCTCCGGCTCCGCCCCCGTCCGTCTCTCGCCGGCCACCCGGCGGAACAGGTCGAGGGCCTCGGCCTCGTCCGGGACGGCGAGGTCCAGATGGGCGGCGCCCTCCAGGGCCACCAGCCGGCGGCGGCTGGTGATCAGCACCGCGGAGCCGGGGCCGGGCGGCAGCAGTGGCCGGACGTCCGCCTCACCGGCCGCGTTGTCCAGGACGATCAGTACCCGCCGGTGCCCGATGTGGGTGCGGTACAGGCCGGTGAGCTCCTCGACGCCGGAGGACACCGTGTCCGGGTCCACCCCCATCGCGCGCAGCAGCCGGGCGAGGGCGTCGGCGGGCTCCAGCGGGGTGGTGTCGGCGGCCCTCAGGTCCACGAACAGGCGGCCGTCGGGGAAGAGTTCGGCGGTGCGGTGGCCGACGTGCACGGCTAGGGCGGTCTTGCCCATGCCGGAGCGCCCGGAGATCACCCCGATCGGGGGCGCGGTCCGGCCGGGGTCGCCGACGCTCCGCAGCAGCTCGGTGGCCCATTCGACCTGTTCGCCGCGGCCGACGAAGTCGGCGATGTCGGGCGGGAGATGGGAGGGCGCCGGTTCTGCACTCCGGGGGGCGGGCACCGTGCGGGCCGGTGCTCCGGTACCCAACACGGCCGTGTCGCCGGTCAGTACGGCCTGGTGGACGGCGCGCAGCTGCGGGCCCGGGTCGATGCCCAGCTCGTCGCGGAGGACCGTACGGCCCTCCTGGAAGACGCGCAGCGCGTCGGAGACCCGGCCGGTGCGGAACAGGGCGGTCATCAGCTGGCCGCGCGGCCGCTCGCGCAGCGGGTGCGCGGCCACATGGGCGAGCAGCGGCGCGATCGCGCCGTCCGCGCGGCCCAGTTCCAGCGCCAGCCCGAAGGACTCCTCCTGGGCCACCAGCCGTAGCTCCCCGAGCCGGGCCGCCTCGATCCGGGCGAACGACTGGCCGAGGCCTTCCAGCGCATCCCGGCCCCGCCACAGCCCCAGCGCCTCGGCCAGCGCCTCGGCGGCCTCCTCCGGCCGCCCCGCGGTCCGCCCGGCGGCCAGGAGCTCCTCGAAACGGCGGGCGTCGACCCGGTCGGCGGCGAGGTCGGTGACATAGCCCGGGGGCCGGGTGCGGATCATCTCGGCGCTGCCGACCCGGGACAGTGCCCGGCGCACCGCGGAGACATGGGTGGCGACCAGGGCGCCCGCGGTGGCCGGCGCCTCCTCGTCCCAGACGAAGTCCACCAGGCGCTCGGTGGAGATCACCTCGCCCAGGTGCACGACGAGTGCGGCGAGGACGGCCAGGGGTCTGGAACCGCCGAGCGGGGCCCGCCGGCCCCCTTCCCAGACCTCCACCGGGCCGAGCAGACGTACTTCGAACATCGGTCCCCGATCGCTCCTGGCGGATGCCGACAACGATATCGGCGGGCGCCGTCCGAGCAGGGCGAAGACCGGGCCGTCGTGACCGGATCCGTGCTGTCCGATCGGTGGTACGGAACCCTCCGCGACGCCCGGTACGCCGAACGGGGGCGGGGCCGACCAGGCCCGGGGGAGAGGGCTCCCTACCGGCGCGGTTGGCTGGTTTCTGTGGGTGGCCACAGCGGTCCCTGTGCGTCAGACGGTTGGCGGGCGGCCCTCGTATGACCGCGCTCCCGGATCGGCCACGAAATCCGTCGCGCCGGAAATTCCTCGCGGTCGCATGTCATACGAACGCCCCGTCGGCACCGTCAACGGCCCGAAAGCACCGAGCCGTTCGCCGCAGCCCAGGGAGTTGCCCGATGAAGCGCCCCGCCCTCCGTCGCAAGGTCGCGTACCTGAGCGCCGTCGCCACCGTGGCCGTGCTCGCCCTCACCGGCTGCTCCCAGGAGTCCGGCGGCGGCCCGGCACCGGTCGGCGCGGCCGAGGCGCGCGAGCTGACCTACGCCGAGGACCTCCGGGTCTCGGACGCCGAACAACGCCTGATCACCCAGTGCATGGCCCGGCACGGCTTCCGCTACTGGTCCGACGGCTCCCTGTCCCTGGCGGAGAGCCGGCCGCTCGGCTACGTCCAGGACGACGTCCGGTGGGCCCGGACCTACGGCTACGGCAGCCGGATCGCCGCCAAGGAGGACCGCGCCCGGCTGCACAACCCCAACATCGCCTACCGCAAGGGACTTTCGACCGACCGCAGGGCCGCCTACGACACCGCGCTGGACGGCGGACGGAAGACGGAGCTGCTGCGTACCGCGGTCCCCGGCGGCGGCTCGGTCAGCAAGCAGTCCGGCGGCTGCGACGCGGCGGCCGAGCACACGCTGTACGGCGACGCGGCCACCTGGTTCCGGCTGGACACCACCGCGAGCAACCTGCGCCCGCTGTACGTCGGCAAGTTGCTGCACGACCGGCGGTTCACCGCCGCCGTGCGGGACTGGGCGAGCTGCATGAAGCGGGCCGGCCACCCCTACCCGGACCCGGACGCGGCCCGGCAGGCCACCCGGGAGCACCCCGCCGTCCGGAGCCGGGCCGAGGAGGCCCGGGGCTTCGCCGCCGAGACCCGGATCGCGGTCGCCGACGCCACCTGCGCCCGCGAGGTCTCCCTCAAGTCCGTCGGCCAGGACCGGGAGGCCCACTACCTGGCCCAGCTGAACGGGAAGTACGGCGCCCAGCTGGACGCCTACCGGCAGCTGCGGCTGCAGGCGCTGGCACGCGCCGAGCGGCTCGTGCCCGCCCGCACCTGACCAGGCGGACGGGGCCGTTCCCCGCCCGCGCCTGACCCGGCAGACAGGCCGTTCCCCGCCCGCGCCTGACCCGGCACACGCGGCCGGCCCCCACCCCCGCCCGACACCGCCGGGCGACCCACGAACTCCGCGGCACCCCGCCGCGGCCCTCACCCACACCCACCGCCTCCGACGACGAGGCAGAACGGAATCCGTCATGCGCAAACTGACCCTCGCCATCGCCACCCTGGGCCTCGCGGCCCTCGGGCTCGCCGTGCCGGCGAACGCCCACGCGGTCTCCGGCTGCAACGCGAAGTGGCCGGGCCGGGACGGCAACGTGCGGGCCTGGCGAGACTGGGACTGCCAGGGCGAGCTGCTCGGTGTGACCCCGGGCAACGACCCCGACTGGGGCGACGCGGCCGGTCCCTTCCAGGGCAGCGACGTCAACGCCGCCTCCTCCGTGATGAACAGCGGCTTCGTTGGCGGCAAGGACGTCGTCGCCTTCTACTACCTGACCAACTACCCGTCCTCCGCGTACGGCTGCCTCAAGCCGGGCGAGCTGTACGTGGACAACCTCACCCGCGACACCTTCACCAACGGCGCGAACATGAACGACAACATCATGTCCCACGTGTGGGTGGCGTCCAGCGCCTGCGCCCCGGGCTCCTTCATCAGTTGAGGCGGCACGCCGGCCACGGCCGTCCCGGGCCGTGGCCGGTCCCGCCTCCTTACCGACTACCCACCTCCCGTACCGCCGAGATTCACATCCGCGCCACCGGACCCTTCCCTGACGTTCGATGCCCTTGGAACACTCGCAGCCGCGCACAATCCGCCCTGTTCCGGCCATCCCGTACGCCAGGATGAGAGGTCGCACACCCATGACCGAAGTAAACCGGCGCCGTTTCCTCCAACTCGCAGGCGCCACCACGGCGTTCACCGCGCTGTCCAGCAGCATCCAGCGGGCCGCCGCGCTGCCCGCGAACCACCGCACCGGTTCCATCGAGGATGTCGAGCACATCGTCGTCCTGATGCAGGAGAACCGTTCGTTCGACCACTACTTCGGCACCCTCAGAGGCGTCCGCGGTTTCGGCGACCCGCGTCCGGTCACCCAGAACGACAAGTCGGTGTGGCACCAGTCGAACGGCACCAAGGACATCCTGCCGTTCCACCCGGACGCCGACGACCTGGGCCTCGCCTTCATCCAGGACCTCCCGCACGGCTGGGCCGACACGCACACCGCCGTCAACAACGGCAAGTACGACAAGTGGGTGCCGGCCAAGGGCTCCACGACCATGGCGTACCTGAACCGGGACGACATACCGTTCCACTACGCGCTCGCCGACGCCTTCACCATCTGCGACGCCTACCACTGCTCGTTCATGGGCTCCACCGACCCGAACCGCTACTACCTGTGGACGGGGTACACGGGCAACGACGGCCAGGGCGGCGGCCCGGTCCTCGGCAACGACGAGGCCGGCTACTCCTGGACGACGTACCCCGAGCGCCTGGAGAAGGCGGGTGTCTCCTGGAAGATCTACCAGGACGTCGGCGACGGCCTGGACGCGGCCGGCGGCTGGGGCTGGATCCAGGACGCCTACCGGGGCAACTACGGCGACAACTCGCTGCTCTACTTCAAGCAGTACCAGAACGCCCAGCCCGGCGACCCGCTGTACGACAAGGCCCGCACCGGCACCGACGCCACCAAGGGCGAGGGCTTCTTCGACCGGCTGAAGGCCGACGTCAAGACCGGCAAGCTGCCGCAGATCTCCTGGGTGGTCGCCCCCGAGGCCTTCACCGAGCACCCCAACTGGCCCGCCAACTACGGTGCCTGGTACATCTCCCAGGTCCTCGACGCGCTCACCGCCGACCCGGAGGTCTGGGCCAAGACGGCCCTGTTCATCACGTACGACGAGAACGACGGCTTCTTCGACCACGTCATCCCGCCGTTCCCGGCGGCCTCCGCCGCCCAGGGCAAGTCCACGGTCGACCCGGCCCTGGACCTCTTCAAGGGCGACGCGAGCCACGCCGCCGGCGCCTACGGCCTCGGTCAGCGGGTGCCGATGATCGTGGTCTCCCCGTGGAGCAAGGGCGGTTACGTCTGCTCCGAGACGCTCGACCACACCTCGGTCATCCGGTTCATGGAGAACCGCTTCGGCGTCCACGAGCCGAACATCTCGCCCTGGCGGCGCGCCGTCACCGGCGACCTGACCGCCGCGTTCGACTTCTCCCGCAAGGACACCAAGCCGGTCGCGCTGCCCTCGACCGACGGCTACCGGCCGCCGGACAACAACCGCCACCCCGACTACGTGCCCACCCCGCCCGCCAACCCGGCCCTGCCCAAGCAGGAGCGCGGCTCGCGGCCCACCCGGCCGCTCAGGTACGCCCCGCTGGTGGACGGTTCGCTGGACGCGGCGGCCGGCAAGCTCACGCTGACCTTCGCCTCGGGCGCGCAGGCCGGCGCCGCCTTCCTGGTCACCTCCAACAACCGCACCGACGGCCCCTGGAGCTACACCACCGAGGCCGGCAAGTCCGTCTCCGACACCTGGAACTCGGTGTACTCGGGCGGCTCGTACGACCTGACCGTGCACGGCCCGAACGGGTTCCTGCGCGGTTTCCAGGGACGCGGCAAGGTGGCGGGACCCGAGGTCACCGCCCGGCCGCACGGCGACGACATCGAGCTGACCTTCACCAACAGGGGCAGCGGCACGGTGAAGCTGGAGGTGGCCGACGGGTACGGCGGCCGGGGCCGCACGTTCACGGTGCGTGCCGGGGCCACCGTCAAGCACATCGCCCACCTCAACCACAGTGACCAGTGGTACGACCTGACGGTCACCTCCGAGGGCGACGCGGCCTTTGTGCGGCGGTTCGCGGGGCATGTGGAGAACGGGCGGCCCGGGGTCAGCGACCCGGCGATCAGCACCGTGTGACAAGGGGCTGAGGACCGCATCGTGCGGAACTGATCAGGTACGGGTCATGTCGGGATAGTGTGCCCCGGTGACCACGCAATCGAACACTCCCGCAGACTCGTACCGCGATCCGCACGGTGCGTCCCCGACACTCTTCACCGAGCCGGTACTGGTGGTGAACCAGAAGGCCAAGCTGATCGAGCTGACCAACGAGTACAAGGTCATGGACCAGCACGGCCGGGAAATAGGTTCGGTGGCCGAGGTCGGCCAGAGTGCGCTGAAGAAGATCCTGCGCTTCGTCTCCAGCCTCGACCAGTACATGACCCACCGGCTGGAGATCCGCGACGCGTCCGGGCAGCCGCAGCTGGTGCTGACCCGGCCCGCGAAGATCTTCAAGTCCCGGGTGATCGTGACCCGCCCGGACGGGTCGCAGGTCGGTGAGATCGTCCAGCAGAACATGATCGGGAAGATCAACTTCGCGATGATGGTGGGTGATCAGAAGGTCGGTGCGATCAAGGCGGAGAACTGGCGCGCGTGGAACTTCGCGATCGTCGACCAGGCCGAGACGGAGGTGGCCCGGATCACGAAGACGTGGGAGGGGCTCGCCAAGACGATGTTCACGACCGCCGACAACTACGTGCTGCAGATCCACCACCAGTTGCCGGAGCCGCTGCGGAGCCTGGTGGTGGCGACGGCGCTGACCGTGGACACCGCGCTGAAGCAGGACTCGCGGGGGCTGGGCTGAGGGTCGTCCGCGGCCGGGTGTCGCTCGGCCCGGTCCGTTGGGGGTGCGGTCGGTTGTCGCGCGGCTGGGGGGCCGTGGGGACTGGTCGCGCCCCCGCGGCGGAGCCGCACATCGGTACGGCCCCGCGCCCCTGACGGGCACTTCGGTCCGGGCGCCGCTCAGAGTGCCGTGAGGTGCTCGGTCTCCGGCTTCTGCCGGGGGAGCAGCGCCTGCTCCGCCGCCACTCTCGCCTCCTCCAGGGCCAGCACCGCGGCCACCGGGTGTTCCTCGTCCGGTTCGAGTTCGACCACCCGCGTCGCCGGGGTCACCCGGGTCAGCAGGACCACGCCCCAGGAGGCGAGCCCGGCGCCCGCCAGGGCGAGCAGGATGCCCGCCGCCCCGCCCTGCAGGCCCTGCCCCAGCAGGGTCAGGCCGATGACCGCCGCCGCCATCGGGTTGGACAGGGTGACCACCGCGAGGGGGGCACCCAGGCCGCCACGGTAGGCCGTCTGGGAGAGCAGCAGGCCGCCCACCGCGAACGCGGCCACCAGGAGCGCCACCACGATCACCTGGACGCTCAGCACCGGACCGGAGCGGTCCGTCGCCGCCACCGTCACCGTCTGGGTGAGGGCCGAGGCGACACCCGAGGCGAAGCCGGACGCGGTGGCGTGCCGGAGGCCCGGGCGGGTGCCGGGGCGGGACAGGGCGCCGATCAGGGCGGCGGTCGTACCGGCCACCGCGAGGGCTTCGGTGAGGCTCAGCACCCGATGGGGTGCGGGGCCGGAGGCCGTGACCAGCAGAGCGCCGAGGCCCAGCAGGGTCAGGGCCGTGCCCCGCCACTCCGTCGCGCTGACCCGGCGCCCGGCCACCCGCGCCCCCATCGGCACGGCCGCGACCAGGGTGAGCGCGCCCAGCGGCTGGACGAGGGTGAGCGGGCCGTACTTGAGGGCCACGACGTGCAGGAGCGCGGCGCCCGCGTTGAGGCCGACCGCCGCCCACCAGGCACCGGAGCCGAGCAGTCGTACCAGACCGGCGCCGGCGGTCTTCGACGCGAGCCGTTCCTGGGCGACGGCGGCGGCCGCGTAGGCGACGGCCGAGACCAGGGAGAGGAGAACGGCGATCAGGGTCGCGGTGCTCATCGGGCCGCTCCTACCAGCGCGGGCTCCTCGGACACGAACTCGCGGGTGCGAAGCGAGGTGGGGGTCCCCACGGACGAGGTCTGGGGGCGGATCAGGGCCAGGGCGGCGCCGAGCATCGCGGTGGCGACGATCGCGTCCAGCCAGTAGTGGTTCGCGGTGCCCACGATCACCAGCAGGGTGATCGCCGGGTGCAGCAGCCACAGCATGCGCCACCGGGAGCGGGTCGCGACGATCAGGCCGATCGCCACCATCAGGGCCCAGCCGAAGTGCAGCGAGGGCATCGCCGCGAACTGGTTGGAGAGGTGGTCGCTGGCCGGCGGGCCGTAGACGGAGGGGCCGTAGACCCGGCCCGTGTCGACGAGGCCGGTGGCGGCCAGCATCCGCGGCGGTGCCAGCGGGAACGTGAAGGGGAGTACCAGGGCGGCGGCGGTGACCACGGCGAGGACCCGGCGGGCCCAGACGTAGTGCGCGGGCCGCTTCAGGTAGAGCCAGACCAGAAAGGCCAGCGTGGCCGGGAAATGAACCGTGGCGTAGTAGGTGTTGGCCAGGTGGACGAGGGTGTCGCCGTGCAGCAGCGCCGACTGCACGTCGATCTCCGAGGGCAGATGCAGCGTCCGTTCGAGGTCCCAGATCCGGTGGGCGTTGTGCAGTGCCTCGGCGGTGTGGCCGGTGGCCAGCTGCCGCCCGAACTTGTAGACGAGGAAGAGCCCTGCGACTAGCAGGAGCTCACGGACCAGCGGTGGCCGGGCTATCTCCCCCGGCTCCGCTGCTGCCGACTCGGACTGGGATCTCATCCCAGGCCCCCTCACTGACGGTGGTGCTGTGCCGAGTCCGGGCGGTGGCCCGAACTCACCGATACTCATCGATACGACAGCGTACCGATACGCGGCTGTACCGATACGCCACTGTACCGATACGGCCGTGTACCGGTACAGTGGCGTATCGATAGACGTAGGCCACACTGGTTGTAGGTTTCCGCCCGGGCCGAACGGGGGGCGGGGACCAGGTGATCCGTAAGTGATGCGCGAGTGAGGAGCAGGGCACATGACGTCGCAGGCCGCGGACGAACCGGAGACGGTTGCCGCCTCGCGCCGCTCCAAGATCACGCCGGAGCGTGAGCGGGAGTTCTTCGATGCCGTGCTCGAACAGATCCGCGAATGCGGCTACGACTCGGTGACCATGGAAGGGGTCGCCTCCAGCACCCGGTGCAGCAAGTCCACGCTCTACCGGCAGTGGAAGACCAAGCCGCAGTTCGTCGCGGCCGCGCTGCGGGCCAGCCGCGAGGTACGCTTCGGCGGCGTCGACACCGGGTCACTCGCCGAGGACCTGCGCGAGGTAGCGCGGGCCGCGGGCGCCTGGACCCGCAAGGACACCAAGCTGCTCCAGGCGCTGGGGCACGCGATGCACTCGGACGAGGAACTGGCGCAGGCGCTGCGCGAGGCGCTCGTCGAACCCGAGATCGCCGCGCTCCAGGAGATCCTGCTCCGCGGTGTCGAGCGCGGCGAGGTGCCCGAGGGCCACCCCGCGCTGGACTACGTGCCCGCCATGATGTTCGGCGTTCTGCGGGTACGGCCCGTGCTCACCGGCGAGTACGCCGACGCCGACTATCTCGTCCGTTTCGTGGAGGCCGTGGCGCTGCCCGCACTCGGACTGACCTAGACCCAGGCCGCCGTCCTCGGGATGACTGGACGGTGACCTGCTCGCGCCGCACCGTGGGGACGGGGGCGGCGCGCACCCCCCGGCCGGGTGGGGCTCCCCTTTGAGCGGAGGGGCGCTCCACCCGGCCGATCGGCGTTCTGGGCGGGCGGGTCAGACGGTCTGGCCGTCGCCGCCGCCGGA
This sequence comes from Streptomyces sp. NPDC001220, assembly GCF_053597895.1. Classification (NCBI taxonomy): domain Bacteria; kingdom Bacillati; phylum Actinomycetota; class Actinomycetes; order Kitasatosporales; family Streptomycetaceae; genus Streptomyces; species Streptomyces sp. NPDC001220. Next base: position 20,738 of record NZ_JBSFJE010000004.1, read on the forward strand.
GGACACCTTGATGCCCTTGGTGATGTCGTCGATCACGGACTGGCTCTGGCCGACGTCGACACCGAACCGGACCACCACGATCTGCTGGGCGTTGGAGGGTGACGGGAAGGCCAGCGACTCGACATAACCGTCGGCGCCCTTGCTGGTCACCGCCTTCCAGCGGACCAGATAACCCTTCTGCCCGGCCACGGTGACGGCCTTGGAGGCCAGCACCTCGTGCGAGGTGATCGAGCCGTAGGTCTTGCCGCCGTACGACTCCGTGGCGTTGGCCGAGATGTCCGCCTTGGCGACCTCCTCGGCGGTGTCCCCCTTGGTGCCCAGCACCAGCGCGGGCGCCGAGTAGGCGCCGCCGGCGGTGCAGGTCTGGGAGGTGTCGCCGGGGCATTTGTAGGAGTCGTCGGACGTGATCTGGGCGCCGACGTTGATCGCCTGCCCGGTCCAGCCCTTCGGCACCGGGATGCCGATGGCGTTGATGGAGTCCGACACCGTTCCGCCGCCCTGGACCTTCGGAGCCTCGGACTGGCCGGGCGACGGCGACGCGCCGCCGTCGGAACCGCCCGAGCCCGAGCCGCCGCCGGACCCCGAGCCGCCCGACCCGCCGAACGGGAAGCCCTGCCCGCCGTTCTGCCCCTCGGGCCCGCCCTGGCCGGAACCGCCGCTCCGGCCGCCCTGCTGCGAGGCCTGTCCGCCGCCGTCGGCGCTGCCGTTGCCGGTGAGCGCCCACGCGCTCACCCCGATGACGGCGAGGACCGCCACGGCGACACCGACGGCCACCCCGGTGCGCAGCCCGCGCTTCCCGGTGGCCGGCGGCGCCGGATACCCCGGATGACCCGGATAGGCCGGGTAGGCCGGGTAGGCCTGGTAGGGCCCCTCGGCCGGCGATTGCGGCGGGGGACCCCAGTCGGCACCCGACCCGGCGGGGCGGGTCTGCTCCGTCCACGCCTTGCCGTCCCACCAGCGCTCAGTGGCCGGACCGTCACTTGTCTGCCCGGGGTCGGGGTACCACCCGGGGGGAGTCACCTGCGTCATGCCCCCACCGTAAGAGGCGTCGGTGAAAGTCGGATGAGAGGATCCGGCGACTTTTGATGAACCGACCCCGGGCACTCCGCTCGACCCGCAGCCGAGCCGCAGCCGAACCGCCTATGGAGCCGTCGGACTCCGTTCGACCCACAGCGGAGCCGCCGTACCGAGCCCTCGGATGCCGATCGTCCCGCAGCGGAGCCGCCGTACCGAGCCGTCGGACTCCGTTCGACCCACAGCGGAGCCGCCCTACCGAGCCCTCGGATGCCGATCGTCCCGCAGCGGAGCCGCCGTACCGAGCCCTCGGAGTCCGTTCAGCCCGCACACGAGCCGCCGCGACAAGTCGTCGCACTTCACTCGATCCGCAGCCGTACCGGCGGGTTCGGGGCCTGCGGTGGCAGCCGCAGGCCGTGCCGACCCGGGGTCAGGGAGCCCAGGACGCTCGGGTGGCGGGCGCCGGTGGCGGTCGGGGCGGTGCCCGGCAGACCGTGTGCGGTGAGGAAACCGAGGACCGCGAAGGCGTACGCCTCCTTCGCCGCCGAGGGCAGACCGAGTTCGTCCGAGGCGCGGACGGGGGTCTTCGGGAGCAGGGCGCGAAGCAGCCGCATCAGCACCGGGTTGCGGGTGCCGCCGCCCGAGGCGATCACCTCGGTGGCTCCCACGCCGCGTACCGCGTCCGCCACCGTCCGGGCCGTCAGCTCGGTGAGCGTCGCCAGCGCGTCCTCGGCCGCCAGGTCCTGTGGTGCCCGCCAGTACCCGGCGTGGAACAGCTCCTTGCCGGTCGTCTTCGGCGCGGGCAGCGCGTAGTACGGGTCCGCCAGCAGCCGGTCCAGCAGGGGGCGATGGGGCCGGCCGCGCGCCGCCAGCGCCCCGTCCACGTCGTACGTCAGCCGCCCGCCGGTGAACTCCCGGGCCGCGGCGTCCATCAGCGCGCACCCCGGCCCGGTGTCGAAGGCCGTGCCGTCCGGCGCGGTGAGGTTGGCGATCCCCCCGATGTTCAGCGCCACCGGCGTGCCCGGCCGGCCGCGCAGCCACAGCAGGTCGACCAGGCTCACCAGCGGCGCGCCCTGGCCACCGGCGGCCACGTCCCGCGGCCGGAAGTCGGCGACCACCGGCAGCCCCGTCGCCTCCGCGATCCAGGCCGACTGCCCGAGCTGCAGTGTCCCGTGCACCCGGCCGCCGTCCACCCAGTGATAGACGGTCTGCCCGTGCGAGGCCACCAACTCGGCCCGTCCGCCGCACAGCTCACGATTCGCCCGGCAGGCCGCCGCCGCGAACGCCTGCCCGATCCGGGTGTCCAGCAGACACACCCGCGCCAGCGGCACGGCCGCCGGCGGCAGCGCGCCCGCGAGGGCCTCGCGCAACTCGTCGTCGTAGGGCGTGCTCACCAGCCCCAGCGGCTTCAGCAGCAGCGTGTCACCGGCCAGGCGCAGCTCGGCGGCCGCCGCGTCGACCGCGTCGTACGACGTCCCGGACATCAGACCGATCACCAGCACCGCTCAGCCCGCCTTCGTCTCCCGTGGCCTCGCCAGCGCGAGCACGCTGACCGCGCAGGTCGCCGCCGCGTAGTAGCCGGGAACGTCCAGGTTCCCGGTGCGCTTGACCGCCTCCGTGATGATGAGGCCCGCACAGCCCGAGAAGACGGCATTGGACAGGGCGTAGGCGAGTCCCAGCCCCGTGCAGCGGGCGCGCGCCGGGAACATCTCTGCCAGCAGCGCGGGCCCCGGCCCGGCCATCAGCCCCACCACCGCGCCGGCACCGCACAGGGCCGCGCCCTTCACCCCGGCGGGCACCCCGCCGTCCTGGAGGAGGTCGAGCAGCGGCAGGGCCAGCACGACCACGAGACCGGCGCCCGTCAGCATCACCGGCCGCCGCCCCACCCGGTCGCTGAGCAGCCCCGCCGGGAGGATCGCCGCCGCGAAACCCAGGTTCGCCAGCACGGTCGCCAGCAGCGCCGCACGGAAGCCGGTGTGCAGCGCGGTCTGGAGGTAGGACGGCAGCACGACCAGGAAGGTGTACCCGGCCGCCGACCAGCCCATCACCCGCCCGACGGCCAGCGCGACCGCCCCGGCCGACACCCGCGCCGCCCGTACCTCCGGCTCCCGCACCTCCGGCTCCCGGAACTCCGGTGTCTCGTCCAGCCCCACCCGCAGCCACAGCGCCAGCGCGCCCAGCGGCAGCGCCAGCAGGAACGGCAACCGCCAGCCCCATGAACCCAGCTGATTTTCCGTCAGAACGGAGGCGAGCCCGGCCGCCAGGCCCGCCCCGCCCAGCAGCCCCAGCGCCACGGTGAACGACTGCCACGCCCCGTACAGCCCCCGCCGCCCCGGCGGCGCGAACTCCGTCAGCATCGCCACCGCGCCACCGAACTCCCCTCCAGCGGACAGTCCCTGAACGGCCCTCAGGAGCGTCAGCAGCCAGGGCGCGAGCGCACCGGCCTGCGCATACGTCGGCAGCAGGCCGATGAGCGCCGTGGCACCCGTCATCAGCGCGACCACGAGAATCAGCACCGGCCGCCGGCCGAGCCGGTCGGCCAGCCTGCCGAACAGGGCCGCGCCCAGCGGTCGGAAGAAGAACGCCAGCCCGAACGAGGCATAGGTGCGCACCAGCCCCTCGGCCGCGCTGCCGCCCATCGGGGTGAAGAACCGCTCGGCGACAACGGTCGCGAAATAGCCGTAGACACCGAACTCGTACCACTCGATGAAGTTGCCCACCGAGCCCGCCGCCAGCGCCCGCAGCGGACGATTCCGTTCCCGAACTGCCCGATCTTCGAAACTCAGCTTCATTTCCACGCCTGTTGACGGTCCGTTCGCTCGACAGCGGCAGGTCGGGGCCGTCACGCGTCGTCCCGCCGCACCCGCTGTCACCCGTCACGGCAACAGCTGCCCGGACCCGCCTCCGGACAGCCAACAGGACGGCTACGCTCGTGGTCTGTACGTCGTTCGGGCGACTTGGGGAGGCAACGGGATGACGGAGGAACTACCCCTGGAGGGCTCCTCTGCTCCCCTCTGGGAGCGCGACGCGGAGATCACCGCCATCACCGAGGCGCTCGACCTCCTCTGCGCCGACCGGTCCAGCTCCGGGAACCTGCTGGTCCTGCGCGGCGAGGCCGGACTCGGCAAGACCGCGCTGCTGGCCGAGACCCGCCGGATCGCCCAGCGCCGCGGCTGCACCGTCTGGTCCACCCGCGGCGGCGAGACCCTGCGCAGCGTTCCCTTCAACGTGGTACGGCAGCTGCTCCAGCCGGCCCTGGTCTCCCTGCACCCCGACGAGGCCCGGGAGTACCTCGGCGACTGGTACGACATCGCCGGCCCCGCCCTCGGCATCACCGACCCGGGCGAGCGCCAGGCAGACCCGCAGGGCGTCTGCGACGGCCTGGTCGCCGCCGTCCGCCGGCTGGCCAAACGCGACTGGCCGCTGGTGCTGCTGATCGACGACGCGCACTGGGCCGACCAGGAGACCCTGGCCTGGCTCGCCGCCTTCGCGGAGCGCCTCGACGACCTGCCCGTGCTCGTCCTGGTCGCCCGCCGCCCCGGCGAGGTCAGCGGCGACAGCGCCCGCTACCTCGACATCGTGGCCGCCGCGGCCGTGAACCCCGTGCACAACCTCAGCGCCCTCACCCCGGACGCCACCGCCGGACTGACCCTCGCCACCCTCGGCGCACACGCCGACGCCCCGTTCTGCCGCGAGGTCTGGGCCGTCACCGGCGGCAACCCCTACGAGACCGTCGAGCTCCTCGCCAAGGTCCAGGACAGCGAGGTCGAACCCGTCGAGGCCCGGGCCGGCGAACTGCGCGCGCTCAACCGGTCGGCCCGCGGTGGCGGACTCGTCACCCGCCTCGAAGGCCTCGGCATCGACGCCACCCGGTTCGCCTGGGCCGCCGCCATCCTCGGCACCGGCATCTCCGTCGACCTGGTCGCCCAGCTCGCCACCATGACCGTGGAGGACGCCGGGCGCTGCGCCGAACTGCTGCGCAGCGCCCGTATCCTCACCGCACCCGACCCGGCCGGCTCCCGCTCCCACGCCGGCGACCTGGAGTTCGTCCATCCGCTGATCGCCAGCGCCGTCTACAACTCCATCCCGCCGGCGATGTGCACCGCCATGCACGGCATCGCCGCCCAGATCGTCATCGACGACGGCCGGGGCATCGCCGAGGCCTCCCGCCATCTGCTGAAGGTGCATCCGGACGACGACGAGGAACTCGTCCAGCAGCTGCGGGACGCGGCCAAGGAACACCTCGCCGTCGGCGCCCCGGACGCGGCGCGCCGCTGCCTCGAACGCGCCCTGCTGGAACCGCCCGTACCCGAGGTCCACGCGCGCGTGCTCTACGAACTGGGCTGCGCCACCCTGCTCACCAAGCCCGCGGTCACCATCGGCCATCTGCGGAGCGCGCTCGGCATGCCCGGCCTCGGCGGCGCCGAACGCGTCGACGCCGTCTTCCGCCTCTCCCAGGCCCTCCTCCACAACGACCAGCTGGAGGAGGCCGTCCGCACGGTCGAGGCGGAGGCCGCCCGGCACGAGGAGGGCCCCGCCAGACTCCGGCTCCAGGCCGTCCAGTTCATGTGGGAGGGCATCGCCGGCGAGGCGGTCTCCCCGCGCCGCTCCGAACGCCTCGGCGAGCTCGCCGACACCTGCACCGGCCGGGACAACTCCGAACGTGCCCTGCTGATGCTGCGCGGCTTCGACCTCCTCATCCAGGGGGAGAGCGCCGAAGAGGTCGTGGAGCTGTGCGACCGCGCCCTCGTCAACGGCCGGCTCGCTCCCGGACTCGGCTGGACCGACACCGAGTGGGGCATCGAGCTGCTGCTGATGCTCGCCAACGCCTACGTCTACACCGACCGCCTCGACCGCGCGGAGAGCCTCTACAACGAGGCCCTGCGCGCCTACGAGTCCGCCGGCTGGAGCGGCGGCCATCTCGCCCTCGCCCACGCCTACGTGGGCCTCGCCCACCGCAGGCGCGGCCGGCTCCGGGACGCGGAGATATCCCTGCGGGAGTCCTTGCGGATCGCCGAGCGGGTCGGCCGCAGACTCCCGCTGTACTGGACCGCCACCTGCAACCTGGTCGACACGCTGCTCGCCCGCGGCCATGTCCAGCAGGCCTGGGAGACGGCCGAGCAGTACGGTTTCGCACCGCCGTACCCCTCCACGATCGTGATGCCGGACCCGCGGTCCGTGCGCGGCCGGCTGCTGCTGGCCGTCGGCCGGACGAAGGAGGCCGTCAACGAACTGGAGGCCGCCGAGAAGGCGGCCGCCGCACGCGGTCACTTCAATCCGGTGGTGGTGCCCTGGGCGCTCGACCTCGCCCGGGCCCTCGCGGGCGAGGACCCGGCGCGGGCGGCACAACTGACGGCGGACGCACGGCGGCAGGCCGAGCGGTTCGGCACGGACACGGCGATCGGTGAGGCCCTGAGGTGCGCTGCCGCGCTGGAGACCGGGCAGCGGCAGGTGCGGCTCGCCTCGCAGGCGGTCGCCTATCTGGAGGCGTCGCCCTGCCAGTACGAGCACGCGGCGGCGCGGGTGGAGTACGGGATCGCCGCGCGGTCGGTGGCCGAGCTGAACCGGGGGCTGGCGCTGGCCAGGTTGTGCGGGGCGGACGGGTTGGTCGCTCAGGCGCGGGAGGTTCTCGGTACGGGAAGGGGGTTGCGTTGACCGGTGCGTCGCGGGCTGCGGGCGCGTGGGGGCTTGTCGTGCCCGCCCGGCGGTAGCCGCAAGTCGATACGGCCCCGCGCCGCCAAAAGAAGGGGTGCTACAGGGACAGGAGTTGATCGGTGACTGCTGAGAGACGTTTCTGTACATCCCTGTCGTACGCCCCCGCGTGCGCCCTGTCGGGATTCGTGCCGTCGAAGTAACCCCCCGTCCCCAAGTCCCCCGTTGCCAGGGCGAGGACGCCCGGCGCGCCGTCCGCCACCGTGTTCCACGGCGCCACCCCGCCCTCCCGCACCATCGCCGTGTCCATGAAAGTCGCGGGGTGCAGGACGTTCACCGAGACCCCCGTGCCCGCCAGCTCCTCCGCCAGGGTGAAGGTGTGCGCCGCCAGGGCGAACTTGGCCCGGCAATAGGCCGCGAAGCCCTGGTAGCCGCGGGTGAACTCGGGGTCGTCGAAGTCCAGGGGCTCCTGGCCTGCCGAGCCCACGTTGACGATCCGGGCCGGGGTGCGGGCGCGCAGGACCGGCAGCAGGGCGTGGGTCAGGGCCACCGGGGCCAGGTAGTTGACGGCCAGCCGCAGTTCGTGGCCGTCGGCGCTCAGCTCGCGCCCGGCGCCGGGCGTACCGGCGCCGACGCCCGCGTTGTTGATCAGCACGTCCAGGTCGGGACGCGCCTCGGCGACCCGCGCGCCCAGCTCGCGGACCTGTGCCAGCGAGGCCAGGTCCGCGACGAAGCCCTCCGCGTCGCCCTCGGTGCGCAGCTCCCGGACCAGTGCGTCGGTACGGCCCGGATCCCGGCCGTGCGCGAGGACGACATGGCCGGAGCGGACCAGCTCGAAGGCGACGTACCGGCCGAGCCCGGAGGTGGCACCGGTGATCAGAATGGTGGACATGCTGCCAGCGTAGGCACGCGCCACCGCCGGTTGCTTGATACTGCTGGGGCTACGACTGCCAGGGTCACCCTTCGTCCTCCTCCGCCGGCTCCTCCGCCAGCACCCGCTGGGCCGCCGCGAACGCCGAGTTCGCCGCCGGGACCCCGCAGTACACGGCCGTCTGCAGCAGCACCGCGCCGATCTCCTCCGGGGTGAGCCCGTTGCGCCGGGCGGCCCGCACATGCATGGCCAGCTCGTCGTAGTGGCCGTGCGCGACCAGCGCGGTGAGGGTGATCATGCTGCGTTCGCGCCGGGAGAGGGTCGGGTCGGTCCAGATCTCGCCCCAGGCGTAGCGCGAGATGAAGTCCTGGAAGCGGGCCGTGAACGGCGTCTGGCGGGCCTGCGCCCGGTCGACGTGGGCGTCGCCCAGCACCTCCCGGCGCACCGCCATGCCCCGCTTGGCGCCACCGCCGAGGTGCGAGCGGAGCGCGGTGAGGACGGCCTCGGGACACTGCGCGGGCGCCAGGTGCGAGGCGCCCGGCAGCTCGACCAGCGTGGATGCCGCAACCGCGTCCGCGATCTCCCGCAGATGCGGCGGCGGGGTCGCCGGATCCCGACGGCCCGCGATCAGCAGGGTGCGTACGGCGATCTCGCCGAGCCGGTCCCGCAGGTCGAAGGCGGCCAGCGCGTCGCAGCAGGCGGCGTACGCCTCCGGGTCCACCGTCCGCTGGTCCTCGACGAGGCGCGGCACGGTGAAGCCGGGCGTGAACCAGCGGCTGCCCGCGTTCTCCGCGAGCCACTCCACGCCCTCCCGGCGGACCCGCTCGGCCCGTTCCTCCCAGGGCCCGGACCCGTTGAAGTGGGCGGAGGAGCAGATCACGGCGAGGCTCTCCAGCCGGTCCGGGTGGTGGACGGCCAGGTGCAGGCCGACCGCGCCGCCCAGCGACACCCCGGCATACGCGAACCGCTCGATGCCGAGCGAGTCGGCGAGCGTGAGCACCAGGCCCGCGAGGTCACCGACGGTCGCTCCCGCCTTGACCAGACCGGGTGCCGAACCGCCGTGCCCCGGCAGGTCCCAGCGCACCACCCGGTGGCCGGTGGACAGTTCGGGCGCCACCGCGTCCCACAGCGCGTACGAGGTGCCGAGCGACGGTCCGAGCAGCAGCGGGGGAGCGGAATCGGGGCCTTCGGCACGGTGGTTGAGGAGGTTCTCGGTCAACGTCGCTCCAGTGCACGGTCGGTGAGGGCGCCGGCGGAGCCGGTGTAGCGGGCCGGGTCGGTCAGGTCGTCGAGGTCGATGTCCTTCAGTCCGGGCTCCTCGGCGAGGAGTTCACGCAGCGGGCGCTGCTCGGCGTGGGTACGGCGGGCGAGTTCGGTGAGCAGCTCCTTCGCGCGCGCCCGGCCGAGCACGGGGGCCAGCGCGGCGGACAGCCGCTCGGAGACGATCAGCCCACGGGTGAGATCCAGGTTCCGGCGCATCGCCCCCGGGTGCACGCGCAGCCCCTCCGTCAGCTCCGCGGTGTCCCGGGCCGCGCCCCCGACCGCGCGCAGCAGATCCCGCAACGGCTCCCACTCGGCGTGCCAGGCACCGGCCGGCCGCTCGTCCTCCGCGACCAGGGAGCCGTACAGGACGGCCGCGAGCTGCGGGGCCCGCCGGGCGGCGGCCGTGACGAGCGTGGACCGCACGGGGTTCGCCTTGTGCGGCATCGCCGACGAACCACCCCCGCTGCCCTCCGAGAGCTCGCCGATCTCGGTACGGGACAGCGTCAGCACATCCACGGCGAGCTTGCCCAGCGCGCCGGCCGTGACGGCGAGACACCCGGCGAGATCGGCGACCGGCGTACGCAGCGTGTGCCACGGCAACAGCGGCACGGCGAGCCGGAGTTCATGAGCGTACGCCGCGGGCAGCTCTTCGACGGCTTCCGCGCCGTATGCTCCGAAGGCCGCCAACGTGCCCGCCGCGCCGCCGAGTTGCACGGGCAGTGACTCCCGGACCCGCACCACGCGGTCCCGGGCGTCCAGGACCAGCGAACGCCAGCCGGCCGCCTTCAGCCCGAAGGTCGTCGGTACGGCGTGCTGCGTGAGCGTACGGCCCGGCATCGGCGTGTCACGGTGCTCGGCGGCCGTCCGGGCCAGCGCCTGCTCGATACGCCCGAGGTCGGCGAGGACCAGGTCCAGGGTACGGGCGGCGATCAGCATCGTCGCCGTGTCCATGATGTCCTGGCTGGTGGCGCCCCGGTGCACATAGGGCCCGTACTCCGTGCCGACCGCCTTCGTCAGATCGGCGACCAGCGGGATGACCGGGTTGCCGCCGGCACGGGCGCGCTCCGCGAGCGAGCCGACGTCGAAGCGGTCGGCGCCGGCCGCCTCCGTCACGGCCGCCGCGGCCTCGGCCGGGGCCAGCCCCAGGGCGGCCTGGGCGCGGGTGAGGGCCGCCTCCGCGTCGAGGAGCGCCCGCAGCCAGGCGGCGTCTCCGGTGGCGGACGCGGCGGCGGACTCGGCCCACCCGGGACCGAGCAGCCCGACGTCGCCGCCGTGACCCGCTGTCGTCACCGGAACTCCAGGAAGACCGTCTCGCCCTCGCCCTGAAGGCGGATGTCGAAACGGTAGGTCCCCCGGCCCTCGTCGCCCGCGATCAGCGTGTCCCGTCGCTCGCCCACCCGGGTGAGCAGCGGGTCGGCGCCGAGCGCGGTGTCGTCGCCCGGCAGATAGATCCGGGTGAACAGGTGCATCAGCAGCCCGCGGGCGAAGACGCACACGCTGAGGTAGGGCGCGCTGTCGCCGCGGGCACCCGGCCGCAGCGTCCGCGCGTACCAGTGCCCGCCGGCGTCCGTCTGCATCCGCCCCCAGCCGGTGAACTCCACGCCGTTGCGGCCGAGGTGGTCACCGGACGCCGGGTCGCGGCGAAGCGAACCGTCGGTGGTGGAGACGTTCCCTTCGGGGTCCGCACCCCACAGCTCCACGAACGCGTCGGGCAGCGGGTTGCCCTCGCCGTCGAGGATGTATCCGTGGACCGTGATCGTGTCCGGGTGGCCGAGGGGTGCGATCTCCTCGCCGCCGCGGAACGGCAGCGCGTAGCCGTAGAACGGTCCGACCGTGTGCGACGGGGTGGGCGGCACCTGCTCCGGGCTACTTGTGTCGGTCTTCGTCATGGCAGCTCAGCGCCCTTCTTCGAGCCAGGTGGCGTGCGGGCCGTCCAGCACGATGTCCCAGTGGTAGCCCATCGAGAACTCCGGCACGGACAGGCTGTGGTCGTAGGTCGCGACCAGGCGCTGCCGGGCCGCGTCGTCCGTCACCGACTGGATGATCGGGTCGTACGGGAACAGCGGGTCGCTCGGAAAGTACATCTGCGTGACGAGCCGCTGGGTGAACGCCGTGCCGAACATCGAGAAGTGGATGTGGGCCGGACGCCACGCGTTGAGGTGGTTGCGCCAGGGGTAGGGGCCAGGCTGGACGGTGGTGAAGCGGTAGCCGCCGTCGGCGTCGGTGATCGTACGCCCGACACCCGTGAAGTTCGGGTCGAGCGGGGCATCGTGCTGCTCGCGCTGGTGGGCGTAGCGCCCCGCCGAGTTGGCCTGCCAGATCTCGATCAGCTGGCCCCGGACCGGCCGGCCGTCCCGGTCCAGCAGCCGCCCGGAGACGGTGATCCGCTCACCGACGGGCTCGCCGGTGTGCTGGCGGGTCAGATCACTGTCCATCCCGGTGATGTCCCGCTCCCCGAACGCGGGGGAGTGCAGCTCCACCAGCTCCGGATCCCTGCTGGTGTCGATGGCGACCAGGGGTTGTTTCGGATGCCGGAGAACGGAGGACCGGTAGGGGGCGTAGTCCCGGCGGGGGTGATGCTCGACGGGACCGCCTTCGGCCACCCGCTTCTCGTAGGCGGAGTGTTCGGCGGCGATCTCGACGTCGATGTCGGCTTGGGTGAGAGTCATGAGAAGTCCTTGAGTGAAGCGCCCTGTCTTCAGGGGCGCGGGGCTGTATCGATCCATCGGCCACCGCCTCCCCCGGCGGTGGCGACCACCTCGTCCATCCGTGAAGCCCATCTTGATCAAGGAATTAGTCAGGGCACTGAGTATTTCAGCAAGACCTCATTCACGCTGCCACTGGCATCGCCGCCCGTCAAGGCCTCGGGCAATGGCAGACGGGTGTACAGACAGGATGCGGTGACTGCGAGTATCGTTCAGTGCACCAACCAATTCTGAACTTGGGGGCACATATGGCCGCGGTGGACCTCACCACCCACCCCGGGCACCTGGCCCGGCGGCTTCAGCAGGCTCACTACCTGCTGTGGAACACGATGGTCTCGGAGGAGATCACCTCGCCGCAGTTCGCCGTCCTGAACACGCTCGTCGCCGAGCCGGGGCTGGACCAGCGCACGGTGGGGGAGCGGGTGGGCCTGGACCGGTCGACCATCGCCGAGGTCATCAGCCGGCTCGGGCGGCGCGGGCTGGTCGACAAGGTGCGCGACCCCCATGACGGCCGCCGCTCTCTGCTGCGCCTCACCGACGACGGAGTGCGCACCCACCGCAAGCTCACCGTGCGCACCGCCCGGATGAACCAGGTGTTCCTGGCCCCGCTCTCGGCCGAGGAGCAGACCCAGTTCTTCGATCTGATCCGCCGGGTCTCGGACGCGGCGGAGGGGCTGCGCAATCCCGCGGAGCCGCTCGTCCCGCAGGCCTAGGACTTCGCGAACACCACCCAGACCTGCCCCTCGGCGAAGTCCACCGGACCGCCGTCCGCCCCGGTGAACGTCGTACCGTCGCCGGCCTCCCGCCGGGTCCAGGTGGTCTCGAACGAACGCCCGTCCCGCAGCACTTCGGCCTTCCCCGTCCCCACCGTCTCGGTGAACGGCGTGTAGTTGCCGAGCACGTCGTGAAACGTGGACGTGCGTACCCGCACGTGTTGCACCACGACCGTCGCGGCCGCCACCCGTTTCCCGGCCGTGGTCCGGGCCGGGGTGCCGTCCATCGAAACCAGCCAGCGCTTCTCGCCGGCGGACCAGGTGAAGGTGAAGCGGGCCGCCGGATACCGCACGGTGCGGGTGGCGGTGGCCGTGCCGCCGGCCGGGGCCGGGCCGTAGCGGAAGCCGGTGGTGAGCGCCGCCCTGCCGGGTGCGCCGCCGGCCATCAGTTTCGGCGGGCGCAGATACAGGTTGTGCGGGGCCGGCTTGTCGCTGCCCCGGTAGTAGGCGTCGGACGCCGCTTCGGGGGTCTTCGGCCGCAGCGGTGCCCGGTCGATGAGCGGGAGCAGCTTGCGCTGGGCACCGGAGAAGGCGAGCGTCGGCCGGTCGAACTGGCGCAGCAGTTCCAGATCGGACTCGCGAGCGCTGCGCACCGGGCCGATGACCTCGGGGAGCTTGGTGGCGTCCACCGCCATCAGCCGGCTGAGGCCGCCCTCCACCTGCTCCGCGTACACCACGTCCGCCGAGTCCAGTCCGGTCTGCGGACGGGCCGCGGCGACGTTGTCGATCTTCACGGCCAGTACGGAGCCGGTGCCGGCGGTGTGCTGCCCGTCCGGAGCCTGGCTGCCGTGCGGCGCCCGGCCGTCGTCCGAGGTGCCGTGCCGGGTGCAGCCGGCCGTGAGGGAGGCCGTGAGCACGGCCGCGGCCAGTGCGGCCGTCAGCGCGGTCCGGCGCGTCGGCGCTATGTGTCGCATGCCCACCGTTGCCACCCCGTTCGTCCCCTTGATTGTGTGCTCATCGGCTCACCGGTGGCCATACCCGGTCGAAACCGATCACGCACCGCCGGGTGACCCGCCCGGGCAGGGGCGTTCGGACTACGACCCCAGGATCTCCGAGAGGTCGTACCGCACCGGTTCCTCCAGCTGGGCGTAGGTGCAGCTGTCCGGTGTGCGGTCCGGGCGCCAGCGGCGGAAGCGGGCCGTGTGGCGGAACCGGGCGCCGTTCTCCATGTGGTCGTACGCCACCTCGGCCACCCGCTCGGGCCGCAGCGGCACCCAGGACAGGTCCTTCTTGCCCGACCAGCGGCTCGGCGCGCCGGGCAGCCGGGCCGACTCGTGGGCGGCCTCCTCCGCCCAGGCCGCCCAGGGGTGCCCGGAGGCGTCGTCCATGCGCAGCGGCGCCAGTTCCTCGATCAGCTCGGCCCGCCGCTTCATCGGGAACGCGGCCGAGACGCCCACATGCTGGAGGGCGCCCCGGTCGTCGTACAGGCCCAGCAGCAGCGAGCCGACCACCGGGCCGCTCTTGTGCAGGCGGTAGCCCGCCACCACGACGTCGGCGGTCCGCTCGTGCTTCACCTTGAACATGGCACGCTCGTCCTGGAGATAGCGCAGGGTGGGCGGCTTGGCGATGATCCCGTCGAGGCCGGCGCCCTCGTACTGCTCGAACCACTGCCGGGCCACGTCCACATCGGTCGTCGCCGGCGCCAGGTGCACGGGCGGGGTGACTCCGGCCAGCGCCGTGGTGAGCAGGGCGCGGCGGTCGGTCAGCGGAACGTCCAGCAGGGACTCGTCGGCGAGCGCCAGCAGGTCGAAGGCGACGAAGGAGGCGGGCGTCCGCTCCGCCAGGGTGCGCACCCGGGAGTCCGCCGGATGGATCCGCTCGGTCAGCGCGTCGAAGTCCAGCCGGCCCTCCCGTGCGATCACGATCTCGCCGTCCAGCACGCACCGCTCGGGCACCCGCTCCGTCAGTGCCGCCACCAGCTCGGGAAAGTACCTGGTCAACGGCTTCCCGGTACGGCTGCCGAGCTCCACCTCGGCGCCGTCGCGGAACACGATCGCGCGAAAGCCGTCCCACTTCGCCTCGTACTGCATGTCCGGCGGGATCGACGCCACCGACTTGGCGAGCATCGGCTTCACGGGTGGCATCACCGGCAGATCCATGCCCACGACTCTACGAGCGGACCCCGGGCTCCGCTCGTCACGTGCACGCCCGGGAACGGCACTTGTTGATCACAACCTGGACACGGTGTCCGCACAACGCCCGCACAGGCAGCATGATGCTCATTCGGTACACACGCTCCACGGGGGAACATTCATGCGTATCCGCACGGCCGTCACCGCTGTCCTGCTGCTGGCCGCGACCGCGACGGCCTGCACCGGCGGCGGCGCCGACCCGGCCGGCGCCGCGGCGCCCCGCGCGTCGGCCGCCACCAAGGCCCTCACGCTCGGCTCCGGCCGGCACTGGAAGGACATCGACGGCGACGGCAGTTACATCAGCGCCACCACGACCGCCGTCAGTTACACCCAGCCCGTCAAGGGCGTGCACCTTCCCACCAGCCTCGCCGACTTCCCCGACCCCGAGTGGGCCGTGCTGGAGGTGAAGACGTGCGCCGACGCCGACAGCACCAACGTCATCGTCGCGCAGTCCCCGTGGACCCTCCGGCTCAAGGACGGCACCGAGGTCAAGCCGCTCGGGCTCAGCGGGTACGGCGTACCGGCCCCGACCTATCCCGTCTCGGCGGCCACCGTGCGACCGGGCAGCTGTCTGCGCGGGAAGATCACGTTCGGCATGGGCAAGGGCAGCCGTCCCGACCGGATCGTCTACGACGTCCGGCGCAGGCCCGCCGTCACCTGGTCCGTGCCCCGGGCCTAGCCGATGTGCCTGCCCGGACCCGGCGGATGCGCCTGCCCCGGTTCCGGCCGATCCGTGCGGATCGGTGCCGACCGAACCGATCCGTGCGGATCGGTGCCGACCGAAGTGTGCGGGGCGGGCCCGGCCGATATGCGCGGGGCGGGTGGTGCGCCTACCGTGGCCGCATGGGTGATGCGGTGGAACTGGAGGTGGCCGGCCGGACCGTACGGCTGTCCAGCCCCGGCAAGGTGTTCTTCCCGGAGCGCGGTTTCACCAAGCTGGACGTCGCCCGCTACTACGCGGCCGTGGCCCCCGGCATCCTGCGCGCCCTGCGCGACCGCCCCACCACTCTCCAGCGCTACCCCGACGGCGTCGAGGGCGAGTGGTTCTACCAGAAGCGCGCGCCCAAGGGCATGCCCGACTGGATCCCCACCGCCCACATCACCTTCCCCAGCGGCCGCACCGCCGACGAGATGTGCCCCACGGAGGAGGCCGCCGTGGTGTGGGCCGCCCAGTACGGCACCCTCACCTTCCACCCCTGGCCGGTGCGCCGCGCCGACGTGGACAGCCCCGACGAACTGCGCGTCGACCTCGATCCGCAGCCCGGCACCGACTTCGCCGACGCCGTCCGCGCCGCCCACGAACTGCGGGCCGTCCTCGACGAGTTCGGCGGGCTGCGGGGCTGGCCCAAGACCTCCGGCGGCCGGGGGCTGCATGTCTTCGTGCCCATCGAACCCCGCTGGACCTTCACCCAGGTACGGCGCGCGGCGATCGCCCTGGGCCGTGAGCTGGAGCGCCGGATGCCCGAGCAGGTGACGATCAAGTGGTGGAAGGAGGAGCGCGGCGAACGCATCTTCGTCGACTACAACCAGACCGCCCGGGACCGCACCATCGCCTCCGCCTACTCCCTGCGGCCCCGTCCGAACGCCCCGGTCTCCGCACCCCTGCGCTGGGAGGAGGTCGACGACGTGCGGCCGGGCGACTTCGACCTCGTCACGATGCCGGACCGCTTCGCCGAAGTCGGCGATGTGCACGCCGACATGGACGACCACGCCTACTCCCTGGACGCGCTCCTCGAACTCGCCCGCCGCGACGAACACGAGCACGGTCTCGGCGACCTGCCGTATCCGCCCGAGTACCCGAAGATGCCGGGCGAGCCCAAACGCGTCCAGCCGAGCCGCGCGCGGCCCGAACAGTCCTCCTGACGAAGGCACTTGGGTTCGGATCCCGGTGCCCCGGCGGGCTGTCACGCCCCGGCGGCACTCCCGTCCGCCCGCCCGGCCGGGGCTATGCTGATCGTCAGCCGCCGATGAGGAGGGCCGAGGTGTCCGAGGCAGTGTCGCGCCCCACACTGGAGGCGGTGGCCGCGCGGGCCGGGGTGTCCCGGGCCACCGTGTCACGGGTGGTCAACGGCGGGGACGGGGTGCGCGAACCCCTCGTCGAGCGGGTCCGGAAAGCGGTCGAGGAACTCGGTTACGTCCCCAACCAGGCGGCCCGCAGCCTGGTCACCAAACGGCACGACGCGATCGCCGTCGTCATCGCCGAACCCGAGACCCGGATCTTCACCGACCCCTTCTTCGCTCTCCAGCTGCGCGGCATCAGCAAGGAGTTGACCGCCCACGACAACCAGCTCGTGCTGCTGCTCACCGAGGGGCGGGACGACCACGCACGGGTGGCCCGCTATCTCGCCGGCGGCCATGTCGACGGCGCGCTCGTCTTCTCGCTCCACCTCGACGACCCGCTGCCCGGGCTGATCGAGGGTGCCGGCGTCCCCACCGTGTTCGGCGGCCGGCCCGGCTGGAGCGACGGCACCGACAGCGCCGTGTACGTCGACTGCGACAACCGGGGCGGCGCCCAGGACGCCGTACGCCATCTCGCCGGCCTCGGCCGGACCCGGATCGCCCACATCACCGGGCCCCTGGACCAGACGTCGGCCGCCGACCGCCTCCAGGGCTACCGGGACGTCATGAACGCCATGGGGGAGGCCGATCCGCGGCTGGTCGTGCCCAGCGACTTCACCCCGTCCGGCGGCGAGCGCGCCATGGGTGAACTCCTCGACCGCTGCCCGGATGTCGACGCCGTGTTCGCGGCCAACGACCTCACCGCACTCGGCGCCCTGCGAGTCCTGCGCGAGCGCGGCCACCGGGTGCCCGAGGACGTGGCCGTGATCGGCTTCGACGACGTGCTGCCCGTCACCGAACAGACCGAGCAGTCACTGACCACGGTCCGTCAGGACATCGAGGAAATGGGCCGGTTGATGGCCCGGCTCCTGCTGGCCTCCCTGACCCGGGGGAATGCGGCGACGGGCGCGCCGACCAGCGTCATACTGCCCACGACACTGGTACGGCGTGCCACCGCATAGGCGGTCTCCGCCTCAGCCCTGCTGCTCGCCCTTGATCACCGCGAACCGGGCGCCGTACGGGTCGGCCAGCTTGGCCATCCGGCCCACACCCTCCAGCGTGGTCGCCGGCATCCGCACCTTGCCACCGGTCTGCTGCGCCTTCTCCACCACCGCGTCCGGGTCCTCGACCTCGAAGTACGGCAGCCAGTACGCGCCGATCTGGGCCTCGGCAGGGTCCTCGGCCAGCGGGACCACCCCGCCGAACATGGAAGTGTCGTCGCCGTTCGCCGGGTTGACACAGGTGTAGGTGCCGCCGGGGAACGGCACTCCGGAGGTCTCCAGACCGAGCACCTTGTAGTAGAAGGCGGCGGCCGCCGCGATGTCCGGGGTGTACAGCTCGACCCAGCACAGCGAACCCGGATCGCCCGCCATCTCCACGCCCTTGGTCAGTCCGGGCTGCCAGATGCCGAAGGGCACCCCCGCCTGGTCGGCGAGGATCGCCAGGTGGCCCCGGCCCATCACGTCCATCGGCTGGGCGAGCACGCTGCCGTGCGCCTGCTCGGCGGTCTTGGCGGTGGCCTGCGCGTCCTCGCTCTGGAAGTACACGGTCCAGCTCGGCGGGCCCTGTTCGGGACTGGTCTGCATACCGCCGGCGACGGTCCTGCCGTCCAGTTGGAAGAATCCGTAACCGCCGGCGTCCGGACCCGCCGACTGGAACTGCCAGCCGAAGAGCCCGTTGTAGAAGGAGACGGCGCCGTCGATCTCGGGGGTGCCGAGGTCGATCCAGTTGGGAGCGCCGTTGACGAACTGGGTGGTGAGCATCTTCGCCCTCCTCGGAAGGGTCCCGTGCATTGCAGAGCCGAGTCTTCCACCGCCCACTGACAATCGCTGCCGGAGCGCGCCCACCGGCATCCGGTTACCGTGGGTCACTTGACGCACTCGCCGGGTTTTGATTCCGTTGCGCGCGCCGCCGTGCGCAGGCGTGGCGCCGTCGCGCATCATCGAGGCTGCTGTGGTCCGTCGCGCCCTCGTTGAGCGGGCGTTGATCGAACGTTTTTCCGCGCACGGCACGATCCTGGCCATGCACTTCGACACCACCATCCCACCCCGCACGCCCGTCCCGGTCTGGCACGCGCAGGCGCTGTGCGCGCAGACCGGGGCGGACTTCTTCTTCCCCGAGCCCGGCAGCTCGGTACGCGAGGCGAAGCGCATCTGCGGTATGTGCGAGATGCGTTCGGCCTGCCTGGAGTACGCGCTGGACAACGACGAACGCTTCGGCGTCTGGGGCGGCCTGTCCGAGAAGGAGCGACTGGAACTCCGGCGCGCCTCCCGCTGACCCACGACCGCCCTGGAAAAGCCGACCCACGACCGCCCTGGAAAAGCCGACCCGCGACCGCCCTGGAAGACCCGACCCGCGACCGCTTCGGAAGAGCCGACCCACGGCCGGACGCCCCGGAAAATGCCCGACCATGACCACCCCGGAAGAGCCGGACCACGGCCGCCGCGGAAAATGTGTACGGTCCCTCGCCGCGCCCGGTTACGATCCCGGGACGCGGCCGGACGTAGCGCAGAGGCAGACGCACCGCCTTGCCCAGGCGAACACGCCGGTTCGAATCCGGTCGTCCGGACCGCGTGACGAGGTCCTGTAGAGCAGAGGCAGACTCGCCACCCTCTCAAGGTGGATACGCCGGTTCGAATCCGGCCGGGACCGCGGTACGACGGACACGGGGCGGCGGGACGGATGAGCGAGGCGATCACCGAGGCGGAACTGGCCGCTTTCCACGACGTGGTGGGGAAGCTGCGGGCACTGCCCGTCGACGACCCGGTGCGGCTGCGCGCCGAGCAGGTCGCCGCCTCCTTCGCCCGCGACGGACGGCTGCGCCGCCGCAGGACCCGCGGCACCGAACTGTCCTCCGCGGACGCCGCGGTGATGGCCGCGACCGCGACCGGCGCCCTGGACCGCCGTGAGGACGCGCCGCTGGCCGTGTCCGGTGCCGGGGGTGTCTTCCGCAGGCCACGCACCTGCTACGTCTGCAAGTCGCCCTACCGACAGGTCGACACCTTCTACCACCGGCTCTGCCCCGACTGCGCCGCCGACAACACCGCCCGCCGCGCCCTGAGCACCGACCTGAGCGGCCGCCGGGTGCTGCTCACCGGAGGCCGGGTGAAGATCGGCTTCCAGCTGGCGCTGATGATGCTGCGCGACGGCGCCGAAGTCCTGGTCACCTCCCGCTTCCCGCACGACACCGTGCGCCGGTTCGAAGCGGCCCCGGGCAGCGCGAAATGGCGGGACCGGCTGGCCGTGCTCGCGGTCGACCTGCGCGATCCCCGTCAGGTGCTCGGCCTGTGCGAGGAGTTGCGGCGGGAGGGCGAGCCGCTGGACATCCTCGTCAACAACGCGGCCCAGACCGTGCGCAGACCACCCGAGTCCTACGCCCTGCTGGCCTCCGGCGAACGCGCGGCGCTGCCGCCGGGCGCCCGACCGGCCCCAGGGTTCACACCGCTTCGGATGCAGGCGAAGGGAGCCGCTTCCCTGCCCGTCGCCCTCCGGGAGGCCGACGAGGCCGGGTTGCTGCCCGACCCCTCGCCGGAGAACTCCTGGTCGGCCCGGCTCGGCGACCTGGACCCGGCCGAGGTCCTGGAGACCCAGCTGGTCAACGCCCTTGCCCCGGCCCTGCTCTGCGACCGGCTGCTGCCACTGCTGCTGGCCTCGCCCAACCCGCGCCGGTACGTGGTCAACGTGACCGCGGTCGAGGGCCGGTTCGCCGTCCGCAACAAGATGGCGGGCCATCCGCACACCAACATGGCCAAGGCCGCCCTCAACATGCTCACCCGCACCAGCGCCGCCGGACTCGCCGAGCGGGGCGTCCACATGTGCGCGGTGGACACCGGCTGGATCACCGACGAGAACCCGGCCCCCAAGAAGGCCCGGATGGCGGGCGCGGGCTTCCGCACCCCGCTCGACATCGTCGACGGGGCGGCCCGCGTCTACGACCCGATCGTGCGCGGCGAGGCCGGCGACCCGGTGTCCGGGGTGTTCCTGAAGGACTACCGGGAGGCGGCGTGGTGAGCGAGGAGCCGACGTTCGCCGGGGTGCCGCACGTCGTGCCGCGCCCGGCCGCCGAACTCGCCCCGCTGCTGCACTGGTTGCGGGCCGGACGCCCGGCCGGGGAGCGGCTGGACTTCACGGCCGGCACCGTGCTGCCGGACGGCCGTCTCGACCTGTGCAAGCAGGGCGTCGGCGCGACGGGCGCCGCCCTGATCGCCGAGGCCCTGGCCGAAGGCCCCACCCCGGTACGGCATCTGCTGCTCGGCACCGACGCGCTCGGCGACGAGGGCGCCGCCGCGGTCGCCGGATCCGGTGCCGAGGTCGAGACGCTCTACCTCGGCTGCAACGGCATCACGGCGGGCGGCGCCTGCCGGATCGCCGACCAGCTGCGCGCCTCGCCCCAGGTCGTCACCGGCGTCTGGCTGAAGCGGAACCCGCTGGGCAGCGGCGGCGGACGGGCCGCCGCCGAACTCGTCGAGTCCGCCCGCTCCCTGCGCACCCTCGACCTCGTCCAGACCGGACTCGACCCGGCCGGCGCGGCGGTGCTGGCCGACGCGCTGCTGGTGGCCGCGGACGGCGGCCGCCGGATCGAGCGGCTCTTCGCCGGCGGCAACCCGCTGGGCGAGGCCGGTGCCCGGGCGCTGGCCGCCGTCGTCGCCGACGGCGCGGTCGACGAACTGTACGTGTCCGCGGCCCGGTTGGGCGACGCGGGTGCGCTGCTGCTGGCCGACGCCCTGGACCGGGCCCCGTACGGGCGCCTGGCCCGCCTCTCCGTCGCCAGCAACGGCATCGGTCCCTCGGCCGCCGCCCGTCTGGTGACGGCGGCCGCCTCGGCCGGGGTCACCCTGCTCGACCTCGGGCGGGTCCGTGCGGCCGCCGTGCTCGCGGCGCGGGACAACCGGCTGGACCTGGCCGCGGCCGACACCATCGGGCACGCCCTCGCCGGCGCCGGGCACCGCCTCGCCCACCTCGTGCTGACCCACACCGGCATGCGCAGCCGCGAAGCCCACTGCCTCCTCGACCACGCGGCCCACGCCGGCACGGCCACCCGCTACCGCCTCGGCGCCGGCATCGCGGTCAGCGTCAAACGCCGGCTGGACGACCTCAGCGCCCACCTCCCGGCCCCGACGGTCCCGGCCGACGTGGCCGCCGTACGCAGTGTGCACCGCACGGCACCGCAGGAGGGCTGACCCTCAGCTCCCGCGCATCAGCCGGAACACCTCCATCCAGTACCGCTGCTGCCGCTCCGACGCACCCACCAGGTAGGTCGCGCGCAGCTTCGCCGGGAGCAGGGCCACCAGCCGCACCACCACCGCCCGGTCCCGCTTCAGCTGGGACAGCTCCGCGTTGGCGAGGATCTGGTGGACCACGTCGCTGTCGTCGCCGCCCTCGTCGGAGAGCCCGGCGGCCCGCCGCAGCCGGGCCTCCCAGGCCTCGACGTCCCGGGCCAGCTCGCGCAGGCCGGTGACCGGGCGCCCCCGGAAACGGTCGACCAGGGCCGTCAGCGGCACCGGCGCGTACTCGCCGTCGCCGAGGTAGACCGTGCCCATCTCCAGCGGCAGCCCCCGCCGGTGCAGCTTGATCAGCCGCTCCAGCGTCCGCTTGGTGATCCAGGCCCGCCCCTCGTCGTCGATGTCGTGCTTCCACCACTCCAGGACCGTCTCGGCGTCCCGGCCGTAGCGCGCGAGCAGCCACTCGTTGGCCGGGATGTCCTCGGGCTCGACCATGAGCGAGGCGGTGAAACGGGTCGCCTGGGCGATGTTGTTCCGTGCCACGAGGAGCTTGCGGCCCAGGTGGTACGGCGGGTTCTGCACGGCTATCTGCGCGCGCAGGTTCTCGATCCGCCGCCCGGCCAGCGACCACTCCTGGGTGACCTCCATCAGCTTGGCGAACGCGGCCTTGTCCTTGGGCCGGTTGTACTCGTCCCAGACGATCGCCTTGGGCTCCGGACCCGTGAACGGCGCGGCCAGGAGGTTGTCCAGCGTGCCGTCCGGGGAAGGGACGGGCGCGCACAGGTCCTCGACGTTCGTCACCGGCAGCGAGAAGTACAGGGCGTCCCGGCCGAGCCCCTCGCGCACGGTCTCCCGCACCAGCTCCGTCTTGCCGCAGCCCGGCGGCCCCTGGAGCAGCACCGTCCAGCGGTTGCGCAGCGCGGCCCGCACCACCTGCCGTACCGGGTCCGCGATCGTCGCCGGGTTGGCCACGCCCACGCTCGCGGCGATCCGGTCGAGGATCTCGGCCGTCCGGTTCTGCCCGGGGCGGCCGTCCGGGCCGGGCTCGGCCAGCCGCAGCCGCTCGCCGTCGACCAGGGGCAGGCCCCAGCGCAGCGGGAAGCCCTCGCGCGCGTTGGCCAGCACATGGTCGAGGGTGCGCGGGGAGAGCAGCTCGCGCAGTGCGGGGGAGAGCGACGCCCACAGGGAGAACACCGGACGCAGGTCCCACGGCCGGTACCCGGCCGCGAGATGCCGCCGCCACGAGGTGTCGTTCGCCGTGATCCGCAGCGTCACCATGCGGTCGAGGAGCGCCAGGTCACCACGGCGGGCCGAGGTCTCCGTCAGCGACTCGTTGTCGGTGAGGAACACACCGACACAGCCCAGGGCACGCAGATCGTGCTCGCCCAGCGACCAGTCGCAGGCGATCTGCATCAGCTGCGACTGGATCGTGGCGCCCGCCTGCAGCGAGTCGTCGATGAGCAGCACGAACGGCCGGCCCGGCCTGAGCTGGCTCATCACCAGCTGGCGCAGGACCAGTTCGCCCGTGTGCGGGTCCCGGACCGGTGCGTTGACCAGCAGATCGTCCGGGGTCAGATTCGCCGCCGGCACATACACCAGCGTGGTGTCCGGGTGGGCGCGGGCGAGGTGCGAGAAGAACGTCGCCGTCTTGCCGATGCCGTGCTCGCCGAAGATCTGCCCGGTCTGCCGCATGTCGATCATCGCGTCGATGAAGGTCTCCAGCCGGGACGGCTCCGTGGTCCGTTGCTTCTCCGTGGTCTTCGTCCGTGTGCTCATCTACCGCGATCCCGTGGTGACGCGATGGCAGTCCATCGCGGGTGTGTGCCTCTCGGGCCAGTCGTCGCCGCCCTCCGTGATCAGCCAGATCCACTTCTCCGGCTCGGCCGGGGTGACCGGCGGCGCGTATCCGTCGGTCAGCACGACCACCGCGTCCGGGGTCACCTCGCAGCGCCGGCCCGCCACTTCGGTGCGGCCCTCCACATAGTCGGCGACCACCTGGAAGCTGGTGCCGCCACCGCCGTAGACGCGCTCGCCGGGTGCGAACGGCATCACCACGGCGTCGAAGGAAAGCCAGTGCGCCGCCACCCCGTCGATCCGGCCGACGAGCCGGGTGAGCCAGTCGATCACCTGGTGGGGCATCGAGCCCGAGGTGTCGTAGGCGATGACGAGCACCTTGTCGCGGACCGGGCCGCGCCGGGCGAGCACCGGGTCCTGGCCGAGGGCGGCGAGCAGGGCGCCGCGCTTCTTCGGGTACACCAGCCGCTCGCCGTCGCGCAGCCGGGAGCCCAGGACGTCGACCAGCCAGCGCTGCCACCAGTCGACGGTCCGGGTGCGGCCGGTCTCGCCGCGCAGCATGCCCGCGCCCAGGTTCCCCCAGAGCTTCGCGGCCCGCGCCGACCCCTCCTCCGTACGGTTCATGAGGTCGAGCAGTTCGCGCTCCGCGCCCGCGTGGCCGCGCCGGGCCGCCAGCAGCGCGTTGAGCAGCGCGGACGAGGTCACCGCGTCGACGGTCTCCTGGTCGGCGGGGACCAGACCGGCCACCAGATGCGGGCACAGCGGCGGCGGCACCGGCGGCTCGCACATCCGTTTCAGCTCGCCGTAGATCCGCATGTCGGTCTCGACGAACCGCTCGTACACCAGCGGCTCCAGGCCGTGGGCCGTCAGGTCCACCCGGTAGGCCTCGTACACCGTGCGCGGATCGACCCCCGTCGGACGGCCGTCCAGCAGCGGCAGTTCGTCGCGGCCGAGGCGCACCAGGGCCACATGGTTGACGGCGACCTCGGCGGCGAGCGTGAACACCGGATCCTCACGCAGCTCCGGGTCGGCCAGCAGGTGACGGTGCACCAGGTGCCGGGCCTCGTGGAACAGCACGAACTTCACGCCGTCCAGGCCGAGTCCGACGAAGAAGTCAGGGTTGTAGAGCAGCAGGCAGGTGCCGTCGCCGGAGGCGACCACGGCCGCCGTGCCGATCGCCGTCGTCGGGATCTGGTGCGAGCACTTCGAGTACAGCCACGACGCCACCGCCGACTCGGTCAGCCCGAAGTCCAGCAGGGCGGCCTCCTTGAGCCGCCGCGCCCGTGCGACCGTCTCCGGATCCGCCGGCCGGTAGGCCTCGAGTGCCCTGCGGTCGGCCAGATCGACCACCGGCGGGCGTGGCCGCCCCCGCTCCCCGTACGTCATGTGCAGCCCCCCGCCGCGCAGTTCCCCCCGATGCTCCATTGGTACCAGCCGCCACCGACATCGGGCCAAGGCATTACGATCGGCCGCAAGGCGGGGCCGTAGCGCAGAGGCAGGCGCACCGGTCTCCAGAACCAGAACACGCCGGTTCGAATCCGGCCGCCCCGCCCCCCTGGAACGGCGTCCAGCCGGTCGACGGCCCGCCGTTCGAAGAGCGCTGTCCGAAGACGGCGCGGCCCAGCGGCTCACCATGCAGATGCGCGCCCTCCGCCGCCGTGAAGCGCCCCGGCCGCCGCGGGCCCGGACCGTGCGTCGTACGCCAGGGACCCCGGGCCGGCGCGCACACCGCCCCGGGCCGGCGGCGCACACCGGAGAGCATGCGGACGGCCCGCCCGCGCGGCACGCTGGTAGGAGAGCCAGGTGGCGATGGGAGGAGCTCCCATGGGACACACGGAACAGCGGCCGGCCGTCCGGACCCGGGCCGCGAAGCCCGCCGGTACCGGGAGCGTCTTCCTCTCCTTCGCCCCGTGGATCATCTTCGGCGTCGTCGCGAGCCCCAGCACCTGGGAGTACGCGGCGCTGGCGGCACTGGTCGCCGCGGTCGTGCTGTCCGGCAAGGACATGCTCCGGGGCCGGTTCTTCCTGCTGGACATGGTCGCCATCGTGTTCTTCGCGGTGCTCTGCGTCCTCGCCCTCGCCCTGGACCGCCACGAGCTGATCTGGCTGGAGACGTACGCCCAGGTCATCTCCAGCGCGGTGGTGGCCGTCGTGGCGCTCGGCTCCCTGCTGGCCGACCCCTTCACCGCGCAGTACGCCCGCCACTCGGTGCCGCGCGAGTACTGGGGCTCGCCCGTCTTCACCCACGTCAACATGGTGCTGACCGCGGCCTGGGGCGTGGTCTTCACGCTGATGGCCCTGTCCACCTGGCTCGCCATCCGACTGCCCGGGCAGAGCGACTGGTTCAACTGGGTCGTCCCCGTCGCCCTGCTGGTCTGGGCGGTGAAGTTCACCGAACGCTACCCCGACCGGTACAGGGAGCGGGCGGCGGCGCAGGGCCTGTCCTAGGCGATGGCCCCGGCGGTCACGATCAGTTCCTCGGTCGTGCCGTGGAAGGTGCCGAGCAGCTGGGCCAGGACCGCCCAGGCCTCCTCGTGGTCGCCCAGGTGGTCGCGGACGAGCGGGCGCAGCGCGTCCTCGGCCTCGGCGATCCGGCGCGGGAACATCACGTGTCCGAGGGAGAGCACCTTGAGCGCGTCCAGCGCGGGGCCATGGCCCACGGCGTACTCGGCGGGGCCCGTCGTGATCCCGGCCTGCCGGACGCGGAAGTCGAACTTGCGATGCGCGCCGAACTGGGCGCGCAGCGGCGGCGGGCAGTCCGGGCGTACGGCCAGGGCCCACCGGACGTAGCCGGGAAGGGGGTTCTCGCGGTCCGCCGCCGCGACCGTCTGCCAGTGCTCGGGCCGGTACACCATGGAGGTGGCCTCCCGCGCGGCGGCCATGGAGGTCGACTCGCGCAGGGCCGGGACCAGTCCGAGGCGGGCGACCCGGTCCGGGACCGGCGGCGGCTCGTAGTTGTCGCGCAGGATCGGGGCGACCTCCACCGTGAGAGGGCGGCCCGGGCCGAACGGCACCCCGTTGAGGACGGCCCGCCGCAGCGCGGTGTCCCGGTCCGTGAGGAGGCGCCAGACGACGGCGTTGAGCTCGGGGTCGTCCTCCTGGAGCATCCACAGCAGCACCGAGGAAGGCAGCGCCGGCAGCCCCGACGGGAGCCGCCGCCGGGCCTCCCGGAGGTCCTCCGGCGCCGGCCGGGGCAGCCCGACACGCGCGCGTATCCGGTCGGCGTCCCCGGAGCCGATCAGGTCCAGCAGGAAGCCGACCGTCCGGCGGGAGGTGATGTCAGCAGGCATGCGCGCATGATGCCGCAGGCCACCGGCAGGGCGCACCGGGAAATCCGCGCGCCCCTCCGTCGTGGGTTCACGCCCCGGCGCGCGCCGCCATCCGCGCCTTGCGCGCGGCCAGCTTCTCGTCGAACTTCATGGCCTCCGCGTCCAGCCCGCCCATGAACAGGCCGAGTTCCTCCTGCGCCCGCAGACCCTCCGGGCCGAGGCCGTCGATCTCCAGCACCTTCAGATGGCGCAGCACCGGCTGGATCACGTCGTCGTGGTGGATGCGCAGGTTGTAGACCTCGCCGATGGCCATCTGGGCGGCGGCCCGCTCGAAGCCGGGGATGCCGTGGCCGGGCATCCGGAAGTTGACCACGACGTCCCGCACCGCCTGCATGGTCAGGTCCGGGGCGATGTCGAAGGCCGCCTTGAGCAGGTTGCGGTAGAAGACCATGTGCAGGTTCTCGTCGGTCGCGATCCGGGCCAGCATGCGGTCGCAGACCGGGTCGCCGGACTGGTGGCCGGTGTTGCGGTGCGAGATGCGGGTCGCGAGCTCCTGGAAGGCCACGTAGGCGACCGAGTGCAGCATCGAGTGGCTGTTGTCCGACTCGAAGCCCTCGCTCATGTGCGACATCCGGAAAGCCTCCAGCTTGTCCGGGTCGACCGCGCGGGAGGCGAGCAGGTAGTCGCGCATCACGATGCCGTGCCGGCCCTCCTCGGCGGTCCAGCGGTGCACCCAGGTGCCCCAGGCGCCGTCCCGGCCGAACAGCGAGGCGATCTCGTGGTGGTAGCTGGGCAGGTTGTCCTCGGTGAGCAGGTTCACCACCAGGGCGATCCGGCCGATCTCGGTGACCTTGGACTGCTCCTTGCCCCAGGGCTCGCCGTCCTCGAAGAATCCGGGGAAGTTACGGGCGTCCGACCACGGCACGTACTCGTGCGGCATCCAGTCCTTGGCGACCTTCAGATGGCGGTTCAGCTCCTTCTCGACCACTTCCTCCAGGGCGTACAGCAGCCGCGCGTCGGTCCAGGCGGTCGAGCTGCCGAGATGGGGAGAAGTGATCGTCACGAGAACTCCAGGGGGACGCCGAACAAGAGCGAGTGAACGGGAGAGGACCGGCGAGCGGTGCCGGGAAACCTACGTGATCGTAGGCTACGAACCCGTAGGTTACGAAGCCGTAGGTTAAGCGCGCCGTAAAGACTGCTGATCAGGCGCGTGCCCAGGGCGAATCGGGACATGCCAAACCACCCGGGGACCCGCAGGTCCCAGGGCTGGAGGGGTGACTCGATCACCCGGTCAGACGTACAGCTCCCGCAGTCGCACCGAGAGGCACGTCACACACCCCTCGAGCTTCTCGAACTCGGAGATGTCCACCGTGACCACGTCGTGGCCGAGGTCGGTCAGCAGTTCCGTCGTCTTCGGGGCGCTCTCCGACATCAGCAGTTTGCCGCCGCCCAGCAGCACCACATGGGCGCCGGCCTCCTCGGGCACCGCCAGGAAACCCGGGAACAGCGAGGGCCGGTCCACGTTCGGGATGTGCCCCAGAATCGTTCCGTCGGGAAGCGCGGTCACCGCCGACTTCAGATGCAGCACCTTGCTCACCGGTACGGCGACGACACGCGCGCCCAGCGGCTCGAACACCGCCCGCAACTGCTGCACCCCGGCCGCGTTGGTCCGCCCGCCCCGGCCGACGTAGAGGGTGTCGCCGACCTTGAGGACGTCTCCGCCCTCCAGCGTGCCCGGCTCCCAGATCCAGTTCACCGAGCAGCCGAGGCGGGCCACCGCCTCCTCGACCCCGGCGGTCTCAGCGCGCCGGGACTCCGCGCCGGGCCGGGTGATCAGCGCCACGTTCTTGTACATGACGACCGTGTCCTCGACGAAGACCGAGTCCGGGCAGTCGTCCTCCGGGTCGACCTCGACGGTCTCCCAGCCGTGCGTGCGCAACGCCTCCGCGTACGCCTCCCATTGATCCTGGGCGAGCTCGACGTCGACCTTCTCCCGCTCGATGTGCGTCACCAGACCTTCGGCGAGGCGCGGGCTGGGACGGCGGATGAGGGCCTTCTTGCTGGGCACGACGGGTCTCCGGGGTCGGCGGTCGGGTCCGGCGCCCATTGTGGGGGTGCCGGACCGCCATCATGCAGCGCGGGTCCGTGTCGACAAAACCCTCGTTGTCAGGCTGTGCCCCTCCTGAGACGCGCCACCTCCTCCGGCGCGGTGCCCGTCAGCTCCCCGTCCGCCATCAGCAGCCAGCGGGTGATCCCGATCGACTCCAGGAAGGGAAGATCGTGACTGGCCACGATCAGAGCCCCCTGGTACGACTCCAGGGCCGTGGTGAGCTGCCGCACGCTCGCCATGTCGAGGTTGTTCGTCGGCTCGTCGAGCATCAGCAGCTGTGGGGCGGGCTCGGCCAGGAGCAGCGCGGCCAGCGCCGCCCGGAAGCGTTCGCCGCCGGAGAGCGTGGCCGCCCGCTGGTCGGCGCGGGCGCCCCGGAACAGGAAGCGGGCCAGCCGGGCCCGGATCCGGTTGTTGGTGGCGCCCGGCGCGAACCTGGCCACGTTCTCGGCCACGGTCAGCTCCCCGTCGAGCACGTCCAGCCGCTGCGGCAGGAAACGAAGCGGCACATGCGCGTGCGCCTCGCCCGCGACCGGCTCAAGCTCCCCGGCGATCGTGCGCAGCAGCGTCGTCTTGCCCGCGCCGTTGCGCCCGATCAGCGCGATCCGCTCGGGCCCGCGCAGATCGAGGATCCCCTTCACCCGCGAGCCGTGCGCGAGCTCCAGATTCTCCAGTGTCAGCACGTTCCGGCCCGGCGGTACGGCCGTGTACGGCAGTTCGACGCGGATCTCGTCGTCGTCCCGTACCGCTTCCACCGCCTCGTCCAGCCGCTCCTTCGCCTCGCTGAGCCGTTCCTCGTGCATGATGCGGTGCTTGCCCGCGGACTCCTGAGCGGCCCGCTTGCGGGCCCCCATGACGATCTTCGGCTCGCGTTTCTGCTCGAACATCTTCTGCCCGTACCGCTTGCGGCGGGCCAGTTTGACCTGGGCGTCGGACAGTTCGCGTTTCTGCTTGCGGACATCGGCCTCGGCGACCCGCACCATGCGCTCGGCCGCATCCTGTTCTACGGCGAGCGCCTCCTCGTACGCCGAGAAGTTGCCGCCGTACCAGGTGACCTCCCCCGCGCGCAGGTCGGCGATCTGGTCGACCAGGTCGAGGAGTTCACGGTCGTGGCTGACCACGATCAGCAGGCCCGGCCAGGACGCGACGGCCGCGTACAGCCGCTTGCGGGCGTACACGTCGAGGTTGTTGGTGGGCTCGTCGAGCAGCAGTACGTCCGGCCGGTCCAGGAGCAGCGCGGCCAGCCGCAGCAGCACCGACTCGCCGCCGGAGACCTCGCCGACGGTCCGGTCGAGTCCGATGTGGCCGAGTCCGAGCTCGCCGAGGGTGACCAGGGCGCGTTCCTCGACGTCCCAGTCGTCGCCGAGCGTCTCGAAGTGCGCCTCGGACGCGTCGCCCGCCTCGATGGCGTGCAGCGCGGCCCGCCGGGTGGCGATGCCGAGCGCCTCCTCGACGCGCAGCGCGGTGTCCAGGGTGACGTTCTGCGGGAGGTAACCGACGTCGCCGGCCACCTTCACGGTGCCGTCGGACGGGGTGAGCTCACCGGCGATGAGCTTGAGAAGCGTGGATTTCCCTGATCCGTTGACGCCGACGAGACCGGTCCGGCCGGGACCTACGGCGACGTCCAGGCCGCCGAGGACGCAGGAGCCGTCGGGCCAGGAGAAGGACAGGGAGGTGCAGGTGACAGATGCAGACATGGGCGCCTCGCGGTTGCTTGCGGTGTCGGGGACAGACGCGTGTCGAGACACCGCGGGACAGCAGCCGAGGGGCCAGGGGAGAGATGCCTGTGCCGGAGGACGGCTCGCACGCCGAGGTCGAACGCCACGGACACACCTCGCGGGTGTGACGCGGTGTCTCGAGTCCTCAGACGAGCAACGTCCTTCTCCTATCGACGGCAACAGAACCGTTGTACAAGTTAGAAGGGCCCCACCCGGGGTGTCAACGCAATTGATCGCGACCCCGTCCGGCGGCCGGCCGACGCCACCGGGTGGCTCAGCAGGCGTCCCGCATCAGTTCGGCCAGGTCGTGGTCGAGGTCCAGCCGGAGGTGTTCGAGGCCGGTGGGCACCAGGTCACCGGTCGCCTCCAGGAACCGCTCGATCTCGCCCGTGCGCACATGGATGACGGCGGTGCCCTCGGGGGCGTGGAACTCCAGGACGGTCCGGTCGTAGCCGTACGGTCGCACCCGGACGTCCCCCGCGCCCTCAGGGGCGTGCAGGCCGGCCGCGAGCAGCTCGCGGGAGAACGTCCAGCAGACGTCCACGCCCTCCAGGGTGGCCGGGGCCGGGAACGTCATACGGACGGCGAAGGGGTCCTCGCTGTCGTAACCGAGGCTGGCGGGAATGCTCGGCATGCGGGGGGACGCGGCGACCAGTCGGGCCTCCACGGGCTGCTCGATGACAGTGGACAAGGCCTTGCTCCCTAGTGACGGCTGGACGAATTTCCGGGCGTATAAGACCTGGCACTGGAAGAGACGACGGAAGTGGCCGATCCGTGCACGCGAAGTGCGAGTGACCTCTGTCACCGGGTTCATTCACACCCGGGGCTTACCTGGCCCACGGGACGGCCGGGCCCTCTGGACGGCACCGGGTCAGTGGGCTAACTTCGCGCGCCATGAGGCGCTTAAGGAGCACGCGGCGGTCAGGACGGACGGGACGTACGAGCCGAACGGTGGCGGTGGGGGTGGCGTGCGCGGCGGCGCTGGCCGCGCTGACCGCGGGTTCCGCGCGGGCGGCGACACCGGCACCGCACTGGGTGCTCAAGGACACCGGCACACCGGACGTGCGGTTCCGCGGTCTGGCCGCCGTCGACCGCCACACCGCGTGGCTGGCCGGAACGGCCGGCACCGTACTGCGCACCACCGACGGCGGGACGACCTGGCGGAACGTCTCTCCGCCGGGCGCGGGCGATCTCCAGTTCCGGGACGTCGAGGCGTTCGACGCGCGCCGCGCGGTGGTGCTGGCCATCGGCGAGGGGGAGGCGTCCCGCGTCTACCGCACCGACGACGGAGGGGCGACCTGGACCGAGTCGTTCCGCAACACCGACCCCGCCGCCTTCTACGACTGCATGACCTTCTTCGACCACCGCCACGGCCTCGCCATGAGCGATCCGGTGGAGGGGAGGTTCCGCATCCTGGCCACCGGCGACGGCGGCCGCTCCTGGCGGGTGCTGCCCAACACCGGGATGCCGGCCGCCCTGGACGGCGAGGCCGGCTTCGCCGCCAGTGGGCAGTGCCTGGTCGCCTCCGGACCGAAGGACGCCTGGCTGGCCACCGGCGGCGGCACGCACGCGCGCGTGCTGCACTCCACCGACCGCGGACTGACCTGGACCGCCACCGACACGCCCGTCCCGGCCGGCGATCCCGCCAAGGGCATCTTCGCCCTCGCCTTCCGCGACCGCACCCACGGCCTCGCGGTCGGCGACGACTACCGGCCCGACCAGCCCTCCCCGCGGGCGGCCGCGGTCACCCGCGACGGCGGCCGCACCTGGCAGCCCGCGGCGACACCGCCGCCCGCGTACCGCTCCGGCGCGGCCTGGCTCCCGCACAGCCGCACCACCGCCCTCGCCGTCGGCCCCACCGGCACCGACCTGACCACCGACGGCGGCCGCACCTGGCGGACCGTCGACACCGGCTCGTACGACACCGTCGACTGCACCCCGGACCTGAGCTGCTGGGCCGCCGGTGAGCAGGGCCGGGTGGCACGTCTGGAGCGCTGACGCGCGGGTACCCGGTGGCGGCGACACCGACGAAGGGACACGGAGGGAGTGGTCATGCCACGCGGATCCAGCCCCAAGCGGGAACGTCAGTACGAGCACATCAAGGACAGCGCGCTCGACCGGGGCGAGAGCGAACAGCGGGCCGAGGAGATCGCCGCGCGGACCGTCAACAAGGAACGCGCCCGCTCCGGCGAGTCCGAAACCGCCAGCCGGACGTCCCTCCAGGACATGTCCTCCGGCAGGCGCGGCGGCAAGCGCTCGCACAGCGGCGCCGCGGGCCCGACCTACGACCAGCTCTACGAAGAGGCCAAACAGCGCGGCATCGAGGGCCGCTCGGACATGAACAAGGCACAACTGCAACGCGCTCTGGACGCCAAGAAGAGCTGACCTGCCCCGCACGAGTGGGCCGGGCCGCACGCCGGGATTCCGCTTCGGCCGGCCGGCCGGCACGCGCGCGTGGGCAGCGTCCTGCGCCGGGTCCTGCGGACCGCAGGACGGACCTGATGCGACCCGTCGCCGCACGCGCGCGTGGCGCGCCGTACGCTCGTGGCCACCATGACGACCGTACGCGTACCCGCGGGCTGGCCCGCGACCGAGGAAGCGGCCCTGGCCGTGCAGGACGAGCTGCGGGGGCGGGTGGTTCTCGACGAGCCGGGACCGGCGCCCGGCGCGGTCCGTGTCACGGGTGTAGACGTGGCCTACGACGACGAACGGGACCTGGTCGCGGCGGCGGCCGTCGTACTGGACGCGGCGACCCTGGAGCCCGTGGCCGAGGCCACCGCCGTCGGCCGGGTCTCCTTCCCGTACGTGCCCGGCCTGCTCGCCTTCCGCGAGATTCCCACCGTACGGGCCGCCCTGGACGCCCTGCCCTGCCCGCCGGGCCTGGTCGTCTGCGACGGCTACGGCCTCGCCCACCCGCGCCGCTTCGGCCTCGCCAGCCACCTCGGCGTCCTCACCGGCCTGCCCACCGTCGGCGTCGCCAAGAACCCCTTCACCTTCGCGTACGACGACCCGGACGCCCCGCGCGGCAGCCACGCACCGCTCCTCGCCGGCACCGAGGAGGTCGGCCGCGCGCTGCGCACCCGGGACGGCGTCAAGCCCGTGTTCGTGTCAGTGGGCCACCGGGTGAGTCTGGACAACGCCTGCGCCCACGCTCTCGCGCTCACCCCCAAGTACCGGCTGCCGGAGACCACCCGCCGCGCGGACGCCCTGTGCCGGAGCGCGCTGCGTGAAGCTCAGGCCTGAGTAGCGATTCTGAGTACGAGTACGGATGCCGCCGTTACAGTCCGGCGGCAGGCTTGCCGCATGACCACACAGCATGTCTCCGAGTCCATTGCCGCCTCCGCCCAGCCCGTCGGGCGCACGGTGACGGCCGCCCTGGTCCTCGCCGTGGTGATGGGGTTCGGGTGGGCGGCCGGGATGCTCTACACCGTGATCCAGTGGCAGTCCTAGGGGTTCAGCGGGTCGCCGCCACCCGGAAGCCGATCCCGGCCGCCCGCAGCCGCTCGGTCAGCGCGTCGCCCATCGCCTGCGCGGTGGTGACCTGGCCGGCCGTCGCCGGCAGGTCGTCGAAGGCGAGGGAGAGCGCGGCCTCGGCGAACATCTTCGCCGTCTCGCCGTAGCCCGGATCGCCGCCCGAGACCTCCGTGAAGACCCGCCGTCCGCCGCCCTCGCCGACGAACCGGACCGTGAACCAGCTGCGGGCCCGCTTCTCCGCGCTGGGCCCCTCCCCGGGCCTGAGCCGGTCCGACAGCCAGCGCCGGGCGGGCGGCAGCTGGGCGGCCGCGGCGACCGCGCCCACGGCCGCCACCCCGCCGAGCGCCACCGGAAGATGTCTGACGGCCGCGTAGTGCCGGTAGCGGAAGTCCGGGCCGTAGCGGTCCAGGGCCTTCGCCGAACGGCGCACGATCTGGGCGTCGATGGTGGGCAGCGGCAGCGCCCAGGCGCCTATCTCCTTGGCGAACCGCGGTGGGCCGGCGGGCGCGGTCGCCCGGCGGTTCATCAGCCGGGGCTCGTACCGGGCGCGGTCCCGGGCGGCGGCGATCATCTGCCGGGGGCGCGCGAACTGGTCGAGGACGGAGGCGAAGGTGCCGCCCGAGAAGGTCGCGTCGGCGGTCACGAAGCCGTCCACGGTCAGCGGCACGCCCTCGGGCAGCTGGCGGACCGTGAAGTAGGCGCCCAGGTCGTGCGGGACCGAGTCGAAGCCGCAGGCGTGCACCAGGCGGGCCCCGGTCTCCTGCGCGCGTGCGTCGTGCCGCACGTACGTCAGGTCCACGAACTCGGGCTCCCCGCACAGGTCCAGATAGTCCGCGCCGGTGTCCGCGCAGGCCGCGACCAGGTCCTCGCCGTAACGGCCGTACGGGCCGACCGTGGTGGCCACCACGCGCGCGTGCTCGGCGAGGGCGCGGATCGTGGCGGGCTCGGCGACGTCGGCGCGCAGCAGCCCGACCTCCGTGCCGCCCGGCAGCCGCTCGCGCAGCGCCTCCAGCTTGCGCTCGTCGCGGGCCGCGACCGCCCACCGCAGGCCCAGGGGTGCGTGGGCGGCGAGGTAGTCGGCGGTGAGCTCGCCGACGAAGCCGGTGGCCCCGAAGAGCACGATGTCGTAGGGACGGTCTGTTGTCTTCAGCCTGCTCATGACACCTCTCGGTCGTGCAACCCGCGCCGTTGTCGGTGGCTGAGGCTAGCGTGAGAAGTGCGGACGCACCCCCACCGGGTATCTTGACTAAGCGCTTGCTCGTCCACCCTTGTGCCCAGTGGAACGTGTTCTTAGCATCATCGGTGTTACATCAGTTGTGTCACATGACTGGGGGCGGCATGACCACGGCAGGGACGCCAGGACACGGCCCGCTCTCCGGCGTGCGCGTGGTCGAGCTGGCAGGCATCGGACCGGGCCCGTTCGCCGCCATGCTCCTCGCCGACCTGGGCGCCGACGTGGTCCGCGTCGACCGGCCCGGCGGCCCCGGGCTCGCCATCGACCCCGCCTACGACGTCACCAACCGCAACAAGCGCTCGGTGCTGGTCGACCTGAAGGCCCCGGACGGACCGGCCCGCGTCCTCGACCTCGCCGAGCGCGCCGACGTCCTGATCGAGGGCAACCGGCCCGGAGTCGCCGAACGGCTCGGCGTCGGCCCGGAAGAGTGCCACGCCCGCAACCCCCGCCTGGTCTACGGCCGGATGACCGGCTGGGGCCAGGAGGGGCCGCTGGCCCACCGCGCGGGCCACGACATCGCCTACATCGCCCTCACCGGCGCCCTCGGCATGATCGGCCGCCCCGACGAACCCCCGGCGGTCCCCGCCAACCTGCTCGGCGACTACGCGGGCGGCTCCCTCTACCTCGTCGTCGGCGTCCTGGCCGCGCTGCACCACGCGCGCGCGACCGGCTCCGGCCAGGTCGTGGACGCCGCCATCGTGGACGGCACCGCGCACCTCGCCGCGATGATCCACGGCATGGTGGCCGCCGGCGGCTGGCAGGACCGGCGCGGCGCCAACCTGCTGGACGGCGGCTGCCCGTACTACGGCACCTACGAGACCGCCGACGGCGGACACATGGCGGTCGGCGCCCTGGAGCCGCAGTTCTACGCCGAGTTCCTCCGGCTGCTGGGCGGCCTGGACGACCTGGCCGACGCCCGTAAGGACTGGACCCGCTGGGGCGAGCTGCGCGAGCGCGTCGCCGCCCGCTTCAAGGCCCGTACCCGTGACGAGTGGACGGCCGTCTTCGAGGGCTCCGACGCCTGTGTGGCCCCCGTGCTCTCCCTGCGCGAGGCCCCGCACCACCCCCACCTGGCGGCCCGCGGCACCTTCACCGACCACGGCGGCATCACCCAGCCGGCCCCCGCCCCCCGCTTCTCCGTGACCCCCACGGCCGTGCGCACCGCCCCCGCGCGGCCGGGCGGGGACACCACCGAGGTGGCCCGCGACTGGGCCGTGCCCGCCCTGCTCGACGACGACAAGGACACCACCTGATGGAGCTCTCGACCTTCCTCGACTACGCGGGCGACCCGCGCACCGCGGCGGACCGGGCGGCCGCGCTGGAGTCGGCGGGCCTCGACACGGTCTGGGTCGCGGAGGCCTACGGCTTCGACTCGCCCACCATCATGGGGTACCTGGCCGCCCGCACCGAGCGGATGAAGATCGGCTCCGCGATCCTCAACGTCTACTCCCGCACCCCCGCCCTCATCGCCCAGACGGCCGCCGGCCTCGACGCGATCTCCGGCGGACGGGCGGTCATCGGGCTCGGCGCCTCCGGCCCGCAGGTGGTCGAGGGCTGGCACGGCAAGGCCTACGACAAGCCCCTCGGGCGCACCCGCGAGACCATCGAACTGACCCGGCGGATCCTGCGCCGCGAGACCATCGACCACCACGGCATCACCGACATGCCCCGCCCCGGCGGTCTCGGCAAGCCCCTGAAGATCCTCACCAGGCCGGTCCGTGCCGAGGTCCCGCTCTACGTCGCCTCCCTGGGCCCCGCCAACGTCCGGATGACCGCCGAGATCGCCGACGGCTGGCTGCCCACCCTGTTCATCCCCGAGAAGGCACAGGACGTCTGGGGGACCCCGCTGGCGGAGGGCGCCGCCCGCCGCGACCCGGCCCTCGGACCGCTGGGGATCGTCGCCGGCGGCCTGCTCGCCATCGGCGAGGACGCCGCCGCCGCGCGCGACCTGGCCCGCCCCAGGATCGCCCTCTACGTGGGCGGCATGGGCGCACCGGGCAAGAACTTCTACAACGACCTCGCCGTCGCCTACGGCTACGAGAAGGAGGCCCGGCTCATCCAGGAGCTGTACCTGGCCGGCCGCCACCGGGACGCGGCGGCCGCCGTACCGGACGAGTTCTGCGAGCTCATATCCCTGTGCGGCCCGGAGGGCTACGTCCGTGACCGCGTCGCCGCCTTCCGCGAGGCGGGCGTGACCACCCTCGACATCACCCCTGTCGGCCCGGACCCGGCCCGCCTGGTCGAGACCGTCAAGAGCTGGCTCTGACCCCCACCGCCCCAAACCCTCGTTGAAAGGCTTGTCAGTGAGCACCGAAGCGTATGTGTACGACGCGATCCGCACCCCGCGCGGCCGCGGCAAGGCGAACGGCGCCCTGCACGGCACGAAGCCCATCGACCTGGTCGTCGGTCTGATCCACGAGATCCAGGACCGCTTCCCGGGCCTCGACCCGGCCGCGATCGACGACATCGTCCTCGGTGTCGTCGGCCCGGTCGGCGACCAGGGCTCCGACATCGCGCGGATCGCCGCGATCGCCGCCGGACTGCCCGACACGGTGGCCGGCGTGCAGGAGAACCGCTTCTGCGCTTCGGGCCTGGAAGCCGTGAACATGGCCGCCGCCAAGGTCCGTTCGGGCTTCGAGGACCTCGTCCTCGCGGGCGGCGTCGAGTCCATGTCCCGGGTGCCGATGGCCTCCGACGGCGGCGCCTGGTTCAACGACCCGATGACCAACCTGGCCACCAACTTCGTGCCGCAGGGCATCGGCGCCGACCTGATCGCCACCATCGAGGGCTTCTCCCGGCGGGACGTCGACGAGTACGCGGCGCTCTCCCAGGAGCGGGCGGCGACGGCCGTGAAGGAGGGCCGTTTCGAGCGTTCCGTGGTCCCCGTCAAGGACCGCGCGGGCCTGGTCGTCCTCGACCACGACGAGCACCTGCGCCCCGGCACCACCGCCGACTCCCTCGCCAAGCTCAAGCCCTCCTTCGCCGACATCGGCGAACTGGGCGGCTTCGACGCGGTCGCGCTGCAGAAGTACCACTGGGTCGAGCAGATCGACCACGTCCACCACGCAGGCAACTCCTCCGGCATCGTCGACGGCGCCTCCCTGGTCGCCATCGGCTCGAAGGAGATCGGTGAGCGCTACGGCCTCACCCCGCGCGCCCGGATCATCGCGGCCGCCGTCTCCGGCTCCGAGCCGACCATCATGCTCACCGGCCCGGCCCCCGCCACCCGCAAGGCGCTCGCCAAGGCCGGCCTCACCATCGACGACATCGACCTGGTCGAGATCAACGAGGCGTTCGCGGCGGTCGTGCTGCGCTTCGTGAAGGACATGGGCCTGTCCCTGGACAAGGTCAACGTCAACGGCGGCGCCATCGCGCTCGGCCACCCGCTCGGCGCCACCGGCGCGATGATCCTCGGCTCCCTCGTCGACGAACTGGAGCGCCAGGACAAGCGCTACGGCCTCGCCACCCTGTGTGTGGGCGGCGGCATGGGCATCGCCACGATCGTCGAGCGCGTCTGAAAACCCCGGCGGAACCAAGAGACCTCACGGAGACCCTCACATGACCGAGAGCACCACCATCCGCTGGGAACAGGACGACACCGGCGTCGTCACCCTGGTCCTGGACGACCCCAACCAGTCCGCCAACACCATGAACGCGGCCTTCGTCGAGTCCCTCGCCGCGGTCGCCGACCGCCTGGAGGCCGAGCAGGACTCGATCCGGGGCATCGTCTTCACCTCCGCCAAGAAGACCTTCTTCGCCGGCGGCGACCTGCGCGACCTCATCCGGGTCACCCCCGAGACCGCCCAGGACCTCTTCGACGGCGGCCTCGCCATCAAGCGCAACCTGCGGCGTATCGAGACCCTCGGCAAGCCGGTCGTCGCCGCGATCAACGGCGCGGCCCTGGGCGGCGGTTTCGAACTCGCCCTGGCCTGCCACCACCGCGTCGCCCTCGACACCCCCGGTACCAAGATCGGCTGCCCCGAGGTCACCCTCGGCCTGCTCCCGGGCGGCGGCGGAGTCGTCCGTACCGTGCGCCTGCTCGGCATCGCCGACGCGCTGCTGAAGGTCCTCCTCCAGGGCACCCAGTACAACGCCCGCCGGGCCCAGGAGAACGGCCTGATCCACGAGGTGGCAAAGACGCCGGAGGAGCTGCTGGCCAAGGCCCGCGCCTTCATCGACGCCAACCCCGAGTCCCGGCAGCCCTGGGACACGCCGGGCTACCGGATCCCCGGCGGCACGCCCGCCAACCCGAAGTTCGCGGCCAACCTGCCCGCCTTCCCGGCGAGCCTGCGCAAGCAGACCAGCAACGCCCCCTATCCGGCGCCGCGCCGCATCCTCGCAGCCGCCGTCGAGGGCAGCCAGGTCGACTTCGACAACGCCCAGGTCATCGAGGCCCGTTACTTCGTGGAGCTGGCCGCCGGGCAGATCTCGAAGAACATGATCCAGGCGTTCTTCTTCGACCTCCAGGCCGTCAACTCCGGTGCCAACCGGCCGAAGGGCGTGGAGCCCCGCAAGGTCACGAAGGTGGCCGTCCTCGGCGCGGGCATGATGGGCGCCGGCATCGCCTACTCCTGTGCCCGCGCGGGCATCGACGTCGTCCTCAAGGACGTCTCCGCCGAGGCCGCGCAGAAGGGCAAGGCCTACTCCGAGAAGCTGTGCGCCAAGGCCGTCGCCAAGGGCCGTACCAGCCAGGAGAAGGCGGACGCGCTGCTGGCCCGGATCACCCCCACCGCGGACCCGCAGGACCTCGCCGGCTGCGACGCGGTCATCGAGGCGGTCTTCGAGGACACCTCGCTCAAGCACAAGGTGTTCCAGGAGATCGAGGCGGTCGTCGCGCCCGACGCCCTGCTCTGCTCCAACACCTCCACGCTCCCCATCACCGCCCTCGCCGAGGGGGTGGAGCGCCAGGAGGACTTCATCGGCCTGCACTTCTTCTCGCCCGTCGACAAGATGCCGCTCGTCGAGATCATCAAGGGCGCGCGCACCGGCGACGAGGCCCTGGCGCGCGCCTTCGACCTGGTCCGGCAGATCAACAAGACGCCGATCGTCGTCAATGACTCGCGCGGCTTCTTCACCTCCCGGGTGATCGGCCACTTCATCAACGAGGGCGTCGCCATGGTCGGCGAGGGCATCGAGCCCGCCTCCGTCGAGCAGGCCGCGGCCCAGGCCGGCTACCCGGCCAAGGTGCTCTCCCTGATGGACGAGCTGACCCTCACCCTGCCGCAGAAGATCCGCCGCGAGTCGAAGCTGGCCGTCGAGGAGGCCGGCGGCACCTGGACCGCGCACCCCGCCGAGGCCGTCATCGACCGCATGGTCGACGAGTTCGGCCGCCCCGGCCGCAGCGGCGGCGCCGGCTTCTACGACTACGCCGAGGACGGCAAGCGCGCCGGGCTCT
This sequence comes from Streptomyces sp. NPDC001220, assembly GCF_053597895.1. Lineage (NCBI taxonomy): Bacteria > Bacillati > Actinomycetota > Actinomycetes > Kitasatosporales > Streptomycetaceae > Streptomyces > Streptomyces sp. NPDC001220. The sequence goes on from NZ_JBSFJE010000004.1 coordinate 61,419, forward strand.
GGCCGGGCCTGCGCGAGCACTTCACCCGGCCGGACCGTGAGATCCCGTTCCGGGACATGCAGGAGCGGATGCTCTTCTCGGAGGCCCTCGACACCGTCCGCCTCCTGGAGGAGGGCGTCCTGACCTCGGTCGCGGACGCCAACATCGGATCGCTCTTCGGCATCGGCTTCCCGGGCTGGACCGGCGGTGTCCTCCAGTACATCAACGGTTACGACGGCGGCCTGCGGGGCTTCGTGGCCCGCGCGCGCGAACTCGCCGAGACCTACGGCGAGCGGTTCACGCCGCCCGCACTGCTCGTGGCGAAGGCGGACAAGGGGGAGACCTTCACCGACGCCCGCTGACCGGTCCGCCCCGCTCGACGGCACCAGGCCGGACGCCCCCCGGGCGTCCGGCCTGGTGCCGTCCTCAGGAGGGCGGGCCCTCCTCCGAGCCGGCGAGCCACTGGTGCACCTCTTGCCTGAGCGAGCGCTGGAACGTCGTCAGGAGCGCCTGCACCACCAGCGGCTGCATGTGGGCGGACAGGGACTTCACGTCCTGCTCGGTCCGCTCCGCCACCTCCTCCCGGAAGAGCTGCGACAGCGCGTGGGCGGCCGCGCGCGAGTGCTCGGTCAGCACCGTGCGCGCGGCCAGGATCGCCTTCTCGGACAGCGGTACGTCCAGGAGCTGCACGGCGAGCCGGAACAGGCCCGGGTCGATGCGGTAGGCGTCACCGTCGGGCCGTACGACATCCATCGCGACGAGCCGCTCGACGTCCCCCTCGTCCAGTCGGCGCCCGGCCCGCCGCCGTAGCTCCCCGGCGCTCACCGTCTCCTCGGCGTCCGGGGACCAGGAGGCCACCACGGCCCGGTGGACGGCCAGCTCGTGATGGCTCAGCCCGGGCGGCAACCGGTGCACATAGCGCTCGATCGCCGCGAGTGTCATGCCCTGGTGCTGAAGCTCCTCGATGAGCGCCAGCCGGGCCAGGTGCTCGGGCCCGTACCGGCCCACCCGGCGGGCACCGATCACCGGGGGCGGAAGCAGCCCCTTCGTGCCGTAGAACCGGACCGTGCGGACCGTGGTGCCGGCTCGGGCGGCCAGCTCGTCGATCGTGAGCGCCGGCTCGGACTCGCCGTCGGTGTCGGTCGTCATGCGTAGCAGTATCGCTGTCACAGCGGCACTGTGACACCGAAAGGTGCGCGGGCCGCGCGATCACCAGTTCGGCAGATATTCATCCGAATGTCATGATCGCAATCTTGTGAGAAGCACCGCTCTGTGATGTGCGCCATCGCATACGCCCAGGTGGCCGGGGGAAGGTGGCACCTTGGTCTGTGCCCACCACCGAGCGCGCGGACCGACTACGTCCGGACACCCGAGCGCGACCCGCTCGGGCGCACCAGAGAGTGGACCCACCTGTGAGCAAGAACGCCGTGGACACGGCACAGGCCGTAGCCACCCGGACCGACGCGGCCCAGACGCCCGCGGACGCGGGCGACGCCGGCTACAGCAAGGACCTCAAGGCCCGCCACGTCAACATGATCGCCATCGGCGGCGCGATCGGCACCGGCCTCTTCCTCGGCGCCGGCGGACGCCTCCACAACGCGGGTCCGGCGCTCGCCCTCGCCTACCTGGTCTGCGGAATCTTCGCCTTCTTCGTCGTCCGCGCCCTCGGCGAGCTGGTCCTGTACCGGCCGTCGTCCGGATCCTTCGTGTCGTACGCGCGTGAGTTCCTCGGCGAGAAGGGCGCCTACGTCGCCGGCTGGATGTACTTCCTGAACTGGTCGACGACCGGAATCGCCGACATCACCGCCATCGCGCTGTACACGCACTACTGGAGCATGTTCACCAGCATCCCGCAGTGGACGCTCGCGCTGATCGCCCTGGCCGTGGTCCTGGCGGTGAACCTCATCTCGGTGAAGATCTTCGGCGAGATGGAGTTCTGGTTCGCGATCATCAAGGTCGCGACCCTGGTCGGCTTCATGCTGATCGGCATCTTCCTGCTGGCCACCCAGCACAAGGTCGACGGCCGGACCCCGGGCCTGAGCGTCATCGGCGACCACGGCGGTGTCCTCCCGCACGGCCTGATGCCGGTCGTCCTGGTCATGCAGGGCGTGATCTTCGCGTACGCGGCCCTGGAGCTGGTCGGCGTCGCGGCGGGCGAGACCGCCGAGCCGGAGAAGGTCGTCCCGCGCGCCGTGAACTCGATCATGTGGCGCGTCGGCATCTTCTACGTCGGCTCGGTCGTCCTGCTGGCCCTGCTCCTGCCCGGCTCGGTGTACTCGGCCGACCAGAGCCCCTTCGTGACGGTCCTCTCCAAGATCGGCGTCTCGGGCGCCGGCGACGTCATGAACCTGGTGGTCCTGACCGCGGCGATGTCCTCCCTCAACTCCGGCCTGTACTCCACCGGCCGCATCCTGCGCTCCATGGCGGTGGCCGGCTCGGCCCCGAAGTTCACGGCCCGCATGAACCGCAGCCAGGTCCCCTACGGCGGCATCCTGCTGACCTGCGCGGTCTGCGTGCTCGGCGTCGGCCTGAACTACCTGGTGCCCAGCCAGGCCTTCGAGATCGTGCTGAACGTCGCCTCCCTCGGCATCATCAGCACCTGGGTGATCATCATGCTCTGCCACCTGATCTTCGTCCGCCGTGCGAAGGCCGGCCTGCTCGACCGCCCCTCGTTCCGCCTGCGCTTCAGCCCCGTCACCGAGATCGCCACGATCGCCTTCCTGCTGGTCTGCCTCGGCATGATGTGGAAGGACCCGGAGGTCGGCCGCAAGACCCTCCTGCTCATCCCGGTCATCGCCGCACTGCTGGTGGCGGGCTGGTTCGGGGTCCGTCGCAGGGTCTTCCAGACCGCCGACAAGGAATTGTCGCAGCTCACGAAGTAGCAGCTCAGCGCCATTGTCAGTGGCATCGCCTACGGTGGCGTCATGTCGGAGATCACTTACATCCGGGGTGACGCCACCGCGCCGTCGGGCAAGGGCGTCAAGGTGATCGCCCATGTCTGCAACGACCTGGGGGGTTGGGGGAAGGGCTTCGTCCTGGCGCTCTCACGCCGCTGGCCGGAGCCGGAGAAGGCGTACCGCACCTGGCACCGCGACCGGGCCGCCAACGACTTCGGCCTGGGCGCGGTGCAACTGGTCCGCGTCGAGCGGTACATCTGGGTCGCCAACATGATCGGCCAACGGGGGACGAAGACGGGCAGCAAGGGCGCACCGGTCCGGTACGAGGCGATAGACACGGCGCTGGCCAAGCTCGCCGACGAGGCGATCGAACTCGGCGCGTCCGTGCACATGCCCCGCATAGGCTGCGGCCTGGCGGGCGGCAAGTGGCCCCGCGTCGAGCCGCTGATAAACGAGCGGCTGGTGACCCGCCGAATCCCGGTCACCGTGTACGACTACGGCGAGGACACGGCCCCGTAAGGGGCGCGGGGAACTGCGCGACCAGCCACAAACGGCCCGCAGGCCCCCACTCACCGCACCCGGCACCCCCTCAGTGCACGTCGTTCGTCGCCGCGATCTTCTTCCAGGACCGTGGCTGAACGGGCACGCCCGCGGCCCTGAGCGCAGGCGCCGCCGGCTTCACCGGCTCGAACAGCCACGCGTCGAACAACCCCGACAGCGACTTCCCCGACACCTTCTCCGCGTACCCCTCGAAGTCGGCCACCGACGCGTTCCCGTACGCGTGCTCCTTCGGCCACCCCTTGAGAATCGCGAAGAACGCGTCGTCCCCGACCGCGTTCCGCAACGCCTGGACCGCCAGCGCCCCCCGGTCGTAGACGGCGATGTCGAACTGGTCGTCGGGACCCGGATCCCCCGGCTTCACCGTCCAGAACGCGTCGTCGGCCGGATGCGAGGCGTACACGTAGTCGGCGAGTTCCTGCGTCGTGCCCTCACCCTCGTGCTCGGACCACAGCCACTGCGCGTAGCGGGCGAAGCCCTCGTTGAGCCAGATGTCCTTCCAGCCCTTGAGGGAGACGTCGTCGCCGTACCACTGGTGCGCCAGCTCGTGCACGACCACGGAGGTGTTGGAGCCGTTCGCGAACTGCTTCGGGCTGTAGTAAACGCGGGTCTGCGTCTCCAGCGCGTACCCGGTCGTCGTGTTCGGCACGTACCCGCCGGCCGAACTGAAGGGGTAGGGCCCGAAGTAGCCGGAGAGCCAGTCGACGAGTTCCCCGGTGCGCTCCACGCTCGCCCGCGCCGCCCCGTCGTTGTCGCCGAGGTCCTTGCTGTAGGCGTTGACGACCGGCACCCCACCCTCGGAGGTGCTCGTCGTGATGTCGAACTTCCCGACAGCCAGCGTGGTCAGATAGGTCGCCTGCGGCTTGTTCTGCCGCCAGTTGTAGCGGGTCCAGCCGCGCTGTGAACTCGACGACTGGAGCAGGCCGTTGGAGATGACCTGGGTGCCGTCGGGGACGGCGACCGAGACGTCGTAGGTCGCCTTGTCCAGGGGGTGGTCGTTGCTCGGGTACCACCACCAGGCGGACTCGGGCTCATCCGCCGCGACCGCCCCGTCGGGCGTACGGTGCCAGGTGCTGAAGCCGTACGCGCTCTTCGTCGACGGCATCCCGCTGTAGCGGACCACGACGGTGACCTGCGTGCCCTTCGCCAACGGCGACTTCGGGGTGACGACCAGCTCGTGCTGACCGGAAGTGGCGAAGTCGGCTTTCGCGCCGTTGACCCGCACCTCGCTCACGTCCAGGAGGAAGTCCAGATCGAAGCTGGACAGGTCCTGCGTGGTCCGCGCCAGGATCGTCGCCGTACCGGCCAGCTCGTCGGTGGCCGGCTGGTACTGCAGACGCAGATCGTAGTGGGAGACGTCGTAACCGCCGTTGCCGTAGTACGGGTAGTAGGGGTCGCCGATGCCCGGCGCGCCGGGGCTGTAGCTCGCGGCCGATGCCGGGATCGCCAGCAGCAGGGAGGCCGCCGCGAGTGCGCCCGGCGCGATGATTCTGCGGTGCACGAGAACTCCAGGTCGGTAGGGGGCCGAGGCGCCCGCCACGCCCGGGCGGGAACGCCAGGTCGATGGAGCACGGAACTGTTCGGAGCCTATTGAGTCCCTGTGACCCCTGGGCTGTCCACGGCCCCTGCTGTCACACGATCGCCATTCGGCCGCAATCAGTCCTGCCGGTCCCTCAGGTGCCCTCTTCTGTGCAGGAGTTGACCGGGGTAGCGTCCGCCGCATGCCGAAACGCACGCGCTTCACGATCTGGAGACCGTTCGTCATCGCGGCCGTCGCAGCCCTGACGGCCGCCTTCCTCAGCCCGGTCGCGGCCCAGGCGGCCGGCGCGACCCCGCGCGAGAGCCAACCGGTCTACTCCTACGCCCACGCCATTCGCGAGGCCGTCTGGGTGGACACCGGCCTCGACTCCGACGGCGACGGGAAGACCGACCGGGTCGCCGCCGACATCGTCCGGCCCGCCGAACCCGCCGCGCAGGGCCGCAAGGTGCCGGTCATCATGGACGCCAGCCCGTACTACTCCTGCTGCGGACGCGGCAACGAGAGCCAGCTCAAGACGTACGACGCCAACGGGAACGTCGTCCAGATGCCGCTGTTCTACGACAACTTCTTCGTGCCCCGCGGCTACGCCGTCGTCGGCGTCGATCTGGCCGGTACCAACCGCTCCGACGGCTGCGTGGACGTCGGCGGCCGCTCGGACATCCAGTCCGCGAAGGCCGTCGTCGACTGGCTGAACGGCCGTGCCAAGGCCTACAGCAGCCGCACCGGCACCACCGCCGTCAAGGCCGGCTGGACCAACGGCAGGACGGGCATGATCGGCAAGAGCTGGGACGGCACCATCGCCAACGGCGTCGCCGCCACCGGCGTCAAGGGCCTCAAGACGATCGTCCCGATCAGCTCCATCTCCTCCTGGTACGACTACTACTTCGCCCAGGGCGCCCCGCTCTACGACTCCGGGCCCGACTGGCTGGCCGGCGCGGTGGAGAGCGACGCGGCCTACGCCAGGTGCGGTGCCGTACAGCAGAAGCTGGTCGACGGCGCACCGCGCACCGGCGACTGGACCGGCCTGTGGACCGAGCGGAACTACGTCAAGGACGCCGCCAAGGTGCGTGCCAGCGTGTTCCTCGTGCACGGCATGCAGGACCTCAACGTCCGCACCAAGAACTTCGGCCAGTGGTGGGACGCGCTCGCCAAGAACGGCGTCGAGCGCAAGATCTGGCTCTCCCAGACCGGGCACGTCGACCCCTTCGACTACCGGCGCGGCGCCTGGGTCGACACCCTGCACCGCTGGTTCGACCACGAACTCCTCGGCTACCGCAACGGCATCGACCGCGAGCCGATGGCGGACGTCGAACGCCACCCCGACCAGTGGGTGACCTCCGCCGTCTGGCCGCCGCGCGGCACCGCGGCCACCACCCTGCGCCCCGCCACCGGCACCCAGGAGGGGGTGGGCACCCTCGGCCTGGGCCGGAGCTCCGGCACCGAGACGTTCACGGACGACCCGCAGCGGAGCGAGACCGACTGGGCCGCACAGATCGCCACCCCGACCTCCGACAAGGCCGGCTTCCTCACCGCGCCGCTCACCCACGACCTGCGGCTGTCCGGCTCCTCCGAGGTCACGGTCACCGCCACCCCGACCACCTCGACGGCCCACCTGACCGCCGTCCTGGTCGACCTCGGCCCGGACACCATCCGGGACTACGCCGACGCCGCCGAGGGCATCACCACCCTCACCGACCGCACCTGCTGGGGGGAGAGCACGGCCGGCGACAGCGCCTGCTTCCTGAAGACCGCCGCCAGGACCAAGGCCGTCGACTACACGGTCTTCAGCCGCGGCTGGGCCGACCTCGGCACCTACGCCGACCCCGGCAAGGGCGTCCCGCTCACCCCGGGCAGGAAGTACACGATCACCCTCGACCTGGCGGCCACCGACCACGTCGTACCCAAGGGGCACCGGCTGGCGCTGATCGTCGCGGGTACGGACAAGGACCTCATCGATCCGCCGTCCAGCACCCCGACGCTCACCGTGGACCTGTCGCGCACCTCGGCCAGGGTCCCGCTCGTCGGGGGAGCGGCCGCGTTCGCCCGCGCGACCTCCGCGCGCTGGACCGCTCCGGAGGCGGGCGCCCTGACCGGCGTGCGCGTCCCGCGCACCGTGCAGCGCGTCCCCGCGGGCTGACCGCTCAGGCGGCCGGGCCCGGCTCCACCAGCCCGGCCGCCTCACGGGCACAACCCCAGGCCACCGTGACCCCGGCCCCGCCGTGCCCGTAGTTGTGCACCAGCACCCGCCCGTCCGGCAGGAGTTCACGTTCCAGCCGGACCGCGTCCCGGTACGGCCGCAGCCCCACCCGGTGCCCGAGCACCCGGGCCCCGGCGATCTCCGGCCGTACCGCCGCACACCGCGCCACGATCCCGGCCGCGGTGTCCGGATCCGGCTCCAGGGACCAGGCGTCCTCCTCCGCGGTGCCCCCGAGCAGCAGCCCGCCTGGCTGCGGGAAGAAGTAGACGGAGACACCCCCCTCGGAACCCCCCTCGGAACCCCCCTCGGACCCCCCCTCGGAACCCCCTCCGGCCCCTCCTCCAGGCCCCCCTGCGGTCTTGCCGACGGAGGTGTACCAGGTGCTGATCCCCGGGTTCTCCACCACGACCAGCTGCCCGCGCACCGGACGCACGGCCGGATCGGGAACAAGCGAACGAGCCCCGAGCCCCGAGCAGTTCACCACGACCGCCGCCGGCACCTCGCCCAGCCCGCGCACCCCCCGCTCCTCGACCGTCCCGCCCGCCTTTTCCAACCGCTCCCGCAGCCACGCGAGATGGACCGGCATGTCGATCAACGGCAGCAGCGCCGAAAGGCCTTCGGGCGTGGCGGCCAGCCCCGGCACCCGGGCCGCCCACGGACCCAGCTCGTCCAGCCGCAGCCCGTCGTGTACGCCCTCGACCAGGCGTACGCCCGTGTGCTCCGGCCGCGCCGCCAACTCCTCGTACACGGCGAGGGATTCGAGCGCCCAGTCGCCGACCAGCCGCTCCGGCTCGATCCGGTAAGGCCACCACAGCGCACCCGCGACCGCCGAGGTCGTACGCTCGCCGCTCTCCCGCGCCCAGACCCGCACCCGGCGCCCGCTCTCGGCCAGCACCACCGCCGTGGTCAGCCCGACGACCCCGCCGCCGACCACGATCACTCCGTCACCCAGCTCACGGTCCATGCCCGGACGTTAGCGGAATATGTCATGCCGCGCTCAGATCGTCCCACTCTGGGGATACTCACAGCATGTCTGCCGCATACGCGACCTTCGGCCTGGCCCCGGCGACGCGCGCCGGCGGCGTCCGCGCCGACGGCGGCTACCAGGTCCACCGGGACTTCGTGGACTTCGTCGTCGACGGGTCCCCGCTGCTGTTCCAGCTCTCCGACCTGGACGCCGTCTCCCCGCTCGCCTCCGACATCCCGCCCGCGATCTTCACCGCCCAGGTCCGCAGCCTGTTACTGGAGTCCGACGCACCGCTGCCCGGCGAGCGGTACGTCATCTACGGCTGCCCCGAGTGCGAGGACCTGGCCTGCGGCGCGGTCACCGCGGTCATCGAGCGGGACGGCGACGACTACGTCTGGCGGGACTTCGCCTGGCAGACCGACGAACGCGCCGACCTGGAGCTCAACGGCTACCACGGCATCGGCCCGTTCCGCTTCCCCGGCCCCGAGTACCGGGAGGCCCTCGGCGCCCTCCTCGATGACTCCGGCCCCCCGCCGGGCCGCCGGGTCCTGCTGATCGGCGCCCGCGTGGCCCTCCTCGCCAAGCTGGCCGCCGCCCTGCGCACCATCGGCATCGGCGCCGACATCACCCACGACGCCGAGGGCGTCCCCGCCGAGGAGCTCCGCGGCTACGGCGCCGTGGCCTTCGGCCCCACGGTCCCCGAGACCGAGCGGGCCGCCGTACGCAAGGCGTTCGACCGGGCCGCGGTGGAGGTCGCCTACGTCGACGGGCTCGCCCCGATCGTGCCCCTCCTCGTCGCCCAGATCGAGCACGCCCTCGACCGCAGCCCGCTTCCACAGCGCCGACTGACCCACCTGGTCGCCGCCGACGGCACGGCCGGCATCGAGGTCACCTCGCCCTGCCGGGTCCGGCTCACGGCGTACCGCCTGGACCGGCTCTCCCGCCTGCGCGCCCAGGATCTCTTCGACGGGGTCCTGGAACCCGGCAGCCACCGCATCCCCCTCGACGGCAAAGCGGCCAGGGACGGGGCCTATGTGGTGGCCCGGACCTCCGGGAGCGTCCTGGTGGCGGCGGCGCGCTGACCGGCGGAGGAACGGGGCCGAGGGTGTGCTCCCCGGCGCATTAGGATCGGCCTTCTGATGACTGCCACCCTCGTCGCCAAGAACCTCGCCGCCGGGCACGGCGACCGCTCCCTCTTCTCCGGGCTCGACCTCGTCGTCGCGCCCGGGGACGTGATCGGTCTGGTCGGTGCCAACGGCGCGGGCAAGTCCACCCTGCTCCGGCTGCTCGCCGGGCTCATCACCCCCGAGCAGGGTGAGCTGCGGCTCTCCCCGCCGACCGCGGCCGTCGGCCACCTGCCCCAGGAGCCGGAGCGCCGGCCGGGGGAGACCGTGCGCGCGTTCCTCGCCCGCCGCACCGGCGTCGCCGAGGCACAGCGGGTGATGGACGAGGCCACCCAGGCCCTGGTCGACGGGGCACCGGGGGCCGACGACGCGTACGCCACCTCCCTGGAGCGCTGGCTCGGCCTCGGCGGCGCGGACCTGGACGAGCGGGCCGAGGAGATCGCCGACACCCTGGGCCTGGCCGTCGACCTCGACCAGCCGATGACCTCCCTCTCCGGCGGCCAGGCGGCCCGCGCGGGTCTCGCCTCCCTGCTCCTCTCCCGGTACGACGTCTTCCTGCTCGACGAGCCGACCAACGACCTCGACCTGGACGGCCTGGAACGGCTCGAACGCTTCGTGACCGGCCTGCGCGCCGGCACGGTCGTCGTCAGCCATGACCGCGAGTTCCTCACCCGCACGGTCACCAAGGTCCTCGAACTCGATCTCGCCCAGGGGCGGATCAACCTCTTCGGCGGCGGCTACGACGCCTACCTGGAGGAACGCGAGGTGGCCCGCCGGCACGCCCGCGACGACTACGAGGAGTACGCCGACAAGAAGGCCGCGCTCCAGGACCGTGCGCAGATGCAGCGCTCCTGGATGGACAAGGGCGTCAAGAACGCCCGGCGCAAGGCGTCCAACGACAACGACAAGATCGGCCGCAAGTTCCGCAGCGAGGCCAGCGAGAAGCAGGCCGCCAAGGCCCGCCAGACCCAGCGCATGATCGAACGCCTGGATGTGGTCGAGGAGCCGCGCAAGGAGTGGGAGCTGCGCATGGAGATCGCGGCCGCACCGCGCTCCGGTGCCGTGGTGGCCACCCTGCGGGACGCGGAAGTGCGGCGCGGCGACTTCACGTTCGGACCGGTGTCCCTGCAGATCGACTGGGCCGACCGGGTCGCGGTGACCGGTGCGAACGGGGCCGGCAAGTCGACGCTGCTCGCCGCCCTGCTGGGCCGGGTGCCGCTGGACGCGGGTCACGCCGCGCTCGGCTCCGGAGTCGTGGTCGGCGAGGTCGACCAGGCACGCGGGCTCTTCCACGGCGGCGAGGCCCTGCTGGACGCCTTCTGCGCGGCCGTCCCGGACACCGCTCCGGCCGAAGTCCGCACCCTGCTGGCCAAGTTCGGCCTCAAGCAGGACCATGTCCTGCGCTCCGCGGCCACCTTGTCGCCGGGGGAGCGGACCCGTGCCGCGTTGGCGCTGCTCCAGGGCCGGGGCGTCAACCTCCTCGTCCTGGACGAGCCGACCAACCACCTCGACCTGCCCGCCATCGAACAACTGGAGTCGGCCCTCGACACCTACGAGGGCACCCTCCTCCTGGTCACCCACGACCGCCGCATGCTGGACGCGGTCCACGTGACCCGCCGCCTGGAGATCGAGGCGGGCAAGGTGACGGAAAGCGCCCCGTAAGGGGCCGGGGGGGCTGTGTCGATGTGCGGCTCCGCCGCGTGGGCGCGACCAGCCCCCCCGCAGACGCCGGACAGCCGACGCGGCACCCGCCACCGCGCCCCCGGCCCCCTCCCCGTACGCTGCGATCCGACGTGGATCACCAGGCAGGGAGAGCCCATGACCACATCGCCGAAACGGCCGCCCCTCCGCATCGCGCACGAACAGGACGTCGTCGCGCGGATGCGCGGGACCCAGGACCGGATCGCGGACGCCATCACCGCCTTCGCCGGAACCATGACGTTCGTCTATCTGCACGCGCTCTGGTTCGCGGTCTGGATCGTCTGCAACGAGGGCGTTTTCGGCGACGACGCGATCTGGGACCCGTTCCCCTTCGGACTGCTCACCATGATCGTCAGCCTGGAGGCGATCTTCCTCTCCACCTTCGTGATGGTGAGCCAGAACCGCCAGGCCGCCCGCGAGAACGTCCGCGCCGACCTGGACTTCGAGACCAACGTCCGCTCGGAGGTGTGGTCCATCCACATGGGCCGCGCGCTCGGCGTCGACCCCGCTGAGGTCGAACGGCGCGTCCAGGAACTGCTCGCGGAGAACCGTGCCCGGATGAACGGCACCGCCGGGCCGCCCGAGGCGACCTGATCGGTCGGATGACTGTGGCCGCGTACGGTCATCCGACCGAGGCGCGGGGTCTCTGCCAGCCCCTTCCTCAACCGGATCACTCCCGGCAATGTCGGCGCTGGGCGCCCTGGCCCTCGGTTTCGTCCAGCGGCGCCGCTACGTGTGACGGGAAGAGGAAACGCGCCCCTTCAGGGGCGCGAGGAACTGCGCGACCAGCCACAACGGACCCGCAGCTCCCCACGCCCCCCGGAAGGGACGGTCAGCGCTTCCCCTTCTTTCCGCCGTCCAGCAGACCCGCCCGGCGCAACGCGTCAGCCATCGCACTGTTGGCCGGCGCCGGCGCCGGCGCCTGCCGCGCACCGCCGCCCTGCCCCTGGCCGCCGCGCCCGCCGCCCTGGCCCTGGCCGCCGCGTCCGCCGCCCTGCTGCCGCTGCTGGGGCGGACGCCCGCCGCGCTGGCGCCGCTCGCCGCCCTCGCCCTGCCGACCGCCGCCGCCCTGCGGCGCCGCCTCGTCGTCCAGCCGCAGCGTCAGCGAGATCCGCTTGCGCGGGACGTCCACGTCGAGGACCTTCACCTTGACGATGTCGCCCGGCTTCACCACGTCCCGCGGGTCCTTGACGAAGGTCTTCGACAGGGCGGAGACGTGCGCCAGACCGTCCTGGTGGACGCCGACGTCGATGAACGCGCCGAACGCCGCCACGTTCGTGACGACCCCCTCCAGGACCATTCCGGAGGACAGGTCGGAGATCTTCTCGACGCCCTCCTTGAACGTGGCCGTCTTGAAGGCGGGACGCGGGTCGCGCCCCGGCTTCTCCAGCTCCTTGAGGATGTCGGTGACGGTCGGCAGACCGAACTTCTCGTCCACGAAGTCGCCCGGCCGCAGCGAGCGCAGCACGCCCGTGTTGCCGATGAGCGCGGCCACCTCCTGGTGCGACTCCTTCACCATGCGCCGGACCACGGGGTACGCCTCGGGGTGGACGCTCGACGCGTCCAGCGGGTCCTCGCCGCCTCGGATGCGCAGGAAGCCCGCGCACTGCTCGTACGCCTTCGGGCCGAGCCGTGCCACGTTCTTCAGCTGGCCGCGGGAGGTGAACGGGCCGTTGGTGTCCCGGTGGGCCACGATGTTCTCGGCGAGCCCGGAGGTGATGCCGGAGACCCGGGACAGCAGCGGGGCCGAAGCCGTGTTCACGTCGACGCCCACGCCGTTCACACAGTCCTCGACCACCGCGTCCAGCGAGCGCGACAGCTTCACCTCGGACAGGTCGTGCTGGTACTGGCCGACGCCGATCGACTTCGGGTCGATCTTCACCAGTTCGGCGAGCGGGTCCTGGAGCCGGCGGGCGATGGAGACGGCGCCGCGCAGCGACACGTCCATGTCGGGCAGCTCCTGGGAGGCGAACGCGGACGCCGAGTACACGGACGCGCCCGCCTCCGACACCATCACCTTGGTGAGCTTCAACTCCGGGTGCCTGGTGATGAGCTCACCGGCGAGCTTGTCGGTCTCGCGGGAGGCCGTGCCGTTGCCGATGGCGATCAGCTCGACCGTGTGCTCGGTGGCGAGACGGGCGAGCTTGGCGATCGCCTCGTCCCACTTGTTGGCCGGGACGTGCGGGTAGATGACGTCGGTGGCGACGACCTTGCCGGTCGCGTCGACGACGGCGACCTTCACACCGGTACGGAAACCGGGGTCCAGGCCAAGCGTCGCCCGGGTGCCGGCCGGGGCGGCGAGCAGCAGGTCGCGCAGGTTCGCCGCGAAGACGTCGACCGCCTCGTCCTCGGCGGCCGTACGCAGCCGCAGCCGCAGATCGATGCCGAGGTGGACCAGCAGGCGGGTGCGCCAGGCCCAGCGGACCGTGTCGGTCAGCCACTTGTCGGCCGACCGGCCCCGGTCGGCGATCCCGAACCGGTGGGCGACGATGCCCTCGTACGACGACGGCCCCTCGGTCGGCTCCTCCGGCTCCAGGACGAGGTCGAGGACCTCCTCCTTCTCACCGCGCAGCATCGCCAGGATGCGGTGCGAGGGCAGCTCGGTGAAGGGCTCGGCGAAGTCGAAGTAGTCGGCGAACTTCGCGCCCGCCTCCTCCTTGCCGTCCCGCACCTTCGCGGCGAGCCGGCCGCGCACCCACATGCGCTCGCGCAGCTCACCGATGAGGTCGGCGTCCTCCGAGAACCGCTCGGTGAGGATCGCGCGGGCGCCCTCCAGGGCCGCCTGCGGATCGGCGACGCCCTTGTCGGCGTCCACGAACGTGGCGGCCGCGGCCAGCGGTTCCACCGTCGGGTCGCCCAGCAGCCCCTCGGCCAGCGGCTCCAGGCCGGCCTCCCGCGCGATCTGCGCCTTGGTCCGCCGCTTCGGCTTGTACGGCAGGTAGATGTCCTCCAGCCGCGCCTTGGTCTCGGCGCTCCGGATCTGCGCCTCCAGCTCCTCGGTGAGCTTGCCCTGCTCGCGCACCGACTCGAGGATCGCCGTCCGGCGCTCCTCCAGTTCCCGCAGGTAGCGCAGCCGCTCCTCGAGCGTGCGCAGCTGCGCGTCGTCGAGCATCTCGGTCGCTTCCTTGCGGTAGCGGGCGATGAAGGGCACCGTCGAACCGCCGTCGAGCAGCTCCACGGCAGCCTTGACCTGCCGCTCCCGTACGCCGAGCTCCTCGGCGATCCTGCCTTCGATGGACCCTGGAACCAGGGACCCGGGTGTCGTCACGATCCCGTACCGCCTTCTCCACTGAGGTTGCGCGGCAATTGTGGCAGGTGACACCGACAACCGGGCCCCAGGGCACCGTTCCGCGACACGATGTCGCCGCGAGGGTGCTCGGCCGACCGCTGTCAGCCCTTGCCGACCAGATCCGCCGGAAAGGCGCCCGCGGCCAGCGCAGCCCCCGCGAATCCCTTGGCCAGCTCGGTCAGCCGGGCCACACCATCGGCCTCCAGATGCTCGTACGGTGCCCGGTCCAGCCGGTCCGTCTCCGTCTCGATCTCCGCCCGCAGAGCCGCTCCCGCCTCGGTCAGCTCGCCCGCCGTGTCGAGCAGTCCGCGGTCCCGCAGCCGCCGTACCGCCGCGTCCCAGTCGTCCTGGTTCCAGCCACGTGTGGCGAGCACCCACTTCGGGTTCATGCCCTTGCCGGTCGCGGTGTGGGTCACCACCGCCTCCAGCCCGTCGAGACCGGCCGCGAGCAGCACCGCGAGGTGACCGTCGCCCCGGTGTTCGCGCAGCAGTGTGGCCGCGTACCAGTAGGCGAGGTGGGGCTCCTCGGGCACCGGCAGATCCGCGTGCGCCGCGTACAGCGGGCGGCCGGAGCGGGAGCACGCCTCGGTGGCGCGCAGCGCGAGTCGCGCGGCCTCCGCCATCCCGGCCGAGGCGACCGCGTCGGCGCCGAGCAGCCGCCGCATCGACGTGTCGACGGCACGCGCGCGTGCGGCGAGGACGTCGCCGGGCGACGCGGTCTCCCAGACGGCCGGGACATGCCGGGCCACCAGTTCGTACTTGTAGTTGTAGAACGTGGCCGTCACCGTGCCGGGTCCGACCGGCCCCAAAGCGGCGGCCCGCACCGCGAAGTTGACGGCCCGCGGGTGGGTCACCCCGAGCGCGGCCAGCTCCTCGGCCAGCTCGGGGCTGAAGAAGTGGGTCGCGTGCAGGGAGTTCAGCAGGGTGTGGCAGCGGCGGCCGGCGCGCGGCTCCAGGACGGCAGTGGTCATGGCGAGCACGTTACCGACTGGTCGGTACGGACTCCAGTGTCCTGCCCGACCCGACGCCGAAGTGTTCGGTCCGCCATGGCAGGAAAGGTGGGAAGCTCGTCATTGCGGCCATCGCCGCGCCCGCGAAGAATCGATGACATGACGCAGCGAACCGTTCTCGTCGTCCTCTTCGACGGTGTCCAGAGCCTCGACGTCACCGGCCCCGTGGAGGTCTTCACGGGCGCCGAGGCCCAGGTCCCGGGCAGCTACCGCATCCGTACGGCCTCCCTGGACGGCGCGCCCGTGCGCACCTCCAGCGGGCTGACCGTCGTACCGGACACGGCCCTGGCCGAGGCGTCCGAGCCGCACACGCTCCTCGTGCCCGGCGGACAGGGCACCCGGCGCCACGACCCGGCCCTGGTCGACTGGCTGCACGAGTACGGGCCGCGCAGCGGACTGCTCGTCTCCGTCTGCACCGGCGCCATCCTGCTCGCCGCGGCAGGACTCCTGGACGGCCACCGGGTCACCACCCACTGGGCGTACTGCGACAAGCTGGCCCGCGACCATCCGGCCGTCGACGTCGACCCCGACCCCATCTACGTCCGGGACGGCCGGGTCGCCACCTCGGCCGGCGTCACCTCCGGCATCGACCTGGCGCTCGCCCTCGTCGAGGAGGACCTGGGCCGGGACGTGGCGCTCGCCGTCGCCCGGCACCTGGTGGTGTTCCTGCGCAGGCCCGGCAACCAGGCCCAGTTCAGCGTGCAGCTCGCCGCGCAGACCGCACGGCGTGAACCGCTGCGGGAGGTCCAGCGCTGGATCAGCGAGCACCCGGACGGCGAGCTCGGTGTCGAGGCGCTGGCCGCCCGCGCGGCCCTCTCGCCCCGCCACTTCGCCCGCACCTTCCAGGCCGAGACCGGCATGACGCCCGGCCGGTACGTCGACCGGGTACGGCTGGAACACGCCCGCCGGCTCCTGGAGGACACCGGCGACGGCGTCGAGGAGGTCTCCCGGGCCAGCGGCTACGGCACGCCCGAAGCGATGCGCCGTGCCTTCCTCAAGGCCCTCGGCACGACACCCGCCGAATATCGGCGCAGATTCCGGCCGGCACCCGTCGGTCGACCCGGATAGGAGAGCCATGCAGATCGCGATCGTCCTCTACGACCGTTTCACCGCCCTCGACGCGGTGGGACCGTACGAGACCCTGGGCCGGCTCCCGGGCTCCGAGGTCGTCTTCGTGGCCGAGCGAGCCGGTCCCGTCCGAACGGACAACGGGAACCTCGCCCTGGTCGCCGAGAAGACCTGCGCCGAGGTGCCCCACCCCGATGTCCTGGTCGTCCCCGGCGGCCCCGGCCAGACCCCGCAGATGGCGAACCGGGCGCTCCTCGACTGGATCCGCGCCGCCGACGCCACCAGCACCTGGACCACGTCCGTGTGCACCGGCTCCCTGCTGCTCGCCGCCGCCGGTCTCCTCGACGGGCGCCGCGCGACCTCGCACTGGCTGGCTCTCGACGAGCTGCGGGCGTTCGGCGCCGAGCCGACGGGGGAGCGGGTGGTCACCGACGGCAAGTACGTCACCGCGGCCGGTGTCTCCGCCGGCATCGACATGGGGCTCGCCCTGCTCGGCCGGATCGCCGGAGACGCCGTCGCCCAGGCCGTACAGCTCGGGATCGAGTACGACCCGCGGCCGCCCTACGACGCGGGTTCCCCGCAGAAGGCGCCCGCCGAGGTCGTCGAACAGCTCCGCTCGAGGAGCCGTTTCATCCTCGGTCAGGGACAGCCCAGCTGAACCGCGGCTGACGGCGCTCCAGGAACGCGGCGACGCCCTCCGCGGTGTCGGCGCTGCCGCGTGCCTGCTCCGTCCAGTGGTCGTCGCGGTCGGTACGGCCGTTCGTGAACTCCTTCGCAGCCGCCTGCGTCAGCTGGGAGCGCGCCACCAGGATCCGGGTGAACTCGGCCACCCGCTTGGCCAGTTCGCCCTCGGGCAGCACCTCGTCGACCAGACCGGTGCGCAGCGCCCGCTCCGTGTCGATCAACTCGCCGGAGTACAGCAGGTACTTGGTGGCGGCGGGGCCGACCAGGGACACCAGGCGACGGGTGGAGGAGGCCGGGTAGACGATCCCGAGCCTGGCCGGGGTCACGCCGAACGACGCGCCCTCCTCGGCGAACCGCAGATCGCAGGCGGCGGCGAGCTGTGAGCCGCCGCCGACGCAGTGGCCGCGGACCGCGGCGAGGGTCGGCTTGGGGAAGGCGGCGAGCGCCTCCTCGGCGGCGACGGCGAGGGACTGCGCCGCGGCCGGGGAGCCCTGGAGGGTGGAGATGTCGGCGCCGGCGCAGAAGGTTCCGCCCGCTCCGGTCAGCACGAGGGCCCGGACGCCGGGGTCGGCCGACAGCTTGTCCAGGAGGGGCGGCAGGGCTCGCCACATCGCCGCGGTCATCGCGTTGCGTTTGACCGGGTTGTGGATGACCACCGTGGCCACGGCGTCGGTGACCTGGTGGGAGAGGTGGGGCTCCATGGTGCGGGATGTTATCGGCGTGACGCAGCCGCAGGTCGACGCGGCCCCGCCCCAGGGGTTGCAGTACAACCCTAATAGTGCGCGAAGTCGGCTTTCGTGGAACAGGAGCAGTCCCTCAAACGACCTTGTCGTACGGCGACGGTCAGAACCGTTCGATAGTTGCTGACTTGTGTTCAGTCATCCGGAGCGGAGGGGGTCGTTACCAACACTCGTCGTGTGGTGACAATCGAGCGCGAGGGTGGCGACCGGACCATGGAGAACCACGGGCGTGGGCACGACCCGCGTCCAGAGGGAGGCGGTCCTCCGCCACCGGATCCGCTGCCGTACGAAGGAGTCTGGCGGTTCACCGCCGCCGCCGTGGACGCCTCGGTCCCGCAGGCCCGGCGCGCCGTACGGGACCTGCTCCAGCGCCAGGGTGTCCCGGTCTCGGAGGACCTGGTCCACGGGCTGTTGCTGATCGTCTCCGAACTGGTCACCAACGCGGTCAAGCACGCGGCGCTGCTGTCGCCGGTGCTCGCCGTCGAGGTCGCCGTCGGTGCCGAATGGGTGCGGGTGTCGGTGGAGGACAACCACCCCTACCGCCCGACCGCGCTGGAGGCCGACCACGGCCAGACCGGCGGCCGGGGGCTGCTGCTGGTGCGGGAGGTGGCCAGGGAGGCGGGCGGAGTAGTGGACGTGGAGCACACGTCGAGCGGCGGCAAGGTGATCTGGGCCGCCCTGCCGCTCAAACCCGCGGCGCTGCCATGAGGCCTCTCACCAACCCGCGGACGGGCCCGTCAGCTCCCTGATCGCCGGACGGGCCGCGTCCAGCACGGTCATGAACCACGAGGAGAAGGGGTCCCGGGCGTGCCGCTCGGTCAGCTCGGCGGCCGTCACGAAGGCGGTCTCCCCGACCTCCTCCGGGTCCGGCGCGAGCGGCGCCTGCACCATGCCGACGAACAGGTGGTTGAACTCCTGCTCGACCAGTCCCGAGGCCGGGTCCGGGTGGTTGTAGCGGACCGTGCCCGCCTCGCCGAGCAGGGAGGGGGACACCCCCAGCTCCTCGAAGGTGCGGCGGGCCGCCGCCGTGAAGGGGGCCTCGCCGGGGTAGGGGTGGCCGCAGCAGGTGTTGGACCACACGCCGGGGGAGTGGTACTTGCCCAGCGCACGCTGCTGGAGCAGGAGTCTGCCCTGTTCGTCGAAGAGGAAGACGGAGAACGCCCGGTGCAGCTGCCCGGGTGGCTGATGCGCGGCCAGCTTCTCCGCGGTCCCGATGGTCACACCCTTCTCGTCGACGAGTTCAAGCAAGATCGCGTCCGTTGTGCCGTCCGACGTGCTGTGCGTCGCGGTGGCAGGTGTGATCGGCATACCCATCCTTCGCCTCGGTCTTCGTACCAAGTCTGCCGTACGAATCCGACACTCCCGGCACTTCCCGGCACGGGCACGCCGGAAGAGGGACCCGGTAGTTGATCGTGCCCTACGGGTGCGAACGGGAACCGTCCGGGGGTGTCGAACACAAGGACGGCGGGGGAGCCCGGACCGACGGGTTCCGGTGGCCGGCCGGCCTGACGGACCGCGGCGCGGTCAGTGGCAGAGCCGGGCCTCGTGCTCCGCGTGCCCGCCCGGCTCCAGCTGGAAGGTGCAGTGCTCCACGTCGAAGTGGTGGCCGAGACAGCCCTGCAGCTCGTGCAGCATCTTCTCGTGGCCGATGGCGTTCAGCACCTCCGAGCGGACCACCACGTGCGCCGACAGCACAGGCAGCCCCGAGGTGATCGTCCAGGCGTGCAGATCGTGGACGTCCAGTACGCCGTCCAGCGCCAGGATGTGCGACCGCACCTCCGCCATGTCCACGTCCTTGGGCGCCGCCTCCAGCAGGACGTCCAGGGTCTCGCGCAGCAGCTTCACCGTCCTCGGCACGATCATCAGGCCGATGAGCAGCGAGGCGACCGGGTCGGCGGCCTGCCAGCCGGTGGTCAGGATCACCACCGCCGAGATCAGCACCGCCAGCGAGCCCAGCGCGTCGGCCGCCACCTCCAGGAAGGCGGCGCGTACGTTCAGGCTCTCCTGCTGGCCGCGCACCAGGAGCGTGAGCGAGATCATGTTGGCGACCAGGCCGATCAGCCCGAACACGATCATCTGCCCGCCGTGCGTGTCCGCGGGCGTCACGAACCGCTGGACCGCCTCGTACAGCACATAGCCGCCGACACCGAGCAGCAGCAGACAGTTGGCCAGGGCCGCCAGGATCTCGGCGCGGGCGTAGCCGAAGGTGCGGTTGGCGCTCGCCGGACGGTTGGCGAAGTGGATCGCCAGCAGCGCCATGCCGAGACCCAGCGCGTCGGTCGCCATGTGGGCGGCGTCCGCGATCAGCGCGAGCGAGTCGGCCAGCAGCCCGCCGGCGATCTCGACCACCATGACCCCGAGGGTGATGGCGAGCGCCACCCGCAGCCGCCCGCGAAAGGCCGCCGCGGCCGTGCCGGTGGCCGGCGCGTGGGTGTGCGTGTGGCCGTGGTCGTGCCCTGCCCCCATGAGATACGCCTCCTCTTTTCCGCCCGGGATCACAGTGAACTACGGGCGGGGGGTATCGGGCAACGCGGCAGTGAACACCGTTGTCATGTGCCCTGACCTGCGGAAACGAATCCCAGGTCAGGGCACCCTCAGTTACCCTTGGCGAGTTGACGGGCATCCTGGGTGACCGGTCGGAGCCTGTCCGTGCCGTAGGGGCCATGTCCTCAATGCCCGTTCTGTGAGCGCGGTTTGTGGGCCGGGGCCCGGATCACGGATGATGATCTCGGCAAAGGCCGGGGCAGAGTGGGTCGTCCGCGCCGTGAACGGCCGGTGAACAAGCAGTCCTGACCATCGGATAGCCTCTGCCGAATGCCGCCCGGGGGCCACCAGGCACATCGCGCCCCACCACGCAGTAGACCGGCGCCCGCGCGCCGGCACCCAGGGAGTGAGTTCGGTTGCCGACCGCCATCGTCACCGGCCAGCCGGTCCCCGGATCGTCGTTGGAGAGCGATCTGCGGGCGCTCGGCTTCGAGGTGCGCACGGCCTCGGACAGCGCCGACACCGCGGCGCTCCTCGCGGCCGTGCCCGCCGACCGGCGGGTCGCCGTCGTCGACGCCCGTTTTGTCGGCCATCTGCACGCCCTGCGCCTCGGCCTCACCGACCCGCGCTTCCCGCTCGCCGCGATCCCCGGCGCCGTCACCGCCCAGCCGGCCGGCCGTCAGGCGCTGAGCGGAGCGCTGGCCCGGGAGGCCGCCGCCGGCGGCACCGACCTGGCCGTGGACGGCCTCGTGACCGCCCTGGACGCCGACGTGCACCGCCCCGAGCTGGGCAGTCTGGTCGCCGCCGTCCCCGCCGACCCGCAGGCCCGCAACGAGGCACGGCAGGCCGTGGCCGCCGTCGACGACGAGGCGGTACGCCTGAAGTCGGCCGTGAAGTCCCGTGACGGCTTCTTCACCACCTTCTTCATCAGCCCGTACTCCCGCTATCTCGCCCGCTGGTGCGCCCGGCGCGGACTGACCCCCAACCAGGTCACCACCGCCTCGCTGCTCACCGCCCTGATCGCGGCGGGCTGCGCGGCCACCGGCACCCGCGCCGGGTTCGTCGCGGCGGGTGTGCTGCTGATCGCGTCCTTCGTCCTGGACTGCACCGACGGCCAGCTCGCCCGCTACTCCCTGCAGTACTCCACACTCGGCGCCTGGCTGGACGCCACCTTCGACCGGGCCAAGGAGTACGCCTACTACGCCGGACTCGCCCTCGGCGCGGCCCGGGGCGGCGACGACGTATGGGCCCTCGCCCTCGGCGCGATGATCCTGCAGACCTGCCGGCACGTGGTCGACTTCTCCTTCAACGAGGCGAACCACGACGCCACCGCCAACACCAGCCCCACCGCGGCCCTCTCCGACCGGCTCGACAGCGTCGGCTGGACGGTCTGGGTGCGCCGGATGATAGTCCTGCCCATCGGCGAACGATGGGCCCTGATAGCCGTCCTCACCGCGGCGACGACCCCGCGGATCACCTTCTACGTGCTGTTGGTCGGCTGCGCCCTCGCGGCGACCTACACCACGGCCGGGCGGGTGCTGCGCTCGCTCACCCGCAGGGCGCGGCGCACCGACCGGGCGGCGCAGGCGCTGGCCGACCTGGCCGACAACGGCCCGCTCGCCGGACTCGTGTCCCGCGCGACACCCGCACCGCTCGGCTCCCCGCTCCTGGTGGCGCTCGCCGGAGTGGCGGTTCTCACCGTGTCCCTCTTCTCAGGCGTGACCTGGGCGCCGGTCGCGGGCGCCGTCGTCTACGCGCTGGCCTCCGGCCAGGCCCTCGCCCGCCCGCTCAAGGGCGCCCTCGACTGGCTGGTCCCGCCCCTGTTCCGGGCCGCCGAGTACGGCACCGTCCTCGTCCTCGCAGGCAAATCCGGGGTGAACGGAACCCTTCCCGCGGCTTTCGGCCTGGTGGCCGCCGTCGCCTACCATCACTACGACACGGTGTACCGCATCCGCGGCAACGCCGGGGCGCCGCCGGCCTGGCTGGTCCGCGCCATCGGGGGACAGGAAGGGCGGACACTGCTGGTCACCGTCGTGGCCGCGGTGCTCACCGCCACGCAGTTCAAGGTCGCGCTCACGGTCCTGGCCGTGGCCGTGGCCGGGCTGGTGCTCGTCGAGAGCATCCGCTTCTGGGCGTCCGCAGGGGCGCCCGCCGTACACGATGAAGGAGAACCCGCATGATCGGCCTCGTGCTGGCGGCCGGCGCCGGACGGCGTCTTCGCCCCTACACCGACAGCCTGCCCAAGGCGCTGGTGCCGGTGGGGCCTGCCGGGATAGAGGACTCGATCACGGTGCTCGACCTGACCCTCGGCAACTTCGCCGAGATCGGCCTGACCGAGGTCGCCATCATCGTCGGCTACCGCAAGGAGGCCGTGTACGAGCGCAAGGCGGCCCTGGAGGCGAAGTACGGCCTCAAGCTCACCCTCATCGACAACGACAAGGCCGAGGAGTGGAACAACGCCTACTCCCTGTGGTGCGGCCGTGACGCCCTCAAGGACGGCGTGATCCTCGCCAACGGCGACACCGTGCACCCGGTCTCCGTCGAGAAGACGCTGCTCGCCGCCCGCGGCGACGGCAAGCGGATCATCCTCGCCCTGGACACCGTGAAGTCCCTCGCGGACGAGGAGATGAAGGTCGTCGTCGACGCCGGCAAGGGCATGACGAAGATCACCAAGCTGATGGACCCCGCCGAGGCCAGCGGCGAGTACATCGGCGTCACCCTCATCGAGGGCGACGCGGCCCCCGAGCTCGCCGACGCGCTGAAGACGGTCTGGGAGAGCGACCCGCAGCAGTTCTACGAGCACGGCTACCAGGAGCTGGTCAACCGCGGCTTCCGTATCGACGTGGCACCCATCGGCGACGTCCGGTGGGTCGAGATCGACAACCACGACGATCTCGCCAAGGGACGGGAGATCGCGTGCCAGTACTGACCAGGCTGATCCCCTCACCGGTCGTCGTCGACATCCGTCCGGGTGCCCTCGACGACCTGGCCGGTGTGCTCGCCGACGAGCGCATCTCGCACTCCGGCCGCCTTGCCGTGGCCGTCAGCGGCGGCTCCGGGGCCAAGCTGCGCGAGCGTGTCTCGCCGAGCCTGCCCGGAGCCACCTGGTACGAGGTCGGCGGCGGCACCCTCGACGACGCGATCCGGCTGGCCGGCGAGATCAAGGCCGGCCGCTACGACGCGGTAGTCGGACTCGGCGGCGGGAAGATCATCGACTGTGCGAAGTTCGCGGCGGCCCGGGTGGGCCTGCCGCTGGTCGCCGTGCCGACGAACCTCGCGCACGACGGTCTCTGCTCGCCGGTCGCGACCCTCGACAACGACGCGGGCCGCGGCTCCTACGGTGTGCCGAACCCGATCGCGGTCGTCATCGACCTCGACGTCATCCGCGAGGCCCCGGCACGCTTCGTGCGCTCCGGCATCGGGGACGCCGTCTCCAACATCTCGGCGATCGCGGACTGGGAGCTGTCCCACCGCGTCAACGGCGAGAAGATCGACGGTCTGGCGGCCGCCATGGCCCGCCAGGCCGGCCAGGCGGTGCTGCGCCACCCCGGCGGCATCGGCGAGAACGACTTCCTCCAGGTGCTCGCCGAGGCGCTGGTGCTCAGCGGCATCGCCATGTCGGTGTCTGGCGACTCCCGCCCGTCCTCCGGCGCCTGCCACGAGATCAACCACGCCTTCGACCTGCTGTTCCCGAGGCGTGCCGCCAGCCATGGCGAGCAGTGCGGGCTCGGCGCGGCCTTCGCGATGTACCTGCGCGGAGCCCACGAGGAGTCCGTGTACATGGCCGATGTGCTGCGCCGGCACGGACTGCCGGTGCTGCCGGAGGAGATCGGCTTCACCGTGGACGAGTTCGTCCGGGTCGTCGAGTTCGCCCCGGAGACCCGGCCCGGCCGCTACACCATCCTCGAACACCTCGACCTCAAGACCCACCAGATCAAGGACTTCTACGTCGACTATGTCAAGGCCATCGGTAGCTGAACTCCGTCCGGTCGTACACCCCGCTGGGGTCAAGGACCGGCGCAGCGGTGAGCACTGGATGGGGCGCCTCTACATGCGTGAGGTGTCCCTGCGGGTGGACCGCTACCTGGTGAACACCAGGGTCACGCCCAACCAGCTCACGTACCTGATGACCGTCTTCGGCGTGCTCGCGGCCCCGGCCCTGCTGGTGCCGGGGATCACGGGCGCCGTGCTCGGCGTCGTCTGCGTCCAGATGTACCTGCTGCTCGACTGCGTCGACGGCGAGGTCGCGCGCTGGAAGCAGCAGTACTCGCTGGGCGGGGTCTACCTGGACCGGGTCGGTGCCTACCTCACCGACGCCGCCGTCCTGGTCGGCCTCGGGCTGCGCGCCGCCGACCTGTTCGGCAGCGGCCGCATCGACTGGCTGTGGGCCTTCCTCGGCACCCTGGCCGCGCTCGGCGCCATCCTGATCAAGGCCGAGACCGACCTGGTCGGCGTCGCCCGCCACCAGGCCGGGCTGCCCGTGGTCAAGGAGGCCGCCGCCGAGATGCGGTCCTCCGGCATGGCGCTGGCCCGCCGGGCCGCCGCCCTGCTCCGGTTCCACCGGCTGATCCTCGGCATCGAGGCCTCGCTGCTGATCCTGGCCCTCGCGATCGTCGACCAGGTCCGCGGCGACCTCTTCTTCACCCGCCTGGGCACCGCCGTGCTCGCCGGTATCGCGCTGCTGCAGACCCTGCTGCACCTGGTCTCGGTCCTCGCGTCGAGCAGGCTGCGGTGAGCGCCGGGCTGAAGGTCGGCGCGGTCGTCATCACCATGGGCAACCGCCCCGACGAACTGCGCGCCCTCCTCGACTCGGTCGCCAAGCAGGACGGCGAGCGGGTCCAGGTGGTCGTCGTCGGCAACGGCTCGCCCGTCCCGGAGGTCCCGGACGGCGTCCGCACCATGGAGCTGCCCGAGAACCTCGGGATCCCCGGCGGCCGCAACGTCGGCATAGAAGCCTTCGGCCCCAGCGGTCGCGATGTCGACATACTGCTCTTCCTGGACGACGACGGACTGCTCCCGGAACACGACACCGCCGAGCTGTGCCGCCAGGCCTTCGCCGCCGACCCGAGGCTCGGCATCGTCAGCTTCCGCATCGCCGACCCGGACACCGGGCAGACCCAGCGCCGGCACGTGCCGAGGCTCCGCGCCTCCGACCCGATGCGCTCCTCCCGCGTCACCACCTTCCTCGGCGGCGCCAACGCCGTCCGCACCCAGGTCCTCGCCGAGGTCGGCGGCCTGCCGGACGAGTTCTTCTACGCCCACGAGGAGACCGACCTGGCCTGGCGGGCCCTGGACGCCGGCTGGATGATCGACTACCGCTCCGACATGGTGCTGTACCACCCCACGACCGCCCCCTCCCGGCACGCGGTGTACCACCGGATGGTCGCCCGCAACCGGGTGTGGCTGGCCCGCCGCAACCTGCCCGCCCCCCTGGTCCCCGTCTACCTCGGGGTGTGGATGCTGCTGACCCTGGTGCGCCGCCCCTCGCGCCCGGCCCTGCACGCCTGGTTCGCGGGCTTCCGGGAGGGCTGGACCACTCCGTGCGGACCCCGTCGGCCCATGCGGTGGCGGACCGTGTGGAAGCTCACGCGACTGGGCCGACCCCCGGTGATCTGAGAAGCTCGAAGGTGCGTGTCCGCGTTTCCGGGGTGTCCGGCGCGCGGACCTCCCCGGCAGCGTGTCCCATGGCGGATACGTGTCACCTCCAGTAGCACAATTCCGTAAGACGAACGTAAGACGAATCTGAGGACGAAGGCTTCCACCCTTGAGTGAGACAACGCATGACGTCGGAATCGCGGTGAGCGCGGTGCCGTCGCCCGACGAGGGCCTGACGGCGGCGCAGCTGGCCGCCAAGTACGGGCTCACGGTGAGCGGCGCACGTCCCTCGCTCGTCGAGTACGTACGCCAGCTCTGGGGACGCCGGCACTTCGTCCTCGCCTTCTCGCAGGCGAAGCTCACCGCCCAGTACAGCCAGGCCAAGCTCGGCCAGCTCTGGCAGGTGGCCACGCCGCTGCTGAACGCGGCCGTGTACTACTTCATCTTCGGCGTCATCCTGCACGCCAGCCGCGGGATGTCCCAGGACATCTACATCCCGTTCCTGGTCACCGGCGTCTTCACGTTCACGTTCACGCAGAGTTCGATCATGACGGGCGTCCGGGCCATCTCCGGCAACCTCGGCCTGGTGCGAGCGCTGCACTTCCCGCGCGCCTCGCTGCCGATCTCCTTCGCGCTCCAGCAGCTCCAGCAGCTGCTGTTCTCGATGATCGTCATGGTCGCCGTGGTGGTCGGGTTCGGCAGCCGCCCGGGCCTGTCCTGGGTGCTGGTCGTCCCGATCCTGGCCCTGCTGTTCCTCTTCAACACCGGCCTGGCCATGATCGTGGCCCGGCTGGGCGCCAAGACGCCGGACCTGGCCCAGCTGCTGCCGTTCGTCCTGCGCACCTGGATGTACATGTCCGGTGTGATGTTCTCGATCACCAAGATGATGGAGGGCAGGCCGGAGTGGGCGCGCACGCTCCTCCAGGTGAACCCCGCCACCGTCTACATGGACCTGATGCGCTTCGCCCTCATCGACGGCTATGGCGCCTCGAACCTCCCGCCGCACGTCTGGGCCGTCGCCCTGTCCTGGGCACTGGTCGTCTTCGGCGGCGGGTTCGTGTACTTCTGGAAGGCGGAGGAGCGGTACGGCCGTGGCTGAGCTGAACGACACGGATCAGAACCAGGGGGCGCGGATCCCCACCGTCATCGCGGAGGACGTGCACATCGTCTACCGCGTCAACGGCGCCAAGTCCGGCAAGGGCAGCGCGACGGCCGCCCTGAGCCGCATCGTCAAGCGCGGCTCCGACGACACGGCCCGCGGCGTCCGCAAGGTGCACGCGGTGCGCGGAGTGTCCTTCGTCGCCTACCGGGGCGAGGCGATCGGCCTGATCGGCTCCAACGGCTCCGGCAAGTCCACCCTGCTGCGTGCCATCGCCGGTCTGCTGCCCGCCGAGAAGGGCCGGGTCTACACCAACGGGCAGCCCTCGCTGCTCGGCGTCAACGCGGCCCTGATGAACGACCTCACCGGCGAGCGGAACGTCATCCTCGGCGGGCTCGCCATGGGCATGTCCCGCGAGGAGATCAGGGAGCGGTACCAGGAGATCGTCGACTTCTCCGGCATCAACGAGAAGGGCGACTTCATCACCCTGCCGATGCGGACCTACTCCTCCGGCATGGCGGCCCGGCTGCGGTTCTCCATCGCCGCCGCCAAGGACCACGACGTCCTCATGATCGACGAGGCGCTGGCCACCGGTGACGCGGCCTTCCGCAAGCGCTCCGAGGACCGGATCCGCGAACTGCGCGAGCACGCGGGCACCGTGTTTCTCGTCAGTCACAACAACAAGTCGATCCGGGACACCTGCGACCGGGTCCTGTGGCTGGAGCGCGGTGAGCTGCGGATGGACGGCCCGACCGAAGAGGTGCTCAAGGAGTACGAGAAGTTCACGGGCAAGTAGCCCAGCAGTCCCCGGGCCCCGCCGGAACCTTTCCGGCGGGGCCCGGCGTCTGCAAAGGAAACGTCAACTCCGCGCCGCCTTAGGAATCTTGACGCCAATCGGTGTGTTGTTGTGATCTGCGGGACACCCCGACGAACCTCGATGCGTTGTACAACGTAAGCTGTACCGGTCCCGGAAAGCGGCAAGTGGGGCGATAATGCGCGACACCCTCGGCCGGGCCGCCCCGCGGATTGCTGGGCGGCGTGTCCGAAATAGTGTGTATTGGGTCGGCAGTGTAGAACGGGAGATGTGACGGCAATGGCTACGGAAACTCCCCAGCTCAACGCAGGCCACGCCGTCCCGGCCCCGGGCAGCGAACGGTGACGGCGACCACCCCGGCGCGCACCGCAGACGCCGAGCGCGGCACCCTGGACAAGGCCGCGGACGAGAATTTCCCGGTGGCCCCGTTCTTCCTGCCGAGGGCCTGGCGTGACGACCTGATGGCGGTGTACGGCTTCGCCCGCCTCGTCGACGACATCGGGGACGGCGACCTGGCCCCCGGCGGCGCCGACGCCCGCCTGCTCGGAGTCTCCCCGGAGGAGGCCGAAAACCGCCTGGTCCTCCTGGACGCCTTCGAGGCAGACCTCGGCCGTGTCTTCGACGGCACCCCGCACCACCCTCTGCTGCGCCGCCTCCAGCTCACGGTCGGCCGCCGGGACCTGGCCCCCGAGCCGTTCCTCGGGCTGATCGCCGCCAACCGCCAGGACCAGCTCGTCAAGCGGTACGAGACCTACGACGACCTGCTCGCCTACTGCGAGCTGTCCGCCAACCCCGTCGGCCGCCTGGTCCTCGCCGTCACCGGCACCTCGACCCCCGAGCGGATCCGCCTCTCGGACGCGATCTGTACCGCACTCCAGATCGTCGAACACCTCCAGGACGTGGCCGAGGACCTCGGCCGCGACCGGATTTATCTGCCCGCCGCGGACATGAAGCGCTTTCATGTCCAGGAGGCGGATCTCGCCAGGAAAACCGCGGGCGCATCGGTGCGAGCACTGGTTGCATACGAAGCACAACGCGCCCGCGATCTCCTGAATGAAGGCGCCCCCCTGGTGGGTAGCGTCCACGGCAGGTTGAAGCTGCTGCTCGCGGGGTTCGTGGCGGGGGGAAGGGCGGCGATCGCAGCGATCGCCGCCGCCGAATACGACGTACTTCCCGGCCCGCCCAAGCCCGGCAAGGGCCGGTTGCTGCGTGAGGTGGGCGTGACTCTGCGAGGAGAGGGGTGATCCGGACCGTGGACTCTCCCACACATGTGTCCGCACCGGTACTCGCCGCCTACAGCTACTGCGAGACCGTCACCGGACAGCAGGCACGGAACTTCGCCTACGGCATCAGGCTGCTGCCTGCGCCCAAGCGGCGCGCCATGTCGGCGCTCTACGCCTTCTCCCGGCGCGTCGACGACATCGGCGACGGCGTGCTGGCCGACGACGTGAAGGCGGCCCGGCTGGAGGACACCCGGGCGCTGCTCGCCCGGGTCCAGGACGGCGCGGTCGACGAGGACGACACCGACCCGGTCGCGGTCGCCCTCGCACACGCCGCCCAGGCCTTCCCGATCCCGCTGGGCGGCCTGGACGAGCTGATCGACGGCGTGCTGATGGACGTGCGCGGCGAGACCTACGAGACCTGGGACGACCTCAAGGTCTACTGCCGCTGTGTGGCCGGCGCGATCGGCCGGCTCTCGCTCGGTGTGTTCGGCACCGAACCGGGGGCGCGCGGCGCCGAGCGCGCGCCGGAGTATGCCGACACGCTCGGGCTCGCGCTCCAGCTCACCAACATCCTCCGGGACATCCGCGAGGACGCCGGGAACGGCCGTACCTATCTGCCCGGCGACGACCTCGCCAAGTTCGGCTGCGCCGCCGGGCTCCACGGGCCGACCCCGCCGGAGGGCTCGGACTTCGCGGGGCTGGTGCACTTCGAAGTGCGGCGCGCCCGTGCCCTGTTCGCCGAGGGCTACCGGCTGCTGCCCATGCTCGACCGGCGCAGCGGCGCCTGTGTCGCCGCCATGGCCGGCATCTACCGCCGGCTGCTCGACCGCATCGAACGGGAACCGGAGGCGGTGCTGCGCGGCCGGGTCTCGCTGCCCGGACGCGAGAAGGCGTACGTCGCCGTGCGCGGCCTGTCCGGACTCGACACCCGGCGCCACACCTCCCGCCGGACCGTCAGGAGGCGCGCCTGATGGACGAAGTGGGCCACGCTGACGCCGCCGGAGAAAAACGGCAGGCAACCCTCCGGTGCGGCGCCGCGTCCCTGACTGCGACGGCCCGCCCTGCCCCGTTCCACCGGCACGGCGGGCGGGCAGGGGAGGCTGCACGATGACCGACGGCACGCGATCCGAACGGACGCACGACGACATCCCGTCCGGGCGCACCGCCGTCGTGATCGGCGGCGGCCTGGCCGGCGTCACGACCGCGCTGGCACTCGCCGACGCCGGGGTGCACGTGACGCTGCTCGAGGGCAGGCCGCGCCTCGGCGGGCTCGCCTTCTCCTTCCAGCGCGGCGACCTGACCGTCGACAACGGCCAGCATGTGTACCTGCGTTGCTGCACCGCCTACCGCTGGTTCCTCGACCGCATCGAGGGCGCGGCGCTGGCACCGCTCCAGGACCGGCTCGACGTGCCCGTGCTCGACCTCGCCAAACCCGAGGGGCGCCGGCTCGGCAGACTCCGCCGGGATCCCCTGCCGGTACCCCTGCATCTGGGACGCAGCCTCGCCGCCTACCCGCATCTCTCGCTCGCCGAGCGCGCCAGAGTGGGCCAGGCCGCTCTCGCCCTGCGAGCACTCGATCTCGGCGATCCCTCGCTCGACGCACAGGACTTCGGCAGCTGGCTGGCTGCCCGAGGCCAGTCGGCGCGGGCCATCGAGGCACTGTGGGACCTGGTGGGGGTCGCCACCCTCAACGCGGTGGCCCAGGACGCCTCCCTGGCGCTCGCCGCGATGGTGTTCAAGACCGGTCTGCTGTCCGACCCCGGCGCGGCCGACATCGGCTGGGCCCATGTGCCGCTGGGCGAACTGCACGACCGGCTGGCCCGCAAGGCGCTCGACTCCGCGGGCGTGCGCACCGAGGTCCGTACACGCGTCACCTCCGTCTCCACTAACGAGAACGGGACGTGGAGCGTTCAGGTTCCCGGCGAGACGCTCACCGCCGACACCGTGGTGCTCGCCGTGGCCCAGCGCGAGGCGTACGACCTGCTGCCCGAGGGTGCCCTCGACGCCCCGGAGAACCTGCTGGAGATCGGCACCGCGCCGATCCTCAACGTCCACGTGGTCTACGACCGCACGGTCCTCACCAAGCCGTTCTTCGCGGCCCTGGGCACCCCGGTCCAGTGGGTGTTCGACCGCACCCACGCCTCCGGGCTGCGCGAGGGCCAGTACCTCGCGCTGTCCCAGTCGGCCGCACAGGACGAGATCGACACACCCGTGGCCGTCCTGCGCGAGCGCTATCTGCCCGAGCTGGAACGGCTGTTGCCCGGCGCGCGCGGCGCCGCGGTCGAGGACTTCTTCGTGACCCGGGAGCGCACCGCGACCTTCGCCCCCACCCCCGGCGTCGGGCGGCTGCGGCCCGGCGCCCGCACCAAGGCACCCGGCCTCTACCTGGCCGGAGCGTGGACCGCCACAGGGTGGCCCGCGACCATGGAGAGTGCGGTCCGCAGCGGTGTGAACGCGGCCGACGCCGTGCTGCGCACCCTGGGCCGGCCCCGCCCCCGTCACCTCTTCGAGTTCGAGGAGGCGGCGTGATGCTCGATCAGCAGGCGGCAGGCCCCCGCACCCCCGGTACCGCAACAAGAGGAGAAACTGTGCCCACTGTGCCCCCGGCCGAGACGGCTGCCGACGCGGTGGACGTGACCGCGCTCCTGGAGCGCGGCCGGACCCTTGCCAACCCGGTACTGAAGGCGGCCGTCGACCGCCTGGCACCCCCCATGGACACCGTGGCCGCCTACCACTTCGGCTGGATCGACGCCGAGGGCAACCCCGCCGACGGCGACGGCGGCAAGGCCGTACGGCCCGCGCTCGCCGTGCTCTCCGCCGAGGTCACCGGCGCCGCCCCCGAGATCGGCATCCCCGGTGCCGTCGCCGTGGAACTCGTCCACAACTTCTCGCTGCTGCACGACGACCTGATGGACGGCGACGAACAGCGCCGCCACCGTGACACCGTCTGGAAGGTGCACGGCCCCGCCCAGGCCATCCTGGTCGGCGACGCCCTGTTCGCCCTCGCCAACGAGGTGCTGCTGGAGCTCGGCACCGTCGAGGCCGGCCGCGCCACCCGCCGGCTCACCACCGCCACCCGCGCCCTGATCGACGGCCAGGCACAGGACATCTCCTACGAGCACCGCGACCGGGTCAGCGTCGAGGAGTGCCTGGAGATGGAGGGCAACAAGACCGGCGCGCTGCTCGCCGCCTCCAGCTCCATCGGCGCGGTGCTCGGCGGCGCCGACGACCGCACCGCCGACACGCTGGAGAAGTACGGCTACCACCTCGGCCTCGCCTTCCAGGCCGTCGACGACCTCCTCGGCATCTGGGGCGACCCGGACTCCACGGGCAAGCAGACCTGGAGCGACCTGCGCCAGCGCAAGAAGTCCCTGCCGGTGGTCGCCGCGCTCGCAGCGGGCGGCCCCGCCTCCGAGCGGCTCGGCGAGATCCTCGCCGCAGACGCCAAGAGCAGCGACTTCGAGAACTTCTCCGAGGAGGAGTTCGCCGCCCGCGCCGCCCTCATCGAGGAAGCCGGCGGCCGTGAGTGGACCGCCGAAGAGGCGCGTCGTCAGCACACCATCGCCATCGAGGCCCTGCACGCCGTCGACATGCCCGACCCGGTCCGGGCGCAGTTCACGGCGCTCGCGGACTTCGTCGTCGTACGAAAGAGATGATCATTATCGGTCGAATAGTCCTCGCGTAGTCGCCGGCCGGTGCGAGCGCGCAACCAGCACCGGCCGACGGCGGACCCACAGCAGAACGATTTCGCACGACTGCACGAAGGGGAAGCCATGACAGCGACGACCGACGGAAGCACCGGGGCCACCCTGCCGCCCCGCGCTGCCTCGGCCAGCACCGACCTCACCACCCCCGCGGCGGCCGGGGTACAAGAAGCCGCCGAACGCGCCGCGAGGCGTGCCACCGACCATCTGCTCGCCCGGCAGGACGCGCAGGGCTGGTGGAAAGGTGACCTGGAGACCAACGTCACCATGGACGCCGAGGACCTGCTGCTCCGTCAGTTCCTGGGTATCCGGGACGAGTCCACGACGACCGGCGCCGCGCTCTTCATCCGCGGCGAGCAGCGCGAGGACGGCACCTGGGCCACCTTCTACGGCGGTCCGGGCGAACTCTCCACCACCATCGAGGCGTACGTCGCCCTGCGGCTGGCCGGGGACGCTCCCGACGCGCCCCACATGGCGAAGGCGTCGGCCTGGATCCGCGAGCGCGGCGGGATCGCCGCCGCCCGGGTCTTCACCCGGATCTGGCTGGCCCTGTTCGGTTGGTGGAAGTGGGAGGACCTGCCCGAACTCCCGCCGGAGCTCCTGTACTTCCCCAAGTGGTTCCCGCTCAGCATCTACAACTTCGGCCAGTGGGCCCGGCAGACCATCGTGCCGCTCACCGTCGTCTCGGCCAAACGCCCGGTGCGCCCCGCACCCTTCCCGCTGGACGAGCTCCACACCGACCCGGCCGCCCCCAACCCGCCGCAGCCCCTTGCCCCGGTGGCCAGTTGGGAGGGCGTCTTCCAGCGGCTCGACAAGGTTGTCCGCGGCTACCGCAAGGTCGCGCTGCGCCGGCTGCGCGGCTCCGCCCTGAACTCGGCCGGCCGCTGGATCGTCGAACGCCAGGAGAACGACGGCGCCTGGGGCGGCATCCAGCCGCCGGCCGTGTACTCGGTGATCGCCCTGCACCTGCTCGGCTACGACCTCGAACACCCCGTGATGCGTGCCGGCCTGGAGTCGCTGGATCGTTACGCCGTGTGGCGCGAGGACGGCGCCCGGATGATCGAGGCCTGCCAGTCCCCGGTGTGGGACACCTGTCTGGCCGCCATCGCCCTCGCCGACGCGGGCCTGCCCGCCGACCATCCGCAACTGGTCAAGGCCGCCGACTGGATGCTCGGCGAGCAGATCGTGCGGCCCGGCGACTGGGCCGTGAAGCGCCCCCAGCTCCCGCCGGGCGGCTGGGCGTTCGAGTTCCACAACGACAACTACCCCGACATCGACGACACCGCCGAGGTCGTCCTCGCGCTGCGCCGGGTCAAGCACCACGACCCGGAGCGGATGGAGAAGGCCATCGGCCGCGGGGTGCGCTGGAACCTCGGCATGCAGTCGAAGAACGGCGCCTGGGGCGCCTTCGACGTCGACAACACCAGCCCGTTCCCCAACCGGCTGCCGTTCTGCGACTTCGGCGAGGTCATCGACCCGCCCTCGGCCGACGTCACCGCGCACGTCGTGGAGATGCTCGCCTTCGAGGGCATGGCCCACGACCCGCGCACCCGGCGCGGCATCGAGTGGCTGCTGGCCGAACAGGAGCCGGACGGCTCGTGGTTCGGGCGCTGGGGTGTCAACTACGTGTACGGCACCGGCTCAGTGGTGCCCGCGCTGGCCGCGGCCGGGCTGCCCGCCTCGCATCCGGCGATCAGACGCGCGGTGACCTGGCTGGAGCAGGTCCAGAACGAGGACGGCGGCTGGGGCGAGGACCTGCGCTCCTACAAGTACGCCGGCGAATGGAGCGGGCGCGGCGCCTCCACCGCCTCCCAGACGGCCTGGGCCCTGATGGCGCTGCTCGCGGCGGGGGAGAAGGACTCCAAGGCCGTCGAGCGGGGCGTGCGGTGGCTCGCCGAGACCCAGCAGGAGGACGGCTCCTGGGACGAGCCCTACTTCACCGGCACCGGGTTCCCCTGGGACTTCTCCATCAACTACCACCTCTACCGGCAGGTCTTCCCGCTCACCGCGCTCGGCCGGTACCTCCACGGCGAGCCCGTGCCCGAGGCCGAGAGGAGCTGAATGAGTACCACGCCCGCTCCGGCTCCGCTGCTGATCGCCTGCGCGCTCGGCATCGAGCACTTGGCCCTGCGCGCCGGCGAACGCGGCGGCGCGGGCGGGCCGGTCACCGTGCTGCGCACCGGCATGGGCCCCAGGGCGGCGGAACGGTCCGTCACCCGGGTCCTGGCCGACCCGGCGCTCGCCGGTGCCGCCGTGCTGGCCACCGGCTTCTGCGCGGGACTGGCCCCCGGGATGCACCCCGGCGACCTGGTCGTCGCCGAGGAGACCCGGGATCCGCGCGGCAGTGTCCCCTGCGTCGGCACCGAACTCCTCGTGAAAGAACTCGTGCGGACCGTACCCGGCCGCACGGTCCACACCGGCCCCGTCACCGGCTCCGATCACGTCGTCCGCGGTCACGAACGGTCCGATCTGCTCGCGACCGGCGCAATCGCGGTCGACATGGAGTCGGCGGCCACGCTCCTGAGCGCCGTGCGCGCGGGCGAACGCCCGGTTGCGGCCGTCAGGGTGGTCGTGGACGCTCCTGAACATGAACTCGTCCGGATCGGCACGGTGCGCGGTGGAATATCGGCTTTCCGCGTTCTTCGATCCGTTCTTCCAGCTTTCTTCGAATGGCACCGTTCTTTGTTGCTCCCCCGGAGGTGAGCCAGATGGCCATGCCGCTGCGCCAGTCCATCAAGGTCGCGACTTACTTGGCTGAACAGAAGCTCCGCAAGCGGGACAAGTTCCCACTGATCGTGGAGCTGGAACCCCTCTTCGCATGCAACCTGAAGTGCGAGGGCTGCGGCAAGATCCAGCACCCGGCAGGCGTGCTCAAGCAGCGCATGCCGGTCGCCCAGGCCGTCGGGGCGGTGTTGGAGTCCGGTGCGCCGATGGTGTCCATCGCGGGCGGCGAGCCCCTGATGCACCCGCAGATCGACGAGATCGTGCGGCAGTTGGTGGCGAAGAAGAAGTACGTCTTCCTCTGCACCAACGCCATGCTGCTGCGCAAGAAGATGGACAAGTTCACCCCCTCTCCCTACTTCGCCTTCGCGGTGCACATCGACGGGCTGCGTGAGCGGCACGACGAGTCCGTGGCGAAGGAGGGCGTGTTCGACGAGGCGGTGGCGGCCATAAAGGAGGCCAAGCAGCGCGGCTTCCGGGTGACCACCAACTCGACCTTCTTCAACACCGACACCCCGCAGACCATCATCGAGGTGCTCAACTTCCTCAACGACGACCTCAAGGTCGACGAGATGATGATCTCGCCCGCCTACGCCTACGAGAAGGCCCCCGACCAGGAGCACTTCCTCGGTGTGGCACAGACCCGCGAGCTGTTCAAGAAGGCCTTCGCGGGCGGCAACCGGCGCAAGTGGCGGCTCAAC
Organism: Streptomyces sp. NPDC001220; assembly: GCF_053597895.1. NCBI lineage: Bacteria > Bacillati > Actinomycetota > Actinomycetes > Kitasatosporales > Streptomycetaceae > Streptomyces > Streptomyces sp. NPDC001220. The sequence continues at coordinate 97,514 of NZ_JBSFJE010000004.1, forward strand.
CACTCCCCGCTCTTCCTGGACTTCCTGGAGGGCAAGGTCGACTTCCCGTGCACGGCCTGGGCGATCCCGAACTACTCGCTCTTCGGCTGGCAGCGCCCCTGCTACCTGATGAGCGACGGGTACGTGCCGACGTACCGCGAGCTCATCGAGGAGACCGACTGGGACAAGTACGGCCGCGGCAAGGACCCGCGCTGCGCCAACTGCATGGCGCACTGCGGCTACGAGCCCACCGCCGTCCTCGCCACCATGGGGTCCCTGAAGGAGTCGCTGCGCGCCATGCGCGAGACGGTCACCGGAAACCGGGAGTGACCGCATGACCGCCATCTCCCTGGGCCTCCCCGAGGTCCCGGCCCGGCCGGTCGCCGAGCGGCGTGTGTCGCGGCAGATCAACGTCGGACCGGTGGCCGTCGGGGGCGGTGCCCCGGTGTCGGTGCAGTCGATGACCACGACCCGTACGTCGGACATCGGCGCCACCCTCCAGCAGATCGCCGAGCTGACCGCGTCCGGCTGCCAGATCGTCCGCGTCGCCTGCCCCACGCAGGACGACGCGGACGCCCTGGCGACCATCGCGAGGAAGTCCCAGATCCCGGTGATCGCGGACATCCACTTCCAGCCCAAGTACGTGTTCGCGGCGATCGAGGCCGGCTGCGCGGCCGTCCGCGTCAATCCCGGCAACATCAAGCAGTTCGACGACAAGGTCAAGGAGATCGCGGCGGCCGCGAAGGACCACGGCACGCCGATCCGGATCGGGGTCAACGCCGGCTCGCTGGACCGCCGGCTCCTTGAGAAGTACGGGAAGGCGACCCCGGAGGCGCTGGTGGAGAGCGCTCTCTGGGAGGCCTCGCTCTTCGAGGAGCACGACTTCCGGGACATCAAGATCTCCGTCAAGCACAACGACCCGGTCGTGATGATCGAGGCCTACCGGCAGCTGGCCGCCCAGTGCGACTACCCGCTGCACCTCGGCGTCACGGAGGCCGGGCCGGCCTTCCAGGGCACGATCAAGTCGGCGGTCGCCTTCGGCGCGCTGCTCTCCCAGGGCATCGGCGACACCATCCGGGTGTCGCTGTCCGCCCCGCCGGCCGAGGAGGTCAAGGTCGGCATCCAGATCCTGGAGTCCCTGAACCTCAAGCAGCGGCGCCTGGAGATCGTCTCCTGCCCGTCCTGCGGCCGCGCCCAGGTCGACGTCTACAAGCTGGCGGACGAGGTGACGGCAGGGCTGGACGGGATGGAAGTTCCCTTGCGTGTCGCCGTCATGGGATGCGTGGTCAACGGCCCCGGCGAGGCACGGGAGGCCGACCTCGGCGTCGCCTCCGGCAACGGCAAGGGCCAGATCTTCGTCAAGGGCGAGGTCATCAAGACCGTCCCCGAGTCGAAGATCGTGGAGACCCTCATCGAGGAAGCGATGAAGATCGCCGAACAGATGGAGCAGGACGGCGCCGGGTCCGGAACACCCGCCGTCACCGTGAGCTGAACAGCACGGACCGAGAGGGGGCCGAGCGTGACGATTCTGGAGACCATCCGGGGACCACGCGACCTGAAGGCGCTGTCCGAGGCGGAGCTTGGTGAACTGTCCGAAGAAATACGTGAGTTCCTGGTGCATGCGGTCGCCAGGACCGGCGGTCACCTCGGCCCCAACCTGGGCGTCGTGGAACTGACCGTCGCACTGCACCGGGTCTTCGAGTCCCCGGTCGACCGCATCCTCTGGGACACCGGTCACCAGAGTTATGTGCACAAGCTGCTGACGGGCCGTCAGGACTTCTCCAAGCTGCGCGGCAAGGGCGGCCTGTCCGGGTACCCCTCGCGCGAGGAGTCCGAGCACGACATCATCGAGAACAGCCACGCCTCCACCGCGCTCGGCTGGGCCGACGGCCTGGCCAAGGCCCGCCAGGTACAGGGGGAGAAGGGCCATGTCGTCGCGGTGATCGGCGACGGCGCGCTGACCGGCGGGATGGCCTGGGAGGCGCTCAACAACATCGCGGCCGCCAAGGACCGGCCGCTGATCATCGTCGTCAACGACAACGAGCGGTCGTACGCGCCCACCATCGGCGGCCTCGCCAACCATCTCGCCACCCTGCGCACGACCGACGGCTACGAGAAGATGCTGGCCTGGGGCAAGGACGTACTCCTGCGCACCCCGATCGTCGGCAACACCGTCTACGAGTCCCTGCACGGCGCCAAGAAGGGCTTCAAGGACGCCTTCGCCCCGCAGGGCATGTTCGAGGACCTGGGCCTCAAGTACGTCGGCCCGATCGACGGCCACGACATCAGGGCGGTCGAGTCGGCGCTCAGGCGCGCGAAGCGCTTCCACGGGCCGGTGCTGGTGCACTGCCTCACGGAGAAGGGGCGCGGGTACGAACCCGCCCTCGCCCACGAGGAGGACCACTTCCACACCGTCGGCGTGATGGACCCGCTCACCTGCGAGCCGCTCGCGCCGTCCAACGGGCCCTCCTGGACGTCGGTGTTCGGCGACGAGATCGTCCGGATCGGCGAGGAGCGCGACGACGTCGTGGCGATCACCGCGGCCATGCTGCACCCGGTCGGCCTCGGCAAGTTCGCCGCGCGCTTCCCCGACCGGGTCTGGGACGTGGGCATCGCCGAGCAGCACGCGGCGGTCTCGGCGGCGGGTCTCGCCACCGGCGGACTGCACCCGGTCGTCGCCGTCTACGCCACATTCCTGAATCGTGCCTTCGACCAGTTGCTGATGGACGTGGCGCTGCACCGCTGCGGGGTGACGTTCGTCCTGGACCGGGCGGGTGTCACCGGGGTCGACGGTGCCTCCCACAACGGGATGTGGGACATGTCCGTGCTCCAGGTGGTCCCGGGCCTGCGGATCGCCGCCCCGCGCGACGCCGAGCAGCTGCGCCTTCAGCTGCGGGAGGCGGTCGCCGTGGACGACGCGCCCACGCTGGTGCGGTTCCCGAAGGAGTCGGTGGGTCCGGAGATCCCCGCGGTCGACCGGATCGGCGGACTGGACGTGCTGCATCGTGGTGCGGACGCCCAGGTGCTGCTGGTCGCGGTCGGTGTGATGGCACCGGTCTGCCTCCAGGCCGCGGAGCTGCTGGCCGCCCGGGGCATCGGCTGCACGGTCGTGGACCCCCGTTGGGTCAAGCCCGTGGACCCCGCGCTGCCGGTCCTGGCGGCCCAGCACGAGCTGGTGGCCGTCGTCGAGGACAACAGCCGGGCGGCCGGCGTCGGCGCGGCGGTCGCGCTCGCGCTGGGTGACGCGGAAGTCGACGTGCCGGTACGGCGGTTCGGGATTCCGGAGCAGTTCCTGGCGCACGCCAAGCGGGGGGAGGTGCTGGCAGACATCGGGCTGACGCCGGTGGAGATCGCGGGGCGGATCGGAGCGAGTCTCGCGGGGCGGGGGGCCGAGCGCGCCTACGGAGGTGCCGCGGGGGGCCGTGCGGCGGGTACGGCTCCGTCCGGACTGGTCGCGCAGTTCCCCGCGCCCCTTCGGGGCGCCTCAGCCGAGGGCGCCGTCATGGACGGCGCTTACAAGGAGAAGGAATGAGTACGGAGTTCGACCTCGGTGCGCTGCTGGCCGAGCGTGGTGGTGAGCGGTATGAGCTGCATGCCAAGTACCTGAACCATCAGTTGCCGCGCATGCTGCACACCATCGGCTTCGACAAGGTCTACGAGCGGGCCGAGGGCGCCCATTTCTGGGACGAGGACGGCAACGACTACCTGGACATGCTCGCCGGGTTCGGGGTGATGGGCCTGGGCCGCCACCACCCCGTCGTCCGCAAGGCCCTGCACGACGTCCTGGACGCGCAGCTGGCCGACCTCACCCGCTTCGACTGCCAGCCGCTGCCCGGACTGCTCGCCGAGCGGCTCCTTGCCCACAGCCCGCACCTGGACCGGGTGTTCTTCGGCAACAGCGGCACCGAGGCGGTCGAGACGGCGCTGAAGTTCGCCCGCTTCGCCACCGGCAGACCCCGCGTCCTCTACTGCGACCACGCCTTCCACGGCCTGACCACCGGCTCGCTGTCGGTCAACGGCGAGGACGGCTTCCGGGACGGCTTCGCGCCGCTGCTGCCCGACACGGCCGTACCCCTCGGCGATCTCGACGCCCTGGCACGCGAGCTGAAGAAGGGCGACGTCGCCGCCCTGATCGTCGAGCCGATCCAGGGCAAGGGCGTGCACGAGGCACCGCCCGGCTACCTGCGCGGCGCCCAGGAGCTGCTGCACAGGCACAAGGCGCTGCTGATCGCCGACGAGGTGCAGACCGGCCTCGGCCGTACCGGCGACTTCTACGCCTACCAGCACGAGGACGGTGTCGAGCCGGACCTGGTGTGCGTCGCCAAGGCGCTGTCCGGCGGTTATGTCCCGGTGGGGGCGACCCTCGGCAAGGACTGGATCTTCAAGAAGGTCTACTCGTCCATGGACCGGGTGCTGGTCCACTCGGCGAGCTTCGGCGCCAACGCCCAGGCGATGGCGGCCGGACTCGCCGTCCTCTCCGTCATGGAGAACGACCAGGTCGTCGCGGGCGCGCGGGTCGTGGGGGAGCGGCTCAGGTCACGGCTCACCGAGCTGATCGACAAGTACGAGCTGCTCGCCGACGTACGCGGCCGGGGTCTGATGATCGGCATCGAGTTCGGCAGGCCCAGCTCGCTCAGGCTCCGCAGCCGCTGGACCATGCTCCAGGCCGCCCGCAAGGGCCTCTTCGCGCAGATGGTCGTCGTACCGCTGCTGCAACGGCACCGGATCCTCACCCAGGTCTCCGGCGACCATCTGGAGGTCATCAAGCTCATCCCGCCGCTGATCGTCGACGAGACGGACGTGGACCGCTTCGTGGCCGCCTTCACGGACGTGATGGACGACGCGCACAGCGGCGGCGGCCTGATGTGGGACTTCAGCAAGACCCTCATCAAGCAGGCGGTGGCCAACCGCTGACATCCGGCGGGGGTCTCCTGTGGGGGCCTCCGCCTTTTTGTCTCTGAGGCAAGAAAATTGCCGCTGAGGCAATAGCCGGGCTCAATGGAGACATGAACGCCTCAGACCCGGCGCCTCCCGCCGGTCCCGGCGACGACCTGCCCGCCGTCGCCCCGCAGCTGCGCTCCCTGCGTCGCCGTGCCGGCCTGACCCTGGAGGCCGCGGCCCGGGACGCCGGGCTGTCGCCGGCCCACCTCTCCCGGCTGGAGACCGGGCAGCGTCAGCCCTCGCTGCCGATGCTGCTCACACTCGCACGTGTCTACGGTACGACGGTTTCCGAGCTGCTCGGCGAGACGGTCGCCGACAAGGACGCGATCGTACGGGCCGCGGACATGGAGCCGACCCGGGCGGGCGGCTGGACGTACTGGCAGGCCGGGGCGTCCGGCCGCGGCATGCAGTCACTGCGCGTCCGGGTGCCGTACGGCACCCAGGGCGACATCGTGCGGGTGCACCCCGGCGAGGAGTGGCTGTACGTCCTGCACGGGCGGCTCCGGCTGCGCCTCGGTGACACCACCCACGTCCTCGCCCCCGGCGACAGTGCCCACTTCGACTCGCTCACCCCGCACCGGCTCGCCGCCGAGGACCACGACGGGGTCGAGCTGCTGTTCGTCCACACCCTGCTGCAGAGTCCCCTGGCCGCGTTGTGCCTGGGGCCGATCACTGGAGAGCTGCCGTGAGCAACATCGAGGAGAAGTTCCCCCGGGCCCTGTGGGTCCGGCTGATCATCTACATCGCCGTCGGGCACGTCTTCGCCGCGTTCCTCTACCTGCTGTTCGCCGTCGGCGGCAAGGGCTGAGCGCTCCCGTCCTGGCCCGGCCTCAGTCGAGCAGGCGCCCGCGCAGCCGCTCGCGGGTCTCCGGGGTGAGCTTCAGGCCCTGCTCCAAGTACGTGTCGACGTCACCCCACGTCTCCTCGATGCTCTCGAAGGCCGCCGTCAGATACTCCGTGCGGGCCTCGAAGAGCGGGCTCAGCAGTTCCATCACCTCGGGGCTGTACGCGCTCTCCCCGCCGCCGCTGCGCCGCACCCTGTAGCGGCGGTGCTTGGCGTTGGACTCCAGGTAGTCGGCGAGGATCGCGTCCCGCTCCACGCCCACCGCCAGGAGCGTCACGGCTATGGAGACGCCCGCCCGGTCCTTGCCGGCCGCGCAGTGCATCAGCGCCGGGACGCTGTCCTCGGCGAGCCCGTGCAGGACGCGCGAGTGCTCCTCGGTGCGGTCCCTGACGATCGTGCGGTACGACCTGACCATCCGGTTCGCCGCCTTGCCGTCGCCCAGGAGGCCGCGCAGCTGCTCGATGTCGCCCTCGCGGACCATCGTCCAGAACTCGGCGCCGTGTGCCGGGTCGGTCAGCGGCAGGTTCACGTTCCGCACGCCGGGCAGCTCGACGTCCGGGCCCTCGAGCTTCTGGTCGGCCGCGTTGCGGAAGTCGAAGATCGTGTGCAGGCCGAGGGAGGCGAGGAACTCCGCGTCCTGCTCCGTCGCGTGCGCCAGATGCCCGCTGCGGAACAGCACACCGTGCCGGACCCGGCGCCCGTCCACGGTCGGCAGGCCGCCCACGTCACGGAAGTTGCGCACACCGGCCAGCTCGGGCTCGGTCGACGGGACCTGCTGCGTCACGGGGGCTCCTCCCGGTCGGACCCGTCGGCGCTGTTCGTCGACGGGCACTGGATCGACCATACGACATCGGTTTCCACAGGCAATGAGTTGTCCACAGGCGTTGCCTCCGACGGCCCGCGCCCTTGATGATGTTGGTGCTTGAGCGGATCTGTTGGCACCTGTGTGAGGTTTCTCGTGGTGGACATCGCCGAAAACGGTCGTACGTGGCTCCTGTCGGGCCCGGGCAGCAGCTACGCGCTGCACCTCACGGAGGGCGACGAACTGCTCCACCTCCACTGGGGCCCGAAGATCGGGCTCGCCGACGCCGAGGAGCTCAGCACCCGGGCGCTGCCCGGCTACTGGGCCTTCGAGTCCCCGCTGGACGGCCGTGAGGAGTACCCCGTCGAGGGCGGCCCCCGTTTCGTCCGCCCCGCGCTCTCCGTGCGCACCGAGGAGCGCCGCGGCACCGAGTGGACCTTCGAGTCGTACGAGACGGAGGGCGACGCGGCCGACGAGGAGTTGCGTCTGCGCTTCCGGGACGACGGGATCCTCATCACCCTGCACTACCGGATGCGCGGCGACGTCGTCGAGCGCTGGGTGACCGTCGACAACCAGGGGGACGCGCCTCTGGAGCTGCTGCGCGCCGACCCGGCCGCCTGGACGCTCCCCGACCGCGAGGGCTGGCGCCTCTCCCAGCTGCACGGCCGCTGGGCCGCCGAGTCCCGCCTGACCAGCGCGCCCCTCACCTACGGCGAGAAGGTCATCGGCAGCCGCCGCGGCCACACCAGTCACCAGCACCTGCCCTGGGTCGCCCTCGACACCGACGCCACCGAGGAGCGCGGCGAGGTCTGGGGCTGCGCCCTCGGCTGGTCCGGCTCCTGGCGGATCGCCGTCGCCCAACTCCCGGACGCGCGCGTGCAGATCACCGGCGGCGCCGGCTACGACGACTCGGGCCTGCTGATGCTGGCCGAGGGGGAGTCGTACACCAGCCCTCTCTTCGCGGGCCTGTGGACCGACGGCGGCTTCGGCGGGGCCAGCCGGGCCTGGCACGCCTACCAGCGGGCGTACGTCATCCCGGACGCCGACCGGGACCGGCCGGTGCTGTTCAACTCCTGGGAGGCCACCACCTTCGACATCTCCGAGGAGCAGCAGGCCACCCTCGCCCGCCGGGCCGCCGCGATCGGCGTCGAGCTGTTCGTGGTCGACGACGGCTGGTTCGGCAAGCGCACCAGCGACCGCGCGGGCCTCGGTGACTGGACGCCCAACCCGGACCGCTTCCCCAAGGGTCTCAAGCCCCTCGCCGACCACGTGCACGCCCTCGGCATGCAGTTCGGCATCTGGGTCGAGCCCGAGATGGTCAACGCGGACAGCGACCTGTACCGCGCACACCCCGACTGGGTGCAGTACCAGCAGGGACGAAAGCGGACGGAACTACGCAATCAACTCGTCCTCAACCTCGCCCGCGAGGACGTCCAGGAGTACCTCTGGGGGCAGCTCGACACCCTGCTGTCCAGCGCCCCGATCGACTACGTCAAGTGGGACTTCAACCGCTGCTTCACCGACGCGGGCTGGCCCGGTGAGCCCTACCCGCAGCGGCTGTGGGTCGACCACGTGCGCGGGCTGTACGCCCTGCTCGACCGGATCCGGGCGGCCCACCCGAACGTGGCCATCGAGTCCTGCTCCGGCGGTGGCGGCCGGATCGACCTCGGCATCATGAGCCGCACCGACGAGGTGTGGACCTCCGACAACACCGACCCGCTGGACCGGCTCGCCATCCAGCACGGCTTCAGCCAGATCCACCCGGCCCGGGTGATGTCCGCCTGGGTCACCGACAGTCCGAACCACCAGCTCAACGGCCGGGTCAGCAGCCTGCGGTTCCGCTTCGTCAGCTCCATGGCAGGGGCGCTCGGTGTCGGCGGGGACCTCTCGCGGTGGACCGAGGACGAGCTGGCCGAGGCCGGCCGCTGGGTGGAGCTCTACAAGGACATCCGGCCCCTGGTGCAGCGCGGCGACCAGTTCCGGCTGCGGCCGCCGACCGGCGGACTCAGCGCGGTGCAGTACACGCTCGGTGACGAGACCGTGGTCCTCGCCTGGCTCCAGGCGCAGAGCTACGGCGAGCCGATGCCGGCGCTGCGGCTGCGGGGGCTCGACCCGGCCGCGTCGTACGAATGCCGCGAAACGGGCGAAGTGCACCGCGGTGCCGTCCTGCTGCACCACGGGCTGCGTACGGAGTTGCGCGGCGACCTGGATGCGACGGTTCTCCGGCTGCGTCGCATCTGAGCCTTCTGTCCGAATTGGTGCCTTCATTGCAACTCGGTCCGGAATAAGGGGACGTGGCGTGACGTGCGTGAGGAGCGTCATATTCGTGACCGTCCGTCGCGCGTCATGTTCACGTAATTCCCGTGCTTTTCGGGGAGATTGGAAAAGCGCGTAAGATCGGAATCCACGGAGGGTGACCGGGAATTCCCGTAACGGATCAAGCGAAACTCGGACAGACGGAACCAGCCGCTTGTTCACGTGCGTCCTACTCGCTTACGTTCGCCACGCATCCGGACGGAATGCCTAATCCTGCCGCCGCCCGGAGTCCCCACACACACACTCACCCGTGCCCGGCAGGAGCGGGGGACCCACCAGGTATACCGCCTGTTCCGGTTCCCGGGACGGCTAGGGGTGTAGCCACGTCTTCCCGCGTGGCCGGGCAGCTCCAGCCCGAACCCGACAGCTCACCTCGCAGGCGCCGGAGAGGAATGCGTCATGCCCGCGAAGGGTAAGCACCGCCGCCCCAAGTCCCAGCGTTTCACCCGCTCGATGGCCGTCGCCGGAACCGGTGGCGCCGCGCTGGCTCTGCCGCTCATGGGGGCCACCGGCGCCCACGCGGCCACCTCGCAGTCCGTTTCCGAAAAGACCACGCAGTCGCTTCCGACCGTCGAGAAGACCGTCGTCCAGGATTCCGGCACCGGGAATTCCACGCGCCGCGTCTACACGGTGGTGCCCGGCGACTACCTTTCGAAGATCGCCCGGGATCACCACCTCGACGGCGGCTGGCACCGGCTCTACGCCGACAACCGGCAGGCGGTCGGCGACAACCCCTCGCTGATCCACCCCGGTCTCCGGCTCACGTTCGGCGGCCGCCACGCCGCGACGACGGACACCCCGAGCCCGGACTCCTCCCCGTCGCGGACGTGGTCCCACGCGCAGTCCTCCGCCCCCTCCTCGTCGTCCTCGAACGCGGCCTCGTCCTCGAACGCGGCCTCGTCCTCGAACGCGGCCTCGTCCGCGGACGCGCCGACGACGACCGCCTCCGGTTTCGCCCTCCCGGTGACCGGTGGCACCGTCGGTACCGGCTACCACGTGGCCGGCAGCATGTGGTCCAGCGGCTACCACACCGGCGTCGACTTCGTCGTCCCGACCGGTACCCCGGTCAAGGCCGTCGGCGCGGGCACGGTCGTCACGGCCGGCTGGGGCGGCGCCTACGGCAACCAGGTCGTCATCAGGCTCGCCGACGGCTACTACGCGCAGTACGGCCACCTGTCCGCGCTCTCCGTCTCGGTCGGCCAGACCGTGACCGCGGGCCAGCAGGTCGGCCTCTCCGGTGCCACCGGCAACGTCACCGGCCCGCACCTCCACTTCGAGATCCGGACCTCCCCCGACTACGGCTCCGACATCGACCCGGTCGGCTACCTCCGCGCCAAGGGCCTCGCCGTCGGCTGACCCGGAACCCCCACTGATCTGACACGCACTCCGAAGGCCGGACCCCCGATCCCCGGGTCCGGCCTTCGGGCGATCGACGCTTCAACGCCGTTGTTCGGAGGCTTATTCCTGGCTTGGTCGAGTATTTAGGCGTGTCTTATCTCACCGTTCGTCAACCCCTTATTACGGTCGCGTAGGTCACAGTCGAAGGTGAATCATGGTCCGACGTGGCAGACGATTCGAAGAGTGACAATGCATCAGTGATCGGGTCGTACGTGGCGGTGGGGGACAGCTTCACCGAGGGCGTGGGCGACCCCGGCCCCGACGGGGCGTTCGTCGGCTGGGCGGACCGGTTCGCGGTACTGCTGTCGGACCGGCAGCCCGAGGGCGACTTCGAGTACACCAACCTCGCGGTGCGCGGGAAACTGCTCGACCAGATCGTGGCGGACCAGGTGCCGCAGGCCCTGGAACTCGCTCCGGACCTGGTCTCCTTCTCCGCGGGCGGCAACGACATCATCCGCCCCGGCACCGACCCCGACGAGGTGGCCGAGCGGTTCGAGCGGGCCGTGGCCCAACTGACCGAGGCCGTCGGCACGGTTCTGGTGACCACCGGGTTCGACACCCGGGGCGTGCCCGTCCTCAAGCATCTGCGCGGCAAGATCGCCACCTACAACGGCCACGTCCGGGCCGTCGCCGACCGGTACGGCTGCCCGGTTCTCGACCTGTGGTCCCTGAAGACCGTGCAGGACCGGCGGGCCTGGGACGGCGACCGGCTGCACCTGTCTCCCGAAGGGCACACGCGGGTGGCGCTGCGGGCCGGTCAGGCGCTCGGCGTCGAGGTGCCGGCCGACCCGGACCAGCCGTGGCCGCCGCTGCCGCCCCGCGGCACCCTGGAGGTCCGCCGCGACGACGTGCACTGGGCCCGTGAGTACCTGGTGCCGTGGATCGGACGGCGGCTGCGCGGCGAGTCGTCGGGCGACCACGTCACGGCCAAGGGGACGCTCTCCCCGGACGACATCAAGATGCGGATCGCGTCCGTGGCCTGAGGTCACGGGGGCGGGTGAGGGGCGGCATCCTCGCGGGCCGCCCCTCACTGTTCCCCGGGCAGCCCCAGTTCGCGCGCCAGCGCCTCGTCGACCCACTCCTGCGCCCGGGAGCGCGACAGGGCGCCCGGGTACGAGGTGAGCTGGACGGCGAGCCCGTCGAGGAGGGCGGTCAGCCGCAGTGCCGAGGCCGTGGGGTCGGGGCACCGGAACTCACCGGCGGCCACCCCTTCGGCGATGACCTCGGCGAGCGCCGCCTTCCACTGCTGGTCCAGCTCCTTGGTGACCTCCCGCAGGGCGGGTTCGCGCAACGCCACCGCCCAGCCCTCGATCCACAGCCGCCAGCCCTTGGCCTGCCCGGTCGGGGCGTACCAGCGCACCGCCGTCCGCAGCCGGCGCGACGCCGACGTGCGGCGGCCCAGCAGTTTGCGCAGATGCGCCAGGTCGTCCTCGGCGGCGTAGGCGAAGGCGGCGGCGACCAGCTTCTCCTTCGTCGAGAAGTGGTACAGCACCAGCGCGTTGCTCACGCCGAGGGACGAGGCGACGTCGGCGATCCGTACCGCCGCCACGCCCCGCGCCTCGATCTGCTCGATGGCGGCCCGCAGCAGTTCCTCCCGCCGCTCGGCCACGCTCAACCGCACTCTCGCCACGCGGTCACCCTAATCGGTCGCACTCCCGCGCGTGTCGCCGTCCCGGTCCAGCGGCAGCCGCATGAGCGTGAGGTCCAGCCGGCGGCCGAACTTGACGCCCACCTCCCGGATCGTGCCGGCGTGCTCGAAGCCGAACCGCCGGTGCAGCCGGACCGACGCACTGTTCTCCGCCTCGATGCCGGCGATCATGACGTGGTGGCCGGCCTCCCGCGCCGCGGCGACGAGAGCGCCCAGCAGTGCCGAGCCGATGCCGAGCCCGTGCCGGTCCTCCCGCACATAGACGGAGTCCTCCACCGTGTGCCGGTAGCCGTCCAGCTCGCGCCACGGGCCGTACACCGCGAATCCGGCCACCTCGCCCGCCACTTCGGCCACGAACGCCGAGCCGCGCCCCAGATGGGCGGCGAGCCAGGCCGCACCCTCGGCGGGGGTCTGTGTGGTCTCGGTCCACAATGCCGTCGAATGCTCGACCGCGTGGTTGCGGATCGCGCGGACGGCCTCCGCGTCAGCGGGGCGGGCCGGGCGGATCCGCACCTCCCCATCTCTCTCGTATATTGGATTCATGTCCAACATAGTAGATCCGTCGACGGACTCCCTGGCGGCGGGGATCGCCGCCCGTGTCCGCACCGAGCGGGAGCGCCGCCGCTGGACCCTGGCGCAGCTCGCGGACGCCTCCGGTGTCTCCCCCGCGATGATCAGCCGGATCGAACGCGGCGAGAGCAGCCCCACCGCCGTCGTCCTCGGTAAGCTGTCCGCCGCGTTCCAGCTGAGCGTCGCCTCCCTGCTGGCCCTCGCCGAAGGCGCGCAGGGCACCACGGCCGACTCCGCGGGAGTGCGGCGCGGCGCCGACGCGCCCGAGTGGCGCGACCCCGGCACCGGCTACCGGCGCCGCCAGATCACCGGACCGCGGTTCCCGGCGGACATCGCCGAGATCCGCCTGCCCGCCGGGGCCCGGGTGCCCTATCCGGCTGCCGCCTTCGCCTTCGTACGACAACTCGTCTGGGTCCTCGACGGCCGACTGACCTTCCACGACGGCGACACGGTCCACGAACTCGACGCCGGCGACACCGTCGAACTCGGCCCGCCGGCCGAGCGCGTCTTCGCCAACACCGGCGACGCCGAGTGCCGCTACGCCGTCGTCCTCACCCGCGACACACAGCCGTGAACCCGCCCCTGTCCCGAGGGAGCACCTTCCTGCTGGCCGCCCCAGCCGGCACGGCGACCGCGAACAACTACGCCGTCCAGCCCGCGCTCACCGCGGTCGCCGCCGACCTGGACGTGCCGCTCGCCACGATCGGCCTGGTGCCGACCGCCGCGCTCACCGGCTGCATGACCGGCTTCGCCCTGCTGCTCGACGCCTCCGGCCGGCAGGGCGCCACCCTCACCGCCCTCTTCGCGCTGCTCCTCGCCCTGCTGCTCGGGCGCCGCTGAGCACCCGCCCCCTCACCGGTACCAGCCGAACCGTTCCGCGATCACCGGCAGCCGGTCGCTCACCAGGGCGTGAGCCGCGGCGCGCGGGGTCGTGCCGTCGGACTCCGCGCGATCCAGCATCAGCTCCACCAGGGCCCGCATCGAGCGGCGGGTGTGGGCGAACGCCTCGTCCGCGTCCGGGCCGATGTCGCCGAACAGGGTCCACCACCACCAGGCGTTGGTACCCGAGTTGACCACCACGTCCGGCAGCACGGTCACCCCGCGCGCCGCGAGCCGCTCCTCCGCCTCGGGCAGCACGGGCATGTTGGCCGCCTCCACGATCCAGCGGGCGGTGACCAGGTGCTCGTTGGCAGCGTCGACGGCGTACGACACCGCCGCCGGCACCAGCACCTCCGCGTCGGCGGACAGCCAGGCGTCGCCCGGCAGTTCGAGATCGCCCGGGCGCAGCACCGCGCGGTCGACGGTGCCGTACGCGTCCCGCGCGCGCAGCAGCGCCTCGACGTCCAGCCCCGCCGGGTTGGCGATCGTGCCCTTGACGTCGGCGACGGCCACCACCGTGAGCCCCGCGCGGGCCAGGAAACGCGCCGTGGCCCCGCCCATCGTGCCCAGTCCCTGCACCGCGACCCGGGTCCCGGGATGCGGCACCCCGGCCCGGTCCAGGGCCGTCAGCGCCGACTCGGCGACCCCGCAGCCGCCGACCAGTTCGTCGAGGCCGATCCCGTCCACCTCGATGGCGAAGGCGTCCGCCAGCCGCCGCCGGGCCGCCGTCTCGTCGTCCAGCAGCGGATACACGGCCTGGATCGAGGAGACCAGCCCCGCCTCGGCGGCCGCCCGGTCCACCAGGTCCTGGGTCAGCCCGAGGTCCTCGCCGGTGGTCCAGAAGCTCTCGACGTACGGCCGCATGGCGCTCAGGTAGCGGACCAGCAGGGGGTACGCCCCCGGGTCCTGCGGATCGCAGTCGATGCCCCCCTTGGCGCCGCCCAGGGGAATGTAGCGGCCCTCGGGGTTGTAGTGCAGGGCCTCCTTCATCGTCATGCCGCGCGCCAGCCCGGTGACCTCCTCCAGGGTGCAGCCCGGCCGCATCCGCAGACCGCCGCTGGCCACGCCCCGCACCAGCCGGTCGACGACCAGGAAGCCCTGCCGGCCGGTGATGTGGTCGGTCCAGACGAGAGACATCAGTGGAGCGGCCATAGTGGCTCCCGAGAGGTTCGTGAAAGAGGGTGCTACTGAACAGTGGGTCAGTATCCGGAGCTGGGCCGCAGGGTGTCAACGCCGACCACCCGAGGGGCCGACCATAATGGAGGACCCCGCCACACCACTGGAGGTACCGTGACCCGTTTGCGTTCCCTGAGCTCCGGGCTCCGCGAGCTGCGGCCCGCTGCCTTCGGCGTGGACCCCAGCGGCGAGCGCATGGCCCGCATCCAGGGCTCACCGCACTTCAAGGACGGTGTCTTCCAGAACCCCGGCGGTACCACCCGGATGCGCCCCTCGGGCTCGATGCTCGACTTCGCGAAGACCTACTTCGAGAAGGAGCAGCGCGCCCGCCGCGCTCCCCGGGGCACCGTACCGGTGCACGCCACCACCGTCGCCGACCTCGCCCGGCCCGCCGCGAGCGGGCTGCGGGTGACCTGGATGGGGCACTCCAGCGTGCTCGCGGAGATCGACGGGCACCGCGTCCTGTTCGACCCCGTCTGGGGCGAGCGCTGCTCCCCGTTCCCGTTCGCCGGGCCCAAGCGGCTGCACCCGGCGCCGCTGCCGCTGGCCGCACTCGGCCCGGTCGACGTGGTGGTCATCTCGCACGACCACTACGACCACCTCGACCTGCCCACCATCAAGGCGCTGGCCGGCACGGACACCCTCTTCGCGGTGCCGCTCGGGGTCGGCGCCCACCTCGAACACTGGGGCGTCGCCTCCGACCGGCTGCGCGAGCTGGACTGGCACGAGGAGACCAAGGTCGGCGGGCTCACCCTGACGGCGACCCCGGCCCGCCACTTCTGCGGCCGTGGGCTGCGCAACACCCAGCACACCCTCTGGGCGTCCTGGGTCGTCGCGGGCGAGCGGCACCGGATCTACCACAGTGGTGACACCGGTTACTTCGAGGGCTTCAAGGACATCGGTGCCGACCACGGGCCCTTCGACGTGACGATGATCCAGATCGGTGCGTACAGCGAGTTCTGGCCCGACATACACATGACGCCCGAAGAGGGCATGCGGGCCCACCTCGACCTGCAGGGCGGCGGCCCGCACGGCGTGCTGCTGCCGATCCACTGGGGCACCTTCAACCTCGCCCCGCACGCCTGGGCCGAGCCGGGGGAGTGGACGAAGGACGCCGGCGACGTGGCGGCCCAGTCGGTGGCGCTGCCGCGTCCCGGCGAGCCCTTCGAGCCGTCCGTGAAGGTGCCCGCCGAACCGTGGTGGCGCTCGGTGTCGGCGCCGGTCACCGGGCCGTGGCGCGGCGCCGTCCCGCCGCGGAGCGAGGCCGGGCAACGAGACCTCGACCTGGCCGGCGAAGCGGTGGCGCCGGACGCGGACGATCTTGTGAAGTGAGGGCGCCGCCGGTGTGGCGGTGACGTGAAAGCGGCGTGCATGCCCCTGCACAACCTGGGCAGGGGCATGGGCATGAGTCATGCACATATGCCAACCCCCGCTTTTTTACCGGGACTTGAGCTGTCCCGGCGCTTTTACACGGAGGCCGTGCGCTCGCTGCTGGAAGAGGCCGCCCCCGGCGTTCCGCACTCGGCGGCCCGGGTCGGCCCGGGCTCCGAAGTGCTCGGCTACGACACCGAACGCTCCGCCGACCACGAGTGGGGCCCGCGCCTCCAGCTCTTCCTGCACCCCCACGATGTGTCCCGCCATGGCGGGCGGATCAGACATGTGCTCGCCGAACACCTTCCCAAGACCTTTCACGGCTGGCCCACCCACTTCGCCGCCACGGGGGACCGCGACATCCGGGTCATGCGGGTCACCGACGGCCGGGTGCACCACCGGGTCGAGGTGACCGGTGTCTCCTCCTGGTTCCGTGCCGTCCTCGGCTTCGACCCGGCCTCCGGTGTCACCCCGGCGGACTGGCTCGCCACCCCCACCCAACTCCTCGCCGAGGCCACCGCCGGCGCCGTGTTCCACGACGGCCTCCACACCCTCTCCCCGGCCCGGGCCGCCCTGGGCTGGTATCCCCATGACCTCTGGCTCCATGTCCTCGCCTCCCAGTGGCAGCGCATCGCCCAGGAGGAGGCCTTCGTCGGACGCTGCGGCGAGGTCGGCGACGAGCTCGGTTCCGCCGTCGAGGCCGCCCGTCTGGTCCGCGACCTCATGCGGCTCTGCCTGCTGATGGACCGGCGCTACCCGCCCTACGGCAAGTGGCTCGGCAGCGCCTTCGCCCGGACCCCCGCGGCCCCTCGGCTCACCCCCGTGCTGACCGCCGCCGTCGCCGCCACGGACTGGCACGCCCGGGAGCGGCACCTGGCGCACGCGTACGAGATCGTCGCCCATCTGCACAACGAGCTGGAGCTCACCGACCGGGTCGACCCGGCCACCCGCCCGTACCACTCCCGGCCCTTCCGGGTGCTGCGCGCCGACCGCTTCACCCGGGCCCTCGTCGCCCGTATCAAGTCCCCTGGCATACGGGAGCTGCCGAGGGTTGGCGCAGTGGACCAGTTCGTCGACAGCGCGGACGTCCTGAGCCGCCCGGACCGGACGCGGGCCGTGGCCGACGCGGTGACGGATGCCGACCGGCACGACGGCCCTCCGCAGGAGAGGGCGCACGGCGGGTGCGGGGGGAGAGGTCACCGTGGGTGATGTTCTGGGGGGTGGTGGCGAGGGTGCGGCGCCCTGCCCGGTCGCTCCACCGGGCCTGCCGAGGGGGTGCGGACCGACGGCCGGCGAGGGGCGCGGCGTGCCGGTCGCTCGGCCCCTCGCCTTCTGTGTCTGACCGTTTTTGAGCAGGTCGGATCGGTCGTTGGCGGTTCCATGGCGGGGTATCGAGAGGGGTTATCGGTCTTTCGTACGACGGCTCATACCAGAGCAGGACCATCCCCGGGGGACTTTGTCAACTGCCCGCCGCACATGATGCGTTGGCGACTACTGTGAGTGTCCGTCGGGCGACACGGGGCCGAATTCTTTTGCGGTCCCCTCGGCCGGCACCGCGATGGCGCATGCCCAACTCGCGCGGCCCGCGCGAGCAATCCAGGCCCGACGGACCAGTACGAGGACGCAGATGTCTCACCTCCGTGCACCGGCCGCCCGTGCCGACCGCCGTGAGGGCGGTCGGCACGGACGTCCGGTCGCCCGACCCGTTCCCGCGCTGCCCGAGACCCACATACGGCCTCAGCTGATGCGTCTTGCCGTGCTGCCGCCGATCGCGGTGGCGCTCAGCGGCTGCGCGGCCGTCCTGTTCACCATCCGCTCCACCGGGGCCCGGCCCAGCCTCACCCTGCTGGCCGTGCTGACCGGAGCGGTCTCGGTGACGGCCGCGGGCATCGTGATCGCCGCCGTGGCCGCGGGCCGCGCCGCCCGCTCGGTCAGCGACCGCGTCGGCATGCTGCGCCGCAACGCCGCCCGCGGCGAGGCCGACCTGCTGGCCCTCGTCGACGCGCTGCGCCGCGGCGAGACCCCGCCCGCGCGCAAGTCGCGCGGGGGACCGCCCGAGGACGCCGACGACTTCGAGCTGCTCGCCGCCGACCTGTCCCGCGCGCACGACGGCGCCGTCACCGCCGTCGTGCAGGCGGCCCAGCTCTCCAGCCAGGCCGGCAGCGAACAGAAACTGGAGGTCTTCGTCAACCTGGCGCGGCGGCTTCAGTCCCTCGTGCACCGGGAGATCTCGATCCTCGACGAACTCGAGAACGAGATCGAGGACCCGGATCTCCTCAAGGGCCTCTTCCACGTCGACCACCTGGCCACCCGGATCCGACGGCACGCCGAGAACCTCGCCGTGCTCGGCGGCGCCGTCTCCCGGCGGCAGTGGAGCAACCCCGTCTCCATGACCGAGGTGCTGCGCTCCGCCATCGCCGAGGTCGAGCAGTACTCCCGGGTCAAACTCGTCCCGCCGATCGACGGCGAACTGCGCGGGCACGCCGTCGCCGACGTCATCCACCTCCTCGCCGAACTCGTCGAGAACGCCACGGTGTTCTCCGCCCCGCACACCCAGGTGCTGCTCCGTGCCAACCTCGTCACCTCCGGCCTCGCGGTCGAGGTCGAGGACCGCGGACTCGGCATGCCGGTCGGCGAACAGTCCAAGATGAACGCCCTGCTCGCCGACCCCGACCAGGTCAACGTCGCCAGCCTGCTGGCCGACGGCCGCATCGGCCTCTTCGTCGTCTCCCAGCTGGCCCGCCGCCACGGCATCAACGTCCGCCTCCAGACCAACATCTACGGCGGTGTCCAGGCCGTCCTCGTCGTCCCGCAGGGTCTGCTGGGTACGGCACCGGGCGCCTCCGGGGCGGTACCGCAGCCGCGCGACGCGGGGGCCGGGGGAGGTGCGCCGGGAGCCGGGGGTACGCGGCCGTCCGACGTCACCGGGACACCGGAGGGCGTCCATGGCGGCACCGCCGGACCGAATGCCGGACCCGGGGGCCGGGCGGCCGCCCCGGGCGGCGCGCCGCCGGACCGACGGCCCGCGCCGCAGCACGGGGCGGCCACGGCCACGGCCGGCGGGCGGCGCCGGCACGCGCAGTCCGAGGGCGCACCCGCACCGCTGCCGGTACGCGGCACCCAGGAGACCCGGCCCAACCCGGCCGAGGCGCTGCCGGGTATCCGCCCCGAGGACCGGCCCGCGGTCGCGGAGCACGCCGGCGCCCCGCCCGTCCCGCGCGTCGGCGCCGTGCGCGGCACCATGGGCAAGCCCCAACTGCCGCGCCGCCGCGCCCAGGAGCACATCGTCCCCCAGCTCCGCGGCGGCCCCGCACCCCGCCAGGACAACGAGGTGCCGGCCGGACACGACCCCGGTCTGATGGCCGCCTTCCAACGAGGCATCGGCCTCGCGGAGGCCCAGCAGCATCTGGAGGCCACCCAGACGGAACCGCCGGCCCCCGCCGAGCCCCTGGGCGGGCCCCATGGAGAGACCTTCTATACGGGGCTGAACGGTATGGGCGTCACCGACATGGGCCTCACCGACATGGGCGTCGCCGACATGGGCGTCGACAACGGATCCGGTGTGACGACGTCCGGCGAGGGTGCCGGAGGCGTGGCGAGCAGCGCCTCCCACGCCACACATGCGGACGGCACGCATATGGATGTCACGGACATGGAGGCCACGCCCATGGGTGCCGCCCATACCGAGTCGGCACGCCGGGAGTCGGCAGACCGGGAGGCCGGGTACATGGCTCCCGACTACACAGCCCCGGACCGGTGGGCCGTGGACCGGTCGGCCGTGGACCGCAGGGCGTCGGATCCCGTGGCGTCGGACCACACGGGTCCGGTCCACATGGCCTCGAACCACATGGGCCCGGCGCATACGGCCTCGGACCACCCGGGCCCCGCCCACATGGCCCCAGACCACATGGCCCCAGACCACATGGCCCCGGACTACACGTCCCCGGCCCACACGAGTCGGGCGCAAGGGGCCCCCACCGACCCTCCGTCCGCGTCCCGAGCCCAGTCGCACTCCCCGGCCCTGCGCCCGGTGCGCACCTCCGAATTCCATGCCCGGCCCGACGGGAGCGCACCGGCCGGATGACCAGCACCGTCTCCACCCCTACCCCCACCGCTCCCGTAGACCTTCGTACCCCAAGGAGTCGATCCACCATGGCGAGCGATGCGCCGACCGCCCAGGTATCCGACCTCGACTGGCTGATGAGCGGCCTCGTCCAGCGCGTACCCCACACCACCAGCGCGGTGCTGCTGTCCTGCGACGGGCTGGTGAAGTCCGTCCACGGACTCGACCCCGACAGCGCCGACCACATGGCCGCGCTCGCCTCCGGCCTGTACTCGCTCGGCCGCAGCGCGGGCGTCCGCTTCGGCGACGGCGGGGACGTCCGCCAGGTCGTCGTCGAACTCGACTCGACGCTGCTGTTCGTCACCACCGCCGGCTCTGGCACCTGCCTCGCCGTGCTGGCCGGCCGCGAGGCCGATGCCGCCGTCCTCGGCTACGAGATGGCGATGCTGGTCAAGAGCGTCCGCCCGTACCTCGTCACCGCGCCCCGGCAGCACGCTGTCGAACCCACGGCGATGAGGCCTTGAGGGTGGCGGCAGCCGGCGACGGGCCCTGGCTGGACGACGCGGCCGGACGCTTGGTGCGCCCGTTCACGGTCAGCAACGGCCGCACCGAGCCCAGCATCGCCTTCGACCTGATGTCGCAGGTGATGGCCACCGGGGCCACCCCTCTCGGCTACCTCGGCCCCGAGCACGCACAGGCCCTCGACCTGTGCCGCGCACCCGTCTCGGTCGCCGAGATCGCCGCGCACCTCAAACTGCCCGCCGTGGTCACCAAGGTGCTGCTCTCCGATCTCGTCGACTGCGGGGTGCTGACCGCCAAGCCCCCCGTCTTCCACCACAACCCCACTGACCGGTCTCTTCTGGAGGCAGTGCTCGATGGACTACGACGACAGCTGTGACCCCTTCCCCACCGCGCTGAAGATCCTGGTGGCCGGTGGGTTCGGGGCCGGCAAGACCACCTTCGTGGGCGCGGTCAGCGAGATCGCGCCGCTGTCCACGGAGGAACTCCTCACCACGGTGAGTGCCGCGACCGACAATCTCGACGGCATCGAGAACAAGGTCGAGACGACCGTGGCCATGGACTTCGGCCGCATCACCCTGGACCCCGAACATGTGCTGTACCTGTTCGGCACGCCCGGGCAGGAGCGGTTCTGGTTCATGTGGGACGAGCTGTCCGAGGGCGCGCTCGGCGCGGTCATCCTCGCCGACACCCGCCGCCTCGAGGACTGCTTCGCGGCCGTCGACTTCTTCGAGGAGCGCGGTCTCGGCTTCATCGTCGCCATCAACGAGTTCGACGGCTCCTACCGTTACGACCCCGAGGAAGTGCGTGCCGCCATCGACCTCGACCCGGAGGTCCCGGTCGTCCGCTGCGACGCCCGTATCTCCAGCTCCGGCGTCCAGACCCTGCTCACCCTCGTCCGCCATCTCATCGCCCACGCTCCGGTCTCCGCGCCGAGCCATGGCGCCCACATGTGAATCCCCTACACCCCTCACGGAGCCCATATATGACCCTCGTCCACAGCGACGGAGCCCGTCCATGAGGTATGACCCGTCGCGCCCGGCCGGTCGGCTGCTGCTCACGCCGGAGGACAAGGAGGCGCCGGTACGTACCCTGCGTCTCGGCCAGCTGGGCCTCGGCGATCGCCCCGACCCGGAGCTGGACGCCTACGCGGACCGGCTCGCCGAGGTCACCGGGACGCCGTACGCCATGGTCAACTTCATCGGCGAGAACCGGCAGTTCTTCGCGGGTCTGCACCTGCCGGCCGTGCCACCGCCGGTGGTGAAGCCCGACGGCACGACGCCGGTGCTGGGCCGTGAACTGGCCCGCGACCACGGGTTCTGCCCGCACGTGGTGGTCCGGCGCAAGGCGCTGGTCCTTGAGGACGTCTGCGACTACCCGCGGTTCGCGGGCAACCCGGTCGTGGACGAGTTCGGCATCCGCTCCTATCTGGGCGCCCCGCTCATCGACAGCACGGGGACGGTGCTCGGCACGGTGTGCGTGGTCGACGTGGAGCCGCGGCCCTGGGGCCGGCCCGGTCTGGAGACCATCAAGTCGTCGGCGGCGGAGCTGGTGGCCCGTATCGAGCGACGCGAGGCGGACGGGCTCCCGCTGCTGTGACGACGGGAACGGTCCCCGCACTAGCCGACCGGTCTAGTATTTTCGTACGCTGGTGGTATGGGACGCACGAGTGACGCCAAGCGAAAGATCCTCGACGCCGCCCGCTCGCTGATCGAGGGGCGCGGCTACTCGGCGCTCGGGGTGGCCGAGATCTGCAAGGCGGCCGAGGTGCCGAAGGGCAGTTTCTACTACTTCTTCGAGTCCAAGGAGGCCCTCGCGCTCGCGGTCGTCGACGAGCACTGGGCGGCCCAGAAACGCGAGTGGACGCGTGCCCTGACCGGTGAGGCGGAGCCGCTCCGGCGGTTGCGGCGGCTCTTCGAGGAGACGGAGGCCGGTCAGCGCGCCGTCCAGCAGGGCTGCGGCACGGTGGCGGGCTGCCTGTTCGGGAACCTCACCCTGGAGCTGAGCAACCAGACCGAGGTGGTCCGCGGGCGGCTCCAGGAGATCTTCGACGCTCAGGTCGGCATGGTGGAGTCCGTCATCACCGAGGCCCGCGAGCGCGGCGAGGTCGGAGTGACCGACACCCGGGAGGCGGCGCGGGCGGTGGTGGCCCAGCTGGAGGGCCAGGTGATGTTCGCCAAGCTGTACAACAACACCCACCGGCTGAGCCCGCTGTGGCAGAACTGCCGGGCCCTGCTCGGCGTGACAGAGGCCTGACGGAGTTCTGGCAGCGGCACGGCAGGGGGCATGGCGGCGGCTCAGGTGTGTGTGGCCTCGGCCGGCCGTCGCCGGCGTACCGGCGCTGTGTGGTCCGCGCCCATGTGGTGCGGGAAGCCGATCCGCAGCACGGCGGCGGCCGCCGCCGCGGTGAGGACCACCAGGGCGGCCAGCAGCAGAGCCTGGTGGTAGCCGTGGCGCAGCAGCGGGGCGACGACCAGGGGGCCCAGGATCTGGCCGACGGAGTATCCGGCGGTCAGCAGCGCGACGGAGCGCGGGAAACGCAGATGTGCCCCGGTGGCCAGCGCCAGGGTGCTGACGCCCAGGAACGTGGCGCCGAACAGCACCGCCGATCCGAGGGCGGCGGCCGTGCTCCCGGTGACGGCGGGCAGGGCGATGCCGACCGCCTGGACGGTGAGCGCGGTGAGCAGCAGACCGGGTCGGGACCACCGGCGTCCCAGCCGGGCCCAGAGCGCCGAGGACGGTACGGCGGCCAGCCCCACCAGCACCCACGCACCGCTGCCGACCCAGCCGGGGGAGCCCTGGCCGATCGCCGCGACCAGGAAGGTACCGGCGACGATGTAGCCGACTCCCTCCAGGAAGTAGCTGACGAACAGGGCGCCGAACCAGCGGTGGGTCCGGGCCGTCGTCCGGCTCCCGGACACCGGGACGGGCGGCGCGTCCTCGGGCCGCAGATTCCACGAGGCCGCGGCCAGCACCCCGGCGAGCGCGGCGGCGGCCCACCAGGCGGCCCGCCAGTCGGCGACCGACCGCAGGACCAGCACCAGCAGGCCGGAGAGCGCGATGCCGGCCCCCACGCCGCCGAAGGCCCAGCCGGGCAGGTGCGCCGGGTGGCCCCGCAGATGGTGCAGCAGGGAAGCGGCGGCGATGACGAAGACCAGGGCGCTCGCCGCCCCGGCCAGCAGCCGCAGCACCTCCCACACCGCCGTGCTGCGGGTGAGGGGCATCGCGGCGAGCGTGGCGGTCAGCAGGAGGAGGGAGCCGCGCAGCACGGCGCGCGACCGGACCAGCGCGGGTACCAGGGTGCCGGCGAGCGCGCCCACGAGATAGCCGGCGTAGTTGGCGGTGGCCAGGTTCGCCCCGGCACCGGCGGACAGACCCGCCTGTGCGTGCATCAGGGGCAGGACCGGGGTGTAGACGAAGCGGCCGACGCCCATGCCCGCGGCGAGCGCGGCGCCGGCCCTGGCGACGTGGGTCCAGGCGGACGTGGTGGTCATCGGGAGCCGTCGACCCGGCCCGGATCACTGGGGTGGGACTCCAGCGGGGTGACGGTGACCGTCATCCACGGGCGCAGCGGCAGCGTGCCGAGCACCTTCTCGTGGAGTTCCTCCTCGTCGCCGGCGCGCCAGACGCCGATGCTGCGCAACTCGCCCACGGGGCGCCACAGTCGGGCCAGACGGCCGGTCGCGGCCAGTTCCGCCGCCCGGAGGGCCTCCGCGGCCCGTCGCCGGTCGACCTCCTCCTGGCCCGTGCCCTCGGGGACGGTGGTGGTGATCTCGACCAGGAACTCTCGCACGACGTGCTCCTTCGGCTCTCGGTGAGGTTCATCGTGCTCCCGTCATCGGCGCCGGTGCCACGACCGGCTGCCTCGCTGCTGGAAGGCGGGGCCTACCACCGCGCGTAGCATGGCGCGCGTGGAACTGCGTCAGCTGCGGTACTTCGTCGCGGTCGCCGAGGAACTGAACTTCGGCCGGGCCGCCGAGCGACTGCTCATCGCGGGCCCCTCGCTCTCGCAGCAGATCAAGGCGCTCGAACGGGACCTGGGCGTCCGGCTGTTCGACCGGGACCGCCGTTCGGTCTCGCTCACCGCGGCCGGCGCCGACCTGCTGCCGCACACCCGGGCCCTGCTGGAGCGGGCCGACGACCTCCAGCGCCGGGCTGGCCGCCATTCGGGTTCGCAGTCGGTACGGCTCGGTTACGTCAACTGGCTTCCCCCGGACCTGATGTCACGGACGGCCTCGGTGGCCCGGGTCCATGTGGACGCCTGGGTCGCCCCCTCGCACACGCAGGCCGCCCGGGTCGCCGACGGCAGTCTCGACCTCGCTGTGTGCTGGGTGCGCACCGAGGACGTCGAACGGCTCGGGCTGCGGGCCCGGCTGCTCGGCGCCGACCGGCTGTACGCCGTCGCGAAGGGTACCGACACGGGCGATCTGCCGGCCCGGGACACCGACGTCCTCATCGACGACGACGTCACCTCCTGGGCCTCCTGGAACGTGTACGCCGAGGAGCTGACCCAGGCCGTCGGTGCCCGTGCCGTGCGCATCTCGGACGGCGCCGTCACCGGCCCCGCCTTCTTCGACCACGTCCGCCGCTGCACCCGCCCGGTCCTCAACTCGCCCAAGGGCCAGACCGTCCCGCTCCCGCCCGACCTGGTCCGCCGGGAGATCGTCGCGCCGAAGGTGTACTGGACCTGGTCGCTGGTCTGGCGGGAGAGCGAGGACCGTGCCGGGGTGCTGGCCGCCGTCGACGCCCTGTGCGACGGCGTCGGTGACCTCGGTGTCCACGCCGCGGATGCCTGGCTGCCCGCCGACGATCCGTACGCGCTCCCCGGCTGAGCCGCGTTGGGAGGCCGCGCCTCCCACTCAGGAGGAAACCG
This sequence comes from Streptomyces sp. NPDC001220, assembly GCF_053597895.1. Lineage (NCBI taxonomy): Bacteria > Bacillati > Actinomycetota > Actinomycetes > Kitasatosporales > Streptomycetaceae > Streptomyces > Streptomyces sp. NPDC001220. Next base: position 122,893 of record NZ_JBSFJE010000004.1, read on the forward strand.
ATCCTGGCGCCCCCGGCGGCCCCGAACTACCTTCCAAATAGTCGACCGGTCGGCTAGTAACCGGTCAGCCATTACGAAGAAGGTCACCATGAGCAAGCAGAACCAGAAGGTCGCGATCGTCACCGGCGCCTCGCAGGGCATCGGCGCCGCCCTCGTCGACGGCTACCGCAAGCTCGGCCACGCCGTCGTCGCCACCTCGCGCACCATCGCCCCCGCCGACGACGCCGACGTACTGACCGTGCGGGGCGACATCGCCGACCCGGCGACCGCCGAGCGGGTCGTCGCCGCCGCCGTCGAGCGGTTCGGCCGTATCGACACCGTGGTCAACAACGCCGGCATCTTCGTCGCGAAGCCCTTCACCGACTACACGGCCGCCGACTACGCCGCCGTGACCGGCATCAACATGGACGGCTTCTTCCACCTCACCCAGCGGGCCCTGCCGCACCTGCTCGCCCAGGGCGGCGGACACATCGTCAGCGTCACCACCAGCCTGGTCGACAGCGCGGACGCCCGGGTCCCCTCCGTCCTGGCCTCCCTCACCAAGGGCGGTCTGCAGTCCGCGACCAAGTCCCTGGCGGTCGAGTACGCCACCCGCGGCATCCGCGTCAACGCGGTGTCGCCCGGCACCATCAAGACGCCCATGCACCCGGCGGAGACCCACGACTACCTCGCCGCCCTGCACCCGGTCGGCCGGATGGGTGAAGTGAGCGACATCGTCGACGCGGTGCTCTTCCTGGAGAACGCGCCGTTCGTCACCGGCGAGATCCTGCACGTCGACGGCGGTATGAGCGCCGGACACTGACAGCTCGTCACATCAGCGGCCAAGGAGTAAACATGACCACGAACACGGGCGACTCGGCGATCCTGAGCGGGGTGCTCGACCGGTGGCAGGCGGCCGTCGACGCACACCAACCCGAGCGCGTCGCCGCCCAGTTCACCGAGGACGCCGTCTTCCAGGGACTGCACCCCTACAGCGTCGGACGGCAGGGCGTCGCCGACTACTACGACTCCCAGCCCCTCGGCATGAAGGCCGCGTACCGCGTCCTGGAGACCCGGCGGCCCGCGGACGGCGTCGTCCTCGGCTACCTGGCCGTCGAGTTCTCCTTCACGGACCGGCCCCCGCTGGACGTGAAGCTCTCGGTCCTCGTGACCCGCGCGGGGGACGACTGGTACATCGGCCACTACCAGGTCTCCCGCCTCGACTAGGCCCGGCGCGCGGCGTCCCGCGGGCGTGAAGTGGAGCTGTGGCGGCGGTTAAGAAATCCTCGATGGACCCGAGGCGCCCGGATACGGCAGATTGCTGTGCGATTCCACCCCCCTCCACGACCGCGGAACGCTTCGGCGTGCCCGCGGCCGGGACCTCACGCACAGGAGCCGTAGCGTTGAAGGCACTGGTCAAGCAGAAGGCGGAGCCCGGCCTGTGGCTCGCGGACGTGCCGGAACCCGCGGTCGGACCGGGTGACGTACTGATCAAGGTGCTGCGGACCGGTATCTGCGGAACCGACCTGCACATCCGGGCCTGGGACGGCTGGGCCCAGCAGGCGATCACCACACCGCTGGTCGTCGGGCACGAGTTCGTCGGCGAGGTCGTCGGGACCGGCCGCGACGTCGTGGACATCAAGGCCGGTGACCGGGTCAGCGGCGAGGGCCATCTCGTCTGCGGCAAGTGCCGCAACTGCCTGGCCGGACGGCGCCACCTGTGCCGGGCCACGGTCGGTCTGGGCGTCGGCCGCGACGGCGCGTTCGCCGAGTACGTCGCGCTGCCCGCCGGCAACGTCTGGGTGCACCGCGTCCCCGTCGACCTCGACGTGGCCGCGATCTTCGACCCGTTCGGCAACGCCGTGCACACCGCGCTCTCCTTCCCGCTCGTCGGCGAGGACGTCCTGATCACCGGCGCAGGGCCGATCGGTCTCATGGCCGCCGCCGTGGCCCGGCACGCCGGCGCCCGCAACGTCGTGATCACCGACGTCAGCGAGGAGCGCCTCGACCTCGCCCGCAAGATCGGCGTGAGTCTCGCCCTGAACGTGTCGCAGGCCCGGATCGCCGACGGACAGCGGGAGCTGGGGCTGCGCGAGGGGTTCGACATCGGCCTGGAGATGTCCGGCCGCGCCGAGGCGCTCCAGGACATGATCGCCAACATGACGCACGGCGGCCGCATCGCCATGCTCGGCCTGCCCGCCCAGGACTTCCCCGTCGACTGGGCCCGGATCGTCACCTCGATGATCACCATCAAGGGCATCTACGGCCGCGAGATGTTCGAGACCTGGTACGCGATGTCCGTGCTCCTGGAGGGTGGACTCGACCTCGCCCCCGTGATCACCGGCCGCTACGGGTACCGCGACTTCGAGGCGGCCTTCGCCGACGCCGCCAGCGGGCGTGGCGGCAAGGTCATCCTCGACTGGACCCTCTGACGACAACCAAGGACTGATGATGTTCGACTCCGTGCGCGACGACCTGCGCGCCACCCTCGACGAGATCCGCGCCGCCGGCCTGCACAAGCCCGAGCGGGTCATCGGCAGCCCGCAGTCCGCGACCGTCAACGTGACCGCGGGCGGCCGCCCCGGCGAGGTCCTCAACTTCTGCGCCAACAACTACCTCGGTCTCGCCGACCATCCCGAGGTGATCGCCGCCGCCCACGAGGCCCTGGACCGCTGGGGCTACGGCATGGCCTCCGTCCGCTTCATCTGCGGCACCCAGGAGGTCCACAAGGAGCTGGAGGCACGCCTCGCCGGCTTCCTCGGCCAGGAGGACACGATCCTCTACTCCTCCTGCTTCGACGCCAACGGCGGTGTCTTCGAGACCCTCCTCGGCGAGGAGGACGCGGTGATCTCCGACGCCCTCAACCACGCCTCGATCATCGACGGCATCCGCCTCTCCAAGGCCCGCCGCCTCCGCTACGCCAACCGCGATCTGGCCGACCTGGAACGCCAGCTGAAGGAGGCGCAGGGCGCCCGGCGCCGACTGGTCGTCACCGACGGCGTCTTCTCCATGGACGGCTATGTGGCGCCGCTGCGCGAGATCTGCGACCTCGCCGACCGCTACGACGCGATGGTCATGGTCGACGACTCGCACGCGGTCGGCTTCGTCGGCCCGTCCGGCCGCGGCACCCCCGAGCTGCACGGTGTGATGGACCGCGTCGACATCATCACCGGCACCCTCGGCAAGGCCCTCGGCGGCGCCTCCGGCGGCTACGTCGCGGCCCGCGCCGAGATCGTCGCCCTGCTCCGCCAGCGCTCGCGTCCCTACCTGTTCTCCAACACCCTCGCCCCGGTGATCGCGGCGGCCTCGCTGAAGGTCCTCGACCTGCTGGAGTCCGCGGACGACCTGCGGGTCCGGCTCGCCGAGAACACCGCGCTGTTCCGCCGCCGGATGACCGAGGAGGGCTTCGACATCCTCCCCGGCGACCACGCCATCGCCCCGGTGATGATCGGCGACGCGGCGCGCGCCGCCCGGATGGCCGAGCTGCTCCTGGAGCGGGGCGTGTACGTGATCGGCTTCTCGTACCCGGTGGTGCCGCAGGGGCAGGCCCGGATCCGGGTGCAGCTGTCCGCGGCCCACTCGACGGAGGACGTCAACCGCGCGGTGGACGCCTTCGTCGCGGCCCGGGCGGAACTGGCGGCCTGAGCACCCCGGACATATTGCAATAATCGAGCCATGATCGAGGCGCGGCGGCTCCACATCCTCCGTGCGGTGGCCGACCACCGCACCGTGACGGCGGCTGCCGCCGCGCTGTATCTGACCCCGTCGGCCGTCTCGCAGCAGCTGGCGGCGCTCGAGCAGGAGACCGGTCACCGCCTGGTCGAGCGCAGCGCCAAGGGCGTACGGCTCACCCCGGCCGGTGAGATCCTGCTCGGCCACACCAACGCGGTCCTCGCCCAGCTGGAGCGGGCCGAGGCCGAACTGGCCGCCTACGGCTCGGGCGAGGCCGGCACGGTCACCGTCGCGGCCTTCGCCACCGGCATCGCCCAGGTGGTCGCCCCGGCCGTGGCCCGCCTCGCCCGCACCGCCCCCGGCATACGCATCCGCGTCCAGGACGCCGAGGGCGACGCCAGCCTGCCGATGGTCCTGGACCGGCAGGTCGACGTCGCCGTCGCCGTCGAGTACCGAGGGGCGCCGTCCGCCGACGACCCCCGGCTCACCCATGTCTCGCTGTACGCCGAGCCCTTCGACGCGGTCGTCCCGCTCCACCACCGCCTGGCCGGGGCCGACGAGGTCCCCCTCGCCGAGCTGGCCAAGGACGCCTGGATCGGCCCCTACCCCGGCAACCCCTGCCATGACGTGGTCGTCCTGGCCTGCGAGAGCGCCGGCTTCCAGCCCCGTCTCGAACACTCCTCCGACGACTTCCGGGCGGTGGTGGCCCTGGCCTCGGCCGACGCGGGTGTGGCCCTGGTGCCCCGCTCGGCGCTGCGCGGCATGGACCTGACCGGCGTGGTCGTACGTCCCGTCGACGGCATCGCCCCGACCCGCCGCGTCTTCGCCGCCGTACGACGCGGAGCGGAGGGCCATCCGCTGATCCGCCCGGTGCTGGAGGCACTGGGCGAGGCGGCCCGGCTGTGAGCCTTCCGAACTGCGGGCCGAACACGGCCACCGGCGCCGGCGCTGCGCGCCGCCGCACAGCAGGTCTGGGAGGATCGCGCCGCCGCTTTTCGTCCGGCGGTCCGTGTCGCCGCCGCACGGCGGGCTGCGTGGTGAACTCGTGAGGGCCGGCTCGCGGCGGGCGCGGACATCGCCTACGACCGCCCGCCGGTACTCGGCCTCGAGCAGCATCTCGGGGTGCTCGACGGGAGCCTCGCGGTGACCGCGCAGGAGGTCGAGCACCTCCTGGACACCGGCGACTGGCTGCGGCTGCGGCTGCGGCTGCGGGTGTGGGACCTCTACTACAAGCACGTCGGAGCTCTGACCAGCTGACTGTCAGTGGCAGGGGCTACGGTGCTGGGCATGCCGGAAGCCGAAGACGTACGCCGTGTCGCGCTGTCCCTGCCGGACACCAGCGAGAAGACCGCCTGGAACATGCCCACGTTCCGGGTCGCCGGGAAGATGTTCGCCACGCTGCCCGAGGACGAGACCTCCATCGCCGTGCGCTGCCCCAAGGAGGAGCGCGACGAACTGGTGCTCGCCGAGCCGGACAAGTTCTGGATCGCCGGTCACGAGGCCCAGTTCGCCTGGGTCCGGGTGCGGCTCGCCGCCCTGGAGGGTGAGGCCGAGCTGCACGACATCCTCGCCGACTCCTGGAGACAGGCGGCCCCGCCCCGACTCCTGGACGCCTACCCGGAGGTGGGGTTGCCGGACCCGGACTGAGACCCACCAGCCCGGCGTGTACGGCTGTGGTCTCCAGGTCGGGTCGTCACCCGGCCCGGACAAAAGCCGTGCGCGACCACCTGCCCGAGTGCGGTATTGTTTCCTTGCGCGTTTCGACCGGGGAAATCCCAGGTCAGACGGCACCGGGACGTGGCGCAGCTTGGTAGCGCACTTGACTGGGGGTCAAGGGGTCGCAGGTTCAAATCCTGTCGTCCCGACGGTGCGAAGGGTCGTCGCAGGCGGAAGCCTGTGAGGGCCCTTTTTCGCGTGGACCGCACCCGGCGTGCAAACGCCAGGGTGCGACCGGCTCCTGCCGCGGCTCCCCTTCATCGACGCCACGAATCTTCATCGGCGCCACGAAACCAGCCGGGGTCATCTCGGCGTCGCCCTCCCACGCCACGGCCCGGATCTTCTGCCCGGCCGGCGACCCGGCCGGCCCCTGGACGGCACTCGGACCCCTGGCGTTGCCGTCGCCGCGTCTCACCGGCGAGATCCGCGAGGCGCCCCGCGTTCGCGGGCGACCGCATATCCACGAAAAAGTCTGAACGAAATCGTCAACAATCTGGTCGACAGGTATTGCGCCGAGTTTGCCGGAAGGCTACGTTCCTGCGCCGTACGGCCATTGCCGAGGTGGAGCGGGGCCCCGGTCCCTCGCCGGTGCCGTGGTGTCCCGCACGCTTCCCGATCCGGCGACCGAACGGAGATTCGAGCATGCCCCAGCTGTCGAGATGGTGCAGGGCGAAGTCGGCGGCCTTCCTGGCCACCCTCGCCGCCACCGTGGCGCTCGTGACCGGCGCGAGCCTCGCGCTCGCCTACGGTGCGACCGGCAACGCGCACGCCGCCGACTCGACGTCGGCGAACGCCACGACGACCAGCGGCACCTCCTCCGGTATCGCGCCGGCCATGTCCTGCTCCGGGACAGCCCGGCTGGACCTGGCGAGCGCCGTCCCCGGCGTCCCCTTCGAGATCACGTCGGCCACCGAACTGGCCGCGAGCGGCAACACGCTCGGCAACTGGGCCGCCTGTGACGTGAAGGGCGTGATCGCCCCGCAGATCCACTTCGAGATCAAGCTGCCCGAGACCGGCTGGCAGGGCGACTACCTCCAGGTCGGCTGCGGTGGCCTGTGCGGCAACACCAACGTGACCAACGCGCCCGCCTCGGCCGGCTGCGTCCCCCTGACCACCGGCGCCTTCGCCGTCGCCTCCAGCGACGAGGGCCACTACCAGGGCGGCGGCCTCTTCTCCAGCGACCCGACGCTGCGCGCCGACTTCGGCTACAAGTCCGACCACGAGCTGGTCCAGGCGTCCAAGGCCGTCATCGAGAAGTACTACGGGCAGGCGGCCACCCACTCCTACTTCGACGGCTGCTCCCAGGGCGGCCACCAGGCCCTCACCGAGGCCCAGCGCTACCCGACCGACTTCGACGGCATCATCGCCGGCGCCCCGGCCAACAACTTCACCGCGCTGAACACCTTCTCGCACGCCTGGACCGCCCAGTCCGTCTACCTCGACGGCGGCCCGGCGACCATCACCAACGCCGACCTCGCCGACCTGCACAAGGCCGTGCTGAAGGGGTGCGGCGCCCCCGCCGACGGGATCATCGCGGACCCGCTGAGCTGCACCTGGGACCCGGGCACCATCCAGTGCGAGGCCGGCCGGACCTCGACGTCCGACGCCTACTGCCTGACCGCCGACCAGGTGACCACCCTGCGCCGGATCTACGCCGGACCGACCGACGAGCACGGCAAGCTGCTCTACCCGGGCTACCAACTGCGCGGCTCCGAACTGAACTGGGCCGGGATCATCACCCCGGCCACCGCCACCGGCGCCTCCGGTGACATCGGTTTCGTCCGCGAGACCCTGCGCTACCAGGTCTTCGACAGCCCGCAGCCGGCCCTGACGTACAAGGACATCAAGTTCACGGCCGCCTACTACAAGAAGGTCATGCGACCCAACGAGGGCATGTACGACGCCACCGACCCCGACCTCAGGGCGTTCAAGAAGGCCGGCGGCAAGCTGATCCTCTGGCACGGACTGGGCGACCAGCACATCCCCTCGGTCGGAACCATGGCCTACTACCAGGCGGTCGAGAAGGTCATGGGCGGCGAAGCGGCCACCAAGAGCTTCGCGCGGCTGTTCCTGCTCCCCGGTGTCGCGCACTGCGGCGGCGGCCAGGGCCCGGACACCTTCGACGCACTGACCGCGATCACCGACTGGGTCACCCGGGGCGACGCCCCGGACAGCCTGACGACCCGGTCGGTCGACAGCGGCGGCAACACCACCGCGTCCCGTCCGGTCTACCCCTTCCCGTACTACGCCAAGAACACCACGGGCGGCTCGGCCGCCGACGCGAGCAGCTACACCCCCGTCAGATCCACCGCCGAGGCAGGCCTGAAGCTCGACTGGCTCGGTTCCTTCCGCTCCGGCTACGAGACGGTCGGCAACTGGGTCGGCGGCAAGTGGCTCGTCACCAGGGGCAGGTCCTGACACCGGTCCGCCCCGAGCGCTGAGACCGTCGCGGCCCCCGTTTCGGACGGGGGCCGCGACCTGCGTCGGAGGCGGGAGCCGCTCACGTCACCTGCGCCGGGTCGCTCGGGTGGCGGGTCAGCGGCACCGTGTCGACGACGCGCCAGCCGGCCACCGGGAGGGAGTGCGGGATCTCCCGCGGCCGGTCGGCCCCGGGCGCCTGCCACAGACCGATGGCGCGGCCCCGTCCCGGCAGCGTCCACAGGCGGATCAGCCGGCCCTCGGCGGCCACGTCACCTGCCTGCTTCGACCCCGCCGGGCTGTCGGAGCCCGTTCCGGACGGTCCCTCCGCGGCGAACGTGACCAGGTACTCCTCGCCGTCCGCCGCGACCGGGACCGCGTCACGGCCCGGATCGGCGGGGTGCGGGCCGAGCTCGGTGGGCTCGTCGGTCCGCCAGACGCGCAACGGCATCGCGGCGAGCGTACGCTCCAGCGCGTCCGGGTCCTCGTCGTCGAACAGACCGATCGAGCGCCATTCACCCGGTCCCAGCGGCGGCCGCCACAGGCGCAGCAGCCGCCCCTGCGCGGCGAGTTCGCGGCTGTGCGCGGCCTCCCGCGTCCGGACCTCGGCCACCTCCCGCTCCGTCGTACCGTCCGGCACCCGGGTGGTCATCGTGACCAGGTACTCCATCTCGGCCCTCCTCGCTGGTCGGCCCTTCCAGGATCGGCCCGGCCGGTATCCCGCGCTCTTCCGGCGTCCGGCCGGAGTACTCTGGCGAGCGAGAGTTTGAAGTCTCAAACATTCGCTCATCGGAGAACGTCATGCGCGTCGCGATCACCGGGTCCACCGGACTCATCGGTTCCGCCCTCACCCGTTCCCTCCTCGCCGACGGCCACCGCGTGCTGCGTCTGACCCGCGGCCGGAGCGCGCCACGGCCCGCCGACGGCAGCGAATCAACGTCCTGGGAGCCCGGAACCCGGCTGGACCCGGCCGTGCTGGACGGCGTCGACGCCGTGGTGCACCTGGCCGGAGCCGGGATCGGCGACCGGCGCTGGACCGAGACGTACAAGCAGCAGATCCGGCTCAGCCGCCTCCAGGGGACGCGCACCGTCGCCGAGGCCTGCGCCGAGGCCGCCGAGCCGCCCCGGGTCCTGGTCTCGGCCTCGGCCACCGGCTACTACGGCGACACCGGCGACCGCGTCGTCACTGAGGCCGACCCGGCCGGGAGCGACTTCCTGGCCTCCGTCTGCGTGGGCTGGGAGGCAGCCGCCGCGCCGGCCGAGCGGGCCGGCGTCCGGGTCGTCCACCCGCGTACCGGTCTCGTGGTCTCCGCCGACGGCGGTGCCTGGGGCAAGCTGTTCCCGCTCTTCCGGCTCGGCCTCGGCGGCCGGCTCGGCTCCGGCGACCAGTTCTGGCCCTTCATCTCCCTGCCCGACCACATCGCCGCGCTGCGTCACGTGATCGACCACGAGGACATCGCCGGACCGCTCAACTTCACGGCCCCCGAACCACTGACGAACCGAGAGATCACCCGTGCGACGGGCCGGATCCTGCACCGGCCCACCCTCGCCGCCGTCCCCTCCTTCGCGCTGAAGGCCGTTCTCGGAGAGTTCTCCGTGGGGGTCACCGGCAGCTGCCGCGCGGTGCCCGCGGGTCTGCTGAAGGCGGGCTTCACCTTCCGGCAGCCCGCCATCGACGACGCCCTTCGCGCGGCCCTGCGGAAGAGCTAGCCGACCGGCCCGGCTCCCCGGCGGCCGCCGCACCGCACCGGCGCCGGGGCGCCCGCCGCCTCGGCGAAACAGCTCGGCCGGGCGGCGTCGGCGGCACCCCGGCCGACTCAGGCCACGCACCCCACGTGCGCCAGGGCCTGCTTCAGCAGTACGCCGTGACCGCCGGGCATCTCGCTCTGCACGGCCTCGGAGACCGCCTCCCGCGGGCTGAACCACACCAGGTCCAGGGCGTCCTGACGGGGCCGGCAGTCCCCGGTCACCGGCACGATGTAGGCCAGCGACACCGCGTGCTGACGCGGGTCGTGGTACGGCGTGACGCCCAGCGTCGGGAAGTACTCGGCCACCGTGAACGGCTGCAGGGAGGCCGGCACCCGGGGCAGCGCGACCGGGCCGAGATCCTTCTCCAGGTGGCGCAACAGGGCGTCGCGGACCCGCTCGTGGTGCAGGACACGGCCGGAGACGAGGGTCCGGCTGACCGTTCCGTCCGGGCCGATGCGGAGCAGCAGCCCGATGCTGGTGACTTCGCCGCTGTCGTCCACGCGTACGGGCACGGCCTCCACGTACAGGATCGGCATGCGGGCGCGAGCCATCTCCAGCTCGTCGGAGGACAGCCAACCAGGCGTGGTTTCGGTCATGTCAGACATTGCTTGATCATACTTTCCGGGTGGGGCACGCGCTCAGTCGCGGCCGGGGTCCGATACGGGAAGTCCGTAGAGGCGACGGGCGTTGTCGCGTCCTGTCCAGGCGGCGATCCTCACTGCGTCGGCGGTGCTCAGTTCGTCGGCGTCCACCCGCTCCTGGAGCACTCCGGCCAGTCCCTGCCGGAAGGACAGCGCACCGAGATGGTGGAACTCAGCCACACCATAAGCGTCCGAGCTGTACAGCAGTTTGCGGAACGGAGTGATCTCCATCGCCTCCGCCAGCACCGCGCCCGCCCGGGCCGGCCCCACATAGTGCAGCGCGAGCCCGACGTCGAGGTGCACATGCTCGAACACGGTCGCCAGATAGGCGGCTTGGCGCTGGAACGGCCAGCAGTGCAGCAGCAGCACCGGAACGGTCCCGGCGGTCAGCCGCAGCCAGTCGGTGAGCAAAGCCGGGTCCGCGAGGTGCAGCCGCAGGTCCGAGTCCCCGAAACCGGCGTGGAGTTGGAGCGGCAGCCCGAGGGCGACGGCGGTCCACAGCAGATGCCGCATCAGCACCGGGTCCGTGAGCCTGCCGCCGCGCGCGAACCACAGCGCGGCCGCCCGGGTCACCTCGGCGTACGTCGGCCGCGCCGGATCCAGGTCGAAGCCGGTGCGGTAGGCGGCGACCGACTTGACCGCGACCACCCCCGGCCGCCGTACCGCCTCCTCGGCCGCCGCGCGGAACGCGGCCGCGTACTCGCCGGCGTCGATGCCCCGCCCGGCCACCGCCTCGGCGATGCTCTCCAGCCGGACCACCTCGTAGGCGGCGGCGCCGGACGCCTCCGCCAGATCGGCCGGCGAGGTGACCGGGTGCGGGGCGTAGCCGGTGTCCACGCAGAACGTGTCCGCGTGCGCGGCCCTGAGGAACCGGCGGTTGACCTCCCGCCAGCCCAGTTCCGCCCGGCGCGCCAGGTAGTCGGCGGCGGGCGCGTGCCGCTCCAGGCCGAGCAGGGGCGCGCAGTGCCGTCGTACGGCCACCCCGACCGGACTGTCGAACGGTGACACGCCCGGCCGGACCGTGCCCTCGGTGAGCAGCGACTCGAACTCCGCCGGGCCGAGGTCGGCGATGACCGCGCCGTGGCAGTGGTGGTCGACGAGGGGGAGCGCGTCGAGAGCCTCCCGGACCGCTCCCGCCATCAGTACTTCCAGCGGTAGGCCGCCGCCACCCCGGCGTCGTCGAGCCCGGCGACGGCCGCCGTCTCGCCTTCGCGTACGGCGACCACCGCGTCCGCGAGGACCGGGCCGAGGGCCATGCGCACCACCTTGTCCTCGCGGAACGCGTCCACGGCCTGCGTCAGCGAGGCCGGCAGCCGTCGTACGCCCCGGGCCACCGCCTCGTCCGGGATCAGCCGGGCCGGGTCGTCGACGACCTCCTCGGGGAGGGCCGCGCCCGAGACGAACCCGTCGAGTCCCGCGGCGATGACGCAGCCGAGGGCGAGATACGGGTTGGCGGCCAGGTCCGCCGGCTTGACCTCCAGGTTGGCGTCCTGGCTCTGGCGGCCGGTGGTGCCGGTGATGACCCGGACGCCGGTCTCCCGGGTCTCCCGGCCCCAGGCCGTGAACGCCCCCGCCCACTGGGAGGGCTTGAGCCGCAGATAGCTGGCCGGGCTCGGCGCGATCACCGCCGTCAGCGCGGGCAGATGGGCCAGCAGCCCGGCCACGAAGGACTCGGCCTCGCCCGTCATGCCGTACCGGCCCGCGCCCCCGGCGTGCAGATTGACCCCGTGGCGCCAGACGGAGAGGTGGAGGTGGCCGCCGTTGCCGACGCCGCGCTCGGTGACGGCCGGGGAGAAGGAGGCCCGCAGGCCGTGCCGCTGCGAGACCGCGCGGATGGTCTGCCGTACCAGCACGCTCTGGTCGGCCGCGGCCACCGGATCCAGCGCCTCGGTGGAGAGCTCGAACTGGCCGGGGGCGTACTCGGGGTGGAACTGGGCGACCGGCACCTGCTGCGCGTCCAGAGCCGCGAGCAGGTCGGACGCGTAGTCGCTCAGCTCGATCTGCCGGGCGGCGCCGTACGCCGGGCCCTGGGCCGCCGGGGCGAACTCGTCGGCCGGGGCGGCGGCCCGGCCGAGCGCCCACTCGATCTCGACGCCCGCCTTGAAGGTGAGGCCGAGCCGGTCCTCGGCGTCCGCGACGGTCCGGCGCAGGAACGTGCGGCTGCACCCCGGGTGCCGGTGCCCCTCCTGGGTGATCCGGTCGACGGGGGCCCAGGCCCAGCCGGACTGTGCGGCCAGCACCACCAGACGGTCCAGGTCCGGGTAGAGGCGCAGATCGCCGTCGGGCGAGCCGAGGACGTCGGTGCGCACGATCGCGTCGTTCGCCAGGAAGGTGTCGAACACCGGGGACATGCCGACGCCCCACGCCACCGCCTGCTGGAGCCGCTGCCAGGGGACCGTCTTCACCCGGCAGATCCCGGCGGTGTCCACATAGGACAGCACGATCGCCCGCACCCCCTGCGCGGACAGCTCATGGGCGAGGGCATGCGCCCGGGCGAGATCACCGGGGCGCCCGCCGGGCACGGGGTCGACAAGGGGTGGCATACGACGTCCTCCTCCTCGACGGGCTCGGATGCACACGTCCCGGTCAGGGTTTCACGGCGACCGCGCCGAACTGCGGCACCGGCGCCGGGGAGTCGGCCCCGGCGCGCCACCGCGAGCAGGGCACCGGACCCGGCGCCGGCACCTCGAGCCCGCCGGTGATGTGCCGTTCGGTGACCGCGCTGTCCCGGGGATCCCCACGGCCGTTTCCGGTCCCGTCGGCCGCGTGAGGGACACTGGAGTGCGAATGCCGTCTCCCACCGGAAGCAGGACATGCCCGTCACGCCCGCGTCCCTCCTCACCACGCCCGGCCTCCCGGCCGGCCCCGCCGACATCCGCCTCGTCGTCACCGACATGGACGGCACCCTCCTCGACGACGAGAAGCGCATCCCCGGGGGACTCTGGCCGATGCTGGCCGAACTGCGCCGCCGCGGCGTGCTGTTCAGCCCGGCGAGCGGCCGCCAGTACGCCACCCTGGCCCGCCAGTTCGCCGACGTCGCCGACGGCATGGTCTTCATCGCGGAGAACGGCACCTACGTGGTGCGCGACGGCGTCGAGCTCAGCTCGGACGTCCTGGACCCGGCCGTCGCCGCCGGCCTCGCCCGGACCGTACGGCGCCTGGTCGCGGACGGCGTCGACGTGGGCGCCGTGGTCTGCGGCAAGCGGTCCGCGTACGTGGAGCGCACGGACGAGGCGTTTCTCGCCGAGGTCCGCCGCTACTACGTCGAGCACCGGGTCGTCGACGACCTCACGGCCGTCGACGACGACGTGATCAAGGTCGCGCTCTTCGACTTCGGGCCGGCCGAGCGCACCACCGCCCCGGCGCTGGCCGGCTTCGCCGGCACCCACCAGGTCGTGGTCTCCGGAGAGCACTGGGTCGATGTGATGAACCGCACCGCCAACAAGGGCACCGCCCTGCGCGGCCTCCAGCGCGAGCTGGGCATCACCCCGGCCCAGACCATGGTCTTCGGCGACTACCTCAACGACCTGGAGATGCTCGACGCCGCCGAGTGGTCCTTCGCCATGGCCAACGCCCACCCGGACGTCATCGGCCGGGCCCGCCACCTCGCCCCGTCCAACAACGACAACGGCGTGCTGCGCACCGTCGCCCGGGTCCTGGGCCTCTGAGCAGGCCGAGGCGCGGCCGTCGCGCCGGACCCGGACGGTGATCTCGCCCCGGGCCGGGGTCAGCCGGCGAGGAGTTCCTCCGACAGGTCCCACAGCCGGCGGCCGTTGTCCGGGGCGACGGCGTAGCGGGCGACGCCGTGGAGCCTGCCGGCACGGCGGTCGACGACCTCACTCTCGTTGCAGTCGTCGAAGTACCGGCCGCCGACGCCTTCGAGCAGGGGCGAAGTGGCCAGCAGGACCGAGGTCGTGGCGCCCTGTTCGGCGGTCTTGATCAGTTCCGCCGGGACCCGCCCGCTCCCGCGGCCGCCCGTGTGGCGGTCGAAGGGGGTGCTGACGGCGGTCATGGCGGAACTCCTTGCCGTGTGCTGCCGGACGGCGCTGTGCTCGATGTGCACGGCTCGACACTCACGGCTTGACCAGGCGGTCCTGCTCCACCGGGGGTGTGCCGTCGTGCCAGGGCAGGGGCTTGCCGAAGCGGACCAGCTCGCCGTACAGGGCGGGGTCGACGCGGTCGGCGAAGACCAGGTCGAGGACGGCGCGGGCGGCGTCGGCGGGGGACTGGGCCTGGCTGTAGTCGCTGAACCAGGGGCGGGAGGTGGCGGTGTCGACCATGCCGGGGCAGACCGAGGCGATCAGCGTGCCGGAGGCCAGGTCCTGCTCCCGGCGTTCGGCGGCGAGGGCGCGGACGGCGGCGACCTGGGCGACCTTCGAGGGCACGTTCAGCCACACGGGCCAGCCCGCCTCGGCGGCGGTGTGCTGGTGGACGGCGCTGCGCCAGGACTCCACGGCGTACTCGACCTGGTCGAGGCTCGCGCCGTCGAAGAGGTGGTGCAGCCGGGGGTCGAGATGACCGAGCGTGCCGAGCGAACTGGCGACGACCAGCAGCCGGCCGCCCGGGCGCAGGACGGGACCGAAGGAGCGCAGGAGGGCGTGGGTGGCGGTGTTGGAGACGTCGATGAACTCGTCGGCCCGCTCCGACTGCGACTCGTCGGGCAGCACGCGGGCGACCGCGTTGGAGACGACGATGTCCACGCCGCCGTGGCGGGCGCGGAGTTCGCCGGCGAGGCGGGCGATGGCGTCGGTGTCGGTGACGTCCAGGACGCGGCCCTCGACCCGGGCGCGGGTACCGGGCAGCCGGGCGACCTCGACGGCCGCCTCCGTCACGCGCCGCCGGTCGCGGCCGGTGAGCAGGACCAGGTCGTCCGGGGCCAGCCCGGCGGCGAGGCCTTCGACGAGGGCGCGGCCGAGGCCTTGGTTGGCGCCGGTCACCAGGGCGATACGGGAAGTCTTCATGCCCATCACGCTAGGAACGCCGGCTCCATGAGTCCAACGAAAGTTCGGCACGGCTGGTATGCGTAAACGTCATGGACTTCAACGATGTGTCACTCACCGCGCTGCGGGTCTTCCGTGCCGTCGCCGAACAGGGCACCTTCACCGCGGCCGCCGCCGCGCTCGGCTACACCCAGTCCGCGGTCTCCCGGCAGATCGCCGCGATCGAGCGGGCGGCGGGCGCGGAGCTGCTGGAGCGACGGCGCGACGGAGTGCGGCTCACCCCGGCCGGACGGGTCGTCATGCGGCGCGCGACCGTCGTCCTCGACGAGATCGAGGCGACCGCGCGGGAGCTCTCCGGCCTGCCCGAAGGGGCCGGGACGGTGGTCCGGCTGGGCTGGTACCCCACCGCGGGTGCCGTCCTGGTGCCCCGGGCCCTGACCACGCTCCGCCGGACCGACCCCGGACTGCTGGTCACCGGCCGCGAGGGCACCACCCCGTCGCTCGTCCGGGCCCTGCGCGCCGGGAGCCTGGACCTCGCGCTGATCGCGTCGGCGCCGCCGTTCCGGGCGCCGGACGCGGAGTCACCGCCGCTGGCGCTCCAGACCCTCACCGAACGCGCCCTGTGCCTCGCGCTGCCGTCCGCCCACCCGCTGGCCCGCGGCGACTTCGTCGATGTGGCCGACCTGCGCGGACAGCGCTGGATCGCCGGCCCCGCGGCCGGCGAGGACCGGCTGATGGGGGTGTGGCCCGGGCTTGACGAGCGGCCCGAGATCGTCCACACCGCCCGTGACTGGCTCGCCAAACTCCATCTCGTCGCGGCCGGCTGCGGGTTGACCACCGTACCGGCCGCCCTCGCCGCCGCCGCGCCGCCGGGCGTACGGATCCTGCCGGTGCGCGGCGGACCTCAGGAACAGCGGCGCCAGCTGCTGGCCCGGCTGCCCCACCCGCCGACGGAGGCGGTCACCCGCGTGGCGGCGGCCCTGCGGGCGGCGGCGCTCGAAACGGACGTGCCGGAAGGGCCCAGGTGAGCCCTCCCGGATATCAGTTGTTCTCGGCCGCGAACATCCAGCGCTGCTTCTCCAGGTCGGCGGTGACGGAGATCAGCAGGTCCTGGGTGACCGGGTCGGCCTCGTCGGTCGCGGCGATCCGCTCGCGCAGCCGCCCGATCGCCGCCTCCAGCGTCCGCACCATCAGGTCGACGACCTCGTCGTCCCGGAGCCAGCCGTCCTTCGTGCCGGGCAGCGAGAAGGCCGCGGCGATCGTCTCCGGGCGGCCGTCCGGCGCCACGCCCAGCGCGGCGGCACGCTCCGCGACGGTGTCGGAGTAGGTGCGCGCGGTGGCGACCACCTCGTCGAGCTGCAGATGGATCGAACGGAACCGGGGCCCCACGATGTTCCAGTGCGCCTGCTTCCCGATCAGCGACAGCCCGAGCAGATCCACCAGGGTCTCCTGGAGGGCGGTCCCGGTGACCCGGAGCGCTCCTTCGGCCAGCGTGCTCTTCACCACGGTCATGCGTGCGATTCCCTTCGTCGTGCTGTGGTCGCCGATCGGGTGCCCGTGCCGGGCAGGCGCAAACGGGAGGGGCCTTCGTGCCGCGGCGGTCCGCACCGCTCAGAGGGCTGTGGGCCCGCGGGTCGGTCGACCGCTCAGAGGGCTGTGGGCCCGCGGGTCGGTCGACCGCGCAAGAACCACGAGCCCGCAGGTCGGTCGACCGCTCAGAGGGCCGCGGGCCCGCAGGTCGGTCGGTGGGACGGCCCCTACCGGATCGGCTTGTCCGGACATAACATCGGTCCCCGCATGAACACCATGACCCTCTGGCACATATCCGGCTGGGAGTTCGCCGCCCTGGCCCTCGCCGCGCTGCTCGTCGGCTTCTCCAAGACCGCCGTCAGCGGGGCCAACACCGTCAGCCTCGCCGTCTTCGCCGCGATCCTCCCGGCCCGCGCCTCCACCGGCGTCCTGCTCCCGATCCTGATCGCGGGCGACGTACTGGCCGTCGCCACCTACCGCAGGCACGCCCACTGGCCCACGCTGTGGCGGCTGTTCCCCGCGGTCGCGGCCGGCGTGGTGATCGGCACGCTGTTCCTGGTGTGGGCCGACGACCAGATCGTACGGACCTCGATCGGCGCGATCCTGCTGCTGATGGCCGGTGTCACCCTGTGGCGGCGCCGCAGGGCCGACCGCCCCGACGACCCGGACGCGGTCACCACCCGGGCGGGCCGGGTGAAGGCCGGTTCGTACGGCGTCCTCGGCGGCTTCACCACGATGGTCGCCAACGCGGGCGGCCCGGTGATGTCGATGTACCTGCTGTCGGCGGGCTTCCGCAAGCTCGGCTTCCTGGGCACCTCGGCGTTCTTCTTCCTGATCGTGAACGTCACCAAGGTCCCCTTCAGCGCCGGTCTCGGGCTGATCGACGGCCGTTCACTGCTGCTCGACGCCGCGCTCGTGGTCTTCGTCGTGCCCGGCGCGCTGTTCGGCAAGTGGGCGGTGAACCGGATCAACCAGCGGTTGTTCGAGCAGCTGGTCATCGCGGCGACGATCGTCGGCGGCCTCCAGCTGCTCCTGCGCTAGCCCGTCCGGCACCCGGGAATGCGACCGGGGGAGTCGTTGTTACAGCCATCGTGATTGACATGCTCGGATCAGTGATCCCGGGTGTGGGCGAAGGGAGAACCTCATGGCACGCAGTACCGCGCGTCCCGTCGTCAGGCTGAGGTCGACGGCCGGGACCGGAGTCACCTATGTGACCCGCAAGAACCGCCGCAACGACCCCGACCGGCTGGTCCTGCGCAAGTACGACCCGGTGGCCGGCGCGCACGTGGACTTCCGCGAAGAGCGCTGAACCGCCGAGAACGACCGGGCCCGAACCCTCCGGAACCACCACCGGAGCGAGGCCCCAGGAAGGAAACCCCATGAAGTCCCGCATCCATCCCGACTCCCGGCTCGTCGTCTTCCGTGACCGGGCCGCGGACGTCGCGTTCCTGACCCGTTCCACCGCCGACTCGTCCCGGACGGTCGAGTGGGAGGACGGCAACACGTACCCGGTGATCGACGTCGAGGTCTCGTCCGCGTCGCACCCCTTCTACACCGGCAGGACCAGGGTCCTGGACAGCGCCGGCCGGGTGGAGCGCTTCGAGCGCCGCTACGGCCGTACCGCCGCCGCCCGCGGCTGAACCGGCCCGGCGACCCACACGAGGAGAGCAGACCCATGAAGGTACGCAATTCCCTGCGTTCACTGAAGGCCAAGCCCGGCGCCCAGGTGGTCCGCCGGCGCGGCGTGGTCTACGTGATCAACAAGAAGGACCCCCGCTTCAAGGCCCGCCAGGGCTGACGGGAGTCGCTTCCCACGACGGCCGCCCGGCCCCGCGCCGGGCGGCCGTCCCGCGTCCCGGCCCCGCCGGCGGGCCCCGTACGCTCGCCCCATGTCCGCGCACGTCCTCATCCTCGGCGGCACCACCGAGGCCCGCGAACTGGCCGCCGCGCTCGCCGCGCGCCCCGGTGTCCGTGTCACGACCTCCTTGGCGGGGCGCGTCTCCCGACCGGGCGCGCTGCCCGGCGAGGTGCGGATCGGAGGCTTCGGCGGGGCGGAAGGCCTCGCCGACTGGCTGCGCGAACAACGCGTGGACGCCCTCGTGGACGCCACCCACCCCTTCGCCGAGACGATCACCGCGAACGCGGCCGTGGCCGCGGCCCGGACCGGTGTCGCGGCCCTCGTCCTGCGCCGCCCGGGCTGGCGCCCCGGCCCCGGGGACCGCTGGCACCCGGTCGCGTCCCTGCCCGCCGCCGCCGACCTGCTGCCGCGCTTCGGCCCAAGGGTCCTCCTGACCACCGGACGGCTGGGCCTGTCCGCCTTCGCCCACCTGACCGGCCGGCACTTCGTCGTGCGCTCGGTGGAGCCCCCCGAGCCCCCGGTGCCCCCGCACACCGAAGTGCTGCTGGCCCGCGGGCCGTTCACGGTGGCCGACGAGACCGCGCTGCTGCGCGAGAACCTGATCGACGTCCTGGTCACGAAGGACAGCGGGGGAGCGGCGACGGCCGCCAAGCTCACGGCGGCACGCGAGCTGGCCCTGCCGGTGGTCGTCGTACGGCGGCCACCGCTGCCGGCGGGGGTGAAGGCGGTGCCCGACGTCGCGGCCGCACTGGACCGGCTGGGGCTCGGCCCGGCGTGACGGCGGGGCCCGAGTCCGGGGCCCGGCCCGGCGTTACCGCCGGGTCCCGGGTCCGGCCGCGGGCGAAACCCACCGACCCCGACCGGGACCTCGGAGGTGACCGTGGCCGTGTGGGCCGTCGCCGGCCGAGGGCGTACCGCTCAGCCCTCCTTCGGAACCTCCGGGTGGCGGCGCAGCAGATAGGTGTCCATGATCCATCCCTTGCGCTCCCGCGCCTCGGACCGCAGCCGTTCGATGCGCGGACCGGCCTCGGCGATCGGACCGGAGACCAGGATCTCGTCGGGGGTGCCGATGTAGGCGCCCCAGTAGATGTCGATGTCCTGGTCCGCGTACTGCCGGAAGGCCTGGTGCGCGTCGAGCATCACGACCACGTCGTCCACGCCGTCCGGGAGCCCCTCGGCGAGCCGCCGGCCGGTGGTGATCTGCACCGGCCGGGCCACCCGGTTCAGCCCGGTGCGGTGCCGGGCCACCAGCGCCGAGACACTGCTGATCCCCGGCACCACGTCGTACTCGAACGCCACCGCGCCGCGGGCCAGCACCTCTTCGAGGATCGCCAGCGTGCTGTCGTACAACGAGGAATCGCCCCACACCAGGAAGGCGCCGGTCTGCCCGGCGCCGAGCTCCTCGCGGATCAGCCGCTCGTAGATGTCCGCGCGGGCGCTGCGCCAGTCCCCGACGGCCGGCGAGTACGCCCCGCCGCTCGCACCCCGGTCCCGGTCCGGGTCCCGCGCCTCGACCAGCCGGTAGCCGCCGTCCGGTATGTGCGTGTCGAGCATGTCCCGGCGCAGCCGGGTGAGGTCGCTCTTGACCTCGCCCTTGTCGAGGAGGAAGAACACGTCCGTGCTCTGCAGCGCCCGGACCGCCTGGAGGGTGAGCTGGTCGGGGTCGCCCGCGCCGATACCGATGACATGAATCTTTCGCACGCCCCGAGTCTGCCGCATCCCACTGACAGCGGGTCACCCCGGTGCTACCGGGTGCCGCGCAGCCGCGGTGCCTCGACCCCGGCCTCGACCCTCCCGGCGCCGCTCTCCACCCGCCCGGCCAGCTCGCGCGCCCACGCGGCGAGCCCGTCGAGCTCCATCCCGTGCGGCCGCCGGACCCCGCTGCCGCCCGCCCACTCCTCGACCGCGCCCGCGCCGCGCCGCAGCAGCCGCGCCCCGCCGGTCACGTTCCCCCGGGCCGCGTGCGTGAGCCCCACGGCCAGTTGGGCCAGCCCCCGCCACAGCGTCCGCTCCTCCTCCGGCCCCGACTTCCAGGCGTCCTCGAACACCTCGTGCGCGTGGAAGGGCTTCCCGGCGTCGAGCAGCGCCTGCGCCTCGGCGACCGTCTCGGCCGGGGTCCGTACGACCCCCTCGGCCTGCCGCTCGACGCCCGGCGCGCCGTACGGCAGCGGCCGCCCCAGCCCGTCCCGCGGCCGAGCGCTGCGTGCCCGCCCCTCGGCGTCCCGGTCCCGTGCCCCTGCTCCGGCGTCTCCCATACGGCCCATACGACCGATTGTCCCCCGTCCTGGCGCCCTCTTTCGGTCCGCCCGGGGACGTGGGGTAAAGTGCTGTCCGCGTGATCACGCGGTTCACCGCGAGTGAGCGCACCGGGACGTGGCGCAGCTTGGTAGCGCACTTGACTGGGGGTCAAGGGGTCGCAGGTTCAAATCCTGTCGTCCCGACTGGAGACAGTCGCAGGTCAGGGCCGGTTTCGGAGTCATCCGAAACCGGCCTTTGATTTTGCCGACGCTTGCGCTGCGCGGTCCGTCGGACGGACCTGGACCTCGTGCACCGACCAATGACCGGGTGTCGAGCGTCTTCGACACCTACGTCCAGCAGGGTGAGACCGTCGACTGGTCCAGTGACGTCGAGCTGGACCTGGGCAACCCCGGCACGACGAACGCCGACGGCACCCCGCGGATCGCGCGGTCCTTCATCACCTGGAACACCGCGCCCATCAGCGACTCGCTCGTGTCGAACGCCAAGCTGTCGCTGTGGAACTTCCACTCCGGCAACACCGACTGCAACCCGCACTCCTGGGACGTGTGGGACGCGGGCAAGGCGTCGACGTCCTCCCGGTGGGCCTCTCCCAACCAGCCCGCGTGGAACCAGAAGATGGCCACGTCCACCGAGACCAAGGGGTGTGTCCTTCGACTGGCGGCGCGGTGACGCCGACGCCTGGACCCCGGTGGCCGCCGGGACGTGACCGTCGGCGGACAGGCGCTGACCTCGCGGGCTGCCGCACTCCTCCTACCCACCGCCTTCCTCGGCGCCTGTTCCGTCATCGGCGGCGAGAGCTGCGACGGCACGAAGGACGAACTCGAGCGCCTGGCGGCACAGCCGCTGCTCGACGCGGCACCCGCCCACGCCAAGGCACCCTCCAACTACCCCGACCTGGGCATAACCACCGCCTGCGACGACGACAGCAGCGGACAGTCCTGGCTGCACGCCGACCACATCTACGCCTTCGCAGGCGACAACTCGGAGGTCATCGACCACTACACCAAGGCAGCCGCCGCGGCCGGCCGGCGGTTCGAGCAAGACCCGGACCCCGCGGCCACGGCCCCCGAAGTGGAGGGCGCCTGCTGGACCAGGACCGAGAAGGGCCGACACCTGCTGCTCACCGTCGACTTCCGTACCGGCGCGTACTCGCCCGCACCCGAAGTGGGCACGGGAATCGCCTACGAGGTGTCGATCGGCACCACACCGGACGGAAACAACGACGACAACGAATCCACCTGCTGGCACTAGTACTCCAGCAGCACTTTGACGTCTTCCCTGGTCAGAAGCGTTCTGCTCGAGTGCAGAGGGCTGAGGGAGGCCTTCCGTGCGCCCGGCACGGGCCACGACCGCCCGCCCCGGCTCTGGCCCGAGACCATCGGCGCCGTCGTGGCCCGCACCGGCTGAGGCGAGGGCCCCGGTGGCTACGGTGCCGTGGACCGGGGCACGTTGTGACCCTCGACGCGCACGCTCGGCTGTGAGAGCGGCACGTCGGCCGGCCAGGAGGCGGTGACCGTCCGTGATTCGCCGGGCAGCAGCCACAGGTAGTTGTCGCTGTAGAGCGTGGGCAGGACCCGGTGTCCGGAGCGGGCGTCGCGGAGCGAGACGCGGAGCATGGCCGCGACGGACGAACCGCGGTTGGTCAATCGGGCGGTGACCGTGTGCCGCTGTTTCCTCGCATCCCGGTCCGTGCCGGTGATGTCGACCGAGACCCGCGTCCGGTGCAGCCGGTTCAGGGCCCGCATGGCCTCCGGAGCGCGGTAGCGCCAGTAGGTGTTCTCCGAGAGGAGCGTGTTCCGCGCGTCCGTGAGACGCAGACGCAGCAGGTGGAGGTCCGGCAGCCCGTCATCGTCGCCGGCGGTGAACGCGGTCGTGGCGGCGGACGGCGCGAGGTCGACGGTCGCGCGCTGCTCGGGGGCGATCTGGTGGCCGGAGAGGTCGTACCGGCGCGCCACGACCGTCGCGCCGCTGATCGGCCGCGCGGTGTGGTTGACGGCGAGTACTCTGCCGTCGACGGGACCTGCCTGCACATGGACGGGCTCGGCGGCCTTGCGGGCACCGTAGTAGGCGCCGTTGACGTCGAAGTCGTAGTCGTAGGTCTGCCACACCGTGCTGTACCAGGCGGGATGCGACATCCACAGCATCAGTCCGCTCGCGTCGTCCCAGAGCCGGTCGTTCCAGGCCTCGAACATGGCGCGGAAGTTCTCGTAGTTGACGAACTGCGCCTTGCCGCAGAAGTCGTCCAGGTCCGTCGCCGCGCCCAGCCGTGACTCGATGGCGGCCCGGTAGTTCTGCGGGGCCTGGTTCCCCTTGGTGCTCCAGTCGTGGTAGTACCAGGCGCCGCCGACGGGCCACTCCGGCTCGTCGCCGACGAGGTTGCGCATCGTCTCCGCGGCGGGCACGACCGGCATGCCGATCTCCGTGTGGAACCCGAAGGTCCCGCCGCCGTAGGTCGCGGCGGAGTAGTAGCGCTCCGGCTCGACCCAGCCGTAGGGGCCGCCACCGGAGACGATCCCGGCCGCCGAGTTGTTCTGGTAGAGGACGGCCGGCGCCTCCGCCCGGACCGCGGCCCGCATGCCGTCGTCCACCGGGCCGGGCGGGTTGCCCTCGTTGGCGCCGCACCACACGGCCACGCTCGGGTGGATGCGGTAGCGCCGTACGGTGTCCTGGGCCATGTCGAGGAAGAGCTTGTGGTCCGGCGGGTCCATGCCCCAGGCGTTGGGGAAGTCGTTCCACACGAGCAGACCGTGTTCGTCGCAGGCGGCGTAGAACTCCTCGCGGTCGGAGCAGCCCACCCAGTTGCGGATCATGGTGAAGTTCATGTCGCGGTGCATGCGCACGGCCGCGTCCATGCGGGTGGCGGGCATCCGCCGCAGCAACTCGTCCCAGCCCCAGTTGCCGCCGCGGCAGAACACCCGGACGCCGTTGACGCTGATCTTCAGCGGCACGGTGGAGTTGTCGACGGACTCGACGTCCTTCCAGTCGGAGCCGTTGTCGGAGACCTGGATCGTGAACGTCCTCGCATAGGCCTGCTCCCACAGCAGCAGCACCCGGTCGAACCGCACCGGCGAGCCCAGGTCGACCTGGATCCACTGGTCGTCCTCATAGGCCGAGGACCAGCGGGTGTCGGGATTCCCGTCCACCGCCTGGGCGGCCCGGGTCCCGTCGCTCTCGGAGGAGGCGGTGGCCTCCTTGCGCAGGGCGAGGTCGGTGCCCGGCGCACCGCTGTCCACGACGGACAGGCTCCACAGCGACGAGCCCCAACTGGTCGCCCGGGTACGGCAGAACACCCGCACGTACCGGGCCGTCGCCGCGGTCAGCTCGACGGTCTGCAGGCTCGCGGCGCCGGACGTCCGGAACGGGAGCGGGACCGCCGTGTTGTCGACGCTGCGCACATCGGTCCACTCGGTGCCGTCGGCGGAGGCCTGGACGGTGTACGTCCCGGCGTACGCCCGCTCCCAGGTGACGACGACGCGGTCGAAGGCGACCTGGGACCCCAGGTCGACCTGGATCCACTGGTCGTCCTCGAAGGCCGAGGACCAACGGGTGCCGGCGTCCCCGTCGGTGGCGTTGCCCGGTGCGTTCCCGGGATCGTCGACGGAGGAGGCGGTGGCCTCCCGGTGCAGGGCCAGGTCGTTCGTCGGCACGGAGCTGTCCAGCACGGCCAGGCTCCACATGGACGAGCCCCACTCCGTCGCGCGGGTGCGGCACAGGACGCGCACGTACCGTGCCGTGCGCCGGGTGAAGTCCACGGTCTGCGCGTACGCGTCGCTGCCCGTCTGGAAGGTCAGCGGCACCTCGTACGCGTAGCCGAACTGGCGTATCCCGAAGCGGGTGGTGCGCCGGTCGCTCTCCACGCCGTCCAGGGAGGCGGTCAGCGTCAGCCGGTGCAGGGTCGGTTCGCCGTAGCCGTTGGGCCACCACAACTCAGGGTTCTTCAGGCGGAGTTGGGAGTACTCGGCCGGGGTGAAGACGACGTCGGTGCTCTCGCCTTCGGCCACGGTGACCGTCCGTGTCACCCGCACCTTCCCGAAGGCCGCCGCGACGGTGATCCGCGTGGCGCCGGTGCCGGCGTTGCGCACCGGGACCACCACGGTCAGCTCCGCCGTGCCGGTGTCGGGCAGGTCGGGCAGCGCGGTGTCCACCCGCGGGTCGCCGAGGACCGCCGCGCCGGTGGAGCGCAGCCGTACGTGGTTCCAGATGCCGGCCGCCCGGTCCCGTACCGCGGGCATCCAGTCCCAGCCCGAAGAGGCCAGGTAGGTCGGCGAGTTGCGGTTCATCATGTTCGCGCCCGCGTCCACGAACGCCAGCCCCGCCGGGCCCTTGTCCCCGGGGCTGCCGGGGAACGGCATCGGGGTGATCCGGACGGCGAGGGCCTGCTCGCCGTCGCCGAGCAGCCCGGTGACGTCGTGGGCGGCACGGGCGAAGGGGGAGGTGACGTCGCCGACCCGGGCGCCGTTGAGCCAGACCTCGGCCTTGTGGTTGATCCCGTCGAACTCCAGCCAGACATGACGTCCCGAGCCGGTGCGCAGACCCTTGGGGAGACGGAACTCGCGGCGGTACCACCAGGAGTGCCGGGAGAGCGCCTCCGGGACGTGGAGGTTGCCGAAGCCGGCCACCGGGTCGGGCAGCCGGCCCTGCTCCACCAGCGAGCCCAGCACGGTGCCGGGGACCGTGGCCGGCAGCCAGCGGCTGGTGTCGACCGACGGCCTGGACAGCGCGGCACCGTCCCCGCCCGCCCGGTCGTCCGTCGTCAGGTCCCAGCCGGACTCCAGCGGAACCGTGCCGTCCGTGTCGACCCGCAGCGGTTCGGGGGTGCGGCGGTGGGTCTCCCAGTCCGTCCAGCCGGTCACCTCGGGGCGCGCGGTGCGGCAGGTGCCGTACACCTGGAGGCCGTTGAGGCCCAGCGGGTTGCTGTTGGAGCGCTTGTGGACCGTCATGCGTACCCAGCGCGCGGTGGCGGGCTCGGCCAGGGCGATCTCCATGATCCCGCCGGTGCCGGAATCGGTGCGGTACACCGTGGTCCAGGACCGGTGGTCGGTGGAGGTCTCGACGACGAAGCCGACCGCGCAGCTCGACAGGATCTCCTGCCCGGTGGTGTTGTCCCGGGGGCTGCCGCTCGGTGACTCGGTGAACGGCGGATCGTCCGCGGTCGCCTCGAAGACGAGCCGGAGCGACTCCACCCGGCACTGCGCCTGGAGGTCGACGGAGATCCACTGCGGATCGCCCGCCGCGGCCCGCCATCCGGTGCCCCGGACGCCGACGGTGTCGAGCCCGTCCACGGCGAACTCCGCGGGCGTGGGCGCGTAGTCGGTGGAGGACACCGACACCGGCCGGTAGGCGGCGAGTTCGCCTCGTGAGGCAGCCGGGTGCGGCTGTCCGGATCCCGCCGTGGCGGCGGTGGCGAGCGGGCCGGCACCGAGCCCGAAGCCGGCCAGCAGAGTGGTGCCGGCGGACAGAACGGCACGACGGGAGGGCGAGGTTGACTGATCCGACATGGACGAGCGCTCCGATCGGGGGAGTTCGAAGAACGGCACTGCCGGGGACACCAGGTGATGACAACGTTGCCAGGGCGTATGACAACGTTGCCGAACACTGCACCGCCGCAATGACCCTGTCAAGGTCCTGCGATCGCTTCCCTCTGGCTTCTATTAAATTAGTAATTAATCTTGACAGTGTTTCGGCCACAGGCCACAGTCATCGCCGTGACGTCGTAGGCCTCTGCCGCGGAGCGGCCCGCGTCACGTTCTCCTGCATCCCACTCCCCGGGAGAGGTACGTGACTTTGCACCCGCCCGTACACAGGCCCACGCACCACCGGTTCACCCGGCCCGCACTCGCGGCCGCGATCGCGGCGGTCCTGGCCGCCACCGTGACCCCCGACGCCGTCGCCGGGACGGCCGTCGACCAGGGCGCACCCGACTCCTACGACAGCGGCCTCGCGCCGACTCCCTACATGGGATGGAACACCTACTACGGACTGGGCGCGCCCACCGAGAAGGAGGTGCGCTCCGTCGCCGACCGGCTGGTGAGCAGCGGTCTGCGTGACAGCGGATACGACATCGTGTGGCTGGACGGCGGCTGGCAGGCCGACAACCCGCGTGACGCGCAAGGGCGGTTGACGGCCAACCCGGACCGCTTCCCGTCCGGCATCCCGGCCCTCGTCTCCTACCTGCACAAGCGCGGACTGCGGGCCGGCATCTACACCGACGGCGGCACCTACGACGGCGGCAAGAGCTGCGGCCTCGGCAGCCGTGGGTACTACGACCAGGACGCACGGCAGTTCGCGAGCTGGAAGATCGACGCGATCAAGGTCGACTTCCTCTGCGGGATCGGCGCGAAGCTCGATCCGGGGCCCGCCTACAAGGAGTTCAGCGACGCGGTCGCCAAGTCCGGCCGCAAGATGCTGCTGAACCTCTGCAACCCGCTCACCGACGACTGGGGCCTGCCGCACACCCCCGAGCAGGACGCCCACAACACCTACGTCTACGCCCCGGCGATCGCCGACTCCTGGCGCACCGGAACCGACATCGCCTGGGGCACCCCGAGCCCCGGCGAGTGGCCCAACATCCTGCGCAACATGGACGCCAACGCCTGGCACCCCGAGGCGCAGGGCCCCGGCCACTACAACGACCCGGACTACCTCATCCCCATGCGGAAGATGACCGACGGGTCGTACGAGCTGACGCAGGAGGAGTCCACCAGCCAGTTCGTGATGTGGGCCGAGATGGGCTCGCCGCTGGTGCTCGGCTCCGACCCGCGGACGCTCTCCGACTCCATGCTCGCGACCCTGCGCAACCCGGAGATCATCGCCGTGGACCAGGACCCCCTCGCCGTCCAGGGCGTGCGGGTCGCCACCGACTCGGTCGGTGACGTCTACAGCAAGGTGCTCAGCGGGCGCGGACAGCGCGCGGTCGTCCTGCTCAACCGGTCCGACCAGGCCGCCCAGCGCACCGTGCAGTTCTCGGACACCGGCCTCGGCGGTCCGGTGCGCGTCCGTGACCTGCGGGCACGTGCCGACCGGGGCACCCACTCCGGGTCGTACACCGTCGAGGTGCCCGCGCACGGCACCGCGTTCCTGAAGCTCACCGGCGCCGACGCCCTGCCGGGGACCGACCTGGGCGTGACGGCCACGGCGAGCCCGGCCGTGACGAGCGGTGGCGCCACGTTCTTCCGCGGGCCGCACGGCTCGCTCGTCGAGAAGGCGGACGGCGGGGCGCGGGACCTCGGCGGTCCGGTCCGGGGCGGGATCCTCGGCCAGCCCGCCGTGTACGCCTCCGCCGGCGGCCGGATCGACGTCTTCGTACGCGGCGCCGACTCCCGGGCCTACCGGCGGGTCTACGCCGACGGCCGCTGGGGGCACTGGCAGTCCCTGGGCGGGCAGTTGACCGACGCCCCCTCCGTCGCCTTCACCGACCCCGCGCACTGGACGCTGTTCGCGCGCGGCACCGACGGCACGGTCGTCCAGCGCGGGCCGG
Organism: Streptomyces sp. NPDC001220; assembly: GCF_053597895.1. Taxonomy (NCBI): domain Bacteria; kingdom Bacillati; phylum Actinomycetota; class Actinomycetes; order Kitasatosporales; family Streptomycetaceae; genus Streptomyces; species Streptomyces sp. NPDC001220. The sequence continues at coordinate 151,132 of NZ_JBSFJE010000004.1, forward strand.
CGTCCGGCTGGTCCTCGCTCGGCGCGCCCGGCGACCGGCAGGTGTACGGCCGCCCGTCCGCCGTCGTCGACGCGCAGGGGAGCGTCCACGTAGCCGTACGCACCGCCTCCGACGACGTGTGGACGCGGACCCGGGACACCTCGGGCCAGTGGTCGGACTGGGCCGCCCTCGGCGGGACCGTCAGCGGCAGCCCGACACTGGTCGCCGCCGGGGACGCGGTGCTGCTGTACGTGCGGGCCGCCGACTACACCCTCTGGCAGCAGCGGTACAGCGACGGCGCCTGGCAGGGCTGGAGCAAACGGCAGGAGTTCCCGAGCGCGGCCTTCGACGGCGCACTCGGCGCGACCGCCGGCCCGGACGGAAGCGTCGACGCGGTGTTCCGGGGCGTCGACGGCCACGTGTACCGCACCCGACTCAAGTGACTGAGGAAACAACCATGGCCAACCAACAGCCCAGCCGACGCCGGTTCCTCGCCGGACTCGGGGCCGCCGGGACAGCGGCCCTGCTCAGCGGCTGCGTCACCGACACCTCCTCCGCCAAGGGCTCCTCGAAGGGTGCGGTGACCCTCCAGTCCAACCTGTCCGCCCCGCAGGCCAAGGCCGCCATGGAGGACCTGGTCGCGGCGTACGGGAAGAAGGGGTCCGGCAGGGCGAGTCTCAACACGGTCGCCGCCGAGACCTTCCGCACCCAGCTGCCGACCTACCTCACCTCGGCCAACCCGCCGGACGTGTACACCTGGTACCCCGGCTCGGTGGCGGACGCCTACGCGAAGAAGAACCTGCTGCTCGACCTCGACGAGGTGTGGGCCTCCTCGCCCGACCTCAAGCGCTACTCCAAGGCGCTGAACACGCTCTGCACCGCGAGCTCCGGCAAGAAGGTCTTCGTGCCCAACACCTACTACTGGTGGGGCATGTTCTACCGGAAGTCCCACTTCGCCAAGTGGGGCGTGAGCGAGCCCAAGAGCTGGGACGACTTCCTGGACCTGTGCGACAAGCTCAAGCGCAAGGGCGTCGCGCCGATCGGGCTCGGCGCGGGCGGCAACACCCCCTGGGTCGCGTCGGCCTGGTTCGACTACCTGGACATCCGGATCAACGGCGCCCGGTACCACCGTGAACTCCTCGCCGGAAAGCACCGGTTCGACGACCCCGAGGTGCGCAAGGTCTTCGACCGCTGGCAGGAGCTGCTGCCGTACTTCGACCCGAACGGCACCGCCCTCGCCTTCCAGGACGCGACGACCGCCCTGCTGGGCGGCAAGACCGGCATGATGCTCATCGGCACCTTCTTCGCCGACTCGGCGCCCAAGAGCGCCCTGGACGACATCGACTTCTTCCGCTTCCCCGTCATCGACTCCAAGGTCCCGCTGGCCGAGGAGGCGCCCGTCGACGGCTACTTCGCCAGCGCCCGCACCGGCCGTGGCGACCAGGTCCGCGACCTGATGAGCTATCTCGCCACGGCCGAGGCCCAGGAGATCTACATCAAGGGCTCCTCCGGCACCGTGCTGCCCTGCAACCCGGACGCCAAGGACGCCGGCACCGCGCTGGTGAAGAAGGGCCGCGCGCACGTCGACGCGGCCGCCGAGATCACCCAGTTCTTCAACCGGGACTCCAGCGACGCCCTCCAGCCCACCGCGGACACGGCGCTCACCAAGTTCTTCGCCAAGCCCAAGTCGGTCGGGAGCATCCTGACCGACTGGCAGCGGGACGCCGAGAAGATCTGGAACGCCTGAGATGGCCGTCCTGACCGCGCCCGACCGGAAGTCCCCGGCCCGCCCGCCCGCCCGTACGCGGCGGGCGGGCCGGGGGCCCCGGCGCACCCCGCCCCTGGTCCTCGCCTTCGTCCTGGTCCCGCTCCTGGCCGAGGCCGTGTGGGTGTTCTGGCCCGCCCTGCAGGGCTTCTACCTCGCCCTCACCAAGTGGGACGGCGTCTCCGCGCCGCAGTTCGTCGGCCTGGACAACTTCCGGGAGATGGCCCACGACGACGTCTTCCGCAGCGCGGCCGGCCACACCGTGCTGTGGCTGGTCCTGTTCGGCGGCCTGTCCGCCGTACTGGGCCTGGCCGCGGCGCTGTTCCTCCAGCAGGAGCGGCGCGGGATCGGCTTCTACCGGGCCGCGCTGTTCCTGCCGGTGGTCTTCTCCCTGGTCGCCACCGCCCTCGTCTGGCAGGCGATCTACCAACCCGACGGCGTGCTCAACCAGGTGCTGCAGGGCGTCGGCCTCGGCAGCCTCCGGCACGCCTGGCTCGCCGACCAGGACACCGCCCTGTACGCGGTGATCGTGCCCGCGCTGTGGCGGCAGATCGGCTACGTCATGGTGCTGTATCTCGCCGGCCTCAAGGGCATCGACCCGGCGCTCTACGAGGCCGCCAGGGTCGACGGCGCGAGCGCCCTGCAGCGCTTCCGGCACGTGACCCTGCCCCAACTGCGCAGTGTCAACGCGGTCGTGCTGTCCGTCATCGTCATCGACTCGCTGCGCTCCTTCGACGTCGTCTGGTCGCTCACCCGCGGCGGCCCCTACCACTCGTCCGAACTGCTGAGCACCTACATGTACTCGACCGCCTTCCAGTCGCTGCGACTCGGCTACGGCTCCGCCCTGGCCGTCGTCATCTTCGTCCTCGCCTTCGGGGTCATCGCCTCCTATCTCGTCCGCGCCTTCCGGGAGGCCGACTGATGTCCGCCGACTCGACGGCACAGCGCCGCCGGCGGGCCGCCACCGCCGGATTCCACCTGGGCGCCGGTGCGCTGGCCGTGCTGTGGCTGCTGCCCATCGTCCTGGTCCTGGTCACCAGCCTGCGTACCTTCGACGACATCGCCGCCCACGGCCTGGGCAGCTGGCCGCACTCCTTCACCCTCGGCAACTTCGGGCAGGCCTGGACCGACGGCGGCCAGCAGCGCGCGCTGATCAACAGCCTGCTGGTGACGGTCCCCAGTGTCCTGGTGACCCTCGCCCTCGCCGCGATGGCCGCGTTCGCCCTCAGCCGCTACGAACTCCCCTTCCGGCGCTCCCTGTTGCTCCTGATGCTCGGCGGCAACCTGCTCCCGCCGCAGATCCTGCTCATCCCGGTGTCCAAGCTGAGCGAGGTGATGGGCGTCTACGACACCCTGCCCGCCCTCATCGGCGTGCAGATCGGCTTCGGCGTCGGCTTCTACGTCTTCGTCCTGCACGGGTTCATGCGGTCGATCCCGGTGGAGATCCAGCAGGCGGCGGTCGTCGACGGCGCCGGGCCGTGGCAGATCTTCTGGCGGATCATCCTCCCGCTCACCCGGCCCGCCCTGGCCGCCCTCAGCGCCCTGTCCTTCACCTGGATCTTCAACGACCTGCTCTGGGCGATCACCGTCCTGCGCAGCGACACCAAGATGCCGATCACCGCGGCCCTCATCGGACTCCAGGGCCAGTACGTGTCGATGTGGAACGTGATCGCCGCCGGATCGGTCATCGCCGCCGCGCCCACGGTCGCCGTGTTCCTGCGCTTCCAGCGGCACTTCGTGGCCGGACTCAACCTCGGAGCGGTCAAGTGACCTACCAACGCTGGACCTTGCGCACGGAGCACACCGCCTACACCGTCCGCCTCTCTCCGGACGGCCCGTGGGCCGAGCTCGACGCCTGGGGTCCGCTCGGCGTCGAGGACGGGCCGTCCGCCCTCGACTGGTCCCACCGCACCCACTTCATCACCCCCGCCGACGCCGCCCCGGCCGAGTACCTGCCGTACGGACTGCGGCCGTTCACCGGCTCCGAGCTGGTCGCCGGGGCGGAGCGGGGCGTGTGGTGGGAGTTCGACGGCGCGGAGGAGACGGAGGGCGCGCTGCGGCTCGCCTTCACCGACCGGTCGATCGGGCTGCGTACGGTCCTGTGCTACGAGACCGTGCCGGGCACCGATGTGATCCTGCGCTGGGCCGAGTTCACCGCCGCCGGGGAGCTCCGCCTGGAACGGCTCGACTCGGCCGCCGTCAACATCCCGGTGGCCGGCGAGGCCCGGCTGACATACCTCTGCGGGCAGTGGTCGCAGGAGTTCCAGCTCACCCGACTCGACCTGGCCCGGGGCACGTTCACCATCGGCAGCCTCCAGGGCGCCCCGGGACACGCGTACGCGCCCTGGCTGGCCGTGCAGAGCGGGGACGCGGCCTACGGCATCGCCCTCGAATGGTCCGGCAACTGGCACATCACGGCGGAGGCCGAGCCCGGCGGTGCCGTGCGGGTCCGCGCCGGCCGGGTCCCGCACGAGGGCGCCGTCCTCATGGCCCCGGGGGAGACCCTCGCGACCCCCCGTCTCGCCTGCGCGTTCAGCCCGGACGGCCTCGACGGCCTGTCCCGGGTCTGGCACCGCTACGAGCGCCGGCTCACCGGCGACCGGCTGCACCGCCCCCGCAAGGTGCTCTACAACTCCTGGGAGGCCACCGGCTTCGACGTCGACGCGGCCGGACAGCTGGAGCTGGCCAAGGCGGCCGCGGACATCGGCGCCGAGCTGTTCGTCGTGGACGACGGCTGGTTCACCGGCCGCGCCGACGACACCGGGGGACTGGGCGACTGGTATCCGGACCCGGAGGCGTTCCCGGAGGGCTTCGACCGGTTCGTGCGGGACGTCCGCGCCCTCGGCCTGGACTTCGGGCTGTGGGTCGAACCGGAGGCGGTCAGCCCCGGCAGCCGGCTGTACGCCGAACACCCCGAGTGGGTCTACCGCGTCGACGGCCGCCCGTCCCGGCTGGTCCGCAACCAGCTGCTCCTCGACCTGGGCCGCACCGACGTCCAGGAGTTCGTCATCGGCACCCTGGACCGGCTGCTCGGCGACTACGACATCGGCTACCTCAAGTGGGACATGAACCGCCCGCCCACCGAGCGCGGCCGCCCCGGGGCCGGCCCCGCCGACCTGGACGCCGAGCACGTCGCCGGATACCTGCGCGTCCTCGACCACCTGCGCACCGCACACCCCGACGTCACCGTCGAGGGCTGCGCAGGGGGCGGCGGCCGGATCGAGCACGCCACGGTCGCCCGTACGGACGTCGTCTGGCCCAGCGACAACACCGCGCCCCTGGACCGGCTGCGCATCCAGCACGGCTTCCTGCACGCCCACGCGCCGCACGTCATGAGCTCCTGGGTCACCGACGCCCCCGGCATCTTCGACCCGCGCCCGCGCAGCCTCGCCTTCCGGTTCGTCAACGCGATGTGCGGGGTCCTGGGGATCGGCGCCGACCTGCGCGCCTGGACCCCCGGTCAGCAGGCCGAGGCCGCCCGGTGGATCGCCCGCTACAAGGAGGTCCGGGACGTCGTCCACCACGGCGAGGCCCGGCTGCTCGGCACCCCGGACGACACCAGCTGCGGAGTGCAGTACGACCACGGTGACCGTACCGTCGTCGCCGCGCTCTCCACCGGCCGCCTCGACGGCGCACCGCTGCTGCCCGGCCGCCCCGACCGGCTCCGGCTGCGGGGCCTGGACCCGGCGGCGCGCTACCGGGACACGGCGACCGGAACGACGTACAGCGGAGCCCATCTGCTCCACTACGGCCTGCCGTTCGCCTGGAGTGCCGATCACGATGCGGACCTGGTGGTGCTGACCCGCCGGTAGGACGCATATGTTTCCAGCAGCTCACCCTCTAAGGAGCCCGATGGACCAGTCCGTACCACGGTACGGTGCCCGCTTCACCGGCCGTACCGCCGTGGTGACCGGTGCCGCCTCCGGCATCGGCGCCGCCACCGCAGAACGCCTCGCCCGCGAGGAGGCCGCCGTCGTCCTCGTCGACATCGCGGACGAACGCGGGCAGGCCGTGGTGGACGGGATCACCAAAGACGGCGGACGCGCCTGTTACGTGCACGCCGACGTCGCCGCCGAGGACGACTGGGCCCGGATCGTCACCGCCGCCCACGCCTACGGCCCGGTCGACGTGCTCGTCAGCAACGCCTACACCGTCGACGTCGCGCCGGCGCACGAGATGTCGGCCGAGTCCTGGCAGCGGCAGCTCGCCGTCAACCTCACCGCGAGCTTCCTCGGCTTCAAGGCGGTCCTGCCCGACCTGCAGGCCGGCCGCGGGGCCGTGGTTCTCACCTCCTCGGTGCACGCCCACGCCGGCATTCCCGGACACCCCGCCTACGCGGCGGCCAAGGGCGCCCTGCTCTCCCTGTGCGGGCAGCTCGCCGTCGAGTACGGGCCCGAGGTACGCGTCAACGCGGTGCTGCCCGGGCCGATCCTGACCGGCGCCTGGGACGGGGTGACACCCGAGGAGCGGGAGCGCAGCGTCGCGCAGACCGCCGCCCGCCGGTTCGGCACACCCGAGGAGGTGGCCGCGGCGATCGCTTTCCTCTGCGCCGACGAGGCCTCCTTCGTCACCGGGTCCAGGCTGGTCGTGGACGGCGGCTGGAGTGTCGTGAAGGACTCCGTGTGAGCGCCGCCGAACCACGTCGTGAACAGAAAGGCTGTACGACATGACGCCCTACGCCCGCCGCGGTGTGCACGGCCAGACCGTGGAGGCCCTGGCGCGCCGCATCCTGGGCGGTGCGATCCCGGAAGGGGCCACGCTCGACCTGGTGGCCCTGCAGAGCGAACTCGACGTCAGCCTCACCGCCCTGCGCGAGTCCCTCAAGGTGCTCGCCGCCAAGGGCATGGTCGACGCCCGCCAGAAACGCGGCACCTTCGTGCGGGCCCGAGCGGACTGGAACCTGCTCGACGCCGACGTGCTGCGCTGGCAGTTCGAGGGCGCCGGTACGGCCGACGCCGACCGGTCGCTGCTGTACAACCTCGCGGAGGTCCGGGCGATCATCGAACCGGCCGCCGTCCGGCTCGCCGCCCAGCGCCGCACCGAGGCCGACCTGGTGGCCCTGGAGGACGCCCTGGACGCCATGGGACGGCACGACGCCGCCGACCCGGGCCACGCCGTCGACGCCGACCTCGCCTTCCACCGCGCCCTGCTCGCCGCCACCCACAACGAACTGCTCGAACGCATGGAGATGGTGATCGAGTCGGGGCTCGCCCACCGCGACCGCCTCGTGCACAGCTCCCCGCACAGCGAGCCCCCCGTCCCCGCCCACCGTGCCGTCCTGGACGCCGTCCGCGACGGCGACCCCGCGGCGGCCGAGCGCGCCATGCGTGCCCTGCTCGACCAGGCGGGCCGCGACCTGGCCCGGCTCGACGGCACCGACGACGACCCGAAAGGCAGCGGCGGCCAGTGAAGATCGAACGAATAGAGACCTTCCTCGTCCCGCCACGCTGGCTGTTCTGCCGCGTCGAGACCGACGAAGGCGTGGTGGGCTGGGGCGAACCCGTCGTCGAGGGCCGGGCCGAGGTGGTGCGCGCGGCCATCGAGGTCCTCGCCGAGTACCTGGTGGGGCAGGACCCGCTGCGCGTCCAGGACCACTGGCAGGTGCTCACCAAGGGCGGCTTCTACCGGGGCGGCCCCGTCCTGTCCAGCGCCGTCGCCGGACTCGACCAGGCCCTGTGGGACATCGCCGGCAAGACCTACGGCGCGCCCGTGCACGCCCTGCTCGGCGGTCCGGTGCGCGACCGGGTCCGGGTCTACGCCTGGGTCGGCGGCGACGAACCGGCCGAGCTCACCGAGCAGGTCACGGCCCAGGTGGAGGCGGGCTTCACCGCGGTGAAGATGAACGCCGCCGGGGCCACCTCGCCGATCACCACGGCGTCGGAGACCGCGGCCGTGGTCGCCCGGGTGGCGGCCGCCCGGGACGCGCTCGGCCCCGACCGCGACGTCGCCGTCGACTTCCACGGCCGCTTCACCGCCGCCAGCGCCCGCCGCGTCCTGACCGAACTCGCCCCCCTGCACCCGCTGTTCGTGGAGGAACCCGTCGTCCCCGAGCAGGGCCACCTGCTGCCCGGTCTGGTCACCGCGAGCCCGGTGCCGCTGGCCACCGGTGAACGCCTGTACTCGCGCGCCGAGTTCCTGCCCGTCCTCGCCGCCGGCATCGCGGTCGCCCAGCCGGACCTGTCCCACGCGGGCGGCATCTCCGAGGTGCACCGCATCGCCTCGCTCGCGGAGACCTACGGCGCACAGCTCGCCCCGCACTGCCCGCTCGGGCCCATCGCGCTGGCGGCCAGCCTCCAGGTCGCCTTCGCCACACCCAACTTCCTGATCCAGGAGCAGAGCCGGGGCATCCACTACAACAAGGACGCCGACCTCCTCTCCTACCTGGTCGACCCCGAACCCTTCCGGTTCGTCGACGGGCACGCCCGGCGCGGTGACGCCCCGGGGCTGGGCATCACCGTCGACGAGGCGGCCGTACGCGCGGCCGACCGGGCCGGCCACCACTGGCGCAACCCGGTGTGGCGGCACCCCGACGGCTCGTTCGCGGAGTGGTGATGGACGTCCTGACCGACCTCGCCCACGGCGGCCGCTGGACCTCGCTGCGCCACGGCGGCCGCGAATGGCTGTGGCGGCGCGAGGCCGCCGAACGCGACGGTGCGGCACCGGGCGACGCGTTCGTGGACGCGGGGGGACTGGAGGAGTGCGTCCCCACCGTGCGCGGCACCCCCGACCACGGGGACGCCTGGTCCCGGGCCTGGACCCGGGAGGGCGACGGCGAACGCGTGGACTGCGAAGACTTCACCCTGACCCGCACGCTGAGCGGCACGCCCGACGGGGTCCGGGCCGACTACGTGCTGACGGCCGAGCCCGGCTTCCGCTTCCTCTGGGCCGCGCACGCGCTGCTGGACCTCTCCGAGGAGGCCGTGGTGAAGGCCCGGGAGGGTGCGCCGACCCGGCTGTTCGCGGAGGCGGCACCCCTGGTGGGCCGGCCCTGGCCGGACGGCGCCCGCTGGCTGGAGGGCGCCTGGCCCGCACCACTGGGGCTGCGCCTCGACCGGTTCGGGCCGGACGACGGTACGGCGGCCGGGGCCGTGGTGGCGGGCGGCCGGTGCTGTGTGCACGACGCGGGGGACCGGCTCTCCTTCACCGTCGAGGCGGACGGACAGCCGCTCTCCGTCGCCCTGTGGCGCAACCTCGGCGGCTTCCCGGCCGGCCGGCCCTACCGCAGTACGGGCGTCGAGCCCATGCTCGGCCGGGTCTTCGACCTCGCCGACGCCGGCCCGGACGACGCGGCCCGCGTCGGCGCCTCGGGCGAGGTCCGCTGGCGCCTCACCGTGAGCGCCGCCTGCCGCTGCCTCTGAGCGCCCCCTGAGAAACCCGAACCGTAGAAGGAGCCCTGGCCGTGGATCTACGCGCCGCTCTCACCTCCCGCCGACTGCTCGCCATCGTGCGCGGCACCGACCCGGACGCCGCCCTGCGCACCGTGCTGACTCTGGCCGAGGAGGGCATCGAACTGATCGAGGTGTCCCTCAGCGGCACGGACGCGCTCACCGTCCTGGCCCGGGCCCGCAAGGAGCTGGGGCCCGACCGGCCGCTGGGCGCCGGCACCGTGCTGACCGCCGCCGACGCGCGGGCCGCCCACCACGCGGGCGCCACCTTCGCGGTCACCCCCGGCCTCGGCGCCGGCGTCGACACCGCGCTGGACCTCGGCATGCCGGTCCTGGCGGGCGTGCTGACCCCCACCGACGTCATCGCCGCGCAGGCCCGGGGCGCGGCCGCGCTGAAACTCTTCCCCGCCGCCGAGGCCGGGGGAGCGGCCTATCTGAAGGCGCTGCGCGGCCCGTTCCCCGACGCCGTGCTGGTCCCGGTCGGCGGCGTCGACGTGGCCGCCGCGCGGGCCTACCTGGCCGCCGGGGCGACCGCCGTCGGCGTCGGCTCACCCCTGGTCGGCGACGCGGCCGACGGCGGCGGCATCGCCGGGCTCCGCGACCGGGCCCGGGCCTTCCGCGCCGCCGTGGCGGAGGACGGACCGGCATGACGGCACCCTGGCGGCCGCGCCCCGGCCGGGTCGTCTGCGTCGGCGAGACCATGGCGGCCCTGGCCCCCGACCCGCCCCGCCCGCTGGCCGAGGCGGAGCAACTGCGGCTGTCCACGGCGGGCGCGGAGTCCAACGTGGCCATGTACCTCGCGGACCACGGCATCCCGGCGCTCTGGCTCTCGGCCGTCGGCGACGATCCGCTGGGTCACCGGGTGCGTGCGGCGGTCGCCGCCGCCGGGGTCGACGTCAGCCAGGTGCGCACCGACCCGCACCGGCCCACCGGACTCCTCGTCAAGAACCCCGGCCCCACCGGAACCCGCGTCCACTACTACCGCACCGGCTCGGCGGCCTCGGCCCTGGGCCCGGACCTGCTGGACGGCGAACCGCTGCGCTCCGCCGCCCTTCTGCACCTCACCGGCATCACCCCCGCCCTCTCGCCGTCCTGCCGCGACCTGGTGACCCGCGCCCTCGCCGCGCCGGCCGGTGAACGGCCGTACGCCATCAGCTTCGACGTCAACCACCGCGCCGCCCTGTGGCCGGACGGCACGGCACCCGGGGCCCTGCGCGCCCTCGCCGACCGGGCCGACATCGTGCTCGTGGGCCTGGACGAGGCCCAGCGGCTGTGGGGTGACGACCTGACCGTCACCGGTGTGCGGGACCTGCTGCCCGGTCCACGGATCCTCGTCGTCAAGGACGGCGCCCGGGCCGCCACGGCCGTCACCGCGGACGGCGCGTGCACGGTGCCCGCGCTGCGTACGACGGTGGTGGAACCCGTGGGCGCGGGCGACGCGTTCGCGGCGGGCTTCCTCGCCGGACTGCTGCACGGCGGGACGACCTCCCGTGCCCTGCGGCTCGGCCACATCACCGCGGTCTCCGCCCTCAAGGTGACCGGGGATCACGGTCCGTTGCCCGACCCGGCGGCGGTCGAGCGGCTCCTCGGCCTCGCGGACACGGAGTGGGAGCGGTACGAGGACGGGATCGACCGCGTGTTCGCACAGTAGCCGCCGTCCGGAAAACACGTGGACTCCGTGACCGTCGTCACGGCACACTTCCCTTTCCTGACCTGCCGATTCGAGGCCGCCGCAGACCATGCGCCGGCCGGCTCGGCATGCCGTACGACGACTACACAGGGTTGAGATGACATCCTCGGTCGATTTACCTGCGAGCGGACCGCAAAAAGGTGCCGTCATGCTCGCGCTTCGTTACTACGGACGGGAACTGGCGCGGCTCAAGCGGTTCACCCTGCCCGGAATGCTGCTGCCGGCGCTCGGCAACATCGGAATCAACTACGGGGCCCCGCTGGTCGTGGCCAAACTGGTCGGCCGGATCGCCGACGGACACGGACTGGGCTTCGGTGCCGCACTGCCGTACGTCCTCGGCTTCGGCGGTGTCCTGCTGCTGGCGGAGGTGTTCTGGCGAATCGGTCTGCACTGCCTGAACCGCCTGGACGCGTTCGGCATCGAGCAGCTGTACGTCATCGGCATGGACGAACTGTTCGCCAAGGACTCCGCGTTCTTCCACGACAACTTCGCCGGGTCGCTCACCAAGCGGGTGCTGAGCTTCGCCACCCGCTTCGAGGAGTTCGCCGACACGCTCACCTTCAACATCGTGGGCAGTTTCGTGCCCCTGTTGTTCGGATCGGTGGTCCTCTGGCGCTATGAACCGCTCCTGGTCGTCGGGCTGTTGTCGATGATCGCGGTCACCGCGGTGTGCGTCGTGCCGCTGATCCGGCGGCGGCAGCGGCTGGTCGCCCAGCGGGAGGAGGCCATCGCGCGGGTGTCCGGCCACGTCGCCGACAGCCTGATGAACATGGACACGGTCCGGGCGTTCGCCGCCGAGGGGCGGGAGGCCGCCGAACACCGGTCCCGGGTGGCCGAGTCGAGGCGGCGCACCCTGCGCTCCTGGGACTACGGCAACCTGCGCATCGACACGTTCGTCGCGCCGATGTCCGTCGCGACCAACGCGCTGGGCCTGCTGCTCGCGGTGGGCCTGGCCGGCGGCGGCCACGGTGTGGAGGCGGTCGTGGTCGCCTTCACCTACTACACCAACGCGACCCGGATCATGTTCGAGTTCAACCAGATCTACCGGCGCATGGAGAGCTCCATGACCGAGGCGGCCCAGTTCACCGAACTGCTCCTGGAGCCGCCGACCGTGCTGGACCCGGTGACCCCGGAGCCGCTCGCGCCGCGGGCCGCCGACGTCCGCTTCGAAAAGGTCTCCTTCACCCACGCGGGTGCCAAACCGCTGTTCGAAGGACTGGATCTGGAGGTGCCCAGCGGCTCGAAGTTCGGGTTCGTGGGCCGGTCGGGCGGTGGCAAGACCACGCTCACCCGGCTGCTGCTGCGGATGACCGACATCGACGCCGGACGGATCACCATCGGCGGCCAGGACATCAGCCGGCTGCGCCAGGGCGACCTGCGCAGCCAGATCGCCTACGTCCCGCAGGACCCGGCGATGTTCCACCGCACCCTGCGGGACAACATCGCCTTCGCCCGGCCCGACGCCGACGACGCCGAGATCCGGCTCGCCGCCGAGGCGGCCCACGTCACGGAGTTCGCCGACGCGCTGCCGGACGGCTTCGAGACGATGGTCGGCGAGCGGGGCGTCAAGCTCTCCGGCGGCCAGCGCCAGCGGGTCGCCCTGGCCCGGGCGATCCTGCGCAACGCCCCGATCCTGCTCCTGGACGAGGCGACCAGCGCGCTGGACTCCGAGAGCGAGATGCTCGTCCAGGAGGCGCTGTGGCGGCTCATGGAGGGGCGTACGGCACTCGTGGTGGCGCACCGGCTGAGCACGGTCGCCTCCATGGACCGGCTCGTGGTCCTGGACCGCGGCCGGATCGTCGAGCAGGGCACGCACCACGAACTGCTCACCGCGGAGGGCGCCTACGCGAAGCTGTGGCAGCACCAGTCGGGCGGGTTCCTCGACGAAGGGCCCCGGCCTGCCGAAGTGCACTAGGACGTTGCGCTGGAGGAATGGGGGGCCGGGGTGGGGCGTCGGCCGGCAGCGTCGTGGCCGGCCGCGCCCACGCGGCGGAGCCGCACAGTGATACCGCCCCGTGCCCCTCGCGGGGCGCTGCCGCACCGGAGCCGCCTTCGCCGGCCTGCCCAGGAGACACCCGCCGGACGTGGGCGGGTGGTACACAGGTGATCATGAGCCATGTGAACGCCCCCGCCCGCCCGGCAGGCCTGCGATGACCGCCGGGACCGACACCCCGGACCGCCGGGGCCGCACCGGACTCGACCGCACCGGCCTGGACCTGACCGGCAACCCACGCGTGCGGGTCCGGGAGGTGAAACTGCTCTCCAGCCACTGGTACGTCGAGCGGGCCACCACCTTCGACTACCGGCACGCCGACGGCACCTGGCGCACCGAGGAACGCGAGACCCACGACCGCGGCAACGGCGCCACCCTCCTCCTCTACGACGCCGAGCACGAAACCGTCCTGCTCACCCGCCAGTTCCGCTTCCCCGTGTACGTCAACGGCCACCCCGACGGCATGCTGATCGAGACCCCGGCGGGCCTGCTGGACGCCGAGGACGAGCACCCGGAACATGCGGTCCGCCGGGAGGTCGTCGAGGAGACCGGCCACACCGTCGGCGACGTCCAGCACGTCTTCGACGTCTACATGAGCCCCGGCTCGGTCACCGAACGGATCTCCTTCTACGCGGCCGCCTACACCCCCGCCACCCGCACCCACGAGGGCGGCGGCCTGGACGAGGAGGGCGAGGACATCGAAATCCTCGAACTCCCCTTCCGCCGCGCCCTGGAGATGATCCGCACGGGCGAGATCGCCGACGCGAAGACCATCATGCTGCTGCAATGGGCGGCCCTGGACGGCCCGTTCGCGTCCAAGTGAGACCAGCCCCCGCGCCCCTTCATGGACGCGGGGGCTGTCGTGCCCCTTCAGGGGCGCGGGGAACTGCGCGACCCGCCACGACGAACCCGCAGCCGCCGAACGGCCTCTCCGCCCCCGGCGCTACGCTCCCTACCGTGCTTCCCGCACCACGGCGATCTCGCCCGGAGCCACGACAACCGACCCGTCGACCGCCTTGCCGGACAGCAGCTCCACGGCTCCGGCCGCCACCGCGACCTCGGCCCCCTCCCCGGCATGGTCGATGACGAACACGTAGTCCGCCTCCGCACCCCGCCGCACGACGACCTCCACACCCTCCGGTGCGGTACGCCCCGCCGCCACGCCCGCCTCCGCGCGGATCCGGTCGAGCAGCCCCGCCAGGGTCTCCGCGTCCGGCAGTGTCGCCAGGTACCAGGCGCTGCCCGTGCCGTACGCGTGCCGCGTCACCGCCGGGACACCGGCCAGCGGGCCGTCGGCGTAGGACGTGACCACCTCGGCACCCGCCGCCCGCACCCGCTCCGACCAGAGTGAGCCCGTGCCGCCCTCGCTCAGCGCCACCCGCTCACCCGGCAGCAGCGGGAACAGCTCGTCCGTGCGGACGCCCAGCACCTCCCGGAACGCCCCCGGGTAACCGCCCAGCCGCACATGGCTGTGCTCGTCCACCATGCCGCTGTGGAAACCGATGGCGAGCGTGCCGCCGGCCTCCGCGAAGGCGGTCAGGTTCGCCGCGCCCGCGTCGTCCACCAGGTACAGGCTCGGGGCCAGGACCACCTTGTACGCCGACAGGTCCGCCTGCGGCCGGACGAAGTCCACGGCCACGCCCGCCCGCCACAGCGGCTCGTACCAGGAGCGGACCAGGTCCAGATAGCGCAGCTCGCCGCTCGGCTGGGAGGGGAACTCCACCGCCCAGCGGGCGTCCCAGTCCCAGACCACGGCCACCTCGGCGGTGCCCGTGCTGCCGCGCACCTCCGCCAACGCCCGCAGATCCGCGCCGAGCCGGACCACGTCCCGCCAGATCTGGCTGTCCGTCCCCGCGTGCGGCAGCATCGCGGAGTGCCACTGCTCGGCACCGGCCTTCGCCGCCCGCCACTGGAAGTAGCAGATGCCGTCCGCGCCGTGCGCCACATGGGCCAGCGCGTTGCGCCGCAACTCGCCCGGCCTCTTCGCCCGGTTGACGGGCTGCCAGTTCACCGCGCCCGTCGAGTGCTCCATCAGCAGCCACGGCCCGCCCGCCAGCGAGCGCATCACATCGCCGCTGAGCGCGACGTCGATCTGCGACTCGGGGTCGGCGGACATCAGGTAGTGGTCGTTGGCCACCACGTCCAGCTCGGGTGCCCAGCGCCAGTAGTCGAGGGCGTCGAAGTTGTGCATCACCATGAAGTTGGTGGTGGCCGGGATCGAGGGGGCCGCCTCCCGGAGCACGTCACGCTCCGCCGTGTACAGCGACAGCAGCTCGTCCGAGCAGAACCGCCGCCAGTCCAGCTGGTGCGTCGGGTTGGGTACGGCACCGGTCGCGCGGGGCGGCAGGATCTCGTCCCAGTCGTAGTACCACTGGCTCCAGAAGGTGGTGCCCCAGGCGTGGTTGAGGGCGGCCAGGTCGTCGCCGTACCGGGCGCGCAGCCAGCGGCGGAAGGACTCCGCGCTGGTGTCGCAGTAGCAGGCCGCGTTGTGGCAGCCGTACTCGTTGTGCACGTGCCACATCTTCACGGCCGGGTGGCTCGCGTACCGCTCGGCGATGGCGCCGGCGATCCTGAGCGCGGCCTCGCGGTAGGCGGGGCTGCTCGGGCAGAACGTCTGGCGGCTGCCGTAGGACAGGGTGCGGCCGTCGTGGTCCACCGGGAGCGCCTCGGGGTGCGCGCGGAAGAACCAGGCCGGCGGGGCGGCCGTCGGGGTGGCGAGGTCGGCGGCGATGCCGTTCTCGTGGAGGAGACCGAGGATCCGGTCCATCCGCGAGAAGTCGTGGACACCCTCGGACGGCTCCATCAGCGCCCACGAGAAGATGCCGACGCTCACCATGTTGACGCCCGCCTCGCGCATCAGGCGGACGTCCTCGGCCCACACCTCCTCGGGCCACTGCTCGGGGTTGTAGTCGCCGCCGTAGACGATGCCCGGGACGGAGAGGGTGCGGTCGCTCATCGGTTGACTCCGGTAACTCCGGTGAGAAGGCGGCGGGTCGTGTCCACGCCCCACGGGTCGAGGGAGAGCAGCCGGTCGCTGGAGGCGACCAGGCCGCCGACGGCCTCCACATGGGCCGCCCAGCGGGCGCGGGTCTCCACGGCGGGGCGGGCCATCAGGCAGTCGGGGTCGTTGATCCAGAGCCGGCCGTGCTGCCACTGGCGGCCGACCCCGGTGAACTCGGCCGGGTCCTGGCCCGGTTGGCTGTAGTCGCCGGCCTGGGGGCGGCGGTGCGGGGCCGTGTCGGGGCTGACCCGCATCGCGTCGAACAGGCCGATGGAGGGCAGCATCGGCGCCCCGCAGCCGAGCAGGTAGGCGTCGGCGCCGATGGCCTCCCGGATCAGGGCGATGCCGAGCCGGTACGCGGTGAGCGGGTCGGCGCCCGAGTGCCGTACGCCGTCCAGCGCGCCCGCGTAGAGGAAGTCGACCTTGAAGTAGTCGTAGCCCTCGGCGCGCAGCGTGGCGAAGACGTCGGTGAGGTAGGCCGCGGCGGCCGGGTGGGTGGTGTCCAGGACGTACAGGTCGTGGCCCCAGTTGCGGCCCGCGTGCAGCGGGTTGCCGTCGGGGTCGCGGACCAGCCAGTCCGGGTACGTCTCGGCGAGCGCGCTCGCCGGGTCGACCAGGAAGGGTGCCGTCCAGATGCCCGCCCGGCGGCCCCGGGCGCGGATGGCGTCCGCGATGCCCCGCCGGGAGCGGAAGCGTCCGGAGAGGTTCAGCCAGTCGCCCAGGGCGCTCTGGTAGCCGTCGTCGATCTGCACCACGTCGATCGGCAGGTCGAGGGTGTCCATCGCGCGCAGGTTCTCGTGGATGTCGTCCTCGGTGACGGCCGTGAAGTACTCGTACCAGGAGCACCAGACGGTGGGCGCCGGGCGGGGCGCCGGCAGCGCCAGGGAGTCGGCCCAGTCGGCCAGCACGGACTGGATGCCCGCACCGGTCCACTCCTTGACCGGGCCGTCGGCCTCGACCTCCGCGACACCGCCGGCGACGGTCAGCCGGACCGACGGCACCTCGTGCAGCGGGTCCGTCGCCGCCCAGAGCCGGACCGGGGAGCCGTCGCCCGGGTCGAGCGCCAGCAGGCCCTCGCCCTGGAAGGCCCCGGCGGGCACACCGCGGCCGGGGCGGTAGCACACGGTCGCCCAGTTGTCGTTCGTCGGGCGGTACGGGGCGGCGCCGAGGGCGTAGGAGCCGCTCGGCGACCAGGACTGCCAGCCCTCCTCGTGGACACGGGCGGTGCGCGTGTCCACGGGCAAGGAGGCGACCGGGGTGAACGGGTTGTGCACGGGGTTCTCTTTCGGAGGAGGCCGGGTCAGCCCTTGGCGGAGCCCAGGGTCAGACCGCTGACGAACTGCTTCTGGAGCGCGAAGTACACGACCAGCGTCGGGATCGCGGTGAGCAGCGAGCCGGCGGCGACCAGGTTCGGGTCGGTGAAGTACTGGCCCGAGAGGTTGTTCAGCGCCGAGGTGATCGGCATGTTCTCACCGGTCGAGATCAGCACCAGCGCCCAGAAGAAGTCGTTGTAGATCCAGATCGACAACAGGGTCGCCAGGGCCGCCATCGCCGGCCGGCACAGCGGCAGCGTGATCTGCCAGTACAGCCGCCACACCGACGCGCCGTCCACGAGCGCGGCCTCGGTCAGCTCGTGCGGCAGCGACCGCATGTAGTTGCTGAGCACGAACGCGCAGAACCCGGACTGGAACGCCACGTGGATCAGCACCAGGCCGAGCGCCGAGTCGTACAGCTTGCCGCTCTGCGTGATGCCCGGCAGGTTCGTCAGCAGGTACAACCGGTACAGCGGGGTGATGATGACCTGCTGCGGCAGCAGGTTGCCCGCGGTGAACACCAGCAGCAGCGCCAGGTTGAGCCGGAAGTCGAAGCGGCTGACGTAGAACGCGACCATCGACGACAGGAACAGCGTGAGCAGCACGGCCGGGACCGCGATGATCAGCGTGTTCATGAAGTAGTGGGTCATGTCCGACTGCGTGAACGCGTTCTTGAAGTTGTCGAAGTTCAGCGTGTGCGGCCAGGACACGTAACCGCGGTCGCTGGTCTCGCTGTACGGGCGCAGCGCCGAGAAGATCGCCCACAGCAGCGGGGCGAGCCACGCCAGCGCCGTGACGGCGAGGAAGACGTGCAGCAGGACGCGGGCCGGACGGATCGGGGTGCGCTGTTTGGCCAGCGCGCTCACGGTGCTCATGCGCGCCGCTCCTTCCGGAAGGTCGCGATCAGGTACGGGATGATCACGATCAGGGAGATGAACAGCAGCACCACCGCGATCGCCGAGCCGTAACCGATGCGGCTGGACTCGCCGATGATGTTGTTGGTCACCAGGATGGAGAGCAACTCGGTGCCCTGGGCGCCCTTGTTGAAGACGAAGACCAGGTCGAAGGCGCGCAGCGCCTCGATGATGGTGACGACCAGGACGACCGTGTTGGTGGGCCGCAGGGTCGGGAAGATGACGTTCTTGAACGTCTGCCACTCGTTGGCGCCGTCGAGGGCCGAGGCCTCGCGCAGCGACGGGTCGACGCTCTTCAGACCGGCCAGGTACAGGATCATCATGTAGCCGGCGTGCCGCCAGGACGCGGCGATCAGGACCGCCCACAGGTTGAGCTTCGGGTCACCGATCCAGTCGATGTAGTGGCCCGGCTTGTTGGCGCCGATGAGGCTGTTGATCAGGCCCGTGTCCGGGTTGTAGATCAGCTGCCAGACGAACCCGATGCACGCCATGGAGATGACGACCGGCAGGAAGAACGCCGTCTGGTAGACCCGCGTGAACCGGATCCTCTTGTCCAACTGCACGGCCAGGAACAGGCCGAACGGCGTCGGGATCAGGATGAGGACGACGAACCAGATGACGTTGTGCTGGACCGCGGGCCAGAACTGCGGGTTGTCGCTGAAGAGTTGCTGGAAGTTGTCGAACCCGACCCACTTGATGGAGTCGAAGCCGATGCCGTCCCAGGTGGTGAAGGCCAGCAGGATCGAGGCGAGTGCGGTCACCCAGACGAGCAGGACATGGAGGACCGTCGGCACGCCGGCCATGAAGGCCAGCGTGATGCGGTCGCGGCGGGTCAGCAGGCGCTTGTGCCCCTGCCGGACCCGCTTCTTCTCGGACGCGCGCCCAGGAGGCGGCACGGCGGCCGCCTCCTGGGACTTCGTGGTGGTTTCAGTCGTCATTCAGCCGGCTCACTCGGACGCGAAGATGGTCTTCTTCTGGCGCTCGATCGACGAGAGCAGACTGTCGACGCCCTTCGGGTTCTGCAGGAACTTCTGCAGGCCGGGCTGCATCACCGTCGAGGTGAAGTCCGGGCGGGAGTCGCGGTCCATGAACTGGGTGAGGCTCTTGGCGTTGCTGATCATGTCGTACGCCTTCTTCTGCAGGGCGGAGTACGACGAAGTGTCCGCCTTGGAGGAGGCGGCGACCACACTGGAGTCGGCCTTGAGGTAGATCTGCTCGGCCGCGGGGGTGCCGAGGTACTCCATGAGCTTGAAGGCGCCGGACTTGTTCTTCGGGGCCTTGCTGACCATGTAGCCGTCGGTGGGCGCCTCGACGGTGTCCTGGCCGTACGCGGAGTTGATCTCCGGGAAGGCGAAGAAGTCGAGGTCGTCCAGGTCGGCCTTGTTCGTGAACTGCTGGGCCACGAAGGAGCCGAGGAGGTACATGCCGGCCTTCTTGGAGACCAGGCTCTGCGCGGCGTCCTGCCAGGTGCGGCCCATGAAGCCGTCCTGGTGGTAGGGGAGGATCTCGGCCCAGTGGTCGAAGACGGCCTTGACCTTCGGGTCGGTCCACTCGGCCTTGCCGCCCATCAGGTCGACGTGGAAGTCGTACCCGTTGATGCGGAAGTTGAGCTGGTCGAAGGTGCCCATCGCCGGCCACGCGTCCTTGTCGCCGAACGCGATCGGGACCAGGCCGTCCTTCTTCATCTGCTTGCACAGGGCCACGAAGTCGTCCCAGGTGGTGGGGACCTTGTAGCCGTGCTGCTGGAAGACGCTCTTGCGGTAGAAGATCGCCCAGGGGTAGGTGTCCAGCGGCACGAAGTAGTACTTGCCGTCCTCGCCCTTGCTGAGCTTCTTCATCGCGTCGGGGAAGCCGTCGCCGATCTTGTCCCAGACCTCGTCGATCGGAGTGGCGAGGCCCTTCTTCGCGAAGAACTGCATCCGGTACCCGGCGAACCAGTTGAACACGTCGTCCGGCGTGCCCTGCAGGTAGGAGTTGATCTGCTCCTGGAAGGTGTTGTGGTCCTTCGTGTTGACATCGACCGTGATGCCCGACTGCTTCTTGAAGGTCGCGTACATCTCCGCGTAGGCCTTCTTGGGTACGGCGTCCGAGCCGTTGGAGCCGAGAGAGACCGTCTTCGGGTCGGAGGAGGATCCGCTGCCGCCGCACGCGGAGAGCAGGGGTATGCCGCCGGCGAGCAGGGCGGCCGAACCGGCCCCACGCAGA
The DNA here is from genome assembly GCF_053597895.1 of Streptomyces sp. NPDC001220. NCBI lineage: Bacteria > Bacillati > Actinomycetota > Actinomycetes > Kitasatosporales > Streptomycetaceae > Streptomyces > Streptomyces sp. NPDC001220. The sequence continues at coordinate 171,377 of NZ_JBSFJE010000004.1, forward strand.
ACGTTACGGCGGCTCGGACCCGGCAGGTGAAGACCGGACGGGGAGATGCGCATGGCGGCTCCTGAGTAACAGGGTTCGGCAAGGGGAGAGTTGATCTTCGAAAGGTCCCGAAACCGATCAGAAACCAACTCGGCCGAACATCGTGGGCGCAATAACAGCCGCTTGTCCGCTCATGCGTCAATAGCCTGCGTCCCTCTCACCCGTCTCTTGCCCGAAACGTAATCGACATGGTTGCCTGCCGGTTTGTTGAACGGAGCGGTACGGCCGGGCCCCCGGGGGGCGAACTCCGTGGGGGCTCGTGTGCGGGCATGTTGGTTTCCCGAGGTGGGACCAGCGGTTAAGCCCGCGGCGGCCGCACCGCCACGCGCCGTTCCACGCGCCGTTCCGCGCCCGGCTCGCCCTAGGGCCGTACGAGCAGTTGGAAGTCGAAGGCGTACCGGGACGCCCGGTAGACATGGCTGCCGTACTCCACCGGCCGCCCGGTGTCGTCGTAGGCCGTGCGCCGCATGGTGAGCAGGGCGGCGCCCTCCTTCTCGTCGAGACGGCCGGCCTCCTCGGCCGTGGCGCTGCGGGCGCCCACGGTCTGCCGGGCGCTGTGCAGGGTGATGCCGGCCGTGCGCATCATCCGGTACAGACCGGTCGACTCCAGGCGTTCGGTGTCGAGTTCGAGCAGGTCGGCGGGCAGGTAGTTGCAGAGGAACGCCACCGGCTGGCCGTGCGTGCAGCGCAGCCGCTCCAGCACGATCACCTCCGCACCCTCCGCGATGCCGAGCGCGGCGGCCACCTCGCCGGTCGCCGGGATCCGCTCGTTGCGCAGCACCCGGGTGGTCGGGCCCTGCCCGGCCGACTCCAGGTCGTCGTAGAGGCTGCTCAGCTCCAGCGGCCGCTTGACCTGGCTGTGCACCACCTGGGTGCCCACACCCCGGCGGCGCACGAGGAGGCCCTTGTCGACGAGCGACTGGATGGCCTGGCGGACCGTGGGCCGGGACAGGCCGAGCCGCACCGACAGGTCGATCTCGTTGCCCAGGAGGTTCCCCGGGGCCAGCACGCCGTGCTCTATGGCCTCCTCCAGCTGCTGGGCGAGCTGGTAGTAGAGCGGTACGGGACTGCCGCGGTCCAGGGCGAAGTCCAGGGAGTCGAGTGCCGAGACGGTCGCGGTGCGGGCGGAACCACCGGTTCGGGCCACGGGACACCTCCTTCCGGGGATCGTGGGTTCACAGGTGCCGGCGGCGGCCGGCGACCTGTCGGTCGTAGTCCTCGCGGGCCCGTACGGCGGCCTCGCGGGTGGCGGTCTCGGCGACCGGCACGTCCCACCAGGCCTCGGCCCCCGGAGCGGTGGGCGCCGGGTCCGTCTCGACGTACACGCAGGTCGGCCGGTCACTGGCGCGGGCCGCGGCGAGCGCCTCGCGCAGCTCCCGCACGGTCTTGGCGCGCAGCACCTCCATGCCGAGGCTGGCCGCGTTGGCGGCGAGGTCGACCGGCAGCGGGGCGCCGCCGAAGGTGCCGTCGGCCGAGCGGTGGCGGTAGGCGGTGCCGAACCGCTCGCCGCCCACCGACTCGGAGAGGCCGCCGATGGAGGCGTACCCGTGGTTCTGGATCAGCACCAGGTTGACGGGCAGGCCCTCCTGGACCGCGGTGACGATCTCGGTCGGATTCATCAGGTAGGTGCCGTCGCCGACCAGCGACCAGACCACGGTGTCCGGGGCGGCCTGCTGGACGCCGATGCCGGCCGGGATCTCGTAGCCCATGCAGGAGTAGCCGTACTCCAGGTGGTACTGGCGTGGCGAGCGGGCCCGCCAGAGCTTGTGGAGGTCGCCCGGGAGCGAGCCGGCCGCGTTGATGACAACGTCGTCATCGCCCACCACCGCGTCCAGGGCGCCGAGCACCTGCGTCTGGGTCGGCACCGCGTCCTCGTCGTCCGCGCGGTAGGCCGCCGCCACGACGGCCTCCCAACGCTCCCTGCCGGCCCGGTACTCGGCCTCGTAGTCCGCGGCCACCCGATGGCCGGCGAGGGCCTCCGTGAGGGCGTCCAGCCCCGTCAGCGCGTCGCAGACGAGGGTGTGGGCGGACAGCTTGTGGGCGTCGAAGCCGGTGATGTTCAGGTTGAGGAAGCGGACGTCCGGGTTCTGGAAGAGGGTGCCGGAGGCCGTGGTGAAGTCCGTGTACCGGGTACCGACGCCGATGACCAGATCGGCGGTGCGGGCCAGGTCGTCGGCGACGGCGGTCCCGGTGTGGCCGATACCGCCCAGGTCGGCCGGGTGGTCGTGGCGCAGCGCGCCCTTGCCCGCCTGGGTCGAGGCCACGGGGATGCCGGTGGCCTCCACAAGGGCCCTCAGGGCGTCCTCGGCGCGGCTGTGGTGGACTCCGCCGCCCGCCACGATCAGCGGCCGCTCAGCGGCCCGTACGGCGCTGACGGCGGCCGCCAGCTCGACCGGGTCGGGGGCGGGCCGCCGGACCCGCCAGATCCGCTCGGCAAAGAACTCCTCGGGCCAGTCGTACGCCTCCGCCTGGACGTCCTGGGGCAGGGCGAGGGTGACCGCGCCGGTCTCGGCCGGGTCGGCGAGCACCCGCATGGCGTTCAGCGCGGACGGGATCAGCGCCTCGGGGCGGGTGATCCGGTCGAAGTAGCGGGAGACCGGGCGCAGCGTGTCGTTGACGGAGACGTCGAACTCGACCGGGTGCTCCAGCTGTTGCAGCAGCGGGTCGGGCGCGTGGCTCGCGAAGTAGTCGCCCGGGAGCAGCAGCACCGGCAGCCGGTTGACGGTGGCGAGCGCGGCGCCGGTCACCAGGTTGGTGGCGCCCGGGCCGATGGACGTGGTCACCGCCTGCGCGGAGAGCCGGTCCAGCTGGCGGGCGTGGCCGACGGCCGCGTGCACCATCGCCTGCTCGTTGCGGCCCTGGTGGTACGGCATGACGTCGGCGTACTCCAGGAGCGCCTGGCCGATCCCGGCCACGTTCCCGTGGCCGAAGATGCCCCAGGTGCCGGCGATCAGCCGGTGCCGGACGCCGTCGCGCTCGGTGTACTGGGCGGACAGGAACCGCACCAGCGCCTGGGCGACGGTCAGGCGGGTGGTCGGCTGGCTCATGGGGACCTCATTCGGACGGGGTGGTGTACAGGGGTACGCCGGGCGGGAGCGGGTAGGGATCGCGAGGCTCTCCGGGTGGGACGGAATGCCTCTCAGGTGTAGATCGGGGCAGGTCGAACTGTCAATGGTTTGTACTTACATTCGGACCTGAGTGTGAAATGATGTCTTAACAAAGTATTGACAGCGGGCCGCGCAGGGACTTGTATCCCGTCCCAACGCACAGCACCGACCCGGACCGGCGCTTTCCGGACCGGGTCAAGGATCCTCACGGATTCCCTTTCTTTCCCGTCGCACAGTGAGGTGCAGGCAAGATGGACCGCTCATCCCGAATCCGTCCGCGGAGACTGGCCCCCTTCGTGGCCGTGGCCGTGGCGGCCACCCTGACCCTCGCCGGCTGCTCCAGCAGCTCCGGCGGAAAGAAGTCGGAGGAGGGCGGTGCGTCCGCCGCCGCCGGCAAGGCGAGCACTCCGCGCATGACGGTCGCGCTGGTCACCCATCAGGCGCCCGGCGACACCTTCTGGGACATCGTCCGCAAGGGTGCCGAGGCGGCCGCCGCGAAGGACAACGTCAAGCTCGTCTACTCCGCCGATCCGAACGCCGGCAACCAGGCCAACCTGGTGCAGAACGCGATCGACCAGAAGGTCGACGGGATCGCCGTCACCCTCGCCAAGCCGGACGCCCTCAAGGCCGTCATCGGCAAGGCGACCGCGGCGAACATCCCGGTCGTCGGGCTCAACTCCGGTGTGAGCGACTGGAAGAAGCTCGGCCTGCTGGAGTTCTTCGGCCAGGACGAGACGGTGGCGGGCGAGGCGCTCGGCAACCGGCTGAACACGGAAGGCGCCAAGAAGGTCGTCTGTGTCATCCAGGAGCAGGGCAACGTCGGCCTCACCCAGCGGTGCGACGGCGTGAAGAAGACGTTCTCGGGGACGACGGAGACCCTGTACGTGGACGGCACGTCCCCGACCGCGGTCAAGTCCACGATCACCGCCAAGCTCAAGACGGACGGCTCCATCGACCACGTGATCACGCTCGGCGCCCCCATCGCGCTGATCGCCGTGCAGTCGGTGTCGGACGCGGGCAGCAAGGCGAAGATCGCGACCTTCGACCTGAACAAGGACCTGACCGGCGCTATCAGCAAGGGGACCATCGAGTTCGCCGTGGACCAGCAGCCGTATCTGCAGGGCTACCTGGCGGTCGACTCGCTGTGGCTCTACAAGAACAACGGCAACTACATGGGCGGCGGTGAGCAGCCGGTGCTGACCGGGCCGGCCTTCGTCGACAAGTCCAACGTCGACAAGGTCGCCGAGTTCGCCGCGAAGGGCACACGGTGATCGGTATGAGCCAGCAGGCACAGCCGGCGGTGGCCACACCGCCGGCCCCCGGCCCCAAGGAGAAGGACGGCCGTACCGCACAACGCCCCCTGGTGCTGCGGGTGCTGGCCCGTCCGGACGTGGGCGTCTTCCTCGGCGCCGTCGCGGTGTACGTCTTCTTCCTGATCGCGGCCCCGCCGGTGCGCGAAGCCAGCTCGATGGCGAACATCCTGTACCAGTCGTCCACCATCGGGATCATGGCGCTGCCGGTGGCCCTGCTGATGATCGGCGGCGAGTTCGACCTCTCGGCCGGTGTCGCGGTGGTCAGTTCGGCGCTGACCGCGAGCATGCTCAGCTACCAGCTGACCCTGAACGTGTGGGTGGGCGTGATCGTCGCCCTGATCGTGTCGCTCGCCATCGGCGCCTTCAACGGCTGGATGGTGGTCAGGACCGGGCTGCCCAGCTTCCTGGTCACCCTGGGCACCTTCCTGATCCTCCAGGGCGTCAACCTGGCGGTCACCAAGCTGGTCACGGGCAACGTCGCCACCGACGACATCAGCAACATGGACGGCTTCGACCAGGTCAGGAGCGTCTTCGCCTCCTCCTTCCACATCGGCGGCGTGGAAGTGAAGATCACCATCGTGTGGTGGCTGGTCTTCGCCGCGATCGCCACCTGGGTGCTGCTGCGCACCAAGTACGGCAACTGGATCTTCGCGGTCGGCGGCAACAAGGAGTCGGCGCGGGCCGTCGGTGTGCCGGTGACCTTCACCAAGATCTCGCTGTTCATGCTGGTCGGCTTCGGTGCCTGGTTCGTCGGGATGCACCAGCTGTTCTCCTTCAACACGGTGCAGTCCGGCGAGGGTGTGGGCCAGGAGCTGATCTACATCTCCGCGGCCGTCATCGGCGGCTGCCTGCTGACCGGTGGTGCGGGTTCGGCGATCGGCCCGGTCTTCGGTGCGTTCATGTTCGGCATGGTGCAGCAGGGCATCGTCTACGCCGGCTGGAACCCGGACTGGTTCAAGGCCTTCCTCGGCGTCATGCTGCTCGGCGCCGTCCTGATCAACCTGTGGGTCCAGCGCACCGCGACCAGGAGGTGACCCGATGACAGACAACGGAACCGGAACCCACGGCGCCGTCCTCCAGGACACGGCTGCCGCCGAGGGCGCCCCGATCGTCGAACTGCGCGACGCGGGCAAGTCCTACGGCAACATCCGCGCCCTGCACGGCGTCGACCTGAAGGTCTTCCCCGGCAAGGTCACCTGTGTGCTCGGTGACAACGGCGCCGGCAAGTCCACCCTCATCAAGATCATTTCGGGGCTGCACCAGCACACCGAGGGTGACTTCCTCGTCGACGGCGAGCCGGTGCGCTTCACCACCCCGCGCCAGGCACTCGACAAGGGCATCGCCACCGTCTACCAGGACCTGGCGACGGTCCCGCTGATGCCGGTGTGGCGGAACTTCTTCCTCGGCTCCGAGATGACCAGGGGTCCCTGGCCGGTCCGGCGTCTGGACATCACCAGGATGAAGGAGACCGCCGACCGCGAACTGCGCAACATGGGCATCGTCCTGGACGACCTGGACCAGCCCATCGGCACCCTCTCCGGCGGGCAGCGCCAGTGCGTGGCCATCGCGCGTGCCGTCTACTTCGGCGCCCGGGTGCTGATCCTGGACGAGCCCACCGCCGCCCTCGGCGTCAAGCAGTCCGGCGTGGTCCTGAAGTACGTCGCCGCCGCCCGCGAACGCGGCCTCGGCGTCATCTTCATCACCCACAACCCGCACCACGCCTACATGGTCGGCGACCACTTCAGCGTGCTGCGCCTCGGCACCCTCGAACTCTCCGCCGAGCGCAGCGATATCACCCTCGAAGAGCTCACCAACCACATGGCGGGCGGTGCCGAACTCGCCGCGCTCAAGCACGAACTGTCCCAGGTCCGCGGAGTGGACACCGAGGAACTCCCGGAAGAGGAGGACCTCACCGCCCCCGCGGTGACCGGTCCGGAAGGAAAGTCCTGACCCATGGCGAACGCCCTCGACCGCATCCGCGTCGGATCGGCCCCCGACTCCTGGGGCGTCTGGTTCCCGGACGACCCCCGGCAGGTTCCCTGGGAACGCTTCCTCGACGAGGTCTCCGAGGCCGGGTACTCCTGGATCGAGCTCGGCCCCTACGGGTACCTCCCCACCGACCCGGCCCGCCTCACCGACGAGATCGCCCGGCGGAACCTGAAGGTCTCGGCCGGCACGGTCTTCACCGGACTGCACCGCGGCCCGGCCGTCTGGGAGTCCACCTGGGAGCACGTCAGCCAGGTCGCCGCGCTCACCCAGGCGATGGACGCGAAGCACCTGGTGGTCATCCCGTCCTTCTGGCGGGACGACAAGACCGCCGAGATCCTGGAGCCGCACGAGCTGACCGGCGAGCAGTGGGCCCACCTCACCAAGGGCATGGAACGGCTCGGACACGAGGTCAAGGAGACGTACGGCCTGGACATCGTCGTCCATCCGCACGCCGACACCCACATCGACACCGAGGAGCACGTGGAGCGCTTCCTCGACTCGACCGACACGGACCTGGTCAACCTCTGCCTGGACACCGGCCACTACGCCTACTGCGGCGGCGACAGCGTCAAACTGATCGAGACCTACGGCGAGCGGATCGGCTACCTCCACCTCAAGCAGGTGGACCCGGCGATCCTCGCCGACGTCCGGTCCAAGGGCACCCCGTTCGGGCCGGCCGTGGCCCAGGGCGTGATGTGCGAACCTCCCACCGGGGTACCGGAGCTGGGCCCGGTGATGGAGGCGGCGCAGCGGCTGGGTGTCGACCTGTTCGCCATCGTCGAGCAGGACATGTACCCCTGCGAGCCGGACAAGCCGCTGCCCATCGCGGTGCGCACCCGGCAGTTCCTGCGGTCCTGCGGCGCCTGAGCCCGGGAACAGGCGCCGCGACCCGGACGTTCTCCGGGACGAGGGCACGAAACCGGACTCCGCCGCGGCGGTCACCATGCCGCCGCCGCGGCGGGCGACACGACATGGGGCGAGCATGACAGACGAACAGCACGCGGAGCCGGACGTCGACGCGGCTGCCGAGGTGTTGCGGCACCAGCGGTTCGGGGCGCTGCCGGAGCGGATCCGCCCGGAGGACATGGTCGAGACCGCGCCGGCGATCCGGCACGACCCGGACCGGGAGGCCTACGACCCGGACGAGTTCGCGATGCGTTACGGCCTCTGAGCCGCCCGGACCGGGACCGCGCCGTGGGCGAGCAGGCTCTCGGCGCAGTCCCGCACGGTCTCCCGGGCCGGGCTCGGTCCCGGCCCGCCTCGCCGTCGTGCCCGGTTCAGGCGCCGCGTACCTCCGCGATCGTCACCGGACGGTGCTCGTGCAGGGACAGCGTGCAGGCCTCCGCGACCCAGCCGGCCTCCAGGGCGTCCTCGACCGTGCAGGGGGAGGGACGGGAGCCGGCCACGACCTCGGTGAACGCGGCGAGTTCGGCGCGGTAGGCCGCGGTGAAGCGGTCCATGAAGAAGTCGTGCGGCGTGCCCGCCGGGAAGGTCACCCCGGGCTCGACCGAACGCAGCGGGAGCTTGTCCTCCAGGCCGACGGCGATCGAGTCCTGGAAGCCGTGCAGCTCCATGCGGACGTCGTAACCCCGCGCGTTGTGGCGGGAGTTGGAGACCACCGCGATGGTGCCGTCGTCCAGGGTGAGGATCGCCCCGGTGGTGTCGGCGTCGCCCGCCTCCCTGATGTAGTCGGCGCCCCGGTTGCCGCCGACCGCGTACACCTCGGTGACCTCCCGGCCGGTCACCCAGCGGATGATGTCGAAGTCGTGCACGGAACAGTCCCGGAAGATGCCGCCGGACACGGCGACATAGGCGGCGGGCGGCGGGGCCGGGTCCAGGGTGGTCGAGCGGACGGTGTGCAGCTTGCCCAGCTCGCCGGCCTGGACGGCGGCACGCGCCGCGACGAACCCGGCGTCGAAGCGGCGGTTGTAGCCGATCTGGATCGGCACGCCCTTGCCCTGGACGGCCTTGAGGACCTCGACACCGTCGCTCATGTGCTTGGCGACGGGCTTCTCGCAGAAGACGGGGATGCCGGCCTCGACGCCGGCCAGGATCAGGGCGGGGTGGGCGTCGGTGGCGGCGGCCACCACGATGCCGTCCACACCGGCGGCCAGCAGCGCCTCGGGCGAGTCCACGACCTCACCGCCGAACTTCTCGGCGGCGGCCTTGGCCGCGTCCGCGAACGGGTCGGTCAGGACGAGCGAGTCGACCGCGTCGAGCCCGGAGAGGGTCTCGGCGTGGAACGCGCCGATGCGGCCGAGGCCGAGGATTCCGATACGCATGTGCCTTGCTACTTCCTGTTGAGGCGCCCCATCCGGGGCGCGGGGCTCTGTCGATATGCGGCTCCGCCGCGTGGGCGCGACCAGCCACGGCGCAGCCGCGGACGACCAACGGCATGACGTGGCAACCCCTCAGTCGAGACCACCCAGCACGATCTGGTCCCAGTCGATCACCGACCCGGTCACCACCCCCGACCGCTCGGAGAGCAGGAACACCACGAAGTCCGCGATCTCGTCCGGTTGGCCGAGCTTTCCCATCGGCTGCCTGGCCGCCGCCTCCTCCCGCCAGCCGTCCTCCGCCCCGTGGAACGCCCGCTGCGTCGCGTCCTCGCCCTCCGTCGCCGTCCAGCCGATGTTCAGGCCGTTGATCCGCACCCGGTCCCAGCGGTGCGCGTGCGCCGCGTTGCGGGTCAGGCCGATCAGACCGGCCTTCGCGGCGACGTACGGCGCCAGGAACGGCTGCCCGCCGTGCGCGGCCGACGTGATGATGTTGACCACCGTGCCGGGCGCCTTGCGCGCGACCATGTCGGCGACCGCCGCCTGCATCGCGAAGAACGGCCCCCTGAGGTTGATCGCGATGTGCTGGTCGAACAGCTCGGGCGTGGTGTCCAGCAGGGTGCCCCGGGAGGTGAGCCCCGCCGAGTTGACCAGGCAGTCGATCCGGCCGTACGCGTCGATCACCTCGGCCACCGAGGTCCTGGCCTGGTCGGCGTCCGAGAGGTCGGCCCGCACGTACAGCGCCTTGCCGCCGGCGGCGGTGAGCTCGGCCACCAGGGCCTCGCCGGGCTCGGGCCTGCGGCCCGTGACGGCCACCGTGGCGCCCTCGCGGCCCGCGGCCCGCGCGATGGCCGCGCCGACGCCCTGGCTGCCGCCGTTGACGAGGACGACCTTGTCGTCGAGAAGTCCCATGGAACCTTGGCCTTTCAGCTCTCGCGCCGGGCCGTGGCGGCCCGAAGTTCGTCCCGCAGCACCCGCGTCGCCCATCCCTCGCGCAGCGCCCGCCGCACCAGGTCCGCCTGCGAGGGCGGGGCCATGCCGTCGACCGGCGGATCGCTGTCCAGGTTGGTCGGGAAGGGGTAGCCCTCGGCGCTCGCGGCGATGACGTGCTCCAGCCAGGTCTCGGAGGCCCCCTCCGTCCGGCGCCGGCGCAGTACCGGGTAGACCGCGTTGGTCACCGCCTCCCGGTCCACCGTCTCCATGGCCCGTCCGAAGGCCGAGGAGACCTGGAGCAGGTTGGCCATCCGGCGCACGTCCACGCTCCGGTTGGTGCCGGCCGCGTGGAACACCGCCGGGTTGAAGAACGCCGCGTCGCCCTTGGCCAGGGGCAGTTGTACGTGGTGGGCCCTGAAGTGGTCCTGGAACTCAGGCCGCCGCCAGGCCAGATAGCCCGGCTCGTAGGTCTGCGAGTAGGGAAGGTAGAGCGTCGGCCCGGACTCCACCGGCATGTCGCAGTGGGCGACCGCACCCTGGAGGGTGAGCACGGGGGAGAGACGGTGCACATGGGCCGGGTAGGCCTCGGCCTGCTCGTCGGAGAGGAAGCCGAGGTGGTAGTCGCGGTGCGCGGTCTGCGCCATGCCGCCCGGGTTGACCACGTTGATCTGCGAGGTGACCTGGTAGCCGGGGCCCAGCCAGGCCCGGGAGACCAGGGCCAGGATGTCGTTGGCGTAGTAGTCGGCGAACACCTCCGGGTCGTACAGCGCCGCCTTCTCCAGCGCGTTCCACACCCGCTCGTTGGCCCCCGGCTTCGCGAAGTGGTCGCCGGCCCGCACGCCCGACTCCTTCTGCTCCGAGATCAGCGCCTCGAACACCCCCGTGGCCCGGTCGACGACCTCCGGGTCGGGGAACGCGCCCTTGAAGACGACGACACCGGGACCGTCGGTGAGGGCGCGCACGAGTTCGGTCCGCAGCGCGTGGGGCGCGTCGGCGCCGCGCAGCCGCTCGCTGTCGTAGACGAGGACGTTGCGCTCGACGGCCGAGGCGTGCGGGTAGGCCGCCGGGTCGGTGGTCCGCTCGACCAGCGCGCGGAAGGTGTCGAGGTCGCAGTCCTGCTGGGAGAGCCAGGCGCGGCCCTGTTCGGCGGCGAGGGACATCGGTGTCCTTCTTTCGGTCACGGCCACGGTCACGGCCCGGGTCAGGACCATGGGAGCGGCGGGGCTCTGTCATTGTTGTCAGTACAAACCCCTCGAACAACCAGCAGCGAGCCATCAAAAACCCCTCAAGGAGCCAGGCTGTGGGTCACCCCTTCCCGATCCGTGAAATCGCACGTCAGGCAGGTCTCAGCGAGGCCACCGTGGACCGGGTGCTGAACGGCAGGGGAGGGGTACGGGAGAGCACCGAGCGGGAGGTGCGGCAGGCGATCGCCGACCTGGACCGGCAGCGCACCCAGGTCCGGCTGGTGGGCCGCACCTTCATGGTCGACATCGTGATGCAGGCGCCCGAGCGGTTCACCACGGCGGTACGCGGGGCGCTCGAGGCCGAGCTGCCCGCGCTGCACCCGGCGGTGGTGCGCTCCCGGTTCCACTTCCGGGAGACCGGGCCGGTGGCGGAGCTGGTGGGGACGCTGGACCGGATAGCCCGCCGGGGCTCGCAGGGCGTGATCCTCAAGGCACCGGACGTCCCCGAGGTCACCGCCGCCGTGGGGCGCCTCAGATCGGCGGAGATCCCGGTGGTCACCCTGGTCACCGACCTGCCCGCCAGCGGTCGGCTCGCCTATGTCGGCAGCGACAACCGGGCGGCCGGCGCCACCGCCGCGTATCTGATGGGCCAGTGGCTCGGCGGCCGGCCCGGCAATGTCCTCACCAGCCTCAGCAGCGGCTTCTTCCGCAACGAGGAGGAGCGCGAGATGGGCTTCCGCAGCGTCATGCGGGCCACCCATCCCGAGCGCACCGTGGTGGAGATCGCCGAGGGGCAGGGGCTGGACGCCACCCAGTACGACCTGGTCCGCGCCGCCCTCGAACGCGATCCGGAGATCCGCGCGGTCTACTCGATCGGCGGCGGCAACAACGCCACCCTGCGCGCCTTCGCCGAGCTGGGCCGGGAGTGCGCGGTGTTCGTCGCCCACGACCTCGACCACGACAACACCCGCCTGCTGCGCGAGCACCGCCTGTCCGCCGTCCTCCACCACGACCTGCGGCAGGACATGCGGGAGGCCTGCCACCTGGTGATGCGCGCCCAGGGCGCGCTGCCGCCGGCGGGCCCGGCCCTGCCGTCGCCGATCCAGGTGGTCACGCCGTACAACATGCCCGCCCCGGCGGGTCGCTGAGCCGGTCGCTCCCAGAGGCCGGCCCTACCCGTCTCACGGACCGTCCGGCCCCCCTCACAGATTGATCGCGTACGCCTTGCGCAGCGTCTCGTGCACCGTCCACGTCGTACGGTCGCCCGCGCGCAGCACGGCCATGTCCCCGGGACCCACCGTGAGCGTCGGCCCGTCCGCGACCTCGATCGTCGCCGAGCCGCTGACCACCACGAACAGCTCGTCCGCCTCGGTGTCGGTGACCACACCCGGAGTGATCTGCCAGATCCCGCGGATCTGCTTGCCGTCGGCCGACTCCCAGACCACCTTGCCGGTGACCTCGGGCGTGCCGGAGAGGATCTGCGCCGGGTCCAGCGGCTCGGGTCCGAGGTCGGCGTCGGGGATGTGCAGGGCGAAGCTGGGTGTCGTCATACGGTGACCCTAGCGAGCCCCCGGCGCCCTGGGCGTGGACAGGGTGTGGGGCATCGGGCCTGGTGGGAGGACACTTCGTCGGGCCGTCCGGACTGGCGGGGGCGGCACGCCGGGGTGATCGTGGAGAACATGGCCGACTCCACGGTGGCGGTGGCGGAGCCGCACACGCACGACACCCGCGAGGCCGTCCTGTTCGGCGGGGTCTACGGCGCCGTACTGGCTTCCTCGATGGTCGCGGCGCTCACCCAGTACGGCCACACCTCCGCCGCGAGCCGCCGTTACGACGCCCTCTGGCTGCTGGTGACCGCCTGCGCCTCCGCCCTGGCCCACGGCTACGCCCACTACATCGCCGAGCGCGCCCCGCACCGGCGCTGGGACGGGCTGCGCTCCCTGGCCGACGAGTGGCCGCTGGTCACGGCCGTGCTGCCCACGGTCTTCCTGCTCGCGGGCGCCGGCTGGGGCTGGTGGCCGGCCAAGGGCGTCGAGTACCCGGCGTTCATCCTGAACATCGTGATCCTGTTCGGTCTGGGCCTCGTCACGGCCCGCTGGTCGGCGCGGAGTTGGCCCGCGGCCGTGCTCATCGGCGTCCTCGACGCGTTGCTCGGGGTGATCGTGGTGGTGGCCAACGCGCTGATCAAGTAGATCCGTTCATTGAACGGTGAACGGGTCTAGGCTCGCCCATGGTCACTGTTGCGCCGGGCAAGGAGCCGTCATGACAACCGAGGACGCGGTCACCACGGAGGCCGTCGAGAGCCTGCGAGCCACCGACGACCCCCGGCTGCGCGACGTGCTCGCGGCGCTGATCCGCCATCTGCACGCCTTCGCGCGCGAGACCCGGCTGACCCAGGGCGAGTGGGAGACGGCGGTCGCGTTCCTCACCGCGACCGGCCAGACCTGCACGGACACCCGGCAGGAGTTCATCCTGCTCTCCGACGTGCTGGGCCTGTCGATGCTGGTCGAGACGGTCAACGGGCACAGTGACCCCGGCAGCACCGAGTCGACCGTCCTCGGCCCCTTCCACATGACCGAGTCCCCGGTCCGGGAGCTGGGCGCGGACATCGACCTGGTCGGCGCCGGTGAACCCTGCGTGGTCAGCGGAGTCGTCCGGTCCGCCGACGGCACCCCGCTGCCCGGCGCCGTCCTGGACGTCTGGCAGGCCGACCCGCACGGCTTCTACGACGTGCAGCAGCCCGAGGTCCAGCCGCCCGGCAACGGCCGCGGCCTGTTCACGGCCGACGGCGAGGGCCGTTTCCGGTTCCGGACCTGTGTGCCCAGCGCGTATCCGATCCCGACCGACGGCCCGGTGGGCGCCCTGCTGAAGGCCACCGGACGGCACCCCTACCGCCCCGCCCACATCCACTTCATCGTCTCGGCCGCGGGGCACACCCCGGTCACCACGCACATCTTCGTCGCCGGCGGCGACTACCTGGACTCCGACGCGGTGTTCGCGGTCAAGGAGAGCCTGGTCAAGGACTTCACGCCGACCGACGACCCGGCGCTGGCGGGGGAGTTCGGCGTGCCGAACCCGTTCCGGCACGCCCGCTTCGACCTCGTACTGGAGCGTTCGTGACGCTGGACTTCGTGTACGAGACCCGGCCCGCCCGGGTGGTCTTCCGGCCCGGCGCCGCGCTCACCGCGCCCGCCGCGGAGGCCCGGCTGCTCGGTCTGCGGCGGCTGCTGGTGCTCAGCGGCGAGCGGGGTGCGCGGACCGCGCGGGCCGTCGCCGACTCGCTCGGGTCCGCCTGCGCCGGCCTGCACACCGGGGCCCGGATGCACGTCCCCGTCGAGGTCGCCGACCGGGGTGTCGAGGCGGCCCGGGCGGCGGCCGCCGACGGCTGCGTGGCCGTCGGCGGCGGCTCGGCCATCGGCCTCGGCAAGGCCATCGCCCTGCGCACCGGCCTCCCGGTGATCGCCGTGCCCTCGACCTACGCGGGCTCCGAGATGACCCCGGTCTGGGGCCTCACCGAGCACGGCGCCAAACGCACCGGCCGGGACCCCGTGGTCCTGCCGCGCAGTGTCGTCTACGACCCCGAGCTCACCCTCTCCCTGCCCGTTCCGCTCTCGGTGACCAGCGGGATCAACGCCCTCGCCCACGCCGTGGAGGCGCTGTACGCCCCCGACGGCTCACCGCTGGTGGCGCTGATGGCCGAGGAGGGGATCCGGGCGCTGGCGGGCGCGCTGCCCGGGATCGCCGCCGCCCCGGACTCGGTACCGGCCCGCTCCCGCGCCCTGTACGGCGCCTGGCTGTGCGGGGCCTGCCTGGGCGCCACCACCATGGGCCTGCACCACAAGCTGTGCCATGTCCTCGGCGGCACGTTCGGGCTCCCGCACGCGGAGACCCACACCGTCGTCCTGCCGTACGCCCTCGCCTTCAACGCGCCGGCCGTCCCGGAGGCGGCGGCCGCCGTGGCCCGGGCACTGGGGGCGGACGATGCGCCGGGCGCCCTGCAGGAGCTGGCCGGGCGTCTGGGGGCGCCTCGTTCGCTCGCCGAACTCGGCCTGAAAGAAGGCGACTTGGCGGTGGCGGCCGGGCAGGTGGCAGGGCAGGCGTATGCCAACCCGAGGCCGGTCGCCGCGGACGACGCACTGGGTGTGTTGCGGGCGGCGTACGAAGGCAGAAGCGTTCGGGGCTGAGCGGCGAGTGGTGATCCGCGGGTCGGTGGGGCCTGTCGCGCCGGCGTGGCGGGAGCCCGGGATCGACACCGCCCGGCGCCTCTGATGGACCGGTACCGCCCGGCGCTTCTATGGACCGGTACCGCCCCGCGCTTCTGATGGACCGGTACCGCCCCGCGCCTCCGACGGATCGATACCGCCCTCGCCTTTGGAGGGGCGTCTACCGCACGGCTCGTACCCCGTCCAGGGCGATGGACATGACCCGGTCGCGCTGGGCCTCGTCCTCGAAGGCCGTCGCCGTGATGCCCGAGACCATCCGCAGCAGGTCGCCGATCTCCATGTCCGTCCGTACCACGCCCGCCTTCTGGGCCCTCTCCAGCAGCGGGCCGCCGGCCGAGTACATCGAGTCCCGGCAGGCCGAGAAGATCTCCGACTCGTCGTTGAGCGCCTCGCGGACCGCCCGCTTGGTGACCATGTAGCCGGTGAAGCGGTCCAGCCAGGAGGTCAGGGCCTGCCACGGTTCCAGCCCGGCCAGCTCGACGGCCGCCCGGCACAGGGTGTTGACCTCGTCGGCGTAGACGCTCTCGAAGAGGTCGCGGCGGGTGGGGAAGTTGCGGTACAGCGTGCCGATCCCGACCCCGGCGCGGCGGGCGACGTCCTCCAGGGAGGCCTCCGCGCCCTTCTCGGCGAACGCCTCGCGGGCGGCCGTGACCAGCGCGTCGTAGTTGCGGGCCGCGTCTTTGCGGTGCGGTCTGCGGGACGCGACGATCTCACTGACGGGGAAGGGGCCGACGGTCACTGCTGCCTCCCGGGGGACGAGGGTGAACCGGAGGGATTCCTCGACTTCGGTTGAAGCGGAGGGTTGCCTCCAGTACAGTGGAGGGGTACCTCCACTTTAGCAGTGCGAAAAGGGCCCGCCATGGCCGGACGCGGCCTGCGCCCACGCCCTTGCGCACCTACCCAGACATCTCGTTCCCTCCGTGTCCGATGTTCGGAGAGGCTCTTTCATGCCCCGGAAGTCCCCCCGCCTCACCTTCGCGGTCCTCGCGACCGGTGCCGGCGTGTTCTCCATGCTCCAGTCGCTGGTCGCGCCGGCCCTGCCGACCGTCCAGCACGCCCTGCACACCTCGCAGTCCGACGCGACCTGGGTGATGACGGCCTACCTGCTGTCCGCCTCGGTCTTCACCCCGATACTCGGCCGGGTCGGGGACCTGGCCGGCAAGAGGCGCACCCTCGTCGCCGTCCTGGTGGCCGTCCTGGCCGGCTGTCTGCTCGCCGCCCTCGCGCCCAGCATCGGCGTCCTGATCGTCGCCCGGGTCGTCCAGGGCGTCGGCGGCGCCCTGTTCCCGCTCTCCTTCGGCATCATCCGGGACGAGTTCGCCCCGGCCCAGGTCAGCGGCAGCATCAGCAACCTGTCCGCGGTGATCGCGGCCGGCGGCGGCGTCGGCATCGTGGCCGCCGGGCCCATCGTCTCCGCGCTGGACTACCGCTGGCTGTTCTGGATCCCGGTCGGTGTGGTCGCCGTGACCGTCCTCATCGCCGCCCGCTATGTCCCCGAGTCGCCCAAGAGGGCCCAGGGCAGCGTGAGTTGGCTCGGCGCCGGGCTCCTCTCCGCGTGGCTGGTGGCGCTGCTGCTGCCGCTGAGCCAGGCCGGACAGTGGGGCTGGGGCTCGGCCAAGGTGCTCGGCCTCTTCGGCACGGCCGTCGTGCTGTTCGCGGTGTGGCTGCTCGTCGAGGCCCGCTCCCGCACCCCGCTGATCGACCTGCGCGTCATGCGGCTGCCCGTCGTCTGGACCACCAACGCGGCGGCCCTGCTGTTCGGTGCGGGCATGTACGCCCTCTGGTCCTTCCTGCCCGGCTTCGTCCAGACGCCGTCCTCCGCCGGATACGGCTTCGGCGCCAGCGTCACCGCCTCCGGGCTGCTGATGCTCCCGATGCTGCTCGCGATGTTCCTCTCCGGCATCCTCACCGGCCGGCTCGAGCCCAGGGTGGGCGCGAAGGCGCTCCTCACCGCCGGTGCCGCCTTCGGCGCCCTCGCGCTCGGCATGCTCGCCCTGTGGCACACCGCCCAGTGGCAGATCACCGTCGTCTCCGGCCTCTTCGGCCTCGGAATCGGCCTGGCCTTCGCCTCGATGGCCAACCTCGTCGTCGGCAGCGTGCCGCCCGAGCAGACCGGCGCCGCGACCGGCATGAACGCCAACATCCGCACCATCGGCGGCTCCATCGGCGCCGCGCTCACCAGCGTCCTGGTCACCGGCCGGCTTCAGCCCTCCGGACTGCCCTACGCCTCCGGCTACACCCACGCCTGGGCGCTGCTCGCCCTGTTCTGCCTGGCCGCCGCCGGGGCCGCGCTCCTGGTGCCGGTCCGCCGCGGACAGCGCGTCACCGTACCGGTCGCGGAGCCGGCGGCAGCAGCACCGGCACGCGTGCGGTAGTGTTGACCTGCGTGATCACGCGGCATCCACCGCGTGACTCCGCAGCGGGACGTGGCGCAGCTTGGTAGCGCACTTGACTGGGGGTCAAGGGGTCGCAGGTTCAAATCCTGTCGTCCCGACTTTACGAAGTCGCAGATCAGGGTGTGTGTCAGAGGATTCTGACACACACCTTTGATCATTTCCGGGGCAAGTCGCGAGCGGGGCCCACCACTTGGCGGCCGGGCGGTCAGGCCGCCGTCGGCCCTCGACCCCGACCAGGCCCTCCTCGTCGAGGTCCGCCGCCTGACCTGAGCCAGCCGTGCCCGGAGTCGTCGCACGACGCGTCCTGCGGGAGGGATCCACCCTGCACGGGGTGATCGCGCGACAGGACCTGGCGGAGCGACGCTTCGACCGGGGACCCGTCTCGTTCTTCTGGAACCCCTGAGCCGAATCGCCCCGGCAAGCCGGTCCCGGGGCACGTCCAGGACCACACGGCGAGAAGGGAGTTCCCGCGGCGTGGCAACCGGGTGGCCGTCGACGTCGTGCGGCCCGGTGAACCGGCCGCCAAGGGCCACAAGATTCCGGTCATCATGGAGGCCAGCCCCTATTACTCCTGCTGCGGTCGTGGCAACGAGAACCAGAAGAAGACCTATGACGCGGTCGGGCGACCGGTCCGCTTCCCGCTCTTCTACGACAACTACTTCGTCCCGTGCGGTTATGCCTTCGTCGCGGTCGATCTCCCCGGCACCGGCCGCTCCGACGGCTGCACGGACGCCGGAGGACCCATCGACATCCAGTCCACGAAATCCGTCGTCGACTGGCTGAACGGGCGTGCCCACGGCTACACCACGCACACCGGTACCACCCGCGCACAGGCCACCTGGACCGACGGCGCCACCGGGATGATCGGCAAGAGCTGGGACGGCAGCATCGCCAACGGGGTCGCGGCCACCGGCGTCGAAGGACTGAAGACGATCGTCCCGATCAGCTCCATCTCCTCCTGGTACGACGCCTACTTCTCCCAGGGAGCCTGGCTGGTCGGCAGCGCCCCCACGCCCGGTGCGCTGATCCGCATGGTCGAGAGCGATGCCACCGGTAAGCGCTGCGCCGCCGTGAACAAGCCGCTCGGCGACCCTGCCGTCAAGTCCGGTGACTGGTGCTCCACTTGGGCCGAGCGGGATTATGTGACGGACGCGGACAAGGTCAGGGCGAGCGTCTTCGTCGTGCACGGCATGCAGGACCTCACGGTCCGCACCGAGGAGTTCGGCCAGTGGTGGGACGCCCTCGCCGGGAACGGTGTCGTACGCAAGATCTGGCTCTCCCAGACCGGGCACGTCGACCCCTTCGACTACCGGCGCGGCGCCTGGGTCGACACCCTGCACCGCTGGTTCGACCATGAACTCCTCGGCTACCACATCCCGTCGTCGAGGGCGGGGCGCCGGTGTTCTGTGTCCGGACCGCGGCCGGAGGTCCACGTGCCCCCGTACGCCGGCTGGACCGGGTCGAGGGCTGGTGCGAGCGGGCGGGCGGTTCACAGGAACTGATGCGCATCGTGGCTCCGGCCGAGGACGGGCATGCGGCGCGCACCGGCTATGCGTGCCTCAACAACGCCTCCCCGACCGTGATCCAGCAGACCACCGAGATCCTGGCCACCGCCACCGCCACCGCCACCGCCACCGCCACCGCCGCCGCCGCCAGCCGCTGACGCGGTGCGTGGACGCAGACCCGGTCGCGGAGATTGCCGGACGGCGACGGCCGCCTCGTTCCGGGACGTCCGCCGCCGTGCACCGGCGGACGACCGGCTCCGCCCGTCCGGAGCGGCCTCGGGCCTCGATGCCCCGGGCCGGGCTCGCTCGGCCGAGGCCCCGCCGCGGCCTGTTGCGTCTCCGTCACCTGCCCCAGATCCTCCGGTACGCCTCCCGGTAGCCCGACGGGTCCCAGGCCGAGGTCCCTTCGCTGTTGGCCGCCGTGGAGACGTGCACGGGCGCGACGTAACCGCTGGCGGGACGACCGGAGAAGGCGCGGTTGAACTCGTCGGCGATCTGCCAGCCCTGCAGCGACAGCGGCTCGGGGACGGTGGCCGCCTGGTACTGAGCGCCGTTGATGCGCTGGAAGGCGGACGGGTCGCCGTCGCCGGCGCCGATGTTGAAGGGCGGACCGGTGCCGCTGCCCCCGGCCGCACGGAAGGCGGGGGCGGCGTCGGCGAAGTACAGGTCGTTGATCGCCACGGAGTAGGTCCAGCGGTTCCCGAACCGGGCCAGGAGGGTGGAGACCTCCCTGGCGGTACGGGTGCTGGTGTCCGGGATCGGGATGTTCTCGTACGCCAGCACCCGCATCCCCGCACAGGTGGCCAGCCCCTTTCTGATCAGCTCGGACTTGTGGTGGGCGAACGGGATCGAGGCGTCGGTGAAGAGGACGACCCCGGCGTTGCCCCGGGAGTCCGCGACGACCCACTGCGCGCTGATCGCGGCGACGTCGCCGACGTCGGTGGTGACGTTGGTGAAGAGCTTCGGCCGCACGCTGGGACCGGGGGAGGTGACCGCGTGCCAGCCGACGAGCGGGATGCCCGCCGCGGTGGCCCGCGCGGTCTGCTGCGCCGTCGAGGCGGGGTCGAAACCGCCGATGACGATGCCCGAGGGCCGCAGAGCCACGGCCTCGCTCAGCGCCGCCTGGATACCGGCGGGGGTGCCCTCGCCGTCGATCACCCGGACGTTCCAGCCGATGACCCGCGCGGCCTCCCGCAGGCCCTTCGCGACGCCCGCGACGCCGGGGTTGGTCATGGTCTGCGCGACGTAGACGATCGTCTTGCCGGACACCGCCGCGGGGCCGCTGGTCGGCCCGTTCCAGGGGACGTCGGTCCGCTCCGCCCGGGTGACTGCTGCCCGGGCCCGTGCCTGGGCCGCCGGGCAGCCGCTCGGGCCGGTGGCGGAGGCCGTGGGGCCGCCCGGCGACCCGCGTTCACAGCCCGCGAGCGCGGTCGCCGCCGCCAGCAGGGCGACGGCGACGGATCGGGCCGGGGAGACCCTGTGGTTGCGGTGCACGGGCGCTCCTCGCGCGGGAGAAGGACGCGGGGGACTCATGGCGTGGGGCCCGCCGGGTCACCGTCCCGGGCCGAGGGGGACGGCTCGGAGGGGGCTGCGGACGCGTCGGCCCCGGTACGCAGACGGCGGGCGGAGTAGCCGGCCAGCCCGACGGCGAGCAGGAGCGTGCCGCCGTAGAACAGCGGGACCGTCCAGAAGTCCGCGCCCAGCTGGCCGATGCCGGTCAGGCCGACCGCGAGCACGGCGACGGCGACCAGCGTGCCCAGGGCGTTGGGGCGGCCGGGTCTGATCGCGGTGGAGCCGAGCAGCGCCCCGGCGAAGGCGGGCAGCAGATAGTCCAGGCCGACACTGGGATTGCCGATCTGCTGCTGGGCCGCGAGCAGCACACCGGCGAAACCGACGAGCAGCCCCGACGCGGCGAACGCGTAGACGGTGTACCGGCGGCCCGGGATGCCGACGAGCTCGGCCGCGCGTGGGTTCGAGCCGACGACGTAGAGGTAGCGGCCGAGCGGCAGCCGCTCCAGCACCAGCCAGAGGGCGCCGGCGAGGGCGAGCACGTACCAGGCGGGCACCGGAAGCCCGAGGAAGGTGGAGTTGTAGAGATCGGTGAAGGCGGCGGGGAGTCCCCGCGGACCGGGGACGATCCGGCCGCCGTCGGTGATCCAGCCGGTCACGGCGTACATCATGCTGCCCGTCCCGAGGGTGGCGATGAAGGAGTCGATCCGGCCGAACTCGACGACCGCGCCGTTGAGGACGCCCACCACCGCCCCGCCGGCGACCACCACCAGGCAGGCCCAGGGCCAGGGCCACTCCTCGGTGACCACGAGGTGCATCACCATCACGTGCGCCAGGCCGAGGCCGTAGCCGAGGGAGAGGTCGAACGCGCCGGTCACGATGGGGACCGTGGCGGCGAGCGCGAGGACGGCCGGGATGGACTGGTTGAACAGGATCGAGTCGACCGTGTCCCGGGTCGGAAAGGTGCGGGGCAGCGCGAGCGAGAAGACCAGGAAGAGCAGAGCGGTGAGGACCGGCAGGCCGTAGGCGCCGACGTGGTGTCCGGCGGGGCCCCGGCGCGGCCGGGCCGGGGCCCTGGGCGAGGCGGTCATGAGGCCGTCGCGGTTCCGGCGGGGGGCATGGCCGAGGCCGCCCGGGTGAGCCCGGTGACCGTGAGCGCGGGACCGCTCAGTTCGGTCGTCACGGAGCCGCGGACGAACACCAGGGCGCGCCGGCACACGCCGGCGACCTCCTCGAGGTCCGTGGAGACGAGCAGCACCGCGAGCCCGCCGGCCAGCGCCTCGTCGAGCAGCCGGTAGACGGCGGCCTTGGCCCCGACGTCCACGCTGGCCGTCGGGTCCTCCAGGACCAGCAGGCGCAGGCCCACCGGGTGCCAGCGGCCGAGCATGACCTTCTGCTGGTTCCCGCCGGAGAGCGTGCCGATCGGGGCCTCGCTGTCCGGGGGACGCACCGAGAACCGTTCGATCAGGCCGGCGGCCGTGGCGCGTTCACGCCGGGGGACGATCCGGTGCAGCGCCGGCACGCCCGCGGCGCCCGGGTTGGCCAGGAGGTTCTCCCGCACGGTCAGTTCGGCGGCGCAGCCCTCCCGCTGTCTGTCCCCGGGCACCAGGCCGACCCCGAGGCGGACGGCGTCGGCGACCGTGCGGGGGCGGTACGGCCGGCCGTCGAGCAGGACCCGGCCGCCGAGGAGGGGGCGGGCACCTGCCAGGGCCCGGCCCAGTTCCCGGTGTCCGGCGCCGGAGAGGCCGACCAGCCCCAGCACCTCGCCCGCCCTGAGGTCCAGGCCGACCGGTCCGGTACCGGCGGTCCGTACGCCGTCGAGGGTGAGGACGGCCGGGCCGTCGGCGGGGACGGTGGCGGGCCGGTACCGGGTGGGTTCCTCGCCGACGATGTCGCGGACCAGGCGGGCGGGGCTGTGGCCCGCCAGGTCGCCGTGGCTGACCAGCCGGCCGTCGCGCAGGACGGCGAAGGCGTCGGCGACCTCGTACACCTCGTCCAGCCGGTGGGTGACGTAGAGCAGGCCGTGCCCCCGGTCGCGCAGGGTGCGCAGGACGCGGAACAGCCGGGCGCAGTCCGCGGCGGGCAGCCGGGCGGTCGGCTCGTCCAGGACGACGACTCCCGCCCGGGTGGCCAGGGCCCGGGCGATGGCGACCAGCGACCGCTCGGCGGGCGAGAGCCGGGCGACCGGCGTGGCGGGGTCGAGGTTTCCGGCGACGGCCGCCAGGGTGTCGGCGCACCGCTCCCGGGTGCGCCGCCAGGAGATCAGCCCGGCGCGGCGCCGGTATCCGGTGCTCAGGGCGATGTTCTCGGCGACGGTCATCCACTCCACCAGACCGAGGTCCTGGTGGATGAAGGACATGGCGGCGCAGGCGGCACGGCTGCCCAGCGGGTGCCCGTCCACCGTGACCCGTCCCGCCTCGGCGCGGTGGATGCCGGCGAGCACCTTGATGAGGGTGGACTTTCCGGCGCCGTTGGGGCCGAGGAGGGCGAGGACGCTGCCCGCGCGGACGTCGAGGTCGACCCCGTCGAGCGCGAGGGTCCCGCCGAACCGCTTGGTGAGGCCGCGGACGCGGACGAGGGGGTGCGCAGAGGTGTCGGGAGGGTCGTGCACGGACAGCTCCGAGGGTCGGCCTGGCGAGTTCTTCCCGACTGTCGCCAGCGATACTAATGCGACTATCCATACCAATTCGGGTATCTGCCGCTCCGTGTGACACCAACGGGTCAGTGGCGGTGCCGGTCTCAGCCGCCCCCCAGGCCGCACTCGGCCCAGATGACCTTGCCCTGCGGCAGGTAGCGCGTCCCCCAGCTCTGTGCCAGCTGGGCGATGAGGAACAGGCCCCTGCCGCCCTCGTCGGTGCTGGCCGCCCGGCGCAGATGCGGGGCGGTGTTGCTGGTGTCGGAGACCTCGCAGATCAGGGTGCGGTCGAGCAGCAGCCGCACCCGGATCGGGCCGGAGCCGTGGCGGATGGCGTTGGTGACCAGCTCGCTGAGCATCAGTTCCGCCGCGAACGCGGCCTCGTCGACTCCCCAGTCGGCCAGTTGCCGCATGGCGGCGGCCCGGACCTCGCCGACGAGGGCCGGGTCGGCCTCCAGCTCCCAGCCGGCGATCCGGTCGGGGGGCAGGGCACGGGTGCGGGCGACGAGCAGCGCGATGTCGTCACCCGGATGGACGGGTGCCACGCCGTTCAGGATGGCCTGGCAGGTCTCGTCGGGTGTGCGCCCCGGTTGCGCCAGGACCGTACGCAGCCGGTCGAGGGCGACGTCGACGTCTCGGTACCGGTCCTCGATGAGCCCGTCGGTGTAGAGGACCAGCAGGCTGCCCTCGGGGAGGCCGACGTCGACGGCTTCGAAGGGCAGGCCGCCGAGGCCCAGCGGCGGTCCGGCGGGCAGCTCGGGGAAGGAGACCGTGCCGTCGGGGCGGGCCAGCGCGGGCGGCGGGTGCCCGGCACGGGCCATGGTGCACTGCAGCGTGGTCGGGTCGTAGACGGCGTACAGGCAGGTCGCGCCGAGGATGCCCGCTTCGGCGGCGGCGGGGTCCTCCCGGTCCAGGCGTCCCACCAGGTTGTCGAGATGGGTGAGGACCTCGTCCGGGGGGAAGTCGAGTTCGGCGAAGCTGCGGGCGGCGGTGCGCAGCCGGCCCATGGTGGCGGCGGAGAGCATGCCGTGGCCGACGACGTCCCCGACCATGAGCCCGACCCGGGTGCCGGAGAGCGGGATGACGTCGTACCAGTCCCCGCCCACGTCGGACTCGGCCGGCAGGTAGCGGTGGGCCACCTCGGCGGCGTCCTGGTCGGGCAGGCCCTGCGGGAGCAGGCTGCGCTGGAGGGCCAGGACCATGGTGCGCTCGCGGGTGTAGCGCCGGGCGTTGTCGATGGACAGGGCGGCACGGGCGGCGAGTTCCTGGGCCAGTGAACGGTCGTCGTCGCCGAAGGGTGCGGGATCCCGGCCGCGGTAGAAGGCGGCCACGCCCAGGACGACACCGCGGGCCACCAGCGGGACCGCGATCAGGGAGTGGACGTGGGTGAGCAGTTCCACGGTGTGCTCGGGATCGTGCGCCAGCCAGCCCGCGGCGACCTCCAGATCCGGCTCCAGCACCGGCTCCCCGCCGGTCAGGCAGCGCAGCTGCGGAGTGGCCGGCCCGTAGTCGACCTGCTTGCCGACCGGGTGGAAGGGGCAGTCGTCGCGGATGCCGTGCACCACCGTACGGCGCAGGTCGCCGTGCGGCTCGGCGGACTCCTCGCCGCGCAGTACCGCCTCGGGCAGGTCGATCGTGATGTAGTCGGCGAGTCGCGGCACCGCCGTCCGGGCCAGTTCCTGGGCGGTGCGGCGCACGTCCAGGGTGGTGCCTATGCGCGTACTGGCCTCGGACAGCAGCTCCAGCCGGCGTCGGGCGGCGAGGGCGTACCGTCCCACCTCCGGTTCCCCCACGAGCAGCAGCCCTCTCGAGGGGGGCGTGACGGCGGGACCGCCCGCCCGTGCTCCCGCGACCGTGACGTCCCTGCCGCCCGAGGCGACCTGGCCGGGCGCGGTGACGGTGACGGCCCCGGACGGCAGGACGAAACCGGGGGCGGCGGGCGCCGCCGGGAAGTCCGGCAACTCGTCGAACGGCCACGGGGCGTTGAGGGGATCCCGTGGCGCGGGGCCGGGCAGAACGGCCTCGATGGCCACGCCCTCGACTCCGGTGGTGCTGGTCATGGGGCGGCTCAGCAGCGTGACACGGCGGCCGTCGGACAGGCAGACGTGGACCGCCGCCCGCTGTGCGCGGGAGAGCAGTTCGGTGGCCTTCTCCATGAGGATCGCGCGGTCCCGCGGGTGCTGTCCGAGGGCCAGTTCGTCCAGTCCGACGGTGTGGCGACAGCCGACGGCGGCCTCCGCCTCGGTCTCCATGTACGCCCGCAGCAGCGCCCGCTCGCGTGCGGAGCTCTGTCTCAGCAGCCGCCGTTCCACGGCGCGCGCCGCCTTGCGGATCACGGTGGCCAGCCGGGGGTCGTCGAAGGAGCGTGGATAGCCGAAGCACAGCACGCCCTCGATACGGCCGCTGAGCGGGTCGCGGACCGGGAGCGCGCGGCAGGCGCTCGTCTGGGCCCGCTCGGCGAAGTGCTCGGCGCCGTAGACCCGGATGAGCTGCCGCTCCGCCAGCGCCAGACCGATGCCGTTCGTGCCGGCGACCTGCTCGGCGAAGACGAAGCCCGGCACGCACTGGATCGCCGGGAGGCTTCTGGCCAGGGACGCCTCTCCGAAACGGCGCAGCAGGACGATGCCGTTCGGATCGGCGACGGAGATGTTCAGCCGACTGCCGGCGAACCTGTACTGGAGCCGGTCGAGCACCGGCACGGCCGCGCGCACGATCCGGGCGTCCCGCTCGAAATCGTCCCGGAAGGGGAGGTCGGACTGGTCCGCCGAGAGCCCCAGGGACCGGCAGCGCTGCCACGAGTTCAGGATCGAGCTACGCACACCCGGGTCGACGGGACCGCCCTCCAGGAACCGCTCACGCGAAAGCGCGGGTCCTGCGCCGCCTGTCGCACGCCCCGTGGGCGCCGGTGCCCCGCCGAACCGCACCACACTTCGCCTCGCTCGCGATAGTCCACTTTCCGTCAACGATTTCCGTAAACAACCCGACATGAAAGAGAATACGGACATTGAGGACGTGCGTCGCGGGGTGGCATTGCTGCCATGTACATATCGCCAGGCTGTTCGTCACAGGACCGCCACCGGGCTGACGGGCGAACCCGTTCCGCCCGGGACGTTCAGCGGTGCCACCACCAGCAGGAACTCGTACCGACCGGCCTTCGCGGTGGCGGCCGAGAGGGCTTCCAGATCGAGGTTGTCCAGCAGCGGGACGCCCATCGCGGCCAGGGCCAGGGCATGGACCGGCGAGTGCACACCCTCGACCGGCGAGGGCCGGACATCGCTGTCGCCGTCACCGCCGAGCAGCGCGATGCCGCGCTCCGCCAGCAGCGGTACGGCGTCCACGTGGAAGCCCGCGCTCGCGGTGTCCGGGTCCCAGGCGCCCAGCTCCGTGCGGCGCCGGACGTGCCCGGACCGCAGCAGCACCGCGTCACCCTCGCCGATCGTCACCCCCAGCCTGCGCTCCGCGTCGGTGACGTCCCGCGCGTGCACCGCTCGTCCCGGCTCCAGCCAGCGGACCCCGAGGACGGCGGGGAGGTCCAGGAGCACGCCCCTGGTGACGAGGGGCCCGAGCGCCGACACCGCCCCGAAGCGGGCGCCCGCGGTGCCCACGACGTCGGCGGCCGTCCGGCCGTCGTAGAGCTGCCCCCGGTAGGCGATGTGGCACAGGGCGTCGAGATGCGTGATGCCCTTGCCGTGGTAGTCGGCGGCGATGAAGTCCTTGTGGGCGGTGGGCTCCGGGCGCTCCGCGTCACCGAGGTCGGTCATCTGGTGCAGCGCGGGCCTGCGGTTGTCGGGGCCGGGCCGGGTGTTCCACGGCAGCGCCAGCGGGACGACCGCCCCGGACCGCACGCCGGCCGTGGCCCGCCGTACCCGGTCCGCGGTCACCCGGTTCCAGGCGCCGCGGTCGGCCGGGTCCCAGCGCCCCCAGGTGCGGACCGCCTCGAAGAGCGCGTCGAACTCCCGCCGGGAGACGGCGGGCCCGTTGCCCGTGACGGCGGAGCCGGGACCAGAGGGGCCAGGGGGTTCGGGGGGATCGGGGGGATCGAGGGCATCGGCGGACTTCGAGGTCATCGGTACTCACCGTTCTCCGTTTCCCGAGCGGGACGCACGGGAGCGTGGCGCCTGTGATCAACTCCAGCTTCGCACAGGGGCCTGCGCGGGCAGGCCCAGATGTGGGCCGCCTCGGTCTGGGGTGACCATGGATGAAGACAGCACACCCCGCCGACGTTCCACGAGCCAGGGCACCGGACGGGAGGGAAGATGAGGGATGGGCACGACGGACTCCTCCCGAGCAGTCGCCGGCCGGCCGGCGGCCGGTCCCGCCGCGCCGCCCAGCGGCCTGCTGGATCTGCTCAGCGTCGCCGCGGTGGTGCTGAACTCGAAGGGCCAGGTGGTCCTCTGGAGCCCCAAGGCCGAGGAACTGTTCGGCCACAGCGCCGGCGAGGCGCTGGGGCAGTACGCGGCTCAGCTGATGGTCCACGAGGAGCACCGGGACGACGTCGCCAAGCTGTTCGCGCAGGTCATGGAATCCGGCCAGGACTGGGCCGGGGTCTTTCCGGTCCGGCACAAGGACGGCAGCACCCGCCTCGTGGAGTTCCGCAACATGAGGCTGATGGACGACCTCGGCGGCTTCTACGCGCTGGGGCTCGCCGCCGACCAGGCCGCCGTGGAGCGGGTCGAACGGGACGCCGCCCTGGCCATGCGCCTGGTGTCCCAGTCCCCGGTCGGGCTCGCCATCCTGGACACGGACCTGCGGTACCGGGCCGTCAATCCCGCCCTGGAACGCATCACGGGCCAGTCCGCCGCCGAACGGCTGGGGCATTCGGCCGGCGAGATCCTGACCTACCTGGACACCGGGCCCGAGGCGCGGCTGCGCAGGGTCCTGGAGACGGGCGAGTCGGTCGTGGACCGGGACATCGTCTGCCGTCCGCCCGGCGACCCGGACCACGACCACGCCTGGTCCGTCTCGTACTACCGGCTGGAGGACTCCGGCGGGCGGGTGCTGGGCCTGGCCTACTCCGTCATCGACGTCACCGAACGCCACCGGGCGGCCGCCGAGGCGGCCGACGCCCGGCAACGCCTGGCACTGATCGCCCAGGCCTCCGCCTCCGTGGGCACCACCCTCGATCTGGAGACGACGGCATGCGAGCTGGCCGACGTCGTCGTACCGGACCTGGCCGACGTGGCCGCGGTGGACGTGCTCGACCGGGCGCTCGACGGCCGGACCGTTCCGCGGGAGGGCCCGCTGTGCTTCCGTACCCTCGCCGTCAGCGCGGTCCACGCCGGTGAGGAGATGCGCGCGGCCCACCCGCCCGGCGGACTCGCCGTCTACGACAGCGACCGTCTGATCGCCCGGTGCGTGCGCACCGGTCAACCGGTCCTGCTGCCCCACACCACGCCCCGGGACCTGGAGCTCATCGCCCGCCACGACGCGTCCGCCTCCCACCTCGCGGACGCGGGCGTCCACTCCTACCTGGCCGTACCGCTGCCGGCCCGGGGCGAGGTCCTCGGCGCCCTGACCCTCGCCCGCACCCGGAACCCCGCGCCCTTCGACGACGACGACGTGTTCCTCGCCTGCGAGCTGGCCGCCCGGGCCGCGGTCTGCATCGACAACGCCCGCGGCTACCAGGCCCAGCGCCATGCGGCCCTCACCCTCCAGCGCAGTCTGCTCCCGCACCTCGCGACGCACCTGCCGGGCCTGGAGGTGGCCTGCCGCTACCAGCCCGCCGGCGCCACGAGCGAGATCGGCGGCGACTGGTACGACGCCATACCCCTGCGGGGCGACAAGACCGCCCTGGTCGTCGGGGACGTCATGGGCAGCGGCATCAACGCCGCCGCCACCATGGGGCAACTCCGCAGCGCCGCCCGGGCCTTCGCCGAGCTCGACCTCGCCCCGGACGAGGCCCTGTACCACCTCGACCACCTCACCGAGGGCGGCGAGCAGGCCATCACCACCTGCCTCTACTGCGTCTGCGACCCGCACCGGGGCGAGTGCCGGATGTGTCTCGCCGGCCACCTGCCCCCGGCCCTGCTGCGGGCCGGCCACCCGGCGCGGCTGCTCGACCTGCCGGCCGGCGTACCGCTGGGCGTCGGCGGGGTGCTCTTCGAGGCCGCCACCGTCGACTTCCGCCCCGGCGACGAACTGGTCCTCTACACCGACGGCCTGGTCGAGACCCGCAGCGAACCCATCGACGCCCGCCTGGACACCCTGCTCGACGCCGTCACCGCGACCCGCGGCCGCGATCTGGAGGAGACCTGCGAACGCATCCTGGAGACGCTGCGGCCGCCCGGCGGCGAGGACGACGTCGCCCTGCTCATCGCCCGGGCCCAGCCCCTGCTCCCGGCGAGTCCGGCAAGTCCGGCGAGGCCGGCGAGTCCCGGGCCGGCGGGGACCTCCTGTACCGGCCGACCGGACGGCGAGTGGTCTCGGGGACAATCGTCGCCATGAACGACCGCATGGGCGATGCCGAGAACCGGCTGGCCAGGATCGAGCGGCTGCTGGCGGACGGCGAGCGCGAGGTGGTGCCCGCGTGGCGCAGGGCCACGCGGGGCGAGCCACGGTGGGCCGTGACCGCCGTCATCCTGGTGGCCGTGGTGCTCCAGCTGGCGCTGCCCCACCGGCTCGCCCTCCAGCCGTACTGGGCCCTGCCGGCCCTGGAACTGGTGCTGCTGGCCGGCCTGATCGTCGGCAACCCCCGGCGGGTGGAGCCCCGCACCCGGTGGCTGCGCGTCCTGGGCCTGGTCCTGATGTGCGTGATCAGCCTCGCCAACGGCTGGGCGGCGGTGCGGCTCGTGGTGGGTCTGGTGAACGGCACCGAGGGCGAGGACGCCGGACCGCTGCTGCTGACCGGCGGCGGCATCTGGCTGACGAACGTCATCGTGTTCGCGCTCTGGTACTGGGAGTGGGACCGCGGCGGACCGATGGCGCGGGTCCAGGGTCACCACCAGTACGCGGACTTCCTCTTCGTGCAGATGCAGAGCCCCGAGACCGCCCCGAGCGACTGGGAGCCGACCTTCCTCGACTACCTGTACCTGTCCTTCACCAACTCCACCGCCTTCAGCCCGACCGACGTGATGCCCTTGTCGCGGTGGGCCAAGATGCTGATGATGCTGCAGTCCTCCGTCTCCCTGGTGACGGTGGTGCTGGTGGTGGCGCGGGCCGTGAACATCCTGCACTGACGGCCGGGCTGCCATAGGTTCGGCGGTATGAGCGAAGACTCCCTGCGCCTGGTGACGGTCGAGCGCACCGCCACCGGCAGCTTCACCGCGACGAACGCCCGCGGCGGCACGATCGACTTCGGTACCGCCGACGGCACCGAGTTCACCCCGGTGGAGCTCCTGCTCGCCGCGATCGGCGGCTGCACCGCGGCCGACGTCGACGTCGCCACCAGCCGCCACGTGGAGCCGGCCGCCTTCACCGTCACCGTCAGCGGCCACAAGGCCGGCGACGAGGGCGGCAACCGGATGACGGACCTCGCGGTCGCCTTCTCCGTCACCTTCCCGGACGGCCCGGCGGGCGACCGGGCCCGCGCCATCCTGCCCCGGGCGGTCGCCGTCTCGCACGACCGGCTGTGCACGGTCAGCCGCACGATCGAGGCCGGGACGCCCGTCGCCGTCTCGATCGTGGACGACTGATCCCGGAGGGCGGGGTGTGCCGGCGGTCGGTCAGGTCCGGGGCGGCGAACCGGGGCTCCGGGCGCCGTGCTTAGGTGGGGAGGTGAACGGATTCCCTCCGCCCGGCCGGACCGCGTGATGAGCACCGTCGACGCGTTCCCGCTCGGCGCCTCGACCACGCTCGCCGAACTCGCCCACGATCCGCACCCGCGCCTGGCACGGCTGCGCGCCGACGAACCCGTCTCCTGGCTGCCCGAGTTGAACGGCTGGCTGGTCACCCGGCGCGACCTCGCGGTCGACGTGATGCGGGACGCCGTCACCTTCACCGTCGACGACCCGCGCTTCTCCACCGCCCAGGTCGTCGGCCCCAGCATGCTCTCCCTGGACGGCGCCGCGCACACCCGCCACCGCGAGCCCTTCGCCGCTCCCTTCCGGCCCCGCGAGGTGCACGACGGCTTCGCCGCGTTCATCGAGCGGGAGACCGACCGCCTCATCACCGCACTGGAACCGTCCGGCGCCACCGAACTGCGCCGGGCCTTCGCCGGACCGCTGGCGGTCGCCGTGGTCACCGAGGCGCTCGGACTGGTCGGGGCCACCACGGACACGGTCCTCACCTGGTACGACGCGATCGTACGGTCCGTCTCGGACATCACCGAAGGACTGGAGGCGGGCCCCGTGGGCGCCGCCGCCTACGCGGAGCTGCGGGCCGCCGTCGAGGCGACCGTCGCCGACCGGCACGCGTCCTCGCTCCTCGTCTCCGCGGCCGGCCGGCTGACACCGCCCGAAGTCGCCTCCAACGCGGCGGTCCTGATGTTCGGCGGTATCGAGACCACCGAGGCGATGATCACCAACGCGCTGCTCCACCTGCTCGGGGACCCCGGTCAGCTCGCCCTCGTCCGAGCCGATCCGACCCTGCTGGACGGCGCGGTCGAGGAGTCGCTGCGCCTGGAGCCCGGAGCGGCGGTGGTGGACCGCTACGCCACCCGGGACGTCGTCCTCGGGCCGGCCGCCGTCCGCCGCGGCGACCTGGTCACCGTCTCCCTGACCGGCGCCAACCGCGACCCGGCGGTCTTCCCCGACCCGGACCGCTTCGACGTCCGCCGGGGCAACGCCCGCCTCCAACTGGCCTTCGCCCACGGCCCGCACCACTGCCTGGCCGCCCATCTGGCCCGCCTGGAGACCCGCATCGCCCTCCAGCGCCTGCTCGAACGCCTCCCCGCACTGCGCCTCGACCCGGAACGGCCCGCCGCGCCCTACGGACTGGTGTTCCGCAAGCCACCCAGCCTGCACGTGCGGTGGTGACGGTCCCATCCCACGCACACCGCCGCTCCCGGCCCCCTAGTACACCGCCTCCAGGATCCCGAGGATCTGCTCCTCGGTCGGCTGCCGCGGGGCGTTGGCGGTCACCGCGTCCGCGAGGGCGCCCGCGGCGATCGGGCGCAGCAGGTCCGGGCGGACGCCGAGGTCGCGCAGGGGCTGCTTGACGCCGAGCGCGCCGGAGATCTCGCGGACGGCGTCGATCGCGGCGCGGGCCCAGTCGCCGTCGGCCGGCGGGGCGAGGCGCAGCGCGCGGGCCGTCTGCTCGTAGGCGTCGCCGGCCGCCGGGGCACTGAACTCCAGCACCTCCTCCAGGACGGCGGCCAGCGCGACACCGTGCGGGGTACCGGTGTGGGCGGTCAGCGCGTGCCCGATGCCGTGCACGAGTCCCAACCCGGAGATGGTCAGCGCCTGGCCCGCCAGATGGGCGCCGAGCATCAACTGGCCACGCGCCTCCAGGTCCGAGCCGTCGGCATGGGCGCGGGGCAGCCAGCGGCCGACCATGGCCACCGCCTGCGTCGCGTACGCGGCCGAGACCGGGTTGGCGCCCCGCGAGGCCAGCGACTCGATGCCGTGCACCAGGGCGTCGACACCGGTGGCGGCGGTGATCCGGGCGGGCAGTCCGAGCGTCAGCTCCGGGTCCAGCAGCGCGATCCGCGGCTTGACCGAGGGGTGGCCGATGTACACCTTGCGGCGAGCTCCGGTGTCCTCGATGACACCGAAGCCGTTGGTCTCCGCGCCGGTGCCCGAGGTGGTCGGGATCGCGATCAGCGGCAGACCGTCCAGCGCCTCCCACAGGGTGTCCGCGTCCGCCGCCACCGCGTCGGAGTTGCCGACCAGGAGCGAGATGCCCTTGGCCGCGTCCAGGACCGAGCCGCCGCCGAGGGCGACGACCACCGCCGGGCCGAACTCCCGCGCGCGGGCGGCGCCCTCGTCGACGTTGCCGGTGGACGGGTTGGCGCCGACCCCGTCGTACACCCCGTGTTCGACCCCCGCCGCGTCCAGCACCTTGAGCACCTGGCCGAGAATCCCGGCGGCCCGCAGCCCGTGGTCGGTGACCACGAACGCGCGGCTCATGCCGAGGGAGGCGACCAGGTCCGGGAGGTGCGAGAGGCGGCCGGGGCCGAACTCGATACGGCAGGTGGGGTCGACGGTCAGCTGACTGGTGAGGGACTCGCCCATGGCGTACGGCTCCTGGAAACGCGGGGAAGAGGGAGGGTGGTTCGGCTCAGACGGGGGTGCTCAGCAGGGCCTCCTCCGGGTGCGGGAGGCGGAACTCCCGTCCGGCCAGGGCCTCGTAGAGGCGCACCGGGCTCATCTCCCCGGCCAGGTCGCCGTGCTGGGCCTTGGAGCGGCGGTAGATCTGCTCCACCAGCGCGGACAGCTCGGTGGCGACGCCCAGGTCACGGCCGAGGTCCACCGCGAGGCCGAGGTCCTTGCAGGCGAGGACCATGGCGAACGAGTCGTCGTAGTCGCCGTCGACCAGCACGGACAGCAGGTCCCGCTCCAGGAAGTGCGAGGCGGCCGGGCTGGCCAGCAGCGAACTGCGCAGCACTCCCAGGTCCACCCCCGCCTTCGTGCCCATCGCCAGCACCTCGGAGGTGGCCACGAGGTGGCTGAACCACAGCAGGTTGATCATCAGCTTGACCGTGTAGCCGGCGCCGAGCGGGCCCACGTGCAGCACCTTGTCGGGGTCGCCCAGGGTCTCGAGGACCGGCAGGCACATCCGGAAGTCGTCCGCCGCCCCGCCGACGAATATCTGCAGCCGCCCGGCCTCGGCGCCGTGCGCCATGCCGCTCACCGGAGCGTCCAGGCGGCGCACCCCGCGCCGGTCCAGGACGTCGGCGGCGATCCGGTCCGCCACCGCCGGGGTGGAGGTCGACATGTCGATCCACAGCGCGCCCTCGGGCAGCGCCTCGGCCGCCCCGCCGCGCAGCAGCACCTCTTCCACGACGCGCGGGTTGGGCAGCATCGTGATCAGCAGTTCGGCGTCGGCCACGCACTCGGCCGGGGTGTCGGCCCAGCGGGCGCCGAGCGCCAGATGTTCGACGGCGGCCTCGGGCCGGGTGTCGTACACGGTGACCAGGTGTCCCGCGTGGATCAGGTGGCGGGCCATGTGGCGTCCCATGTTGCCCAGGCCGATGAAACCGATCCTCATCGTTGTCCTCGCTAGATACGGGAGATACGGGTGAAGTTGGAGGGAGGGGCCGTTCAGGCCAGGTTGATCCAGGTGGTCTTCAGCGCCGTGTAGGCGTCCAGCGCGTGCAGGGACTTGTCGCGTCCCGCGCCGGTGGCCTTGAACCCGCCGAAGGGGGTGATGACGTCGCTGGCGTCGAAGGTGTTGATCCAGACCGTGCCGGCCCGCAGCCGCTTCGCCGTGCGGTGGGCGACCGTCACGTCACGGGTCCAGACGGAGGCGACGAGCCCGAAGTCGCTCTCGTTCGCCAGCCGTACGCCCTCGTCCTCCTCACCGTCGTAGGACACGACGGCCAGCACCGGTCCGAAGATCTCCTCCTGGCCCACGACGGACGTGTTCACCACGCCGTCGAGCACGGTCGGTTCGACGAAGGTGCCGCCGCTGTCGGTGAGCGTGCGCCCGCCGCCCAGCAGGACCCGGGCGCCGTCCGCCTTCCCGCGCTCGATGTAGCCCAGCACCTTGGCCAGTTGGCCTTCGTCCACGATGGGCCCCATGACGGTGGCCGGGTCCAGCGGGTCGCCGACGCGGAAGGTCTCGGCGGTGATCCTCCGTACGGCGTCCAGGAGCCGGTCCTTGACCGAGGCGTGGACGACGACCCGGGAGCCCGCGTTGCAGGTCTGCCCCGCGTTGTAGAAGATGCCCCAGGCCACGGCGGACGCGGCGGCCTCGATATCGGCGTCGGCCAGCACGAGTTGGGGCGACTTGCCGCCCGCCTCCACGGCGACCTGCTTGCCGTTGGACTCGCCCGCGTACACCTGGAAGAGCCGGGCCACCTCGGCCGAGCCGGTGAAGGCGATCTTGTCGACCTCAGGGTGCCGGCCCAGAGCCTGACCGGCGACCTCACCCCGGCCCGGGACCACGTTGAGCACCCCGTCGGGCAGCCCCGCCTCGGTGGCCAGCGCCGCCAGCCGGAGAGCGGCGAGCGAGGTCTGCTCGGCGGGCTTCAGGACCACGCTGTTGCCGGTGGCGAGCGCCGGGCCCAGCTTCCAACTGGCGATCAGCAGCGCGTAGTTCCACGGCACGACCGCGCCGATCACGCCCAGCGGCTCGCGGGTGACCAGCGCCAGCGCGTCGCCGGGGGTCGGGGCCACCTCGTCGTACGTCTTGTCGATGGTCTCGGCGTACCAGGCGATGGTCTCCGCCGTCTTGGCCACGTCGATCCGCACCGACTCGGTGACGGGCTTGCCCATCTCCAGGGTGTCGAGCAGCGCCAGTTCCTCGGCGTTCGCGAGGATCAGCTCCGCCCAGCGCAGCAGGATCCGCTTGCGCTCCTTGGGCGCGAGGTCGCGCCAGCGGCCGTCCGCGAAGGCGGCCCGTGCGGACCGTACCGCCCGGTCGACGTCCTCGGCCCCGGCCGCCTGCACCTGGGTCAGCACCGCGCCGTCGCGCGGCGAGATGCTCGTGAAGGAGTCCCCGGAGGCGGCGTCGGTGAAGGCGCCGTCGATGAACAGGCTCGCGTCGAAGGTGAGTTTGCCCGCCGCGGCCAGCCAGTCGTCGTGCGACCGTGTCAGCAACTCGTCGATCGTGTACGTCACTTGATCCTCCAGCGGTCGATCGCGTCCTCGTCCAGCTCGACGCCGAGGCCGGGCAGGTCCGGGATCTCCAGGTCGCCCTCGGCGTTCACCCGGACCGGCTCGGCGAGCATGAAGTCACGGCGCTCGGGGGTCCAGCCGGGCGGGTCGTAGGGGAACTCGAAGAACGGGCCGCCGCCGACGCCCGCCGCGACATGGAGGTTGGCGAGTACGCCGATGCCGTTGGTCCAGCTGTGCGGGGTGAACTGACGGTGCTTCAGCTGAGCCAGCTCGGCCAGGGTGCGGGCGCGGTGCATGCCGATCGCGAGCACCACGTCCATCTGGTAGATGTCGAGGGCGTCCTCTTCGAGGTAGCGCAGCAGTTCGGTGGGGGAGTGGTGCATCTCGCCGGCGGCGATGCGCACCCCCGGGTTCTCGGCGCGCAGTTGCCGGAAGCCGTTCAGGTCGGCGTACGGCAGCGGCTCCTCGACCCAGAAGACGTCGAGTTCGGCGAGCCGGGCGACGGTCTTGCGGGTCCTGGCGAGGTCGGAGGCGTTCGCGGTGTCGCCGGCCATCCGCCAGGACTGGTTGAGGTCGACCATGATCTCGAAGTCCGCGCCGAGTTCCTCGCGTACCGCACGGACCGCCGCGATGCCCTCGTCGACCCGGTTGCGGTCGATGCGGATCTTCATGGCGCGGAAACCCGCCGCGCGCACCTTCAGGGCGGTCTCCACGCGCTCCGCCGGGGACTTCAGCTCACCGGAGGAGGCGTAGGCGGGCAGCTTCTTGGTCGCGTTGCCGAACAGCTCCGACACCGGGCGGCCGTGCACCTTGCCGATGACGTCCCACAGCGCGGCCTCCAGGGGCCAGTAGTGGGCGCCGTGGAAGTTGGCGGTCTCGATCGCCCGGACGTGCCGGGTGATGTCGAGCGGGTCCTCGCCGACGAACAGGTGCTTGTACGTCTCGAAGCCGTCCATCAGATCGCCGGAGCCGATGCCGGTGATCCCCTCGTCGGTGTGGACGCGGACGATCGTGGCGTCGAAGGCGCGGCGCGGCTCGGGGTCCCAGGCGGCCCGGAACGGGGGGTCCAGCTCCAGTCGCAGCCGGTCCAGGGTGATGTCGGTGATCTTCATCGGGCGAGCACCTCGGGGGTCGGGGTGTAGAACGGGTTGGCCGGGCCCTCCTCGGCGGCCGCCAGCACGTCGGCAACGGTCGGGGTGCCGGTCACGGCCGCCCGGACCGCGCCGTACGCGGCGGCGCGCTGGTTGCGGAAGGAGAGGTCCAGGTCGTCGACGGCCGGGTTGACCCACACCGCGGCGATGATCAGCAGCTCGTCGGCCTCCCCGGCGGGGATCAGCCCCTCCGTGACCGCGTCCGCGACCCCCTGTGCGAGCCCCGCCTGCGCGGATCCCCAGGTGGCGCGCTCGTGCAGGTCGCCCGCGGCGGCCGCCTTGGTCACGAACAGCGTCAGCGGCTTCACCGGCACCGA
Source organism: Streptomyces sp. NPDC001220 (assembly GCF_053597895.1). Lineage (NCBI taxonomy): Bacteria > Bacillati > Actinomycetota > Actinomycetes > Kitasatosporales > Streptomycetaceae > Streptomyces > Streptomyces sp. NPDC001220. The sequence goes on from NZ_JBSFJE010000004.1 coordinate 208,610, forward strand.
AGGCCGTACCACCGTCAGGAACGGGACGTGCCCGGCGCTCGGGGTGGCCAGTGCCGTCGCCCACGCGGTCTCGACCGGACCGCCCTTGCGTCCGATCACGATGTTCGTGTGCGCGGCGTTGGCACCGGCACCGACGAAGGACTCGCCGATGAGCGCGGTCGGCGCGAAGCCGGGCGGGCTGGCGGGGGAAACCGGCGTGGGCATCGGATCTCTCCTGGACCTGGGAAGCGTCGTGATTCGACGGGCGCGGAAGGACGAACCCCGTAAGGACTAGCCCCGCAAGGACTAACCCGTAAGGGATGGACCCACTAAGGGACGAACCTCGTATTCGGTGCGGTTCATTCGGCCCGATGCGGCGAATCTAGGTCCGCCACCACCCCCTCGCAAGGCGGTCGAGGGAATCGAAACGCCGGTTGCTCTCCTGACAACTTCCGGGCTGACCTGGGGTTCCTCTGACCGTATGCGCGCATACGATGGCCCCGTGACCGACTCCTCCGCGGCCTCCCGCGGCCACGGCCTGCGCCGTGACATCGACCTCCTGGAGGCCCTCGCCTCCGACGAGGCCCAGAACGCCGGCGGCCTCGGCGTCGTCCGCCTCGCCCAGCTGGTCGGCCGGGAGAAGACCCAGATCTCCCGGGCCCTGAAGGCGCTGGCCGCCGAGGGCATCGTCGAGCGCGACCCCGACACCCTGGAGTACCGGCTCGGCTGGCGGCTGTTCTCCCTGGTCGCCCGCACCTCCGAGAGCCGTCTGGTGCGGGTGGCCGAGCCGGTCATGCACGCCCTGTCGGCGGACCTGGAGGAGACCAGCCACCTGTGCGTGCTCAGCGACCGTGACGTCCTCACCCTGCTCTCCGTCTCGGGGCACTCCTTCCGCGTGCACGGCTGGGAGGGGCGCGGGGTGCCCGCCTGGCGGCTGTCGGCGGGCCGTGTGCTGCTCGCCGACGCCACTCCCGACGAGCTCTACGTCCGTTTCGGCACCAGCGGGCAGATGCCGGTGCAGGAGCTGTGGTCCCTGATCCAGGACGCCCGACGGCAGGGCTACGCGAGGGTCAGCGAGGAGTTCGAGGAGGGGCTGGTCGGGGTGTCGGCGCCGGTCCGGGACTTCCGGGGCCGGGTCGTCGCCGCGATCAACATCTCCGCCCCGAAGTCCCGGCTGGGCGAACGGCTGGACGAGGCCGGGCGCACCACGGCACGGGCGGCGGCCCGGGTGTCGTCGCTGCTGGGCTGGGAGCCCCGGCGCACCCCGCCGCAGCGGGCCCGGCTCACCTGACCGCCGTACTGCCGCCCAAGATCGGCGAGTTGCCCTCAGAGCAACCCCCGTTGCGATCCGCCGAGGGTGCCTTGTCGGCCCCATGACGCGCTCGTAAATTCACCGCGCATCGGACGAGCCCCGTCCGGAACGGAGAAAAGAGCAGCTCATGAACCTCGCCGGCATGGACCTCCTGGCCAAGGCGCCGCTCGCGGAAGGCGATGTGTTCCGCGGCGGCCGCTGGCTCCCGGCCGCCGACGGACGGACCTACCCCGTGTCCGACCCGGCCACCGGCGAGCTGATCAGGGAGGTCTCCGCGGCGGGGCCCGAGGACGCCCGTGCGGCGGTCGAGGCCGCGGAGTCGGCCGCGGCCGGCTGGCGGGCGACCCCGCCCCGGCGCCGTTCGGAGATCCTGCACACCGCCTTCGCGCTGATGCGCGAGCACACCGACACCCTGGCCCGGCTCATCGTGCTGGAGAACGGCAAGGCCTACCGGGACGCGGCGGCCGAGGTCGGCTACGCCGCCGAGTTCTTCCGCTGGTTCGCAGAGGAGGCGGTCCGGATCGGCTCCGCCTTCGGGGACGCCCCGGCCGGCGGCTACCGGCACGTCGTCCGCAAGCACCCCGTCGGCGTCACCGCGTTCGTGACCCCCTGGAACTTCCCGGCCGCCATGGCCACCCGGAAGATCGCCCCGGCGCTCGCGGCCGGCTGCCCGGTGCTGCTGAAGCCCGCGCCGCAGACCCCGCTCACCGCCCTCGCGATCGCCGCACTGCTGACCGAAGCAGGCCTGCCCGACGGCCTGTTGAACGTCCTGCCCACCGACCGCGCCCCCGAAGTGGTCTCGGCCTGGCTCGGCGACGAACGGGTCCGCAAGTTCTCCTTCACCGGCTCCACCGCCACCGGCAGGCTGCTCCTGGCACAGGCCGCCGCGAACGTCGTCAACGTGACCATGGAACTGGGCGGCAACGCCCCCTTCGTGGTCTGCGCGGACGCCGACGTCGACGCCGCCGTGCTCGGCGCGATGGACGCCAAGATGCGCGGCGGCGGCGAGGTCTGCATCGCCGCCAACCGGTTCTACGTCCACACCGACGTCGCGGCGGAGTTCACCGAGAAGTTCGGCGCCGCCATGACCGCCGTACGCACCGGGCCCGGCCTGGCCGACGGGGTCACCCTCGGCCCGATGATCGACCAGGCGGCCGTGGCCAAGATCCGCGACCTGGTCGCCGACGCCGTGGCGCGCGGCGCGCGGATCGCCGCGCAGGGCGAAGTCCCGGACGGACCCGGCCACTTCCACCCCGCGACCGTCCTCGTCGACGTCCCCGACGACGCCCGAATCCTGCACGAGGAGGTCTTCGGCCCCGTCGCGCCGATCACCACCTTCACCGACGAGGACGAGATGCTGGCCCGCGCCAACGCCACCGTCCACGGCCTGGCCTCCTACGTCTACTCCCGGGACGTCGGCCGGGCGCTGCGCGTCGCCGAACGCCTGGAGGCCGGCATGGTCGGCGTCAACCGCGGTCTGCTGTCCGACCCGGCCGCGCCCTTCGGCGGCGTCAAGCAGTCCGGACTCGGCCGGGAGGGCGGTCGGGAGGGCATCGAGGCCTTCCTGGAGACGCAGTACATCGCCCTCGACTGGCCCCTCTGATCTCCTCGACCGCTGTCCGTCCCCTCCCGCTCACCCGCTCACCCGCTCACCCGCTCACCCCGAGGACCGCACATGGCAATGACGCCTGCGACCCAGCAACCGCCCGGCACCCCGCAAGCCCCCGACCACACACGCGAACGCCGCCGTCTGCACACGAAGTTGAAGCTCGCCACCCAGATAGGCGAGGGCATCGACGGCTACATCATCGGCGGCATCGGCATGGCCATGACCGCCCTCACCGCCGACCTGCACCTCTCCACCCTCATGGAAGGCCTGGTCGGCGCCTCCCCGCTGATCGGCATCTTCGTCGGCGGCCCCCTCTTCGGCCGGCTCGCCGACCGCTTCGGACGCCGTCCGGTGTTCCTCGCCGACATGGTGATCTTCCTGGTCGGCTCGGTGCTCCAGTTCTTCGTCACCGACGGGCTCCAGCTCTTCCTGATCCGGCTCCTGATGGGCGTGGCGATCGGCGGCGAGTACGCCATCGGAGCCCCGCTGCTCTCCGAGTACGCCCCCAAACAGGGCCGGGGCAGGCTGCTGGCCAGCCTGGAGATCAGCTGGTACGTCGGCTACGCGCTGGCCACGGTCGTCGGCGCCCTGTTCGCGCACGTCGACGGCGGCTGGCGCTGGTCCCTGGCCAGCAGCGCGGTCCTGGCGGTGATCTGCGTGTCGCTGCGGGGCGGCATCCCCGAGTCGGCCCGCTGGCTGCTGAGCAGGGGCCGCCGGGAGGAGGCCGAGGCGCTCATCGAGCGGTACGGCATCGAGATCGACGTCGACGCCGAACTGGACGAGCGGAGCGCGAGCGGACAGGCCGGGTTCTGGGCGCTGTTCAGCAAGGAGCACATCCGCAGCACGGTGTTCGCGAGCGTCTTCTGGGCGGCGCTGGTGCTGCCGTACTTCGCCATCGGAACGTTCTGGACGCAGGTCTTCGACGCCCTCCACATGGGCGACAACGCGGTCGCGGCGCTGCTCGTCTACTCGTTCACCGCGGTCGCCGGTGTCACCGCCGGCTGTCTGGTGGTGGACCGCATCGGCCGCCGCAGGCTGCTGATCCCGCCGTTCTGGATCACCGCCGGCTGTCTGGCGCTGGTCGCGGTGTGGCCGCACTCGACGCCCGTCATCGTGGCCGGCTTCCTCTTCTTCATCTTCCTCAACGCGGCCTCCAGCGCGCTCACCGCGGTCTACCCGCTGGAGGTGTTCCCGACCTCGCTGCGCGCCACGGGCGTCGGCTTCGCCACCGCGATGAGCAGGGTCGGCGCGGCCGTCGGCACCTTCCTGCTGCCGATGGGCCTCGACCGCTTCGGCGTGGAGTTCGTGCTGCTCGTCGGCGCGGGGGTACTCGCGGTCGGCGGTCTGGTCTCCCAGTTCCTCGCTCCCGAGACCACCGACCTGGACCTCGCGAAGGCGGCCCGCACCGCACGCCGCCCGGTGAACGGCTGAGCTCCGCCGACGTGACGCGGGCCCCGCGGGCCGGCAGCACCCGCGGGGCCTCTCCGGCGTCTCAGACCGTCGCCAGGTCGAACTGCTCCCAGGTCCCGATCGCGGTCCGGTCGGCGATCAGCGCGTCGCCGCCGCCATCCTCGGCGGTCACGTACCTGCCGTTGGCGGCGGCCAGCAGACTCACCGTGCCGTTGGAAATCCTCCAACTGGCCGACGGCGAGTACGAGGTGCACAACATCAGCGTCAACTGGCCGCACCACGTGTTCGTCAGCAAGGACTTCAAGGTCGTCGGATACGAGTAGGCCAGGGCGTCGTCGGCCGCCACCTGGTCCGCTTCGGCACCCGCGACGAACTCCTCGTCGCACGGCACCGCGACAACGGCGAACAGGCACCGCCCAGACCGGCTCCGAGGGCCCGCAGCCGACCGAGCTAGTCGAACTGGCTCGGCATCGGCGCCGGGGTCTTGCCGGACAGCACGTCCTTGAGGCGTTGGCCGCCGGTCTGCACGGCCAGTGCGGTGCTGTCGTGGTCGACGCCGGACAGGCTGCCGTTGGTGACCGCCGCCCCGGAGGCGCCGATCCGCAGCACCGCCACGTCCGTGGTGAAGGTGGCGGACCGGCCGTTGGCGTTGCCCTGGACGGTCACCGTCAGGGCCTCGCGCGCGTCGCCCGACTTCGGCACCTTCGCCGACACGACCTGCACGGTCCGCCGGCCGCCGTCCTTGCCGGTGGCCGTGAACTGGCTGCACTTGTCCGGCAGGGTCTTCAGCCAGGCCAGCGTGGCGTCCAGGTTCGCCGAGCCGTAGTCGCCGACCTGGTACAGCATCCGGGAGTCCTCCGAGGTGAACCCGCGCAGCCCGGAGGCGCCCGACGCGCGGCCGAGGAGGCTGTCGGAGTACAGGCCGTCGAGGAGGCGCTGGCAGTCGGCGGCATCCGACTTGGCGGTGAGGAAGTCGGCCACGTCGACCTTGCCGACCAGCATCGAGTTGCGCCAGGTCGCCGCGTCTTTGGCCAGCTGCCAGTTGTCCTCGATGTCGGCCGGCGTGATCAGCGCGGCCTGCGCGCCCGCCCCGGTGAGGGCGGGGGTCGCCGACGGGGACGCGGGCGAGTGCTCGCCGGCCGGCGAGACGGACACGGCCTCGGGGCCGCCGCTCTCGTCCGTGCAGGCCGCCGTGGCGAGCAGGATCCCCGCCGCCAGGGCCGAGACGAGAACACGCACGGGTCGGGACGGACGGATCATCGCGACTGCCTCCTCGGGAACGCGGTACGTCGCTCCGCGGGGGCAGCGGTGCTGCGTCACTGCGCGGGCAACGGCGGTACGTCCCTCCACGCCACCACCCGGCACGGTGGCCGACCACCCGCGCGTGCCATCCGGGTGAGCGTCATGATCCGGGAACCGTGATCCCCACCTTCCGGCTGCCGCAGCGCGGGCACACCGCGTCGGTGAGCGGCGACCGCACGGCCCGGCCGGCCTCGTCGACGTACTCCTGGGTGCTGCGCAGGTCCGGGTCGGCGATCGGGTCGGTGAAGAACACCGCCTGGAAGGTGGCCTCCCAGACCTCGCCGCACCGCCGGCAGGCGAACAAGAAGGTCTCGGGCACGGCGCCGGGCACGGGCCCGGGACCCGGGGGCTCGCTCATCGCATCCGGCTCCTGTCACTCGGCCTGCGCCTCCAGCGGACATCCCCTGGCGCCCCGCGGCAAGCCGGGCCGGCCGTCCCAGGCGTGGACGCCCCCTTGACGGCACGCGGAGGCCGATCGACACTCCAGGTGGGAATCCTAGTGAAAAGGTAGGGAAAGATGGGTCGGCTGCGCACGGTCACCGGCAGACAGCGCCGAGGGAACCGCACGCCCTGCCCCGTCCCGCTGCTCACCTCCCGCCTGCACATCGATCTGCAGCGCGTGTGCAGCGCCATCAGCCGCACCGGCTGAGCACCCACCGCCGGCCGTACCCGCCGCCCGGCCGTGACCGGCCGGGCGCCCGTAGCCGGCCGCACTCGCCGAACGCCCGTCCGCCGAACGCCCACCCATCGAGCGTCCGGCCATCGGGCGCCCGCCCACCGAGCGCCCACCCACCGACGAACGCTTCCGCCGCGCGTACGTCCGCGCGCCCCTACCCCCGGGGAGACGCATGTCCATCACTCCGCTCGCCGCCGTTCCGTCCGTCCGCACCGGCCCCGCCTTCCGCGGGCGCATCGGCCGGGACGCCCGCAGCGGGCACTACGCCGTGCCGCGCCGCTACCGGCTCCACCTCGCCACCGCCTGCCCCGACGGCCTCCGCATCGCCGTCGGCCACAGCCTGCTGGCCCTCGACGACTGTTGTCCGGTCACCTTCCTGGCCGCCGTCCCGGACTGTCCCGACGGCAGCCACACGGCGCTGCGCCCGCTGTACGAGGCGAGCGCCCACCACTACTCGGGACCGGCCCTCGCACCGGTGCTCAGTGACGACTGGTCGGGCCGGATCGTCAGCACCCACAGCCGGGACATCCTGCGCGACCTGGACCGCCACTTCGGCGACGGCGGCGTCCGGCTGTACCCGTGCGGTGCCGAGGCCGGGATCGAGGAGGTCGAGCGGCTCTGCGCGGAGGACATCGAACAGGCGGCACAGCACGCCGGCCGAGAGGGCGGCGACCCGGAGGCGCTGGAGACGCTGCTCGCCGCCCTGGACGAGCTGGAACACCGCCTGACCGGGACGGAGTTCCTGGTCGGCGGGCAACTCACGGCCGCGGACGTCGAGTTGTGGGTGTCCCTGGTGCAACTCGACACCGTGCACCGCAACCACCTGGACGCCGCCGCCGTGCACGCCATCGCCGGCCACCCGGTGCTGTGGGCCTACGCCCGCCGGCTGGCCGCCCACCCGGCCTTCGGCGCCCATCTGGACCTCGACGGCATCGCCCGCCGCCACCACGGCCGTTGCCAGGGCCTGGAGGCCGCCGGTGCGGCCGTCCAGATCCTGGACTGGGCGGGCCACGCGGCGGACGCTCCCGGCGCTCCGCGCAGGTGAGAGCGGTCCGAACCGTTTCGCCAGTCGGACAGGCGTTGACATTCGTTCGGACGGCTGCCTAACTTACGGACCAGAACGGTCAAGAGCGTCAGCGTCAAGCCCTGGCTTGCTGACCGGCAACCCTCGCACCGCGGTGGGGTGCCCCAGGTGACGACCGGACCGGATGACGATGTTCGGTAAGCGCGAGGCCCCCAGGGGCCGCCACAACAGCGACAGGTGACGGAACATGTACGCAGCTTCCAGGTCGGCCGAGGGCCGCACCCAGGGCTGCGTACAGCCGTATCCGAGCCCGCTGGTCGCCGACCGCGCCGTCGACCTGCTCCGCGTCAACAGCGCCCTGTGTAGCGCGTGTACCGCACCGGGCCGCGCCCGCTGTCGGGTCTGACCAGGCCTTTCCGCCTCGCCCGCAGCGCGGCTCCCGCAGCCTCGCGTCCCAGCGTCCTCGTCGAAGCACCGGCCGCCCCGGTGCGAAGCCGTCCGCCCCATCCCGTGTCCCGCGCGCCCCCGCGCACCTGTGCCGTGTCCCGACGCGGTGCGGTGCCGCGGCCCCGGCCGTGTGATCCGGGGTGTCCGACTCCGCCGGAGCCCGCCATGAGTGAACCCCCAGGCGTCCTGTCCGTTGCCGAGGCGCCACCACCCACTGACGTACCGTCAAAGCCTCTGAAAAGCCAGCGAGTTCAGCCACTGCGCCGGCCCGGCCGGTGGATCGCCACCGCCGTCGTCCTGGTGCTCGTCGCGCAGTTCGTGCACGGGCTGGCCAGCAACCCCTTCTACCAGTGGGACCGCTTCCGCTACTGGTTCCTGCGCCCCACCATCCTCGACGGGCTCGTCGTCACCCTCGAAGTCGCCGCGCTCAGCGCCGTACTGGGCCTGCTCGGCGGCGTCGTACTCGCCCTCGCCCGGCTCTCCGGCAGTCCGGTGCTGCGGGCGGTGAGCTGGACCTACACCTGGCTGTTCCGCTCGATCCCGCTGATCGTCCTGCTGATCTTCCTCTACAACTTCTCCGCCCTCTACAAGACGCTCAGCCTGGGTGTGCCCTTCGGCCCGTCCTTCGTCACCTTCGACGAGTCGAAGCTCGCCACCGACATGGCCATCGCCGTGATCGGCCTCAGCCTCAACGAGGCGGCCTACGCGTCCGAGGTGGTGCGCGGCGGCATCCTCTCCGTCGACCAGGGCCAGCACGAGGCGGCCGCCGCGCTCGGCCTGCCCAAGGGCTACCAGTTCACCCGGATCGTCTTCCCGCAGGCCCTGCGCTCCATCGTGCCGAACTACGTCAACCAGCTCATCGGCCTGATCAAGAGCACGTCCCTGGTGTTCTACGTCTCGCTGCTCGACCTCTTCGGCTCGGTGCAGTCCATGGGCAGCACCTACCCCGGTGACATCGTGCCGCTGCTGCTCGTCGCCACCGTCTGGTACCTGATCCTGACCAGCGCCGTCTCCGTCGTGCAGTACTACGTCGAGCGGTACTTCGCCCGCGGCGCCACCCGCACGCTGCCGCCGACCCCTCTCCAGAGACTCCGCACCGGCCTGGCCGGCCTGCGGGAACGGATACGCCGGGAGGCCGCCGTATGACCACCGCACCGGAGAAGGCGCCGGACGTCGCGCCGGCCGCCCTGGAGATCCACGACGTCCACAAGTCGTACGGCGCCCACCGCGTCCTCGACGGCATCGACCTGACCGTCCGCCCCGGCGAGGTCACCGTCGTCCTCGGCCCGTCCGGCTCCGGAAAGTCCACGCTGCTCCGGGTCGTCAACCACCTGGAGAAGCCCGAGTCCGGCTACGTCAGCGTCGGCGGCGAGCTGATCGGGGTCAAACGCCACGGTGACGGTCTCAAGGAACTGAGCGAACGCGCCATCCTGGCCCAGCGCAGCCGGATCGGCTTCGTCTTCCAGAACTTCAACCTGTTCCCGCACCTGACGGTCCTCGACAACGTCGCCGCCGCACCCGTCGCCACCGGAAAGCTGACCAGGCCGGAGGCCCAGCGGCTGGCCAAGGAACTCCTCGAACGGGTCGGCCTCGGCGAGCGCGTCGGCGCCTATCCACGCCAGCTCTCGGGCGGTCAGCAGCAGCGCGTGGCCATCGCCCGGGCCCTCGCGCTGCGCCCCGGGATCATCCTGTTCGACGAGCCGACCTCCGCGCTCGACCCCGAGCTGGTCGGCGAGGTCCTCGCCGTCATCAAGGACCTGGCGTCCAGCGGCACCACCCTGGTGATCGTCACCCACGAGATCGGCTTCGCCCGCGAGGTCGCCGACCGGATCGTCTTCATCGACGGCGGAAAGATCGTCGAACAGGGCCCACCCGCCGAGATCCTCGACCATCCGCGGCACGAACGGACCCGGGACTTCCTGCGCAAGGTCCTCTGAACGGCCTGCTCCCTTTCATCTCCCGCTCGACCTCTCACCTTTCGCTCGAACACGAAGGACAGCCATGCCCACGCTCCTCTCCCGACGCAGCCTGATCCGCGGCCTCACCACGGCGACCGCCGTCGCGACCCTCGCCACCGGGCTCGCCGCCTGCGGGGGCGACAGCGACGCGGCCACCACGACCGGCAGCGCCAAGAGCGGCGAGGTCGTCATCGGACAGGTCTCCAACGGCGCCGCCCAGCAGACCACCATCAAGGTCTCCGAGGTCAAGTCCATCAGCGCCGAACTGCCCGCCGCCGTCCGCAAGAGCGGCAAGCTCGTCATCGGCGAGGGCGCGCTGCCCGCCGGGTTCCCGCCGCTGGCCTACGTGGGCAGCGACCAGAAGACCCTCACCGGTTCCGAACCCGACCTGGCCCGGCTGGTCGCCGCGGTCTTCGGCCTCACACCCGAGGTGAAGAACTTCACCTGGGAGAACATGTTCGTCGGCATCGACAGCGGCAAGGTCGACGTGGCCCTCTCCAACATCACCGACACCGAGGAGCGGAAGAAGAAGTACGAGTTCGCCTCCTACCGGCAGGACAACCTCGCCTTCACCGTTCCGAAGAAGAGCACCTGGAACTTCGGCGGGAACTACGAGAACCTGGCCGGCAAGACCGTCTCCGTCAGCGCCGGCACCAACCAGGAGAAGATCCTCCTGGAGTGGAAGGCCAAGCTGGCCAAGGAGGGCAAGAAGCTCGCGGTCAAGTACTACCAGGACAGCAACAGCGTCTACCTGGCCCTCAACAGCGGCAAGATCGACGCCTATCTCGGCCCCAACCCCGGCATCGCCTACCACAACAGGCAGACCGCGAACACGCCCAACGCCACCCGCACCGCGGGCACCTACTCCGGCGCGGGCGGCAGCCTCCAGGGTCTGATCGCGGCCACCGCGAAGAAGGACAGCGGCCTCGCCAAGCCGCTCGCCGACGCCATCAACTACCTGATCAAGAACGGCCAGTACGCCGAGTGGCTCAAGGCCTACAACCTCTCCAACGAGGCCGTCGCCAAGTCCGAGGTCAACCCGCCCGGACTGCCGCTCGACAACTCCTGACCAACCGTCAAGAAAAACCCCCGCAGAACCCGCCAGGCGAGAAGGGACCCCGCCTCCGTGACCCTCCAGACCGACCGCCACGGAAGCGGGGCCCCGCTCGCACCCGATACGTCCCCGCTCGACAACGCCGTCTGGTCGGCCCTCACCGGCCCGCACGCCCACCTCGCGGAGCGAAGCGAGACGGGGCTCCCCCCGGCCGAAGGCTGGGGGAGGCTGCGGCTGCCCGGCTGGACGGAGATCAGCGCCGTCTGCACCGACCCGGAGCACCGGGGCCGGGGTCTTGCCACCCGCCTCGTCCGCGCGGCCGCCGCCGGGATCCGGGAGCGCGGCGACACCCCGTTCCTGCACGCGGCCCCGGGCAACGCGAACGCGATCCGGCTCTACGAGTCGATCGGCTTCACCGAGCGGCTGCGCGGCCGCACCCTGCTGCTGCGCAGCCCGGGAACAACCACCGAACCCGGTCTGTTGTGACTCACGACGAGATGTACGCGGAGCAGGCCGGGAGGTGCGGGACGTGACACGTGTCCTCAGCCCCAGCCGCCGTACCGTCCTGCACTCCCGGCCGCACATCGACCTCCAGCGCGTGGCCGGCGCGCTCTGTTGTTCCTGACCAGTCGTCCCCGCAGCGCCCCCTTCTCCGGCGCGCCCTCGTACGGACCTTCAGGAAGGCACCCCTGTGTCCTCATCTCCCGCTTCCCATCTGCACCTCGCCGTAGCCCTGGACGGTACCGGCTGGCACCCCGCGTCCTGGCGCGAGCCGGTCGCCCGCCCCCGCGACCTGTTCACCGCCGGATACTGGGCCGATCTGGTCGCCGAGGCCGAGCGCGGTCTCGTCGACTTCGTCACCATCGAGGACGGCCTCGGCCTGCAGTCCTCGCACTACGGCGAACTGGACGGCCGCACCGACCAGGTCCGCGGCCGGCTGGACGCCGTCCTGATCGCGTCCCGGATCGCGCCGCTGTCCCGCCACATCGGCCTGGTGCCGACGGTGATCGCCACCCACACCGAGCCGTTCCACATCTCCAAGGCGATCGCCACCCTCGACTACGTGAGCACCGGCCGGGCCGGCCTGCGGGTGCAGATCTCCGCCCGCCCGCACGAGGCGGACCACTTCGGCCGCCGTACCTTCCCGCCGATCGACCTCGCCGGGCTGCGCTCACCGGCCGGGCAGGAGCGGCTCGCCGAGCACTTCGACGAGGCCGCCGACCACGTCGAGGCCGTACGCCGGCTCTGGGACAGCTGGGAGGACGACGCCGAGATCCGGGACGCGGCCACCGGCCGTTTCATCGACCGGGACAAGCTGCACTACATCGACTTCGAGGGCCGGCACTTCAGCGTCAAGGGCCCCTCCATCACCCCGCGCCCGCCGCAGGGCCAGCCGCTCGTCACCGCCCTCGGCCACCAGACCGTCCCCTACCGGCTGATCGCCCGGCAGGCCGACGTCGGCTACGTCACCCCGCGGGACGGCGCCGACGCCCGTGCCATCGTCGCCGAGATCCGCGCCGAGCAGGAGGCCGCCGGCCGGGCCGGCGACACCGTGCACGTCTTCGGTGACCTCGTGGTCTTCCTGGACGACGACCAGGCCGCGGCCGCCGCCCGCAAGGAACGCCTCGACGCCCTCGACGGCTCCGCGTTCACCAGCGACGCCCGGATCTTCACCGGAACGGCGGCCGAACTCGCCGACCTCCTGGAGGAGTTCGCCGCTGAAGGCCTCACCGGCTTCCGGCTGCGGCCCGCCGTCCTCGGTCACGACCTGCCGCGCATCACCGCGGACCTGGTCCCCGAACTCCAGCGCCGCGGCCGCTTCCGCACCGCCTACGAGGCCGACACCCTGCGCGGCCTGCTCGGGCTCGCCCGCCCCGCCAACCGCTACGCAGCCGCTGCCACCGCCTGAGCCGGAAGGACCGCACCCGACATGAGCAAGCCACTGAAGCAGATCCACCTGGCCGCGCACTTCCCCGGCGTCAACAACACCACCGTGTGGAGCGACCCGGCCGCCGGCAGCCACATCGAGTTCAGTTCCTTCACACACTTCGCGCAGACCGCCGAACGCGCCAGGTTCGACTTCCTGTTCCTCGCCGAGGGCCTGAGGCTGCGCGAACAGGGCGGGAAGATATACGACCTGGACGTCGTCGGCCGCCCCGACACCTTCACCGTCCTGGCCGCGCTGGCCGCCGTCACCGAGCACCTCGGGCTGACCGGCACCATCAACTCCACCTTCAACGAGCCCTACGAGGTGGCCCGCCAGTTCGCCAGCCTCGACCACCTCTCCGGCGGCCGGGCCGCCTGGAACGTGGTCACCTCCTGGGACGCGTTCACCGGCGAGAACTTCCGGCGCGGCGGCTTCCTGCCGCAGGACGAGCGCTACTCCCGCGCCAAGGAGTTCCTCGCCACCGCGAACGAGCTCTTCGACTCCTGGCACGGCGACGAGATCCTCGCCGACCAGGCCACCGGCACCTTCCTGAGCGACGCCAGGGCCGGCTCCTTCGTGCACAAGGGCCCCCAGTTCGACATCCACGGCCAGTTCAACGTGCCGCGCTCCCCGCAGGGCCGCCCGGTGATCTTCCAGGCCGGCGAGTCCGACGAGGGCCGCGAGTTCGCCGCCTCCGGTGCCGACGCGATCTTCAGCCGGTACGCCACCCTCGACGCCGGCCAGGCCTTCTACACCGACGTGAAGTCCCGCCTCGCCAGGTACGGCCGCCGCCCCGAGGACCTGCTGATCCTGCCCGCCGCCAGCTTCGTCCTCGGCGACACCGACGAGGAGGCCGAGGAGATCGCCCACCAGGTCCGCCGCCAGCAGGTCAGCGGTGCGACGGCCCTCAAGCACCTGGAGTTCGTCTGGAACCGGGACCTGTCGTCGTACGACCCCGAAGGACCGCTGCCCGACGTGGACCCGCTGGTGAGCGAGGAGCACATCTCCCGGGGCCGCGCGCAGGTCCGGATGTACCGCGACCCGATCGCCATCGCCCGCGAGTGGCGCGAGCTCGCCGAGGCCAACAAGTGGTCCATCCGCGACCTCGTGATCAACACCGGCAACCGGCAGACCTTCGTCGGCTCCCCGGCCACCGTCGCCCGCACCATCAACGACTTCGTGCAGGCGGACGTCTCCGACGGCTTCATCCTGGTCCCGCACATCACCCCCGGCGGCCTCGACGCCTTCGCGGACACGGTCGTACCGCTGCTCCAGGAACAGGGCGTCTTCCGCACCGAGTACGAGGGCACCACGCTGCGCGACCACCTCGGCCTGGCCCACCCCGACACGCCTCGCGGCGAGCGGGTGGCGTCGTGAAGTTCCTGGCGATCACCCTGATCGTGCATCGCCCGGATCCGGTCACGGGGAGACAGAAGTCCACCCACGAGCGGTTCCGGGAGGTCCTCGACAACGCCGTGCTCGCCGAGGAACTCGGCTTCGACGGCTTCGGGGTGGGGGAGCGGCACGAACGCCCGTTCATCTCCTCCTCGCCGACGGTGGTGCTCAGCCATGTCGCCGCGCTCACCCGGCGCATCCGGCTCTTCACCGCGGTGACCACGCTGAGCCTGCTGGACCCGGTCCGGGCGTACGAGGACTACGCGACCCTCGACCACCTCTCCGAGGGCCGCCTCGACCTGATCATCGGAAAGGGCAACGGCACCGCCCAGCGCGAGCTGTTCCATGTCACGCCCGAGGACCAGTGGGACCGCAACGCCGAGAGCTACGAGGTGTTCCGGCGGCTGTGGCGGCAGGACAAGGTGACGGCGAAGACCAGGTTCCGGCCGGAACTGACGGACGCCGAGGTCTGGCCGCGCCCCTACCAGCGGCCGGTCCGGGTCTGGCACGGCAGCGCCACCAGCAAGGAGTCCGTCGACCTCGCCGCCCGCTACGGCGACCCGCTGTTCTCCGCGAACGTCACCAACCCCATCGAGCCCTACGCCGAGTTGATCCGCTACTACCGGGAACGATGGGAGCACCACGGCCACGACCCGGCGGACATCGCCGTCGGCGCGGGCACGGCAGGCGTCCTCGTGGCGCCCACCAGCCGGCAGGCGCTGGCCGCCTACCGCCCGGTGTTCGAGGCGAACCTGGCCTTCTTCCGCCGCGCCGGGCTGCCGGTCGTCTTCGAGACCCTGGAGGACTTCGTCGAGCGCAGTTCGGCGCTGATCGGCAGTCCGCAACAGGTCATCGAGAAAGTGCACCGCTACCACGACCAGTTCGGGCACACGGTCCTCCATCTGCACGCCGATGCCAGCGGGCTGACGGACACCCAGCACCGCGACTCGCTGGAGCTGTTCCAGTCCGCGGTGGCCCCGGTCCTGCGCAAGGACATCCCCGACCCACCCTTCCCGTGGGCACCCGTACTCCCCGCCGCCGAGGAGCCCGCACATGTCTGACATCCCCCTCGGCGTCCTCGACCTGGTACCGGTCCCGAGCGGCGCCACCGCCGCCGACGCGCTGCGCAACTCCATCGAACTCGCCCAGCGCACCGAGGAGTTCGGCTACTCCCGCTACTGGTTCGCCGAGCACCACCTCAACCCGGGGGTGGCCGGCACGTCGCCCGCGGTGGTCCTGGCGCTCACCGCCGCCGCGACCTCCACCATCCGGCTCGGTTCCGGCGCCGTACAGCTCGGGCACCGCACCGCGCTGTCCACCGTCGAGGAGTTCGGCCTCCTCGACGCCCTGCACCCGGGCCGCCTCGACCTCGGCCTCGGCCGCTCCGGCGGCCGCCCGCCCGCGGAGCGGACGGAGGGCCCGACGACGACCCCGGTGGTCGACGGCCGGGCCCCCAACGGCCTGGTCATCCCGCCCCGCTTCTCCTTCGCCCGCCTCCTCGGCTCCCCACGGATCGCGCTCCACCGCAAGCTGCTGCTGCTCCCGGGCGCCGAGTCCCAGGACTACGCCGAACAGATCGACGACATCCTCGCCCTGCTGGCCGGGACCTACCGCACCGAGGACGGCGTCGAGGCCCACGTCGTGCCCGGCGAGGGTGCCGAGCTCGAGGTGTGGATCCTGGGCAGCAGCGGCGGCGAGAGCGCCCGGACCGCGGGCGAGCGGGGCCTGCGCTTCGCCGCCAACTACCACGTCAGCCCGGCCACGGTCCTGGAGGCGGTGGACGGCTACCGGTCGTACTTCCAGCCCTCGGACGTTCTCGACAAGCCGTATGTCAGCGTCTCCGCCGACGTCGTGGTCGCCGAGGACGACGCCACCGCCCGCGAACTCGCCACCGGGTACGGCGCCTGGGTGCGCAGCATCCGCACCGCCGAGGGCGCCATCCCGTTCCCCACCCCCGACGAGGCCCGGGCCCACGTCTGGACGGACGAGGACCGGGAGCTGGTCCAGGACCGCCTCGACACCCAGTTCGTGGGCAGCCCGCAGCACGTCGCCGACCGCCTGGAACAGCTCCAGGAGGCCACCGGCGCCGACGAGTTGCTCATCACGACGATCACCCACGCCCAGGCCGACCGCGTCCGCTCCTACGAACTCCTCGCGGCGGAATGGCGTCGGCGCTGAGGCTCACACCTGCGCGGCCACCAGCTCAAGGAGCCGGTGGCCGACCGCTCCGGAGAACCACTCGGCATGGCCGACGTAGTACTCGTACGCCAGCCGGGCGTTCTCCCGTGACCGGGTGACCCCGTGGAAGTAGTCCAGCTCGGACAGGGCGAACTCGGCGTGCACGAGCGGCAGGAGGGCGGGCAGGGCCGCCGACTCGGCGGCGGTGAGCGGGCGTACCGACTGGTATCCGTGCAGCAGCTCGATCGCGTGCTTCTCCTGGACCGGGCGGTCGGGGTCCAGCCACTGCACGGTGTTGCGCTCCAGGGCGGTGGCCAGGTCGTGCACCGCGGTGGTCCGGTCGCTCATCCCGAAGTCCAGGACCGTGGCGACCGCACCGTCCTCGCCCCACAGCAGGTTGGAGGCGTGCCAGTCGTTGTGGGTCCACAGGGGGGCGAGACCCGGCAGGTGCGGGGCCAGGCGCTCGTGGAGCGGGAGCAGCACGCGGCGGGTGTCCTCGTGCCAGGGGAAGTCCGCCAACGCCCCCGCCAGCCGGGGCCGTTCGGCCGTGTACGTGTTCAGCGCGGCCCAGGGGTCCGGGGCCGCGAACACCGTGAACGAGGCGACCAGCGGCTGCGGTGAGCGGCGCGGTGCGGTGAAGCCCTCCGCCGACAGGTGCAGCCGGGCCAGTGCCTCGCCCGCCGCCCGGGCATGGGCCGTACCCTGGAACGGCGACCAGGACAGCGCGTCCCGGTACAGGTCCGTGCCGGTCCCGGTCGAGTGGACCTCGTACGTCCACTCGCCGCGCTCCACCAGGTCCAGGACCTCCACCACCGGCGCCCCGCGCGCCCGCAGATGGCGCAGGAAGGCGTGCTCCTCCGCCAGGCCCCGCGAGGCGCGTACGGAGACATGGTGGCGTTTCACGAACAGCCGTCGCCCGTCCCGTTCCACCACGGCGGCCGCCGAAAGCGGACGCGGACTGCGCCACACCACCCGGGCGGGACCGGTGACGGCGGTGACCTCGGTGTCGGTCAGCGCCGGCCAGTCCGGCTCGACCGGCTCGGTGCCCAGACCGTGGGCGAGATGCGAAGTCACGGCGTTCTCACCGCCGTCGTGCCGCGCAGGGAGTCCAGGATCCGGCGTTCCGTCGCCGCGAACCCGGGCGCCGTGAAGTCGTCGGCGCCGCGCGGACGGGGCAGCGGGACCTCCACCCGGTCGACCACCGTGGCCGGGCGCGGGGACAGGACGTGGACGGTGTCGGCGAGCAGCACCGACTCCCGGATGTCATGGGTGACCAGGACGACCGTCCAGCGGTGGCGCTGCCACATGCCGGCCAGCCACAGCTGCATCTCGGTGCGGGTCAGCGAGTCCAGCGCGCCGAACGGCTCGTCGAGGAGCAGCACCGGCCGCTCCAGAACCACCGTGCGCAGCAGCGCGGCCCGCTGCCGCATGCCGCCGCTGAGCTGCGAGGGATACGCCTGCTGGAAGCCGTCGAGGCCGAAGTCGGCGAAGAGCGCACCGGCCCGCGCCCGCGCCTCCTTCTTCCGCACGCCCTGCGCCTCCAGGCCCAGCGCGGTGTTGTCGAGGACCGTCCGCCAGGGGAACAACAGGTCCTTCTGCGGCATGTAGGCGACCTTGCCGGATTCCACCCCGGCCGGCTCGCCCTCCACCAGCACCCGTCCGGAGGTCGGCCGGTCGAGCCCCGACACCAGGTTGAACAGGGTGCTCTTGCCGCTGCCGCTGGGCCCGATGACGGCGGCGAACTCGCCGGGCTGCACGGTGAGTTCGAGATCGCGCAGGACGTCGAGGTCCCCGAACGACTTGCTCACCCGCTCGACACGGAGACCGCTCATGGCCGCCGCTCCTTCCGTTCCCAGGGCAGCACCAGCCGCTGCAGCAGATACGTGGCCCCGAACAGGGCGATGCTCAGCGCGGCCGTCACCGCCACCGCCGCGAAGACGAGGTCGGTCCGGAACGCGCTCTTCTGGGCCTGCATGTAGATGCCGAGCCCCGACTCGGCGCCCGCGTACTCGGCGAACACCGCGCCGACCACGGCGTAGGTGATGCTCACCCGCAGCCCCGCGAAGAAGTACGGCATCGCGCTCGGCACCCGCACCAGCCGGAACGACCGCCACCGCCCGGCGCCGAGCGAGCGCAGCAGCCGCATCGCCTCCCGGTCGGTCGCCGCGAAGCCCGCGGCCAGGTTGGCGGCCAGTGGGAAGAACGTCGTCAGCGTCACCACCAGCATCTTCGGCAGCAGCCCGAAGCCGAACCAGATGATCAGCAGGGGCGCCACGGCGACGATCGGGATCGTCTGCGAGGCGACCAGCAGCGGGTACAGGCCCCGGCGGGCGGCGGCGGAGAAGTCGAGCAGCACGGCCACCAGCCAGGCCGCCGCGAACGACAGCGCGAACCCGAGCAGCGTCTCCTGGAGCGTGGGCAGCGTCTGGTCCCACAGGTCCTGGCGGTTCGCCCAGCCCTGCTCGGCCACCCGGGCGGGGGAGGGCAGCGTGGTCGGGTCGACGCCGGCCGCCGTCACGTACAGCTGCCAGCCGCCCACGACCACGGCGAGCACCAGCAGGGGCGGCCACAACGACCGCAGCACGGACCTCACTTGGCGGCCGGGAGGTAGGCGTCGGTGAAGAACGTCGAGGTGTCCGGCGCCTTCGTGAGCTCCTTGCCGTTCGCGTCGACGAGCAGTCCGGCGCCGTACTCGAAGTCGGCGAAGGCCTTCCAGCGCGCGGCGCTCTGGGTGCCGGTGGTGCCGTCGGCGCCCCTGTAGTACTCCTTGGCCAGCAGCTGCGAACTCTCCTTCACCAGCTCGCTGTTGGTGAGCACGCTCTTGTTGGCGGCGATGAGCAGGTCGGCGGCCCGGTCGGGGTTGTCCGCCGCGTAGCGGTAGCCCTTGTCGACGGCGGCCAGGAACTTCTTCGCCACCGCCGGGTTCTTCTTCAGGAACTGGTCGGAGGACGCGATCAGCGTCGAGTAGATCGCCGGGAAACCGTAGTCGGAGAGCTGGAAGTCCTTCAGCGGCTTCCCGCTGAGCTTCGCCTCCAGCCCCTCCCAGGTCGGCATCGGCATCGCGAAGTCCGCCCTGCCCGCGTACAGCGCGGCGTACGCCGAGGTGTTGAGGGTGACCTGCTTGAAGTCGCCCCTGCCGCCCGCGTTCTTGATCACCTTCTGGAGGAGCGGCTTCTCGTAGGGGGCGCCGAACCCCGCGTACGTCTTGCCGTCCAGGTCCTTGGGCGAGGTGATGTCGGTGCGGTCGGCGCGCACCGAGACGGTCACGTCCGTCTTCTGTGTGACGGCGTAGACGGAGGTGATGTCCTGGCCGGCGGCGCGGGCCGTGGTGACGCCCTCCTGGTAGGAGATGCCGAAGTCGGCCTTGTGGCCGGCGATCAGGGTCTCCGGCGCGGTCGAGCCGTAGGGGATGATCTTCAGGTCGATCCCCGCGTCCTTGAACCAGCCCTTGGCCTGGGCGACGTAGATGCCCGTGTGGTTGGTGTTGGGGGTCCAGTCCAGGGCCAGGGTGACGGTGGTGGTGCCGTCCTTGGCAGCCGCCGTGGAGTCGGCATCGGCCGAGCAGGCGGTGGTGACGGCGAACAGTGTCGTGGCGGCCAGGGCCGACAGCGCGGTGCGGCGGAGCATGCTGGAGGGGTCCTTCGTACGGGGGAGAGGAGTCGGGCGGCGGGGCGGGGCGGTCAGGCCCGACACAGCGCGCTGTCCACCCGCTTGAAGTCGACGGCGAGCCGCCGGGTGAGCAGGGTCATGCGGTCACGTCCAGCAGGCTGTTGGTGAAGGACCGGTGCCAGTCGTGGTCGTGCGCGATGGCACCGTTCTCGGCGAGCCAGTGCGCGTACGGGCCCATCCGGTCCTCGTCGATCACACCCCAGCGCCCCTGCGGGTCGGTCCACGTGGGTGCGATCAGGGCGAGGGAGCGGGCGATGAGCGGGCGGGGGAAGTACGGGATGACCCGCTCCAGCATCTCCAGGGTGGCGTCGGGCTCCCCGGCCGCGGTGGCGTATCCGCGGGCCGTCACGGTCAGGAAGTCCCGTACCAGGGACGGCTGCTCGTCACACAGCCGCTCGCTCGTGCCGAGCAGGTAGCTGTGATAGCGGGGCGCGCCGATCTCGTCGACCGGCCAGGTCAGGCGCCGCCGCTCGGGCAGGTCGCCGCGCAGGGCGTCCCAGGACCAGTAGTTGCCGAAGGTCGCGTCCGCCTCGCCCGCCTCGATGTCGTCCACGGTCAGCTCACGGGCGCCCGCGTCGACCGTGATCACCGTGTCCGGGTCGCCGCCGTCCGCCGCCACCAGATGGCGGACCATGGCCCGCCCGCGCGGGGTCGGGTTGAAGGCGAGCCGGCGGCCGGCCAGGTCGCGGGGGCGGCTGATGCCGGTCGAGGTCGTGGTCTGGATCGCCTCCAGGCCACGGTGGTTGACGGCGGCGACCGCGACCAGCGGCTGCCCGAGCGCCGCCCGGCGGGCGAGCAGCCGGTTCGGCGGGAAGATCCCGAAGTCCACCTCACCCCGGGCCAGGTACTCCAGGGTGTCCCCGCGCCCCGGATCCTGCACCACGAGTTCGACGTCCAGCCCCGCGGCCGCGTACCAGCGACGGGCACGGGCGACGTAGAGACCGGCTGAATTAGGCCATGGATGGAAATAGTCGAGCATGACCCGTATGTGCGGCATGGGGGTACTCCGAAGGCGGTGCGCGCAGGCGCGAGGGGGTGAGCGGGATGCGGGGAAGGCGGCGGTCAGCGGGACCGACGACACCAGGCGCGAGAACAGCGGACGCGACGACAACAGGAGCGGGCAGCGCGGTGGGGCACCGGGGACTGCGGCTCTACTGCTGTGGACACGTGTACTCCTACGCGGGGCGCAAAGCGCTTCTGGTGCGGTCGGCGTCCCCATGGGGACCGTGCCCGCCATCGCGGCACACGGATCCCAGACGCCCTCTCAGCCCGGTCGGGGAGGGGCTCCCGCGTAGATGGCCGAAACCATAACCGCAGCTCCCGTGTGCCGCGCAAGCCGCGTCCGAGATGTGGGACGCCACTGACCATTCAGTGAGACGTCCAGGTCACGGGCGTACGATCGGCCGCCATGACCACCCTGCTCCCCGGCCCCCTGGTCGACGACACCTGGCTCGCGACCCACCTGGACGACCCGCGGCTGGTCGTCCTCGACGCCACCGCGCTGCTGCCCTCCCCGCGCCACGACGGCGACCACCGCTCCGCCTCCGGCCACCCCGGCTGGGCCGAGCGCCATGTCCCCGGATCCCGCCACGCCGACCTCACCGGGGACCTCTCCGACCCCGGCGCGCCCTACCACTTCGCCGTTCCGGCCCCGGACGCGCTGGCCGCGGCGCTGGCCCGGCTGGGCGTGGGGGAGGGGGCCGAGGTCGTCGCCTACGACACCGGCGGTGGTATCTGGGCCGCCCGGCTGTGGTGGATGCTGCGCGCCATCTCGGTACCGGCCGCGGTGCTGGACGGCGGCCTGGCCGCGTGGGAGACGGCGGGGCGGCCGGTGGCCACGGGCGACGCCGTCCCCGAGCCTGCCGCCGTGCCGGTGACGCCGGTGCCGCGGGCCGAACTCTGGTCGGACATCGAGGAGGTGGCGGCGATCAGCAGGGGGGAGCGGCCGGGGGTGCTGGTGTGCGCGCTGCCCTCCGGGGGGTACGCCGGGTCCGTGCCCAGCCGGTACAGCCGACGGGGTCATATTCCGGGGAGCTTCAGCATTCCCGGTCGAGGGCTGCCGCCCGCCGAACTCGACGCGAAGGTACGGGAGTTGGGTGACGCCTCGCCGGTGGTGCTCTACTGCGGTGGGGGGATCTCGGCGGCGGGGGCGGCGCTTGCGCTCACGCTGCTGGGCCGTGAGGACGTGTCCGTGTACGACGGCTCGCTCGAGGAATGGGCCAAGGACCCCTCTCGGCCGCTGGAGTTGGGCGGCTAGCGGGAGGGGTGGCCCCGTGCGCTGCCGGGTGCGGGTGCGGGTGCGGGTGCGGGTGCGGGTGCGGGTGCGGGTGTGCCGTGGCCGGTCGCGCCCACGCGGCGGAGCCGCACATCAGATACAGCCCCGCGCCCCCGGGTGAGTCCACTCACCGGCGCTGCCGCGCGGACGTCTCCCTCCCCCGAAGGTGGCGTCCGCGCGGCTGCTTCCCCCGGCGCCGGACAGTGGTCGTCCGACCTCCGCGTCACGGCCCTGTGCCGGTGTCACCAGCACATGACCGCTGTCTCCCCCGACCCCCACGTGGAATGGAGACGGACGCGGACGAAGTAGCGTCGGCCCTTGACGAGCCGGACCCTGATCCCGGTGTTGTGCGGGGTGCCCCCGTCGTCGTGGCCGGTGAGGTAGCGCGGTTCCCCGTCGCGCTCCTCGAAGACCACCACCACGGAGTCGCTCTCTCCGAAGGTGCCCACGCGGTACACGCGGGTC
Source organism: Streptomyces sp. NPDC001220 (assembly GCF_053597895.1). Lineage (NCBI taxonomy): Bacteria > Bacillati > Actinomycetota > Actinomycetes > Kitasatosporales > Streptomycetaceae > Streptomyces > Streptomyces sp. NPDC001220. The sequence continues at coordinate 231,290 of NZ_JBSFJE010000004.1, forward strand.
TCCGGCGGCTCCACGGCGAAGTCCGCCTGCTCGCCCGGGCCGAGGCCGAGCGGCGCCGAGCGGAACGGCAGCAGCGCGGCCGGGCCGTCGGCGGGCGGGTACCAGTGGAGCACGAACTCCTTGTCGGCCGGGGACAGCGAACCCGGCGGGTACAGACCGTTGTGGTACTGCTCCGGCTCCAGGACCAGCCCCGGGCCGAAGGGGAACTGCATCACGGACTGCGGGTCCCACACCGGGCCGTTGGCCTCGGCCGGGTCCAGCTTCCGCAGGATGTTGAAGTCCGTCCGGTCCCGGCTCCAGTGGTTCGGCGGGCCGGCGAGGTCGGTGTAGACCGCCTCGTCGTCCCAGTGGACCCCGGCGAACGGGCTCTGGTGTTCGTGCCGCATCCCGAGCGCGTGCCCGATCTCGTGCAGGGCCGTCCAGCGGCCGCCGGCCTCGGTCAGGTCCCAGCCCAGGTTCATGGTGCGCTCGCCCGCGCCCACCGAGAGCGCGTCCCGGCCGACCGCCGACCAGGAGCCGTCGCCCAGCTGGAAGCCGATCCGCAACTCGGCCTCGCGCCGGTCCGAGACCTCGGCGAACGTCACCCCGATGCCGAGGTCCTGCCACTCCCGGAAGGACTCGCGCACCACGTCCCGCTGTTCCTCGGCACCGGCCCACGGCACCCGGCGGGTCTCCCCGGTCCCCGGGACCGGGATCACCGAGGCGTCGTTGTCGGCGTCGAAGAAGTAGTAGTGCAGGACGGTGCCGTTGACCCACATCCGCCGCCCGCCGATCAGCGCGCCGAGCCGCTCGGTGGCCAGCCCCGGGGCGAACGCCGGGACCGACTGCCGCGGAAGCGAGCAGTAGCGTCGGGTCATGCGCCCAGACTGCCCTTCCCCCCGGCCGGCCGCCTGAGTCGGGAGCTACTCAAGTCCCCCTGTATCAGGGCTGAGTAACGCGACTCATACTCACGTGACGAGTTACGAACAGGATGCGCGGACCCTCGAACCGCCCTGGCCGTTCACCGGCCGGGAGGACGAGCTGGAGCTGGTCAGGCGGTCGCTGGGGATCGGCCGGCAGGGTGTCGTGGTGACCGGGCCGGCCGGCGGCGGCAAGACCCGGCTGATCACGGAGGCCGTGCGGGGCACCGACTGCGTCCGCGTGACCGGCACCCCACAGACCTCCGCCCTCCCCTTCGCGGCGTTCGCGCACCTGCTCCCCGGCCGGCTCTCACTGCCCGCGGCGATCCGGCATCTCCTGGGGGTACGGCTCCTCGTCGTCGACGACGCCCACCTCCTCGACGAGGCCTCGGCCGCCCTCGTCCACCAGCTCGCCGTGCACGGCCGCACCCGGCTCGTGGTGGCCGCCGCCGACCCGGCGCCCGTTCCCGGCGCGGTCTCCCGGCTGTGGACCGGCGAACTCCTCACCCGTCTCGCCCTGGAGCCGCTGCCGTACGACGAGACCGCCCAACTGCTCGCCGGCGGCACTCTGGAGCCGCTCACCGTGCGCCGGCTGCACCGGGTGTGCCGGGGCGATCTGCGGCTGCTGCGGGACCTGCTCGGCGCGCTGCGCGAGTCCGGTGCGCTGACCCGGGTGCCGGACACCGCCGAGTGGGCGTGGCGCGGCCCGCTGCCGCTCACCGTGACCGTGCGGGACCGGATCAGGCTCCTCCTGGACCGGCCGGACCCCGGTGAGCGCGACACCCTCGAACGCCTCGCCTTCGCCGAGCCCTTGCCGCCGCATCTCGACGAAGGCCTCGACCTAGGCATCCTCGAACGGCTGGAGAGCGAGGGCCTGATCCATGTCGACGACCGGGGCGCGGTCCGCCTCGCCCACCCGCTGCACGGCCCCGCGCTGCGCGCCCTCGCGGGCCGGCTCCGGGCCCGCCGCCTGGCCCGCACCCCGAGCCAGTGCGAACCCGCCCTGAAGGACGAGCAGGAACAACTCGCGGAACGTGTCGACCACTTGGACGTACGGGAGGTGGCGGCCCCGGTGGGGGAGTGGCTGGCCGCGGGAGGCCTGCCCGTACCGGCCGGGTACGCGGCCGTGCGTGCCCGGTACTCGCGGCTTCGGGGGGAGCTGCGAGAGGCGGCGGCGTGGGCGAGGGAGGGACTGCGGACGGCGCCGGGGGACGCCTCCTGCCGTACCGAACTCGCCCGTGCCGCCGCCGAGTCGGGAGAAGCTGCCGTAGTGCGCGGGGACGGGGGTCTCGCGCACTACGGCGCAGTACGGCGGGGGGAGCCGACGGCGGTCGCCGGGCGGCTGGACGGCGTCCTCGCCCGGCACGCGGAGGCCCTCGCGCGGGGCGACGGGACCGCCCTGGACCGGGCCGGCGAGGCGCTGGCCGAACGCGGTCTGCTGCTGTTCGCGGCGGAGGCGCACGCCCAGGCGGTCCGCGTGCACCGCGACCCGCGGGCCGCCCGGATGTCCCGCACCCGTGCCGTCGCCCTCGCCCGCCGCTGCCAGGGCGCCCGTACCCCGGCCCTGTCCGGTCTGGTCCTCGGTGAACTCACCGCCCGGCAGCGGCAGATCGTCACGCTCGCCGCGGCCGGTCTCAGCAACCGCCAGATCGCCGAGCGGCTGACCCTGTCCGTACGGACGGTGGGCAACCACCTCTACAGCGCGTACACGCGCCTCGGCGCGAGCGACCGGGCGGCACTGCCGTGGCTGGTGGAGCAGCCCGAGCAGAAGTCGGCGTGATGCTGCAGCGCCCCGCAGGGGCGCGGGGAACTGCGCGACCAGCCACGACGGCGCCGCACCCCGACGCCGGTCCGTCGCGGCGCCCCCGCCGAGCCGCAGCCGACGTGGCTCGGTCCGCTCAGGCCGCCCCGAAGGCCGCGAACGCCCACCCGGTCGCCTGGTGGACCGCGTCGCCCGGCAGGGCGGCCCGGGCGTCGCGGAGTGCTTCCGCCAGCGACAGGCCGGCGCCCAGGCCCTTGTGCAGGGCCAGCATCAGCGGGACCACGGCCGCGTCGTTGACCGGCGCGCTGCTGGCCACCACGCCGGCCGTGCCCAGTGGCAGCAACGCCGTGACCAGGCCGAGGAGTTCGTCGGCGCCGACCGAGGCGAGGCGGGCGGTGTCGCAGCTGGAGAGGATGATCCGGTAGGGGCTGCGGGCCAGGCGCTCGAAGTCGTGGACGATCAGCGGGCCGTCGGCCATGCGCAGCGAGGAGAAGAGCGGGCTGTCGGCGCGGAAGGTGCCGTGCGCCGCGATGTGCGCCAGCGCCGCCCCGTCCAACTCGCGCAGAACCAGCGGAACCTGGGCCTCCGTGTGTTCGAGGATCCGTGCCGTCGCGTACCGGCCCGCCACCTCGGGCACCTCCGCGCCGCCGGTCGCCAGCCCCGGCCCGCGGACCAGCACATGGCGGCCGCCCGGCGGCGGCTCGGTCTCCCGGGCCCGCAGCCAGCTCCCCGCCGACGGTGACACGCTGAGCACCCGCTCCCGCAGCGAGGGCAGCAGGGCCCACGGCACCCGGTGCAGCGCCCCCGGCGGGACGATCACCACCGGCCCCGAGCCGAGCTGGTCCGCCGCCGCGCCCAGCAACAGCTCCTCCAGCCGCCGCCCGGCCGCCTCCACCACCGCGAGCCGCCCCTCCGCCCCCGGATGCGCGAGCCGCCGCAGCCCCGCCTGGACGTGCTCCGCCTCGGCGACCGCCTCCGCCAGCAGGCCGCCCGCGAAGCGCCGCACCCGGCCCTGTCCGCACAGCAGGATGTGCACCCGCCCGTCCAGCACGGCGAGTTCGACCAGACGGGCGTCGCCGAGCCGGTCGAGCAGCCGGGCCGGTTCGAAGCGGTCGCCACCGCCGGGGGCGTCACCGTGGATGTGGTGGGTGCGGGAGCGGATCTCCCTTTCCAGACGGCGCTGTTCGCGTTCCAGGGCGGGCACCGGACGGCCCTGCCTGCGGGCGTCCTCCGCTCGGGACGCGATCTCACGGAACGCGGTGAGCGAGGTGAGCAGGGCCGGGTCGGCGGGCGGCCGGGTCGGGGGAGTGGACAGGACCGTGGCCCGCCAGCGTTCGCTCCACTCCAGGAGCCGGCGCGGTCCGCCGTGCGCCAGGCTCGCCTGCTGGGCCAGCGCGGCCAGCTCCGCGCCCTGTGCGGTGGCCCGGGCCCGCAACTCCGAGGCGCCCAGGGTCATCCGGTGGTCGTCCAGGACGTCCAGGCCGCGCCGGCAGGCCTCCAGCACGCCCCGCCGCGAACCGGCCGCCCGGGCGCGCAGCGCCTGCGCGGCCCAGCCGGTCATCCGGGCCAGCGGCGGTCCGCCGTGCCGGCTGCGCGCGGCCACCGCCAGATGCCGTTCCGCGTCCGCCGTCCAGCCCAGCGCCAGCGCGATCCGCCCCGCGAGCAGCGAGGCCTCCGGCGCGGCCGGCGCCCCGAAGGACGCCAGCTGGTCGGCGACCGCCGCCGCGTCCTGCACCAGCCGTCCCGAAGCGGCCCCGCCCGCCACCCGCGCCTCGATCAGCACCAGCCGGGCGTGCGTCTCCCACCAGCTGCGCCGCTGCCCCGAGAAGAGCCGCACGGCGACGGCGGCACGGGCGATCGCGGTCCCCGCGTCCCCCGCCGAACGCGCCGCCCGGGCGGCGGCCAGCAGCAGCTCGGCCTTGCGGGTGGACTGCCCGCCGAGCCGGTCCAGCGCCGCGATGGCCGCGTCCGCCTCGGCCAGCGCCTCGGGCGCGAGCCCGGCCGCCATCAGCACCTCGCAGCGCCGGATGTACAGCATGAACGTCGGTGTGCCCAGCTCGGCGTACCGCTCCTCGGCCTCGGCGAGCAGCCGCAGCGCCGCCGGGATGTCGCCGGCCCGGAACGCGGCCAGGCCCCGGCTCTCCACCGCGTCCGCCTTGTCGTGCTCCTGGCCCGTCGTCTCCCACAGCAGCTCCGCCGCCGTGAAGTCCGCGTCCGCCCGGTCCACCGCGCCGAGCGCCAGATGCACCGTGGCCCGGAGCGTCAGCGCCCGGGCCGTCCAGATGACGTCGTCGGCCTGCCGCAGCACCGGTATCGCCCGTCGTACGTCCTCCAGGGCCTCCTTGTGCCGGCCCAGCACCCACCAGACGTACGCCCTCCGGTACAGCACCCGGGCCCGGGTGTGCCCGCTGCCCCGCGCGACCCCGCGCTCGAACGCGGCCAGTCCCTCCCGGGTGCGCCCCGCGTGCACCAGCGCGACCCCGAGCGTGGCGAGGACGTCCGCCTCCCGCTCCGCCGAGTCCGCGCGCGCCGCGAAGTCCCGGGCGCGCCGCAGATGGTCGAGGGCGACGCCGAGATCCCCGAAGTCCCGTTGCCAGATGCCGATGACCTGGTGGGCGATGGACGCGTCCAGCGGCGACGGATCGGACCGGAGGACCCGCTCCGCCCGTGCCAGGGCCTCGCCGGGGGCGGCGAACACCATCGGCAGAAGTTCCGTAACCGATTCGCTTCGCGCAGTCACCCCTCGGATGGTAGTGGCCTGGGCATACATGCCCCACTGGTTTGGCGCTGTATCAGGCGGCAGGCGCGAGACTCTGACTGAAGAACGCCGTTTCCGGGGGAGGACGACAGGCCATGGCACCTCAGCGATTCCACGAGCAGTTCGATCAGATCCAACGCTCCATGCCGGACGTTCCGCTGGCGATGGGGCCGGACGACTCCGCCGAGTTCTTCTACGAGAAGGGGGTCGTCCTCGCCCGCGACGGTGAGGAGGCGCGGGCCGTCGAGGACACCGTGCGCGCCCACTTCACCGCCACCACCGGCCTGGTCGCCGACCGGGTCGGCCGGGCGGGCCCGGAGACCAACCGCACCGGAATCACCCGTATCCAGGTCGGCGACCCGAACCACGGCGACCGGACCGGCGACCGTGCGGTCGGCCACGCGCTGCGCGCGCTGCGGGAGGCGGAGGGCCGCGCCGGACGCCGACTGGTCAGCCGCAACCACGTCGTGTCCACCACGGTCAACGCCTGCAACCCCGCCGAGCCGCTCCCCGCGCTGCTCACCCAGACGCCCAACCCGCAGCCGGTGGAAGGCGCCTACGACCCCGACACCGCCGTCGGCGTCCTGGTGATCGACACCGGTCTGGTGCACGACTACCGCGGCTACCCGCTCCTCGACCGTGTCCAGGGCGACCCGCAGCTGACGGAGACGGACGCCGACGGCATCCTCCAGCAGTACGTCGGCCACGGCACGTTCATCGCCGGACTCGTCGCGGCCCTCGCCCCCAACACCGACATCACGGTCACCAACACCCTCAACGACGCGGGCGCCATCCTGGAGTCGGAGTTCGGCGCGAAGCTCTTCGAGGCGGTGGACCGGCACGGGTGGCCGGATGTCATCAGCCTCTCCGCGGGCACCCCGAACGGCAGCACCGACGGACTGCTCGGCGTCGAGAGCTTCATGCAGGCCCTGCTCGACCAGCCCGGCACCCTGCTGGTCGCCGCCGCCGGCAACAACGGCAGCGCCACCCCGTTCTGGCCCGCCGCCTACGCCGGCCTGCCCGGCTACGAGAACGCGGTCCTCTCGGTCGGCGCGCTGCGCAGCGACGGCGAGTACGGCGCCTGCTTCACCAACCACGGCGGCTGGGTCAACGTCTACGCCCCCGGTGAGCAACTCACCAGCTCCCTGGCCGGGTTCGCCGCGCCCGTGCCGTACGTGTACCAGCACACCACCTACGAGGCCTGCCGGTTCGGCTTCACCTACGCCTGCACCTGCCAGTACCCGCGCCACACCGGCGTGTTGACCGACACCGGGACCACCGGCCCCGGCAAACCGGACCAAGTGATGTTCGAAGGGTTCGCACAGTGGAGCGGAACGTCGTTCGCCACCCCCGTCGCCGCCGGCCTGGTCGCCGCCCGGATGACCGCGCACAAGGAGTCCGACCCGCGCGCCGCGCGCACCCGGCTGCTGGAGAGCAGCACGGATTACGCCGAGGTGCGCGGGGCCCATGTGCCGGCGCTCCGCCCGGCGAGCTGGCAGCCGGTCCCGGTCGTACGGCTGGCTCCTGGGGCCTGAGTTCCGGAACACTCCCCTCCACGGCGTACCATGACTTGCCGTACACGAGGGGTGGGGCCGTGGACCGAGCAGAGGTCGGCGCGTTGGTCCAGTCCGCCGTCGACGGCGACGCGGCGGCCTGGAAGGCGCTCGTGGAAGGGCTGAGCCCACTGGTGTGGTCCGTGGTGCGCGCGCATCGGCTCTCCGACGCCGACGGGCACGAGGTGTACCAGACCGTGTGGTTCCGCTTCGCCCAGCACCTGGGCCGGATCCGGGAACCCGACAAGGCGGGCTCCTGGCTGGCCAGCACGGCACGCAACGAGTGTCTGAAGGTGATCCGAGGGCTGACCCGGCTGCTGCCCACCGACGATCCGCAGGTCCTGGACCGGGTCAGCGAGGTCCGTACGCCCGAGCAGTCCCTGATCGACGCGGAGGACCAGGCGGACGAGGCCGAACGGATCCGTCTGCTGTGGCAGGAGTTCGAGGAACTCGGCGACCGGTGCAGGCAGTTGCTGCGGGTCCTGATGACCTCGCCGCCGCCCAGCTATGTCGAGGTGTCCGTGGCGCTGGGCATCGCGGTGGGCAGCATCGGCCCGCTGCGCCAGCGCTGTCTGCGCCGGCTGCGGGCCCGGCTCGACGCGAGGGGTGCGGTATGAGCGACGACGGTTTCCCGGTGGAGGAGGACCTCGACGGCACCGAGTTCGACGCGGACCTCCTGGAGGAGGAGCTGCGTCAGGCGGCCGCCGTCCTCGACCCGCTCCCGGCCGGGCTGCTCCAACTGGCCATGGACGCCTATGCGCTGCACGACCTGGAGGCCCGGGTCGCCGAGCTGACCTTCGACTCCCTGGTCGACGCCATCCCGGTCAGAGGGACCGAGGCCCCGCCCCGGATGCTGACCTTCCAGGCGGGCGATCTGACCGTGGACATCGAGGTCACCGACGAGGGACTGCTGGGCCAGGTGCTGCCCCCGCAGTCCGCGCGGATCGAGGTGCTCGGCGGTCCGGCGGCGGCGCGCCCGCTCACGGCCGACGGCATGGGCCGGTTCGCCAGTGACACCCCGCCCGCCGGACCGTTCGCGCTCCGGCTGCGAACCGGCGGGGACGTGATCGTCACGGAGTGGCTGCGGGCCTGAGTCCGGCTCCTTCTCACCAGGTGACGGGCAGGGTCAGCGGCCCCCGGATCATCGTCCTGCGGCGCCACTCCACCTCCTCGGCCGGCACCGCGAGCCGCAGCCCCGGCAGCCGGTCGAGCAGGGTGTCGACCAGCAGTTCGGTCCCCAGCCGGGCGAGGACCGCGCCGGTGCAGTAGTGCGGGCCGTTGCCGAAGGCGAGATGCGGGTTGGGCTCGCGGTCCGGGACGATGCCGTCCGGGTCGGGGAAGACGTCCGGGTCGCGGTTGGCGGCGAGATAGGAGACGTACACCGGATCGCCGGCCGCGATCCGGGTGCCGTCGCCCAGCTCGACGTCCTCCAGGGCGATCCGGGCCAGCCCGACCGTGCTGCGGTGCGGGATCCAGCGCAGCAGCTCGTCAAGGACCGGCCCGCGCTCGACCGCCGGGTCCCGCAGCCGCGCCATCAGCTCCGGGCGAGTGAGCATCAGGTACAGCATCTGACCGCAGTTGTGGGTGACCGCCTCACCGCCGATCTGCAGCGGACCGGCCAGCCCGACGGCCTCCTCCTCACCGATCTCGCCCCGGGCCACCGCACCCCCGAGCAGCGAGTACACGTCGTCGCCGGAACCCCCGGCCCGCGCGCGAACCGTCTCGGCGATCCATCCGTACAGCCCCTGCTTGGCCGCTCCGGCGGCCTCGACCCCGCCCGAGGTGGAGATGATCTGCCGGGTCCAGGCGTGCACCCGCTCCCGGTCGGCGTCCGGCACCCCCATCACCTCGCTGACCACGGTGACCGGGAACGGCTCGAGGACCCGCCCGATCAGGTCGGCGGGCGGCCCTTCCCGCACCACCCCGTCGACCAGTTCGTCGAGGATCTCCTGTGCCCGGGGCCGCAGCCGCCTCATCGCGGCGACCGTGAAGGCACCGGCGACCGGCTTGCGCAGCCGGTTGTGGTCGGGCTGGTCGGCCCAGGCCAGCGAACCGGGACGGGGCGCGAAGTGCGGGGCGAGCCGGGTCACCTGGCGCCCGGTGACCTCGGTACGGCTGAACCTCGGGTCGTTGGTGACGGTCCGGACGTCCTCGTACCGGGTGGCGAGCCACGCCCAGCCCTCACCGAACGGCAACCGGATCCGCGTCACCGGCGCCTCCCGCATCAGCGCGGCGAGGACCGGGTCGAACTCGGTCCCCTCCAGGTCGTACGCGGGCCAGTCCCGTACCGGCGGCGCCACCGGGCAGACGGGCGGAGCCGGCTCCGCCATCGGGGGCGGGGCCGGCTCCGTCGTCGTGAGCTCGGCCGGCTCCGTGGTCGTGGGCGCGGTGATCTCCGTGGTCATGCCTCCACGGTCGTACGGCCCCCACCGCGTGTCCTGCGGGAATGCTCCAGCCGGAGGGTCAGCGGCCGACGGAGTCCACCAGCGCGGCAAGTGCGGTGGCGAGCCGCTCGGCACCCGCCCCCGCCGGACCGCCCGGCTCCGTCATGTAGAGGTCCCGCCGGATCTCGATCATCAGGGCGCCGACCCGAGCGTCGGAGCCGTAGAACTCCAGCGGCACATAGGCCCCGCCGAACGGGCTGTCCAGCCCCGTCTCCCCGCACCCCGCGAAGGCCTCGCGCGCCGCCTCCGTCAGCTCGGCGGGGGTGTGGAAGCCGTCCGTGCCCAGGCACACCGGCGGCCGCGGCCCCGTCCCGTGCAGCTCGTAGGGCAGCGCCCGGCTCGGATAGGAGTGCACGTCGATCACCACGGCCCGTCCGGTCGCCGCCAGCCGCCCGGCGACCGCTTCCGTCATCGCCCGGGCGTACGGGCGGAAGTACCGCTCGACCAACGGCCCGGGATCGAACGGCTCGTCCCGCAGCACACCCCGGTGCGTGGTCCGCGTGTACACGGCCCCCATCCCGACGGCGAGCATCTCCTCCCGCTCGTCCGGGAACCGCTCCGGATCCACCACCAGCCGGGACAGCCGGTTGACGAACCGCCAGGGAGTCACCCCGGCCAGCCCGGCCGCCGTCTCCGCGAGTTCGGCGGTGTGCGCGTCCGTGATGTGGTCCAGCTCCCGCTCCAGCGCGGCATCGTCGAGCACGATGTCCGCGCGCACCCCGGCCGGGACCGCCCGCGCGGAGTGCGGCACGTGCAGGATCACGGGCGACGCGGCGGCGCCGGGCAGCAGTTGGTACGACGGCTCGGACACGGGCGGCTCCCGGGGCGTGGTCGGTGACGGGGTGCGGGACCACGGTGTCACACCGACGACGGGCCGAGCAGCTCCCGGATCAGGCCGCCCACCTGTCCGGTCTCGATCAGGAAGCCGTCGTGCCCGTACGGCGACTCGACCAGCCGGAGCCCGTCGGCACCGGGGATCAGCGCGGCCAGCTCGGCCTGCTGGGCCGGGGGATAGAGACGGTCGGAGTCCACGCCCGCCACCAGGGTGCGGGCCGTGACCCGGCCGAGGGCGGCGCGCAGCCCGCCCCGGTCGCGGCCGGCGTCATGAGCGTTCATCGCCTCCGACAGGACGACGTAACTCCCCGCGTCGAAGCGCCGGGTCAACTTGCCGGCGTGGTGGTCGAGGTACGACTCGACCTGATAGCGCCCGCCGTCGAAGGGGTTCTCGGCGCCCTGTGGCGCGCGGCCGAAGCGGACCGCGAGTTCGGGCTCGCTGCGGTAGGTGACATGGGCGATCCGGCGGGCCAGCCCCAGGCCGGTGTGCGGGGCGCGGCCGGTGCCGTGGTAGTCGCCGCCCTGCCAGCCGGGGTCGGCGCGGATGGCGGTGAGCTGGGCGTTCGCCCAGGCGATCTGCTCCGCGCTGGCCGCCGCCGTGGTGGCGAGCAGCAGCAGCGCGCCGACCCGCTCCGGGTACGACACCGCCCACTCCAGGGCCCGCATCCCGCCCATCGAACCACCCGCCACCAGCGCCCAGCGCTCGATCCCCAGGGCGTCGGCCAGCCCGGCCTCGGCGGCGACCTGGTCCCGCTGGGTCAGGAAGGGGAACGCACCGCCCCAGGGACCGCGCCCGTCGGCGCGCGGGGAGGACGGTCCCGTACTGCCCCGGCAGCCGCCCAGGACGTTCGGGGCGACGACGAACCAGCGGTCGGTGTCCAGCGCCAGGCCCGGCCCGACCACGCCCTCCCACCAGCCCGGGGTCGGGTGCCCCGGCCCGGCGGGCCCGGTGACATGACTGTCACCGGTGAGCGCGTGCAGCACGAGCACCGCGTTGCCGGCGTCGGGTGCCAGCCGGCCCCAGGTCTCGAACGCCAGCCGTACCCCCGGCAGTTCGCCGCCCGCCTCCAGGAGCAGCGGCTTCTCCGCCGCGTACCACTGCCGGCGGCCCGGCGGGTCACCCTCCCGCCAGGCCACCGCGGCCGGCGGGAGGGGCGCCCCTGGAGGCGGTGCGGCGTTCAGGACGCGGCGCCCTTCGCGGCGCGGAAACCGGCCTCCAGGTCGGCCTTGAGATCGGCGAGGTTCTCGATGCCGACGGACAGCCGCACCAGGCCCGGCGTGGTCCCGGTCGCCGCCAGCTGCTCCTCGTCCAGCTGGCTGTGGGTGGTGGACGCCGGATGGATGATCAGGCTGCGGACGTCACCGATGTTGGCGAGGTGGCTGAACAGCTCGACGGCGTCCACGAACCGCTTGCCCGCCTCGATCCCGTCCCGGAGCTCGAAGGAGACGATCGCGCCCGCGCCGCGGGGCAGATACCGCTGCCCCGCCTCGTACCAGCGGCTGGAGGGCAGGCCCGGATAGTGCACGGCGGCGACCTCGTCGCGCTGCTCCAGCCACTCGGCAAGGGCCAGGGCGTTGGCCGAGTGCCGCTCCAGCCGCAGGCTCAGCGTCTCCACGCCCTGCAGCAGCAGGAACGCCGAGTGCGGGGAGAGCGCCGGGCCGAGGTCGCGCAGCAGCTGCACCCGCAGCTTGATCGCGTACGCGCCCGGGCCGAGCGCCGGCCAGTACCGCAGGCCGTGGTAGCTGGGGTCGGGCGCGGTGAAGTCGGGGAAGCGGTCGGAATGCGCACCGAAGTCGAAGCTGCCGCCGTCGACGACGACGCCCGCGATGGCCGTGCCGTGGCCGCCGAGGAACTTGGTCGCCGAGTGCACCACGATGTCCGCGCCGTGTTCGAGGGGCCGCAGCAGATAGGGAGTCGGAACCGTGTTGTCCACGATCAGCGGGACGCCCGCCGCGTGCGCCACGTCCGCGACCGCCCGCACGTCGAGCACGTTGCCACGCGGGTTGCCCAGCGTCTCCGCGAACAGCGCCTTGGTGTTCGGGCGGACGGCCGCCCGCCAGGCCGCCGGGTCGTCCGGGTCGTCCACGAAGGACACCTCGATGCCGAACTTCGGCAGCGTGTGCCGGAACAGGTTGTAGGTGCCGCCGTACAGGGACGTGCTCGACACGATGTGGTCGCCGGCCGCCGCAAGCGTCAGGATCGCCAGGGTCTCGGCGGCCTGCCCGGACGACAGCGCCACCGCCGCGACCCCGCCCTCCAGGGCCGCGATCCGCTGCTCGAAGACGTCCTGGGTGGGGTTGTGGATGCGGGTGTAGATGTTGCCGGGCTCGGCCAGGGCGAACAGGTCGGCGGCGTGCTGGGTGTCGCGGAACACGAACGACGTCGTCTGGTAGATCGGCGTCGCCCGGGCCCCGGTCGTCGGGTCCGGGACGGCTCCCGCGTGGATCTGCCGGGTCTCGAACGACCAGGCCGAGGTGTCCGGCCCGGCGGGCGGCTCCTCGGGTGTGTGACCGGCGGTGACGGAGTCGATGGGCTGGCTCATGGTGCTGCTCCTCGTGCGGGAAGGCAGGACGGCGTGCGCGTGCGGGCACGCGCCTGCAGAACGGGGCAGAGCGGGGGAAGGGCCGGAGCGGAGCGTCAGCTCTCGGCGCGACACCCTGTGGTGGTGACACGCACATGATCGACATGGCGTCGGGTCACAAGCACCGTCATGTGCCGAGCGAACCACAGCGGGTCACGGCGGGCCAGCCGCCTGCCGCACCCGACATGCAGACTTCACGAACGACATACGCACGTCACGAGGGGCGGACATGGCTCCGCCCCGGCGGGCGGGCTGCCTGCCGGGGCGGAGACGTCAGTCAGGGACCCTCAGCGGGGCCGGGCCGGGGGGCCGGCTCAGAGGGACGCGAGCGCCGCGTTCCAGGTGGCCGACGGGCGCATGACCGCGTCCGCCTTGGCCTTCTCGGGCTGGTAGTAGCCGCCGATGTCGGCCGGGGAGCCCTGGACGGCGAGCAGCTCGTCGACGATCTGCTGCTCGTTCGCCGTCAGCGTCTCGGCGAGCGGCGCGAACGCCTTGGCGAGCTCGGCGTCGTCCGTCTGCCGGGCCAGCTCCTGCGCCCAGTACAGGGACAGGTAGAAGTGGCTGCCGCGGTTGTCGATGCCGCCGACGCGACGGGTCGGGGACTTGTCCTCGTTGAGGAAGGTCGCCGTGGCGCGGTCGAGGGTGTCGGCGAGCACCTTGGCGCGGGCGTTGCCGGTGGCCGTGGCGTACTGCTCGAAGGACGGGACGAGGGCGAAGAACTCACCGAGGGAGTCCCAGCGCAGGTAGTTCTCCTTGACCAGCTGCTGGACGTGCTTCGGCGCGCTGCCGCCGGCGCCCGTCTCGAACAGGCCGCCGCCCGCCATCAGCGGGACGACCGACAGCATCTTGGCGCTGGTGCCCAGCTCCAGGATCGGGAAGAGGTCGGTCAGGTAGTCACGGAGCACGTTGCCGGTGACGGAGATGGTGTTCTCGCCGCGGCGGATGCGCTCCACCGACAGCTTGGTGGCCTCGACCGGCGCCAGGATCCTGATGTCCAGGCCCTCGGTGTCGTGCTCCGGCAGGTACTGGTTGACCTTGGCGATCAGCTGCGCGTCGTGCGCACGGCCCTCGTCCAGCCAGAAGACGGCCGGGTCGCCGGTGGCGCGGGCGCGGGTGACGGCCAGCTTCACCCAGTCCTTGATCGGCGCGTCCTTGGTCTGGCAGGCGCGGAAGATGTCACCGGCGGCGACCGGCTGCTCGATCACGACGTTGCCGGCCGCGTCGACCAGGCGGACCGTGCCGGCGGTGGCGATCTCGAAGGTCTTGTCGTGGGAGCCGTACTCCTCGGCCTTCTGCGCCATCAGGCCCACGTTCGGGACCGAGCCCATGGTGGACGGGTCGAAGGCGCCGTTGGCCCGGCAGTCCTCGATCACGGCCTGGTAGACGCCGGCGTAGGAGGAGTCCGGGATGACCGCGAGGGTGTCGGCCTCCTGGCCGTCCGGGCCCCACATGTGGCCGGAGGTGCGGATCATGGCCGGCATCGAGGCGTCGATGATGACGTCGGAGGGCACGTGCAGGTTGGTGATGCCCTTGTCGGAGTCGACCATCGCCAGGGCCGGGCCCTCGGCGATCTCGGCGTCGAAGGAGGCCTTGATCTCGGCGCCCTCGGGCAGGTTGTCCAGGCCCTTGAGGATGCCGCCGAGGCCGTCGTTGGCGCTGAGGCCGGCCGCCTTGAGGGTCTGGCCGTACTTCGCGAACGTCTTCGGGAAGAAGACGCGCACCACGTGACCGAAGATGATCGGGTCGGAGACCTTCATCATCGTGGCCTTGAGGTGCACGGAGAACAGGACGCCCTCCTGCTTGGCGCGGGCGATCTGCGCGGCCAGGAAGTCGTTGAGCTGGGCGACGTGCAGCACCGAGGCGTCGACGACCTCGCCCGCCAGGACCGGTACCGAGTCCTTGAGCACGGTGGTGGTGCCGTCCTCGGCGACCAGCTCGATCTTCAGGGCGCCGGCCTCGGAGATCACCACGGACTTCTCGGTGGAGCGGAAGTCGTTCTCGCCCATGGTGGTCACGTTGGTCCTGGACTCGGAGGACCAGGCACCCATGCGGTGCGGGTGGGTCTTGGCGTAGTTCTTCACCGAGGCGGGGGCGCGGCGGTCCGAGTTGCCCTCACGCAGGACCGGGTTCACGGCGGAACCCTTGATCTTGTCGTAGCGGGCGCGGATCTCGCGCTCCTCGTCGGTCTTCGGGTCGTCCGGGTAGGCCGGCAGCGCGTAGCCCTTGCCCTGGAGCTCGGCGACGGCGGCCTTCAGCTGCGGGATCGACGCCGAGATGTTCGGCAGCTTGACGATGTTGGCCTCGGGCGTCTTGGCCAGGTCGCCCAGCTCGGCCAGGGCGTCCGGGATGCGCTGGTCCTCGTTCAGGTACTCCGGGAAGTGGGCGATGATGCGCCCGGCCAGCGAGATGTCGCGGATGTCCACGGCGACACCGGCCTGCGAGGCATACGCCTGGATCACCGGCAGGAACGAGTGCGTCGCCAGGGCCGGGGCCTCGTCTGTGTAGGTGTAGATGATGGTCGAGTCAGTCACCGGGTGCTCCGCTCCACGTCTGCAACATTGCTCGACATCAAGATATCTCGTGAACGACCCGGGCTCGACAGGGGTCCGCGACTCGGAAGATCCGTTTGTCATACGACAGGCAACCGGATCGGTCGGAACGGCGGTCATGACAAGTGATCGACCACTGGTCGACGGCCGGACTGGCCAGGCCGACCGCCCGAGCGACAGCGGACCATGAGATATCGCACCAGATTGACTGCTCCCCGCCCTGGAGGGAGGGGATTCCCGGCTCAGGCCGCCTCCTGGAGCGGCGCTCCAGGAGGTCTTACGCCCTCGATACCAGCCGGGGTCAGACCAGCCCGGACGAGCATCACGTGCGCGGAGTTCTTGTCCCTGGGGGAGACGGCTCCGCACGCGGTGCAGGTGTAGGTACGTTCCGACAGCGGGAGTGCGTGCTTGGTTCTCGCTCCGCAGCGTCCGCAGTCCATGGTGGTGTGCGCGGGATGCACCAGATGGACATCCCGGCGGTGTTTGCGGGCCATCTCCAGCAGGGCCTGTTTCGTCGCCCCGATGGCGGCGTCCGCGGCCTTGCGCGCCATGGTGGTCTTGGCGAGGAACTTCGGCCGGAAGTCTTCCACCGCGATCGCGTCATGGTCGCGCACGACCTTCTTCGCCCACTTCCGAGCTGCGTCCTGCCGCTGCCGGGCGATCTTCTGGTAGGTCTTTGCCCGCCACTTCTTTGCATCCCGGTAACCCTTCGATGCAGTCTGGCCTTTCTTCGGCTTGCGGCGGGCCATCATCCGGTCGTACCGCGACAGCTTTCCCTGGGCTCTCTTGCCGTGCTCGGCGTTGGGAAGGTCGTGGGCATCACTGGTGGTGGTAGCGGTCTCCTTCACGCCCCAGTCCACCCCGAGCGCCCGACCGGTGGCGGGGAGCGACTGGACTTGGGCGGGGACGACGAACGAGGCGTACCAGTGGCCGATACTGTCCCGGTACACCCGCACCGAGGAGGGTTCGGCGGGCAGCTTGCGCGACCACACCACGGTCAGGACGATGCCGCCTGCCAAGTACAGTTGTTGATTCTTGAGGCGGAAGCCGCGCCGGGTGTAGTTCAGCGTAGGGTCGGCTTCCTGCTTCTTCTTGTGCCTTGGCATCCCCGCCTGCTGTTTGGCGGGCAGACGGTCCTTGACGTCCTTCAGGGCCTTCGCGCGGGCCTTGCTGAAGTCGCGGATCAGTTGCTGCTGCGGCACGCTGGAGCCTTCCGCCAGCCACGGTGTCATGGAACGGGATTCGGTCAGCATCCGGTCCAGTCGGGCCGGTCCGCACTTCTCCTTGCCTCGGTGGGCCTTCTTCGAGCGGGCGACGCACTCGTTCCACACCCATCGGCACCGGTTCCACTCGGCAAGCAGCGCCGCAGTGGCTGTCGACGACACGCGCAACCGGTAGGTGTACCGGACGTGCACGGGTCCGTCGGCTGGTGGCGGTGTCGTCATGACGTCGAACGTAGTCCTGGGATTCGCCGCTCTCTGCGAATCTCGGAAGACCCACACGAACGAGTGATCGGGTGAGGTATCTGACGATCAGTGCTCTCCCAACTCCCACCATGCGTACCGCTGTCAGAGAGGGCATGCTGAAGGTGGCGCCGACGGCCGTCTGAGTCGGTGGCGACGTCAGGTGAGCCGGGCGGAGCCGACCTGGTCCCGACGCCGCTGACTTGGCGGCGCGCACGAGCCCTTGACCTGTGACGATGCCCTCGCTGGCGGGCTCTGGAAGACTGCAAAGCCACCGGCAGTGGACCTAGTCCGGTTTGGCCATCGCGTCTTCGGGGCTCCGCTGCTGCGGGATCACCACGGCCCCCTGCTGGAGCGCCACCGTGCGGGTCGGGGCGGGGATGCGGATGCCCTCCTCGCGGTAGCGGCGGTGCAGGCGCTTGATGAACTCGTGCTTGATCCGGAACTGGTCGCTGAACTCGCCGACGCCCAGGATCACCGTGAACCCGATCCGCGAGTCGCCGAAGGTGTGGAAGCGGATGGCCGGTTCGTGCTCCGGGACCGCGCCGGTGATCTCGGTCATGATCTCGGCGATGACCTCGTGCGTGACCCGCTCGACCTGGTCCAGGTCGCTGTCGTAGCTCACGCCCACCTGCACCAGGATCGTCAACTGCTGCTCGGGACGCGTGTAGTTGGTCATGTTCGTCTTCGCCAGCTGGCCGTTGGGGATGACCACCAGGTTGTTGGAGAGCTGACGGACGGTCGTCTGCCGCCAGTTGATGTCCACGACGTAGCCCTCCTCGCCGCTGCTCAGCTGGATGTAGTCGCCCGGCTGCACGGTCTTGGAGGCGAGGATGTGGATGCCCGCGAAGAGGTTGGCCAGGGTGTCCTGGAGTGCGAGCGCGACCGCGAGACCGCCCACGCCCAGGGCGGTGAGCAGGGGCGCTATGGAGATGCCCAGCGTCTGGAGCACCACCAGGAAGCCGATCGCCAGGACCAGCACCCGGGTGATGTTCACGAAGATCGTGGCCGAACCGGCGACCCCGGAGCGGGACTGGGTGACCGACTGCACCAGTCCGGCGATCACCCGCGCCGCCGAGACCGTCACCGCGAAGATGAGGAGCACCTTCAGGCACTGGTTCGTGTGGTGCTGGACCGTTCTCGTCAGCGGCAGCACCGCCGCGGCGGCCGCCGCGCCGCCCGAGAGCGCCGACCACGGGACCACCGTGCGCAGCGCGTCCACGATGACGTCGTCACCGCTCCAGCGGGTCCGCTTCGCGTGCCTGGCCAGCCAGCGCAGCATGCCGCGCGACAGAAAGGCCAGCAACAGCCCGGCCGCCAGGGCGATGCCTGCCAGGACCAGGTCATCGACGGTGAGCGCTCGGTTCACCGGTTACCTCCCATTCGATTGTGCAACCGCTCATCCTGCCGTATCCACGGAGCCGAATCCGCACAGAGGTTCGTACCGCGGCCTCCGTCGGCCAGGACCGCGCTGAATCCCTACGGCTCGAACTCTCGCCACACCGTGCCTGGTTGACGCGGCCCGCCGCACGGCGGCAGGCTGTCGCGCAGTGATCGCCAGGGAGGCTCGATGACAGGTCCGGTGCTCGCGGTCGACCAGGGCACGTCCGGTACCAAGGCCCTGGTGATCTGCCCCGAACGGGGCGTCATCGGCACCGGATTCGTCGCCACCAGACCCCGGCACCCGCCCGGCGGCCTGGCGGAGGCGGACCCCGAGGAGCTCTACGACTCGGTGCTCGTCGCCGGCCGCCGAGCGCTCGCCGAGGCCGGCGAACCGGTCACCGCGCTGGGCCTGGCAGGCCAGGGCGAGACCGTCCTGGCCTGGGATCCGGGCACCGGGCGCCCGCTCACCACCGCGATCCTCCGGCAGGACCGCCGGGCCGAGTCCGTCTGCGCCGAACTCTCCGAACACGCCGACGAGTTACGGGAACTCACCGGACTGCCCCTCGACCCCGGCTTCGCCGCGCCCAAGATGGCCTGGATCCGCCGCCATCTCACCGCCGGGGGAGTCGTCACCACCACCGACGCCTGGCTGGTCCACCGGCTCACCGGCGCCCATGTCACCGACGCCGCCACCGCCGGCCGCACCCAACTCCTCGATCTGGACCGGGTGCAGTGGTCACCGCGCGCCCTCGACCTCTACGGACTGTCCGCCGAACGCCTCCCCGAGATCGTCGACAACTGTCAACTCGTGGGCACGACGCATGAGTTCGGGCGCGAGATCCCGCTCACCGGACTCGCCGTGGACCAGCAGGCGGCCCTCCTCGCCCAGCGGATCACCGGCCCCGGCGGCGCCAAGTGCACCTACGGAACCGGGGCGTTCCTGCTCGCTCACACCGGCGACACCCCTCGGCACAGCGCCTCAGGACTGGTCGGCTGTGTCGCCTGGCGCCTTGCCGGCGAGACCGGTTACTGCCTGGAGGGCCAGGTGCACTCGGCCGCCTCCGCCGTCCGCTGGCTCACCGACCTCGGCGTGATCTCCGGCGCCGCCGACCTCGACCGGGTCGGCGGCGGCGTCCCCGACGCCGGCGGGGTCACCTTCGTCCCCGCGCTGGCCGGACTCGCCGCTCCCTGGTGGCGCGGCGACCTGCGCGGCTCGCTCACCGGGCTCGGCCTCGACACCGGCCCCGGGCATCTGGTGCGCGCCCTGTGCGAGGGCCTCGCCGCCCAGGTGGCGGGACTCGCCGAAGCGGCCGAGTCCGACCTCAACACCCCGCTGACCGCGCTGCGCGTCGACGGTGGACTCACCCGCTCGGCACTGCTCATGCAGACCCAGGCCGACCTGCTGCAACGCCCGGTCGAGGTGTCCACGCTGCCGGACGCCACCGCCCTCGGGGTGGGTGCCCTGGCCTACCTGGGCACCGACCCCACCGACTTCCTGCCGGACGGGGGACCGTCCGCCGTCTACGAGCCGCGCATCTCGGCGGGGGAAGCCGCCGACCGCCTGGGCACCTTCCGCGCGGCCGTCGCCGCGTTGCTCCCCCGCGCCGGAGCCGGAGCCGGAGCACCCGGGTGACCGTCACCGCCGAAGGCCGCCGCGAGCGGATGGTCAGCCGTCCGTGAAGGACCCGTGCCGGCCCGCTCCCGCAGTGAAGCGCGCCGCTCCGGCCAGTCCTTCCGCCAGCACGGCCATGCCGTGGCGGATCTCACCGAGCATCGCCGTCGGTTCGTCCAGCCCCTCCTGGTCCAGCACCGACGCCCTGTCACTGCGCAGGCACGCCTGCGGGAAACCGGCGACGGACGCGGCCAGTTCCTCGGCCGCCTCCCGGGACCGGCCGGTGGGGACGACCCGGTTGGCCAGGCCCATCTCGTAGGCCTCGGCGGCCGGGACCGCACGGCCGGTCAGGATCAGGTCCATGGCCCGGCCGGTGCCGATCAGCCGGGGGAGCCGTACCGTGCCGCCGTCGATCAGCGGCACGCCCCAGCGGCGGCAGAAGACGCCGAACACCGCGTCCTCCTCGGCGACCCGCAGATCGCACCACAGGGCCAGCTCCAGGCCCCCCGCCACGGCGTGCCCGGCGATCGCCGCGATCACCGGCTTGGACAGCCGCAGCCGGGTCGGGCCCATCGGGCCGTCCCCGTCCTCCGCCACCCGGTTGCCGCGTTCGCCGCCCACCGCCTTCAGGTCCGCGCCCGCGCAGAAGGTGCCGCCCTCACCCCACAGCACCGCCACCCGGGCCGCGTCGTCCGCCTCGAACTCTCGGAAGGCGGCGACCAGTTCGGCCGCCGTCGGCCCGTCCACCGCGTTGCGCGCCTCGGGCCGGGAGAGGACGACCGTGGTGACAGGACCCTTGCGTTCCAGGCGGACCGGCATGCGTTTCCTTCCGTCGGAAGGCCATCCGGGGTCAGATGACCTTCAGTCGCACCAGCGCTCCCAGTGTCAGTGCTCCCGGCAGCAACGGCACCCACACGGTGATGATCCGGTAGGCGAGGACGACGGCGGTGGCGACGGCCACCGGGCCGCCCGCGGCCACCAGCGCCACGATCAGCGCCGCCTCCACGGAACCCAGACCGCCCGGCGTGGGGATCAGCGCGACGGCGACCGTGGCCGCCAGGTACGCCAGCGCCATGTGCGCGGGCGGCACCGGCAGGCCGAGTGCCTGCCCGACCGCCACCAGACCGGCCGCCTGGAGGGCGGGGAAGGCGAGCGAGCCGCCCCACAGCGCCAGCGCCCGGGACGGACGCGTGTGCACCGAGCGCGCCTCGCTCAGGGCGGAGCGCACGAAGCGGAACACCGGCTCGCGCACCCGTCGTACGAGAAACAGCGCGGCCAGTGCCACGGCGACCAGCGCGCCGACGACGGCCAGGATCGGGCCGACCGTCCCGTGCGGGAGCAGGCTGCCGAGATGCAGCGCGTCCGGGAAGGCGACGAAGAACACGGCCATCAGGCCGACCCGGGCCACCGACTCGGCGAGCAGATACAGGGCGAGCGCGGCCGAGGAGGTGGCGAGCGGCACCCCGCACACGGTCATGAACCGCAGGTTGACCGCGCCGGAGCCCAGGCCCGTCGGCAGCAGGTGGTTGGCCGAGCCGGCCGCGAGCTGGGTCGCGAGGAGCCGCCAGCGGGGCAGTTGCTGGACCACCGCGCCCTGCCGGGTGAAGGCCGCGGCCACCCAGGTCAGACAGGTGGCGGCGCCCGCCGCCAGCAGCCAGGGCCAGGAGGCGTCACGGAGGTGGGCGAAGCCCTCGACGAGGACCGGCCAGTGCTGCACCGCGATGACCGCCACGAGCAGGAGCGGAACCAGGGTGAGGATGTGCCGCCAGGGGACACGGCGGGCGAGCCGGGGGAGACGGCCCGCACGGAAGCCGGGGATTCTTTCCGCTGTCACACCGGGAGAGGTTTTCCGCGCCGCGCCAACGGCGGGTGGCGGAAGAGGAGACACCGGATGACGGACGGGAAGCGGGTGAGGGGGGAGGGTCGTCCGGGCATGCGCGTGGGCTTTCGCATTGGTCTTCGCGCCGGTCTGCGCACCGGTCTTCGCACCGGTCTGCGCACCGGTCTTCGCACCGGTTTTCGCAAGGCCGGGCGGGGCCTTCGGGAGGCTCATCGGGTCCTTCGTACGGGGGGACAGCGAGCGGACATTGACCTCAACGATGCTTGAGGTCCTACGTTCTCTCCCATGAGTATGGAGACCACCGCCTGGACGCAACTGCACAGCGTGATGACCGCCGAGCAGGAGCGCCGCCCGTTCGACCGGGCCACGTTGCGCCGTATCGCCGCCTTCGCCCGCCCGCACCGGGGCGGCATAGTCCGTTTCGTCCTGCTCGGGGTGGTCACCGCCCTGCTCGCCGTCGCGACCCCGGTGCTGGCCGGCCATGTCGTCGACGCGATCGTGTCGGGGCACGACACCGGCACGGTCGTACGGCTGTCGCTGCTGATCGCGGGCGTCGCGGTCGCGGAGGCGGCGCTCGGGGTGCTCGGGCGGCGGCTCTCGGCGACGCTCGGGGAGGGACTCATCCTCGACCTGCGAACGGCTGTGTTCGATCATGTGCAGCGCATGCCCGTCGCGTTCTTCACACGTACTCGTACGGGAGCGCTGGTCAGTCGTCTCAACAACGACGTGATCGGCGCCCAGCGCGCCTTCGCCAACACCCTCTCCGGCGTGGTCAGCAACCTGGTCACGCTGGTGCTCACCCTCGCGGTCATGCTCACCCTGTCCTGGCAGATCACCCTGCTCGCCCTGGTGCTGCTGCCGCTGTTCGTGGTGCCCGCCCGCCGGATGGGCGGCCGGATGGCCCGGATGCAGCGCGAGGCCGCCGCGCTCAACGCGGCCATGGGCACCCGGATGACCGAGCGCTTCTCCGCGCCCGGCGCCACCCTGATCAAGCTCTTCGGACGACCCGAGGAGGAGTCGGCGGAGTTCACGGCGCGTGCCGCCCGGGTCCGGGACATCGGGGTGCGCACCGCCACCGCCCAGTCGGTGTTCATGACCGCCCTCACCCTGGTCTCCTCGCTGGCGCTCGCCCTGGTCTACGGCCTCGGCGGCTGGTTCGCGCTGCGCGGCACCCTGGAGCCGGGCGCCGTCGTCTCCCTCGCCCTCCTCCTGACCCGGCTCTACGCCCCGCTCACCTCCCTCGCCGGCGCCCGCGTCGAGGTGATGAGCGCGCTGGTCAGCTTCGAGCGGGTCTTCGAAGTCCTCGACCTGAAGCCCCTGATCGAGGAGAAACCCGACGCCCGCGAGGTGCCCGAGGGCCCGGTGGCCGTCGAGTTCGAGGACGTCCGCTTCGCCTACCCGGCCGCCGACCAGGTCTCCCTCGCCTCACTCGAAGAGGTCGCGACCCTGGACGGCCGCGGCGGCGCCGAGGTCCTGCACGGCATCTCCTTCCGCGCCGAACCCGGGCAGACCGTCGCCCTGGTCGGCTCCTCCGGCGCCGGCAAGTCCACCATCGCCCAGCTGCTGCCGCGCCTGTACGACGTCGACGCGGGCGCCGTGCGCATCGGCGGCACCGACGTCCGCGACCTGACCGCGGGCTCCCTGCGGGCCACCCTCGGCATGGTCACCCAGGACGGCCACCTCTTCCACGACAGCGTCCGCGCCAACCTGCTGCTCGCCCGGCCGGCGGCCACCGACGAGGAGTTGTGGGACGCCCTCGGCCGAGCCCGTCTCGGCGAGGTCGTACGGTCGCTGCCCGACGGCCTGGACACGGTGGTCGGCGAGCGCGGCTACCGGCTCTCCGGCGGCGAGCGGCAGCGCATGACCATCGCCCGGCTGCTGCTGGCCCGGCAGCGCGTGGTCATCCTCGACGAGGCCACGGCCCACCTGGACAACACCTCGGAGGCGGCCGTCCAGGAGGCCCTCACCGAGGCGCTGGAGGGGCGCACGGCCGTGGTCATCGCCCACCGGCTGTCCACGATCCGGGCCGCCGACCAGATCCTGGTGGTCGAGGCCGGCCACATCGTGGAGCGCGGCACCCACGAGGAACTCCTGGTGGCGGACGGGCGCTACGCCGAACTGCACCGCACCCAGTTCGCGGCGGCGCCGACGCCCTGAAGGCGGAGTTCACGTCGCCGTCACATTTTCCTGTGATTCCGGGAAGGGAGCGCTCCCGCACTTGACGACACTGGTCCGGACCTTTAGCTTCACGCCTTAAACAAAGCCTCACGGATGTGCTCAACGCCCGGTGACAACACGGTTGTTGGGCACAAACCGTGCTGGATCCCCCCGCGTGAAAGGCCAACCCCCCGCAATGGCCAGACCTCTCCCCACGGCTGCCGCCCTAGCCGCCCTGACCCTCTCAGCAGGCCTGTTCGCCGCCTCCCCCGCACAGGCCGCCACCGGCACCATCACCGGCCTCGGCGGCAAGTGCCTCGACGTCGCGGGCGCCAGCTCCGCCGACGGCACGGCCGTCCAGCTCTACGACTGCAACGGCACCGCGGCCCAGCAGTGGACCGTCGGCAGCGACGGCACCATACGCGCCCTCGGCAAGTGTCTCGACGTGACCGGCAACTCGACCGCGGACGGCGCCAAGGCCCAGCTGTGGAGCTGTTCCGGCGGCGCCAACCAGAAGTGGACGGTGACCGCCGCCCACGACATCGTCAACCCGCAGGCGAACAAGTGCCTGGACGCCACCGGCAACTCCTCGGCGAACGGCACCCGCGCCCAGATCTGGACGTGCGGCGGCACCGCCAACCAGAAGTGGACCGCGCCCGCGGCGGACGGCGGCACCACCCCGTCCTCGCCGATGGCCGTGGCGCCCTACCTCTACAACGGCTGGGGCGACCCGCCGAGCCCGACCACGATCACCAACGCGACCGGCGTGAAGTACTACACGCTCGCGTTCGTCCTCAGCAACGGCTACTGCAACCCGCAGTGGGACGGCAGCCGGGCGCTGACCGGCGGTGTCGACCAGCAGACCGTCAACACCGTGCGCGCCAACGGCGGTGACATCATCCCGTCGTTCGGCGGCTACAGCGGCAACAAGCTGGAGAGCTCCTGCTCCAGCGCGGGCGAGCTGGCGGCGGCGTACCAGAAGGTCATCAACGCCTACGGCGGTCTCAAGGCGATCGACATCGACCTGGAGGCCGACGCCTACAGCAACGGGACCGTGCAGCAGCGGGTCGTGGACGCGCTGAAGACGGTGAAGGCCAACAACTCCGGTCTGAAGGTGTACATCACCATCGGCACCGGCCAGAGCGGCCCCGACACCAGCCTGATCAACCGGGCCGCGTCCTCCGGGCTGACCGTCGACGCCTGGGCCATCATGCCGTTCGACTTCGGCGGCGCGGGCCAGAACATGGGCAACCTCACCACCCAGGCGGCCGAGGGACTCAAGAACGCGCTGAAGAACGCGTACGGCTACAGCGACGACACCGCCTACCGGGACATGGGCATCTCGTCCATGAACGGCATCACCGACAACAGCGAGACCGTGACGGTCGCCGACTTCCGGACCATCCTCGCCTACGCGCAGCAGCACCACCTGGCCCGGCTCACCTTCTGGTCCGCCAACCGCGACCGGCCCTGCACCGGCGGCTCCGCCGACAGCTGCTCGGGCGTGAGCCAGTCCAACTGGGACTACACGCGCGTCTTCGCCGGCTACACCGGCTGACCCCCCACCCCTCGGACTAGGAGATCCAGTGCTTCGCCTTTCCTGGCGCCGCAGACCGACGAGCGCCGCAGTGCTGGCCGTTCTCGGAGCGTCCCTGCTGACCGCCGCCCCGTCCGCGCAGGCGGCCGCCACCGCCCTGCCCACCGGCTTCGCCACCCTCACCAACGCCGCCAGTGGCAAGTGCCTGGACGCCAGGTCGGCCGCCACCGCGAACGGCACCGCCGTCCAGCAGTACACCTGCAACAACACCACCGCCCAGCAGTGGAGTCTCACCGCCACCAGCGACGGCTACGTCCGGATCAACAACGGCAACAACACCAGCCAGGTGGTCGACGTCACCGACGTCTCCACCGCCGACAACGCCCTGACCCAGCTGTGGGCCTACGGCGGCGGGGCCAACCAGCAGTGGCTGCCGGTCGACGAGGGCGGCGGCGCCTACCACTTCGTCAACCGCAACAGCGGCAAGTGCCTCGACGACCCGGCCGCCTCGACCGCGGACAGCGTGCAGCTGGTCCAGTACACCTGCAACAACACGGCGGCCCAGCGCTTCCAGGTGACCGCCGTGACGCCGCCGTCCACCGGCGACCCCGACCTCGGCCCGAACGTGGTCGTCTTCGACCCGTCGATGTCGGCGTCGACCATCCAGAGCCGCCTCAACTCGATCTTCCAGCAGCAGGAGACGAACCAGTTCGGCTCCCAGCGCTACGCCGTGATGTTCAAGCCGGGCACCTACAGCGCGGACGTCAACGTCGGCTTCTACACCCAGGTCCTCGGCCTCGGCCTGACCCCGGACGCGGTCAACATCAACGGCGCGGTGCACGCCGAGGCCGACTGGTTCCAGGGCAACGCCACCCAGAACTTCTGGCGGGGCGCGGAGAACCTCTCGGTCACCCCGACCGGCGGCTCCGACCGCTGGGCGGTCTCGCAGGCCTCCGCCTACCGCCGGATGCATCTGCGCGGCAACCTCGCCCTGGACGACGGCGGCTGGTCCAGTGGCGGTCTGATCGCCGACAGCAAGATCGACGGGCAGGTCAACTCCGGCAGCCAGCAGCAGTGGCTGACCCGCAACTCGCAGCTCGGCAGCTGGACCGGCTCCAACTGGAACATGGTCTTCGTCGGCAGCACGGGCGTGCCGAACACCACCTTCCCGAGTCCGCCGGACACCACGGTCGCGCAGAGCCCGGTGACCCGTGAGAAGCCGTTCCTGTACGTCGACGGCTCCGGCAACTACCAGGTGTTCGTGCCGTCGGCGCGGTCCAACTCCTCGGGTACCAGCTGGAGTTCGGGTTCGGCAGCCGGTTCGTCGCTCTCGCTGGACAGCTTCTACGTCGTGAAGCCGGGCGCCACCGCCTCCCAGATCAACGCGGCCCTGGCGGCGGGCAAGAACCTCCTGGTCACCCCGGGTGTCTACCACCTCGACCAGACGCTCCAGGTCAACCGGGCCGACACGGTCGTCCTCGGCCTCGGCCTCGCCACCTTCGTCCCGGACAACGGCGTCACCGCCATGAAGGTCGCGGACGTCGACGGCGTCCAGATCGCGGGCCTGCTCTTCGACGCCGGCACCACCAACTCCTCCACCCTGGTGGAGGTCGGTCCGAGCGGCTCCTCGGCCTCGCACGCGGCCGACCCGACCTCCCTGCACGACGTGTACTTCCGGGTCGGCGGCGCGGGCGTCGGCAAGGCCACCACCAGCCTGGTCGTCAACAGCGACAACGTGATCGGCGACCACATGTGGATCTGGCGCGCCGACCACGGCAGCGGAGTCGGCTGGACCAGCAACACCGCCGACACCGGCCTGGTCGTCAACGGTGACAACGTGACGATGTACGGCCTGTTCGTCGAGCACTTCCAGAAGTACCAGACCGTCTGGAACGGCAACGGCGGCCGGACGTACTTCTACCAGAACGAGATGCCGTACGACCCGCCCAACCAGGCGGCCTGGATGAACGGCTCGACCCAGGGCTACGCGGCCTACAAGGTCGCCGACTCGGTCACCAGCCACCAGGTGTACGGCCTCGGCAGCTACTGCTACTTCAACGTCAACCCGGGCGTGGTCGCGGCGCACGCCGTCGAGGCGCCGAACAACTCGGGCGTCCGCTTCACCAGCATGGTGACGGTCTCCCTGGGCGGCACCGGCACCATCAGCCACGTCATCAACAACACGGGAGGACCGTCCAACTCCTCGAACAACGTGGCGAACCTCGCCTCCTACCCGTGACCGGCGCTCCCTGAGCGGAACACGGGTGCCCCGGCGGACCTCCGCCGGGGCACCCGTGTGTCTCAGGACGCAGCGTTGTGCCGGGGCTCTGCCGTCCGCGCCGGCGGCTGGTCCTTCGGCTCCGGACGGTCCTGGCGGTCCTGGTCGGGCCGGTGGCTGCCGCGCAGGGCGGAGGCCACGGCGGAGACCAGGGCCATGCCCGCGGCCACGCCGAACACGATGGCCAGGCCGTGGTGGAACGGACCGGAGACCAGCTGCGGGAAGAAGGTGTGGCCGGTCAGGACGGACCGCTGGGCGCTGGTCACATGGTCCAGCACGCCCTCGGCGGAGAGCAGGTGCTCGATCGGGTTGTTGCCGAGGAACGTCGCGAACAGCGTGCTCACCGGCGGCAGTGAGGCGGCGTGCGCGGCGGACGCGGCCGGCACGCCGTGCGCCATGAGCCCGCTCTTCAGCGTGCCCGGGAGCGAGGAGGCGAGGCCGGAGACCATCAGCGAGAAGAAGACGCCGATGGACAGCGCCGTACCGGAGTTCTGGAAGGTCGAGCGCATGCCCGAGGCGACCCCCCGGTACTCGGCCGGGACACTGCCCATGATCGAGGATGTGTTCGGCGCCGAGAACATGCCCTGGCCCAGCCCGTTGAGCAGCAGCAGCGCCGCGAACAGCCCGTAGTCGAAGTCGACGGGCAGCGCGAGCAGGCCGAGGAAGGACAGCATGACGACCACCAGGCCGGCGGTGGAGAAGAACCGGGCGCCGAACCGGTCCGACAGATAGCCGGAGACCGGGCCCGCGACGAGGAAACCGAGCGTGAGCGGGAGCATGAAGATGCCGGCCCACAGCGGGGTGTCCTCGAAGTCGTAGCCGTGCAGCGGCAGCCAGATGCCCTGCAGCCAGATGATGAGCATGAACTGCAGGCCACCGCGCGCGATCGAGGTCAGCAGGGCGGCCACGTTGCCCGCCGCGAAGGCCCTGTTCTTGAAGAGCGCCAGGTTGAACATGGGCTCGGCGACCCGCGTCTCGACGACACAGAAGGCCAGCAGCAGACCGACGCCACCGATCAGGCCGGTCAGCACCCACGGGTTCCCCCAGCCGGTGGCACTGCCGCCGTACGGCTGGATCCCGTACGTGATCCCGGCCAGCAGGATCCCGGCGCCCGCGGCGAAGGTGATGTTGCCCAGCCAGTCGATCCGGCCGGGCCGGCCCGTCGAGGTCTCGCGCAGACTCAGGTACGACCAGATCGTGCCGGTGATGCTGACCGGGACGCTCACCCAGAACACGGCACGCCAGTCGACGACGGCGAGCAGACCGCCCGCGAGCAGACCGAGGAACTGGCCCGCCAGCGCGGTGATCTGGTTGATGCCGAGCGCCATGCCGCGCTGCCGGGTGGGGAAGGCGTCGGTGAGGATGGCGGCCGAGTTGGCGGTGAGCATCGACCCGCCGAAGGCCTGCACGATCCGCCACAGGATCAGCCACATCGCGCCCGCCCCCGCACGGAACGGATCGAGCGACAGCGCGACCGAGGCACAGGCGAAGATCAGGAACCCGAGGTTGTAGATCTTCACCCGCCCGAACATGTCGCCGAGCCGGCCGAGCACGACCACCAGGACCGCGGAGACCAGCAGGTAGCCCAGGATCATCCAGAGCAGATAGCCGATGTTGCCGGGCGCGAGCGGGTCGAGGCCGATGCCGCGGAAGATCGCCGGCAGCGAGATGATCACGATCGACGCGTCCATCGTGGCGATCAGCACACCGAGTGTGGTGTTGGAGAGCGCGACCCACTTGTAGCCGGGCCCGGGAGGGGTGTCCTTGTGGCGGGCCGAGCGCAGGGAGCCGGTCCGGTCCCGCCCGCTCACAGCTGTTCCGCCAGCCGGGCGAGGAGCGGCACGGCCGCCCCGAGGGTCGCGCGCTCCTCGGCGGAGAACGTGTCGAGGACGTCGGCGAGCCGCTGCACCGATTCGGAGCGCCGCTCGGCGAGCATGGCCCGCCCCTCGTCGGTGACGGCCGCGATGCTCCGCCGCCCGTCCGCGGCGTCGGGGGTACGGCGGACCAGGCCGCGCTGTTCGAGCTGGGCGAGGGTGGTCGCCATGGCCTGCGGCCGCACCCGCTCCGTCTCGGCGAGGGACGTGGGGGACTCGGGGCCGTCGGCGGCGAGCCGCGCGAGCACCGAGACGCCCGACAGGGATACGTCCCCCACCGCGTGGGCTTGGCGCAGCCGCCGCGTCATACGGCCCACCGCGAGCCGGAGCTCCGCGGCGAGCAGCGAGGGGTCGCTCGGATCACGTGTACCGCCGGCGTCGGAGGCTATGTCTGTCTTCACATGTACTAATACTAGGTTTATCAGTCTGGACTGCTCAACCAGCCATAAGTAAATATGTCCGGCCGTGTGCGACGGGGCAGGGGCGGGGGTGAGGGTGGGCTCAGCTGCAGGTGAGCCGGCCTGCCGTGGCCTTGGCCGTGAGGATCCGGTGCACGGAGGCGGCGACCTTGGCGCGGAAGGAGGCGTCCGTCGCCATCCGGGCCTGCACGCCCTGCACCATCGCCGGCACGGTCGACGCCTTGACCGTGAGGATCATGTCGCCGCCTGCGGTCAGGAAGTTCACCGCCCGCTGGGCCGGGGTGTAGGCGCGCACCGCGACCGCCTGGCCGATGTCGTCGGAGATGACGACTCCCTTGAAGCCGAACTTGGTGCGCAGCAGCGAGTTGATGACGGTCGGGGAGAACACGGCCAGGTGCTTCGAGTCGATCTTGGTGTACTTCGCCGAGGAGACCATCATGAACGGCGTGCCGGCCGCGATCCCGCTGCGGAACGGCTGGAGGCTCGAACTCGAGGCGGTGGTCACCGAGTCGACGACGTTCGCGGTGGTGTCGGTGTTCCCGATGACCTGGCCGAGTCCGGGGAAGTGCTTGAAGGTGGTCATGACCCCGGCCGCGCGGAAGCCCGATGCGAAGGCGCCGGTGTGCGAGGTCACGACGGCGGGGGTGTGGCCGTACTCGCGGTAGAAGTGGCCGATGGGAGCGTTGCGGGTGCCGAGACTGGCGGGCACCACGTCGGCGACCGGCGCGAGATTGAGGTCTAGCCCCGCCGCCTTGAGCTGCTTGGCCCAGGTCTCGGCACGGGAGCGCAGGGTCGTCGTGCTCCAGCTGCCCTGGGTCAGGGCGTTGGGCATGACGGAGAAGCCGGGGCCGCTGAGCACCTGGACCTGGCCGCCCTCCTGGTCGGTGGACACGATCAGCCCGACCCGGTGGCCGGCGACCGTGTCCGCCTGCGCACGCACCCCGTCGACGACCTTCTTCGTCGCCGTGGTGCCGGCGGTGCTGCGCCCGGTCAGCATGACGGACCCGACATGGTACGTGCGCAGGGTGCGCAGGTCCGTGGTGCTGGGGCGGGCGGCGGCGACCCCGCCCATGAACAGCTGGCCGACCCGCTGCGCCTGGGTCATTCCCGTGTAGACCTTGTCGGCGCAGGCGGTGGGGGACACGCGGTGGGCTTCCTCCCCGGCGGCCGGCGCGCTGCACGCGCCGATGGCGGCCAAGGTGGTGACGAGCCCGACGGCGGTACGCCGGGCAGCGGAGCCGCGGCCCGCGGGCCGGCGGACGGGTGTCGCCATGGTGCGCTCCTGACTCGTGGAGGTGCAGGCCACGGGGGATAGGCGGGCCGCCGCACGGCATCGGCGCCCTGCGTGGCTCGAAGCCGCCCCAGCGCCTCACGTTACGCCGAACGGGTGCGGTGCGCGCTGTGGCCGACCCGATGACCGACGACCGTACCGCCGGGACCGTCGCACCGGCCTGCGGCGATCACTCGGACAACGTCAGCCGGGCGATGATGCGCTTGCCCACGGGTTCCCGTCGGGCCTCGAAGTCCCGCACCACCGCCAGCACGATCTCCAGACCGTGCTGGCCCACCCGTCCGGCGTCGGCCGCCCGGGCCAGCGGAAGGGTCGGATCGGTGTCCCACACCTCGATCTCCACCAGGCCGCCGGCGGCACTCAGGCGCAGCAGTACCGGTCCGGGCGCGTACTTCAGTGCGTTGGTGACGAGCTCGCTGACCACCAGTTGCGCCAGCTCCCGGGTGCGGGCCGGCACCGGCAGTCCCGACGCGGACTCGGCCCGTGTCAGGAAGTCCGATGTCTGGTTCCGTGCGTCGGCGATACAGCCGTCGGCGCCGTCCAAGGCGATGGTGACATCGGCAGGTGCGGCATCCGCCATCCGGGAACACTCCTCAGGCGGGACAGACTTCCTGCCGACGATCGGCGATACCCCGTTCATGGGCGCGCGTCTACCCGGCGATCAGCCGTGTTACTCCCGTGCCGCCCGGATTCGGATGCCCCGTCCCGTGCATCGCACCGCGCATCCCTGGGCACGTTGGCTGCAGAAAGGTGACGCGGCCCGGACCGAGGGTGCGGAGGACACAGGTGGCAGACGAACAAAAAGCGATGGATCGCGGCGAGTTGTCCATCACCCGGACCGACGTCGACGGCATCACCGTGCTCGGCCTGTGCGGCGAGATCGACTACGAGAGTGCGGGTGCCCTGACCCGGGCCATGCCTCCGGTGGATCCCACCGCCGGCTGTCGGGTCGTCGTCGATCTGAGCGGGGTCACGTTCATGGATTCCAGCGGGATCAACGCCCTGATCGCCGCCCACCAGGTGACTCGGGCCGCGCGGGGATGGCTGCGTCTGGCGGGGGTCCGGGACTCCGTGCTGCGCACCGTGCAGCTGGTGGGACTCGACACCCTCGCCACCTGCCACCCCACCGTGCGGGACGCCATCGCCGCGTGAGACGAGGCGGGCGTCCCGCCCGGCCCGCCTTCGGCAAATCGTCCCGAGTACCCCGGACCGGCTTCGGCATGCCCTCCTTCCCTCCCCATTTCCCGGTGCGCCGCGATATTCGCACCCGGCTTTGGTTGTCGGCCGACAACTGAGTTAATCTGCGACCGATTTCCCATCGGACGAGGCCGCCGAACGCGGAATCGCCGCTGGTGGGCGGAGCTCTACGGCTCCGGCGAGGTTCCGGGTCCTCGGGGTGGGGACCCTGGGGAGCGGAACGAGGGTGTGCATGAGCGGCATGTCGGTGGACGCCCAGGTCCAAGGGCCGGGCGAGCAGGAGCTGCGGCAGCTGCTGGCCGGTCTGACGGCGGTACGGGACGGCGACTTCGGCACCCGGCTGCCCTCCGACGGACAGGGACTGCTCGGCGACATCGCCACGGTCTTCAACGGCATGGTCGACCAGCTGTCCCTGTTCACCTCGGAAGTGACGCGGGTGGCACGCGAGGTGGGCACCGAGGGCACGCTGGGCGGCCAGGCGCAGGTCCCCGGGGTCTCCGGCACCTGGGCGGATCTGACCGACTCGGTCAACGCCATGGCGGGCAATCTGACCACGCAGGTCCGTGACATCGCCCAGGTGGCCACGGCGGTGGCCAGAGGCGATCTGTCCCAGAAGATCGACGTGCCCGCGCGTGGGGAGATCCTCCAGCTGAAGGAGACCGTCAACACGATGGTCGACCAGCTGTCCGCCTTCGCCGACGAGGTCACCCGGGTGGCGCGCGAGGTGGGCAGCGAGGGCCGGCTGGGCGGTCAGGCGCAGGTGCCCGGAGTCGGCGGCGTCTGGCGTGACCTCACGGATTCGGTCAACTTCATGGCCGGGAACCTCACCTCCCAGGTCCGCAACGTCGCCCAGGTGACGACCGCGGTGGCGCAGGGCGACCTCTCGCAGAAGATCACCGTCGATGCCCGGGGCGAGATCCTGGAGCTGAAGAACACCATCAACACGATGGTCGACCAGCTCTCCGCCTTCGCCGACGAGGTCACCCGCGTCGCCCGTGAGGTCGGCACCGACGGCCGGCTCGGCGGGCAGGCGGACGTCAAGGGGGTCAAGGGCACCTGGCGCGACCTGACGGACTCCGTGAACTTCATGGGAGGCAACCTCACCGCGCAGGTCCGCAACGTCGCCCAGGTGGCCACCGCGGTGGCGCAGGGCGACCTCTCGCAGAAGATCACCGTCGATGCCCGGGGCGAGATCCTGGAGCTGAAGAACACCATCAACACGATGGTCGACCAGCTCTCCGCCTTCGCCGACGAGGTCACCCGCGTCGCCCGCGAGGTCGGCACCGAGGGCAACCTCGGCGGCCAGGCGATCGTGCCGGGCGTGTCGGGGACGTGGAAGGACCTCACCGACAACGTCAACGTGATGGCGTCCAACCTGACCGGGCAGGTCCGGTCGATCGCCCAGGTCGCCACGGCCGTCGCGCGCGGCGACCTCTCGCAGAAGATCACCGTGGAGGCCAAGGGCGAGGTCGCCGCCCTGGCGGACGTCATCAACACCATGGTCGACACCCTGTCGGCGTTCGCCGACGAGGTCACCCGGGTGGCGCGCGAGGTGGGCACCGAGGGGCGTCTCGGCGGTCAGGCCCATGTGCCGAACGTGGCCGGGACCTGGAAGGACCTGACGGACAACGTCAACTCCATGGCCAACAACCTCACCGGCCAGGTGCGCAACATCGCCCTGGTGACGACCGCGGTGGCGGGCGGCGACCTGTCGAAGAAGATCGACGTGGACGCCCGGGGCGAGATCCTGGAGCTGAAGACCACCATCAACACGATGGTCGACCAGCTGTCGTCGTTCGCCGCCGAGGTCACCCGCGTCGCCCGGGAGGTCGGCAGCGAGGGCCGGCTGGGCGGCCAGGCCGAGGTGGAGGGTGTCGAGGGCACCTGGAAGCGGCTGACGGAGAACGTCAACGAACTGGCCGGGAACCTCACCCGGCAGGTACGGGCGATCGCCGAGGTCACGAGTGCCGTCGCGGAGGGCGATCTGACCCGCTCCATCACCGTGGTGGCGTCGGGCGAGGTCGCCGACCTCAAGGACAACATCAACTCCATGGTGGAGTCCCTGCGCGAGACCACCCGGGCCAACCAGGAACAGGACTGGCTCAAGACCAACCTCGCCCGTATCTCCGGCCTGATGCAGGGTCACCGCGACCTGCCCGTGGTCGCCGAGCTGATCATGGACGAGCTCACTCCGCTGGTGTCGGCCCAGTACGGCGCCTTCTACCTGGCGGAGGACACCGAACGCGGCCATGAACTGCGCCTGGTGGGTTCGTACGGCTATCCGGACGACACCGAGCGGCCCACCCGCATCCCGGTCGGACGTTCCCTGGTCGGGCAGGCCGCGCGCAACCGGCGGGTCATCATCGTCGAGGAGCTGCCGGAAGGTTATGTCACCATCTCCTCCGGGCTCGGACAGGCCGTGCCCAGCGCCCTGGTCGTGCTGCCCATCGTGGTCGAGGAGCAGGTCCTCGGCGTCATCGAACTGGCCTCGCTGACCCGCTTCACCCAGATCCACCAGGACTTCCTCACCCAGCTGGTGCCGACCATCGGCGTCAACCTCAACACCATCGTGGCCAACGCCCGCACCGACGAGCTGCTGGGGGAGTCCCAGCGGCTCACCTCCGAACTGCAGGCCCGGTCGGAGGAGTTGCAGGTGCAGCAGGACGAACTGCAGCGCTCCAACGCCGAGCTGGAGGAGAAGGCGTCCCTGCTGGCCTCGCAGAACCGTGACATCGAGGCGAAGAACCTGCAGATCGAGCAGGCGCGGCAGGAACTGGAGACCCGTGCGCAGCAGCTGGCGCTGGCCTCCAAGTACAAGTCGGAGTTCCTGGCCAACATGAGCCACGAGCTGCGCACCCCGCTCAACAGCCTGCTGATCCTGGCCCAGTTGCTGGCGCAGAACCCCTCGCGCAACCTCACCCCGAAGCAGGTCGAGTACGCGGGCATCATCCACTCGGCGGGCTCGGACCTGCTGCAGCTGATCAACGACATCCTCGACCTCTCCAAGGTGGAGGCCGGCAAGATGGACGTGACTCCCGAGCGGGTCCCGCTGCGCCAGCTCCTGGAGTACGTCGAGGCGACCTTCCGGCCGATGACCACCCAGAAGAGCCTCGAGTTCACGGTGGCCACCGCGACCGGCACGCCCGCCGACCTGCTCACCGACGACTCCCGGCTGCGGCAGATCCTGCGCAACCTGCTGTCCAACGCGGTGAAGTTCACCGAACAGGGCGGCGTCGAGCTGCGGATCGAGCCGGCCGCCGACCGGGAGGTGCCGCCGGGTGTGCTGCGCGGCGGTCCGGTGGTGGCCTTCCGGGTCGTCGACACCGGCATCGGCATCCCCCACCAGCAGCTGGAGACGATCTTCGGCGCCTTCCAGCAGGCCGACGGGACCACCAGCCGCAAGTACGGCGGCACCGGTCTCGGCCTGTCCATCACCCGGGAGATCGCCCACCTGCTCGGCGGCGCCGTCACCGTCGACAGCACCCCCGGCCAGGGCAGTACGTTCACGCTGTACCTGCCCGTCGCGCGCGCCGACTTCGAGGAGCTGCTGGAGACCGGCGGCCGGCCGGTGGAGCAGCCCCGCGCCGTCGCCGCGTCCGAGACGGCACCGGCGCCCCGGCTGCTGCCCGCTCCCGTGCCCGTCCCCGAGCACCGCAGGCGCCGGCTCCTGGTGATCGAGGAGCGCCCGCGCGGTCTGCTCGCCCTGGTCGCCGAGCGGGCCGTGGCCGACCTCGCGCACGACCCCGGCGACCCGCACGGGGCGATCGACCTCATCACCGCCGTGGGGGCGCAGGAGGCGGCGAGCACACTGGCGGCCGAGCCCTGCCACTGCGTCGTCCTGGAACTGGGCATGCCCGGCAAGGAGGGCGCGGACTTCCTGGAGGCCATGCGCGGCGACTCGGCGCTGGCCAGCGTGCCCGTCCTGGTGCACACCGGGCACCGGGTGGATCTGGCCCAGGAGCAGGCGCTGCGTGCCCTCGCGGGCGGCCGGCCGCTGGACTTCCTGTCCAGTCTGGACGAGCTGCGCGAGCGCATCACCCTGCACCTGTCCGCCGAACAGCCCGGTGACGTGCTGTCGCTGGTGCGCGCCGAGGAGCCGCACCGCCCGGCCGCGCAGGTGGTCGACGACTCCTTCCTCGGCCGGACGGTCCTGGTGGTCGACGACGACGCGCGCAACCTGTTCGCCCTCAGCGGCGTACTGGAACTGCACGGCTTCCAGGTCCTGCACGCCGACAACGGCCGCAAGGGCATCGAGATGCTCCTCGCCCACCCGGACGTCTGCCTGGTGCTGATGGACGTGATGATGCCGGAGATGGACGGCTACTCCGCCACCGCGGAGATCCGCGCCATGTCCCAGTACGCGGAGCTGCCCATCATCGCCGTCACCGCGAAGGCCATGCCGGGCGACCAGGAGAAGAGCCTCGCCTCGGGGGCCAACGACTACATCACCAAGCCCGTCGACACGAACGACCTCATCGCCCGCGTCCGTCGCTGGCTGGCCGTGTGACAACGCGCCACCGCCACGCCGTCCACCAGCAGGCCGCGTAACGCCCCGGGGCGTTACCAGCCGAGAAACAGGCCCACCGTGAGTGATCTCCGTCCATCGCCCGAACCTCCCGAACCGCCCGGTTACGAAGACCTGGCGGGCGACCCGCGCATGCCGGAAGGCATCGGCCCGGTGGGCGTCGAGCCGCCCGGTGTCGTCGTGAGCACGCGGGGAGACGCCACCGGTGAGCTCGACGAGCCCAGCCGGTCGTCCCCCCTCGGCAGACTGGCGGCGACCGTGGAGCGGCTGCGCCGCGAGGTGCGGGCGGCGCATGCCGAGGCCGACGGGCGGGCCCTGATCGAGCTGGCCAAGGGCATCCTGGTCGAACGGCTGAGCTGTGGCCCGGCGCAGGCGGCCCGGCAGCTGGCCGAACTCGCCGAGCAGGCGGGGGTGACACCCCTGGAGTTCGCGGTCGACGTCATCAACCAGGCCGCACGGGACCGGATGTCGGAGGTGACCGCCGCCTTCTTCGCGGCCACCGCCGTCCGGACCGAGGCGGTCGACCCCGCGGACAGCCACTCCTCCGCCGTACGGCTGCGGGCCGCCGAGAGCGGTGCGCTGGCCGCCCAGGACACCCAGGCCGTGGCCGAGTCCCTGCTGGAACACGCGCTGGCCCCCCTGGGCGCGGAGGCGGTCGCGATCTGGGCACTGGGCGCCGACGGCTCGCTCACCCTGGCGGGCAACGCCGGATTCTCCGCCGCCGAGGCCGGGCGCTGGCGGCATGTACCGCCGGGCGTGGCGACGGTCGGCCGCCGCGGCCTCGCCGAACGCTCGGGGCACTGGATCCGCAGCCTGGCCGAGACCGGGCTGCCCTCCATCGGCCAGCACCACCATCCCGACGGCGGCCGGGTCGCCGTGGCGGCCGGCACCGGCGGACGTATCCACGGCGTCCTGGAGATCGTCTGGCCCGCGCCGCTGGACGGCACGCCTCCCGGGCCGGTCGTGCGCCAGATCGAGGCCCTGGCCGAGCTGTGCGCGCACACCCTGGACGCCGGATCCCCGGACCGGGCCCACGGCGACCCGGGCCGGCCCGTCCTGCCGGGCGTCACCGAGCTGATGGACCTGGCAGACGGACTCCACGACCCGGCCCTGGTGCTCATTCCGTACCTGGATGGCGACGGCGACCTCGTCGACTTCCGCATCCACCACGTCAACGGCCGCTTCCTGGACCCCGGCGGCAGGCCGCGGGCCGTCATCAACGGCGCCCTGCTGCTGGAGACCTATCCGATGGCCGCCGGGCACAGCGAGCTCTTCGAGCGGATCGAGCGCGTCTACGCCACCGGCGAGCCCTACCGCGCCCGCCGCATGCGGCTCACCGCCCTGGTGGACGACGTCCCGCTGGCGGCGGTCGCCGACATCAACGTCAGCCGGCACGGCGGCTGCGTCCTGCTCATCTGGCGCATCGAGGACGAGACCGCCCGCCTGGCCAGCCTGCTCCAGCACGCGCAGCGGCTGGGCCGTATCGGGGGCTTCGAGGAGAACCTCCTCACCGGCGAGATCACCTGGAGCGGCCAGCTGTACCACCTCTACGGCAAGCCCGCCTCCGGCGCCCCGGTGCCGCTGGAGGACCTGCCCGCCCATGCCCACCCCGACGACGCCGTCACCATCGGCCGCTTCCTGCGCACCCTGCTGCACCACCGCCGGCCCGCGTCCACGGCCTTCCGCCTGCAGCGCCCCGACGGCGTCACCCGCCATATCCGGGTGGCGGCCGAACCGGTCCTCGACTCCGGCGGGCAGCTGTACGTCGTACGCGGCGCCTACCAGGACATCTCCGCACACCACTGGACCGAGGTCGCTCTCGCCGCGACCCGCGACCAGCTCGCCCACACCGAGCAGCAGGCCAGCGAACGCAACCGGCTCACCCTCCAGCTCCAGCACGCCATCATGCCGCCCGCACAGGCCCCGCTGGCGGTCCCCGGGCTGGACCTGGCCGTGCGCTACCGGCCCGCGGAGACCCAGCACCTGGTCGGCGGCGACTGGTACGACGCGGTCGCGCTGCCGTCCGGGCTGGTGCTGGTGTGCGTGGGCGATGTCGCCGGGCACGGCATCGAGGCGGCCACCAGCATGGTCGTCCTGCGCAACGCGCTGCGCGGGCTCGCCGTGACCGGCGCCGGACCCGGGCAGCTGCTGTCCTGGCTGAACATGGTGACCCACCATCTGACCGGTTCCGTCACGGCCACCGCGGTGTGCGGTCTCTACGACCCCGACCGCCACACCCTGCGCTGGGCGCGGGCCGGTCATCTGCCGCCGGTGCTGGTCCGTGGCGGTGAGGCGGAGCCGCTGCCCCTGGTCCAGGGGCTGCTGCTGGGTGCCGTGCCGGAGGCCGGGTACCAGGAGCACGAGGTCCAACTCGCCGTCGACGACACGCTGTTGATGTACACGGACGGCCTGATCGAGCGCCGTGACCGGTCCGTGGAGGAGTCCCTGGCGCAGATGCTGACGACCGCGCGCATGGTTCCGCCGACCCTGGAGCAGCAGTTGGACCGCCTGCTGACCCACAGCAGGTCCGACACCGACGACGACACCTGCCTCGTGGGCATCCGCGTGGCGCCGAGCTGACGGCCCGCCGCCGGGACGGGGGCCCCGGCGCTGCCGGCGACGGGGGAGCGGTGCACCGTGGACGCACGGCGTGCCCTCGCGGCGGTCCGGCCGGTCGGCGGCGTCAACCGTGCGATCAGGGGTACCCGTCCCCACGGAGGTGTCAGATGTTCGAAGCAGGCGATATCCGGGAGTGGCGCGGTCACGACGTGGTCGACACCCTCGGGCACAAGGTCGGAGTCCTGGAATCGGTCTACGTCGACACGGCGACCGACCAGCCCTGCTACGCCACCGTGACGGTCGGCCTGCCCACTCGTCGGCGCCTGGTCTTCGTCCCGCTCGCGAACGCGACCGTCGGTCCGGGCTATCTGAAGGTCGCCTACGACAAGGACACGGTCAAGAAGGCCCCCGCGATCGACACGGACGGCGAGCTGCCGGCCGCGCAGGAGCCTTCCGTCTTCGCGCACTACGCACTCGACTACACCCCTGGCGCCGGCGGCGAGCGCCGACTGGCCCGCCGCTGACCCGGCGAAGCCGACGGTCGATAGGAGAGCCGATGAGCCTGTTCCTGTTTCTGATCCTCGTGGCCCTCGTCCTGGGCATCATCGGGTTCACCGCTCACGGGCTGTTCTACCTGCTGATCATCGGTGCGGTGGTGCTTCTCGCCGACCTCGTCTACGCCGCGGTCAGGCTCCGGCACGCGGCACGGAACCGCGTGGCCCGCTGACCGTCACCTGCCGGTCTCGGTGATGGTGAACAGCCGGAAGGCGCCGGTGATCGTCAGGAGTCGGCTCACGGCCGGCCGCAGGGGGCCGATCAGCACCAGGTCGCGCCCGCTGGCCTGATGGCGCAGACGGGCCTCGATGAGGGCGTTGAGAAGCATGCTGTCGGCGAAGGTGACCTGCCTCAGGTCAACCGCCGTCACGGGCATCGCCGCGCGATCGGCAGCCGCCCAGGCCTGTTCGAAACCCTCGGCGTCGGCGTAGTCGACATCGCCGCGCACGGTGATCACGAAGGTCTGCTCGTCGCGGTCGATATGCGCTCTCAGTTCGGGAGCCGCGGGCATCGCGCCATCCTTGTGTCAACGTTCAGTCTCGGGATTTACGAGACATATCGCACAGTTATCGCGGATCGCATCGGAACAGGGGTAGTCGGACAGGATAAGCGCGACATCAGGAACTGTTGTCGTTTGACAATAATAGCCATGAGGCAACAGAGTAGCCGAGTCGGACGTGCACGGGGAAGGACCTGGAATGTTCCGGTGGACGGGGGCCGCGCCCCCGGCGCCGGTCGCCATCGCCATGGAGCGGTGGCGGCACCGGTGCCGTACGGGTTGTTCAGGCGGTCCGGCTGTCGGACTCGGGGGCCTCGTCGGGTATCTGCGTCGCCGCGGTGGCGCAGAACGCCTCAAGCCCCTCCAGCAGGGCGACACGCTTGGCGGCGGGCATGTCCGCCAGCACCTTCTGGAGCTCGCTCTCCCGGCGGGCACGCAGATCGGCCAGGAAGGAGCGGCCCCGGCCGCTGAGATGCAGCCGTACCTCGCGCCGGTCCTCCGCGCCCACCATGCGCTCGATGAATCCCGCGGCCTGTAGCCGGTCGCACAGCCGGCTCGTGGACGGAGGAGTGGAGGCGAGGGACTCGGCGAGAGTGCGCAGATTGATGCCGTCGTGGTGCTCGAGGATGTGCAGCACCCGCAACTGGGAGGCAGAGGTAGGCGCGGTCGAGGCACGGCCCCACACAACTTCCAGCAGCT
The DNA here is from genome assembly GCF_053597895.1 of Streptomyces sp. NPDC001220. NCBI lineage: Bacteria > Bacillati > Actinomycetota > Actinomycetes > Kitasatosporales > Streptomycetaceae > Streptomyces > Streptomyces sp. NPDC001220. The sequence continues at coordinate 272,559 of NZ_JBSFJE010000004.1, forward strand.
CAACGGCCTTGGTGGTCACGCGTGCGACCTCATCGGGCTCTGGGCGGCGGCGGAAGGCAGTCACGATCACACTCTCGCAGGCACTGGGGCACCTTTCAGCCTACTAGGAGCCCCAGCCCACACGGACCCCCCTCGGAACGACCGACGCGGCTCTCGCGAAGCCCCGCCCACTCGGCCGGGCCCGCACGTTGCCGGAGAAAGAATGGTGCATTCCTCATCGTGAACAGATTCCAGACCGCTGAGCGTGCATTGCGCACAGCGGCTCCCCACGGGTTGCTCGACGCCGTCCGCGCCGTGCTGACCGAGCAGTACGGCGCGGAGGCCGTCGAGCTCTTCATGGCCGACTACGGCCTGACAGCACTGCAGCCGGTGTCGGTGCGGCCGCACAACCTGGTGCCGGTGCCGGTGCACGGCAGCCCGGCCGGGCGGGCCTTCGGTTCGCAGGAGCCCTACTGCGAAGAGGGCCAGGACCGGCGGATGCGCGTCCACCTGCCGGTCAGCGTGCGCGGCGACCGGCTCGGCGTGCTGTCCGTGACGCTGCCCGCCGGCGAGGCGGCACGCGGGTGCGTGTCCGAACTGGCCGAGATCGCCGACGTCCTGGCCCACGAGGTGCTCGTGGCCGAGCGCGACACGGACCTGTATCTCCAGGCCCGGCGCAAGGACCGGCTCACCCTGGCGGCCGAGATGCAGTGGCAGTTGCTGCCCGGTCGCTCCTGCACCCGGCCCGAGTACGACCTGGGCGGCCAGCTGGAGCCCGCCTACGCCGTCTTCGGCGACAACTTCGACTGGTCCGCCACCGCCGACCGTCTGATGCTGTACGTCACGAACGGCATGGGCGAGGGCATAGAGGCGGCTCTGCTGACCAGCCTCGCCATCAACGCCCTGCGCAACGCGCGCCGCGCCGGAATCTCCATCGCCGACCAGGCCGCCCTGGCCGACCAGGCCGTCTACGCCCACTACCGGGGCCACCGCTATCTGTCCGTCCTCATGTTCGACTTCGACCTGGACACCGGGCGGGTGAGTGTCGTGGACGCGGGCTCCCCGCAGCTCCTGCGGCTGCGCGGCGGGACCGTGGAACGTGTCCCCTTCGAGGCGCAACTGCCCCTGGGCATGTTCGAGGAGACGGACTACGTGGCGCAGGAGTTCGAGGTCGAGCCCGGAGACCGGCTCGTCTTCGTCAGCGACGGTGTCCACGCGGTGTACTCCCCGAAGGGCGAGGCGTACGGGGACCGGGCGCTGGCCCGGGCCATCCACTCCACCCGGCTGCTGCCCGCCGCCGAGGTACCCCGCGCCATCCTGCGCGAACTGGCGGGCCACCGGGGTGAGGCCGTCGTGGCCGAGGACGACGCCCTGGCCGTCTGTCTGGACTGGCGCGGGCGCCCCCGCCCGGCGTGACCCGGGAGGCGGGTCCCCGCCCGCCCCTGTGCCGCGCGAACGCCCGGCGGGACCGGCCGGCGACGAAGGGCCCGCTGCGCCGACGCGCCCCGACCGCACGGCGGGCGTCGTGCGCCGACGCGCCCCGACCGCACGGCAAACGCCGTGTGCCGACGCGCCCCGACCGCACGGCGGACGCCCTCCGTCCGCGGTCCCGGCCGGTACGGCCGCCGGTCCGTCCAGGCCGGCACCGCCGCCGGGGCCGACGCGCCGGGGCCGGTCAGGGGGCGCTGTCGTGTTGATCGTGCGCTGCGCGGTCCTGGGCGGCGGCCAGAAAGCCCTGGAGCCCTTGCCGGAGAGCCTCCCGCGCGGCCGGCTCCATGGACTCCAGCACGACGGCCAGGGCGCGAGCTCTGTGCGAGGCCATGTCGTCCAGTACCTGGTGGCCTTGCCGTGTCAGGAGCAGTCGTACCTCACGCCGTTTACGCGGATGCAGCACGCGCTCCAGCAGACCGGCCGCTTCCAGCCGGCCGCACAGCCGGCTGGCGGTCGGCAGCCCGATCTCCATGCCCACCGCCAGGGCGGTGAGGTTGAGGCCCGGCTCCTCCTCCAGGATCCGCAGTGCCCGCAGCTGGTGCGGCGACAGGCGCAGGTCCGTACTCCGCGCGGCGTCCGCCCACAGGCGGGTCAGACAGTCCACGGCCTCGGCCAGCGCCGAGGCGAGGGGGAGGGGACCGTCGCGCGGTCCGCCTGATCGTTCGTCCCTGGAGCCACTGAGACCAGTCACGGAGGCATCGCTTTCCGAATCCCGCTGCCATTGCGGGAATCACCTATGCAAACGCCGTACCCGAAGAACCGCCGGGCAAGCACCCTCCGGCCGGCCCGGTCCGGTCATCGCCCCAGCGCCGTGCGGGTATTGGGCAGGCCCGCGCATGCCGCAGGGGGTACCGGGCCGCCTCAGGCCAGTCTGCTCCACGTGAGTTCGGCCGTGCGGTCGGCGCCCCACAAGCGGGTGGGGGTGGCGACACGGAGGGTGAGGAGCGGGCCGTCGAAGCTCACCTGCCGGACCTGGGACCGTCCGATCCAGTTCGGGAAGAGGCTGGTCGTGACGTGGTGCTCGACGGTGGCCGGACCGACGACCTCGAACGGGCCGCCGTAGGCGAGGTAGCCGGCCGCCGCCCGGACCAGCTCGTCGGCGGCCGCGTCCTCAAGGCGTGCCGACCGCAGGGGCGGCCGGTCGCCGCGGCCCAGCTGGGCGGACATGTATCCCTGGGGGGTGTAGACGATCAGGCCGTACGGCGTGGGGCCGAGCGGGCTGATGACCTCCCCGTCGGTACTCGTGGCGGTGTACGACACGAGTCGCCAGGCGCCGAGCAGCCTCTCGCGGACCTCCTCACGCGCCGCGCGTTCGTTCTCCGCCGCCGTTCGGCCGGATCTGGACATGGCAGGGTCGCCTTTCGTTCCGGGGGAACGGACGGGCTCCGTCCGGGGAGGGCGGACGGAGCCCGTCCGGGTGGTCAGTGCCGGCCGGGTTCGCCGTCGACGAGCCGCCAGACGTGCAGCGGGTTCGCCTCGCGCAGCGGCTCCGGCAGGAGGTCGTCCGGGAAGTTCTGGTAGGTCACCGGACGGACGAACCGCTCGACCGCCCCCATGCCCACCGAGGTGAACCGGCTGTCGGAGGTCGCCGGGAACGGGCCGCCGTGGGTGGCGGCGTGGGAGACCTCCTGCGGGATCGAGAAGGCGTTGAACACGATGCGGCCGGTGCGCCGCTCCAGGATCGGCAGGAGCCGTTGGGCCGCCGCGCGGTCGGCGGTATCGGCGTGCAGGGTCGCCGAGAGCTGTCCACGGAAGGCGCGGGCCACCTCGAACAGCTGCTCCGCACCGGTCAGCCTCACCAACAGGACCGCCGGGCCGAAGACCTCCTCGCGCAGGGCGGGTTCGGCCAGCAGCTGCTCACCGGTGACCTCGTAGAGCAGGGATTGGCCCTCCCCGGCGCGGACCGGGTCCGTTCCGGTGCCGATCAGGGTGGCGCCGCCGTCCTCCATGCGCCGCGCGTTGCGGGTGTAGGAGTCGTGGATGCCGGGCGTGAGCATGGTCCGTGCGGCCGCCTTCCGCACCTCGGCGGTCGCGGCGTCCCGCAGTTCCCGGAAGCCGGGTCCGTCGACGGCGAGGAGGACGGCCGGCTTCAGGCAGGCCTGCCCGACGTTGTACATGGCGCGCTGCACCAGGCCCGCGCCGATCTCCGCGCCGCGGGCCGCCAGTGCCGCGGGCAGGACGAAGGTCGGGTTGACGCTGGTCATCTCGGTGAACACGGGGATGGGGTCGGGACGCCGCTGGGCCCGGCGGTAGAGGGCCATGCCGCCGCCCTCGGAGCCGGTGAAAGTGACCGCCCGGACCAGCGGATGGTCGACCAGCGCCTCGCCGATCTCGTTGCCGGCGCCGCGGACCAGGGAGAAGACCCCTTCGTGCAGTCCCGCCCCGGCGACCGCCTGCTGTATGACCCGGCCCTGGATCTCGGAGGCACCGGGGTGCGCGTTGTGGGCCTTGACGACGACGGGGCAGCCGGCGGCGAGCGCGGAGGCGGTGTCGCCGCCCACCACGGAGTAGGAGATCGGGAAGTTGCTGGCGCCGAAGATCACCACCGGTCCCAGGGCCACCTTCTGCAGCCGGTGGTCCATGCGCGGCGCGGGCCGGCGGTCCGGCAGCGCGGTGTCGACGGCCGCCTGGAGAAAGCGGCCCGCGCGGACGACGTCGGCGAACCTGCGGAACACGCCGGCGGTCCGCGCCGCCTCGCCTTCCAGCTGGGCGGCCGGCAGGCCGGTCTCCAGCGCGGTACGGGCGGCGAGCTCGTCCTTGACCGCCTCCAGCCCGTCCGCGACGAGGTCGAGGAACGCGGCCCGCTCGGCGAGTGAGGTGTGGCTGTAGCTGTCGAAGGCGTCGTCCGCGAGGCGGACCGCGCGGTCGACCTCGGCCGCGCCGCCGAAGGCGAACTCCGGCTCGACGAACTCCCCGGTGACGGGGTCGAGCGCCTTCATGGTTCCGGCGGTGGCGGGCACCCGGGCGGCGCCGATCAGCAGGTCTCCGGTCAGGGTCATGCGTGCGCTCCCTCGAACGCGGCGGTGAGTTCGTCCGCGGTGGTGATGGCGTGGGCGTAGGTGGGGCCGTTGAGCTCGTGCGCGGCGTGCATCATCGCGGGCTCGAAGGCGGCGGTGGCGTCGCGCACCAGCGTCACGTGATAGCCGAGCTCCATGGCGAACCGGCCGGTGGACTCGATGCAGGTGTTCGCCAGGAGTCCGACCAGCACGACGTGGGTGATGCCGTGCTGCTTGAGCTGGAAGTCCAGGTCGGTGTTGGCGAACCCGCTCTGCGCCCAGTGCTCCGCGATCACGACGTCGCCGGGGCGCGGCTGGAAGTCGGGGTGGAACTCCCCGCCCCAGGTGCCACGGGCGAAGCTGTGCCGCTCCATGATGCTGAGCTGGGTGGGGTTGGGGTGCGCCCACGTCTCGTAGTCGCCCGGCTCCCAGCGCCGGTGCGGGACGAACACCACACGTACGCCCGCCGCCCGGGCGGAGCCGACCACGGAGCGCAGGTGGTCCAGCAGGCCGATCTCGTGCGCCATGGACTCCAGGCGCGGCCAGATCTGGCCGCCTTCGGAGAGGAAGTCGTTGTAGGGGTCGATCAGTAGAACAGCCGTGCGACGTGGGTCATAGGTCTGGGACATGGTTCCAGCTCCAATCTGGCTGATGGTTGACATCCAGATTCAGGATTACGTCCGTCATCCTGAATGTCAAACGAATGCCCCCGGCACGTCTGTGAGGGCGCGGGTGTATGATGACCGTCATCCAGTTGCGCGAGGGCGCACCGCGTCGATCCAGGAGAGGTGGGGTCGGTATGGGCCACTCGCAGGCGGAGAAGGCGGCGAGCCGCGAACGGGTCCTCCGGATCGCCTCGCGCAAGGTCCGTACCGACGGCGTCGGCCGCCTCGGCATCGCGGACCTCATGAAGGAGGCCGGACTCACGCACGGCGGCTTCTACAAGCACTTCGCGTCACGTGACGACCTGGTCACCCAGGCCGCAGCCGCGGCCCTGTCCGAGGGCTCGGCGAAGATGGAGCGGGCCGCGCGGAAGAACGACCAGGACGCACGGGCCGGCCTCCTCGACGCGTATCTCGGGAAGCAGCACCGCGACACACCGGCCACCGGCTGCGCCCTGGTCCCGCTCGGCGCTGCGGCGGGACGCGACGGCACCGAGGGCGACCTCCACCTCAAGGACGCCTACGAGCGGCAGGTCCGCGCGTATCTGGACCTGATCGCGGGCCTGGACGACGACGCCACGGACGACGCCAGGGCCGAGGCCGTGCTCACGCTCAGCGCCATGGTCGGCGCCGTGCTCATGTCCCGGGCCGTGGCCGACGAGGACCTCTCCGACGAACTTCTGGAAACGGTCAACGACCAGCTCAAGCGGCGCGCCGGCACCCTGCCTCCGACCGCCTGACGCGTCCGCGGGTCAGCTCCCGTGACGAAGGACCGTGCCGGAGCGACGGGGCGGGAACACGGTGGCAGCGCCCGGCGGTCGCTGCTCCGTAGGCGGAGCGACCGCTTCGACCAGTGCTGCGGCGCGCGGTGCGGAGCCCGAGCACCTGGCCGGCTGGAGCTCCGGGCATCACGCCGAGACCCGACGCCACCAGGACACGTACGGCTACGGCGAGGTGGGCAGGTTCGGGGAGCGGAGCACGAGCAGGGTGATCTCGCTGGGGGCGAAGACGCGGAACGGCGGGCCCCAGAAGCCGGTGCCGCGGCTGGTGTAGAGGAGAGTGCGGCGGCCGTGGTGGCTGAGGCCGGCGAGCGCGGGCTGGTCGATGCGGACCAGGTGGTGGAAGGGCCAGATCTGGCCACCGTGGGTGTGGCCGGAGAGCTGGAGGTCGACGCCCTCGGCCGCCGCCCGGTCGACGAACTTGGGCTGGTGTGCCAGGAGCAGGACGGGCAGGTCGGGGTCGGCGCCGGCCAGAGCTCCGGCGAGATGGGCGCGGTGGCCTGCCAGGCCGGAGGACTCGGCGGTGACGTCGTCCACGCCGGCGACCACGAGGGTGTCGCCGCCGCGTTCGAGCAGCAGATGGCGGTTGCGGAGCGGCTCCCAGCCCAGCTCGTCCATCAGGTCGACCCAGCCCTGGGCCTCGCTGTAGTACTCGTGGTTGCCGGTGACGTACACCCGGGCCCGGGTGGCCCGCACGGTACCGAGTGGGACGGCCTGGTCGCGGCGGCGTTCGGCCGTGCCGTCCGCGATGTCGCCGGTGTGGCAGACCAGGTCGGCTTCCAGGGCGTTCACCGTCTCGCAGACCCGGGCCGACCAGCGAGCGCGATCGAGCGGGCCGTAGTGGGTGTCGGTGATGAGGACGACGCGCAGGCCGTCCAACCCGGCGCCCAGTCGCGGGAGTCGCACGTCGAGCCGGCGTACGCGCGGTACGCGGCGGGCCTCGGCGTACCCCCAGGCGAGCAGCACGGCGGAGACGCCGAGGACGGCCCAGGTGACGATTCGGGCCCGGTCCTGGCTCTCGCCGACGCCGGCCACGGTCAAGGCGAGCCGCAACAGGACGCCGATCAGCACGGACCAGGTGAACAGAACCCAGCTGGTGCCCAGCAGGGTGTCACCGATGATCGCCGCCCGGTCCTGCTGGCGCCGGCCGTGGCCGCGCACCATCGCGAGCGGCATACCGACGAGGCCGAGGGCGAACAGGGCGGTGCCGACCGGCGTGACCGGCAGCGGCCAGTGCTGGCCGCCGTACAGGAGCACCCAGCAGGGCACGGCCCACAGCAGGACGGGGGCGATCAGGGGGAGGTAGCGCATCAGGCGGAGCAGTGGGTTCTGCCGCGGTGCTTGCGCTTCACCCTCGGCGGGCCGGGTGTTGCTGGTGTCGGTCACGCTTCCCCTCCCTGACCGGGCTGCCGTCTCGCGCACTGTATCCGGTCGCCGTCGGGCCGACCGGACCGGCGGTCACGGGCGCGACTCCCTGGGGCGAAGGGTTCTCTGCGGGACGGCAGGACTCCGCCGCGGACACCTCCCTTGGCACGAGCCGCCATCAGCTCGACTCGGCCATGACCAGATGCAACCGTCGCGGGCCTGCCACTCGCGCATGCCGTCGACCTCGTGACTGACGAAGAACAGACCCCTGACCCGGTCGTCGTCCTCATCGGAGGCCGGAATCCGCGCCGACCCCTGATGCTGACGAGGACAGACCCATGACGATTGCTCTCCTACGCTCCAGGCGTCCTCGGGCGGACAAGGACGTGGCTACTGATCGTCGCGAACGGATTCCGCGACCTTTGAGCACACACCCGAAATGGTCATTTCCTCCTGCCCCACCTGGATGGAGTCGACGGAGTTCAGTAGATACTCGACTCTACCTGGAGAATGCACACACAATTCCCCGGCGACCCTGTCCAGGCCGTAGAAGACGATCCACTGCACATCCGACCCTGGAAATTGTTGTGATTCGACATCGCGAAACCAGCGATTGATCGCCTTCTGATCGGACAGAACCAGCTCGTACCGATGCCCGCCGGGGTACGGAGTTCGCTGCAACAGGCGTTGCGTGGCGGAGATCGGCAATTCAGCGCCGTCTACCACGAGTCTGACGGAGTCTTCGTTCATCGCAGCCTCACGAAATTAGCTCCAGGGATCGACGACTTGAACGTCGAGACACTGTCCGGCGCATACAGCGAGAGCTCGATATTGGTTTCCTCCTGAAAATCCGCGCGAATCTTGCCCAGCGTATCGCGAACCCAGCGTCCGTTACGGCCTTGAAGCACTGCCGGGTCGACCGAAACGAGCATGTCGAGGTCGGACTCGGCCGTAGGGCCACGGCCTCGGAAGGTGCTGCCCGCGCGGGATCCGAATACCTCGACCCCGTCCACCACCGGCCTGTCTCCCACCCGTAGTCCGTCCAGCCGGGCCATGACCCGGGAGAAGGCGGCTTCCGGAACCCCGATGAGGCCTGCCGCCTCGCCGCCGGCCGCGCCGGCCTCGGCCTCCTCACCTGCGGCGCCGGCAGCGGCGCCTTCACCGGAAGCGCCGGTCCCGGCCAGGAGCAGCGGCAGCATGTCGCAGAGCGTGCCCGCCGCGCAGGGGTTCTCGGGGATGTGACTGACGTCCGCCCAGGTGTGGTAGAAGTGCGAAAGTTCCAGGCATCCGCCCTGGGTCATGTCCTGGCTGCATCTCCCGCGGAAGTAGAGCTCGACATTGACCGCATAGGTGTACAGCGGGTTGTAGTCCCCTTCGTTCGCCATCTGCGCCACGCTGGGGTACTTCGGCTGGAACATCTGGACGGTCTTCAGGGGCGGGATCGGAATAGGGGTGGGACCGGTCCCCTGGCACCCGTCGCAGTAATGCTCGTTGTTGACGTCGGGGTTGCACCAGTGCGTGTCGCAGTAGTGGCTGGAACCCTTGTAATTGCTGGATTCCGGGTCGTTCTCCGAGTGGTAGTCGCCGTACGTACCGTTGCTGCCGGAGCAGTAGCTGGACGGATAGCAGGATTCGAGGCCGGTGGGGTCGCTGCCGGCGATGGGGTTGCCGGCGGCGTAGGCGTATCCGCCGAGTTGCTGTGGGCTGTTGGCTTCGAAGACGGGGTCGAGGCTGATGAAGCTGCCGAGCGTCGGGTCGTACTTGCGGGCGCCGATGTCGGTGTAGCCGGTGGAGGTGTCCTGGGGCTTGCCCAGGTAGGAGTGGGTGGGGTCGGGCCAGGTGGTGGTGTTGGTGCTGGAGCGGGGTTGGCCGTAGGGGGTGTACTGCTGACGGGCGACCTGCTGGGTGGTGGCGTCCATCGCCAGGGAGGCGGTGCCGTGCGGGTCGTTGAAGAGGTACTTCGTGCCTCCGCCCGCGAGGCTGGAGTGGACCGCCACAGGGGCACCCGAGCCGCCGTGGCTGTAGGTGCGGACGGCGCCGAGCAGCACGTTGGGGGTCACGCCGGTGTTGACGACGATCTCGGTGTCGCCGGCGAAGAGGGTGGTCTGGCCGGGGTCGCGGCGGATGAGCTGGTTGCCGTCGGCGTCGTAGAGGTACTTGGTGGTGGTGGGGCTGGTGCCGCCGGTGTCGACCTCGGCCAGGCGGCCTTCGTCGTCCCAGTTCAGGGTCTGGCCCGGTCCGGTGGTGGGGGTGCGGGTGTGGAGGTTGCCGGTCTCGTCGTAGCCGAACCTGGTCGGGTTGGTGCCGCCGGTGGTGGCGGTCAGGGTGTGCGGCTGGACACCGCTGGAGTTGCAGCCGGTGGTGCAGCCGTCGACGTAGGTCGTGGTGCTGGTGGTGCCCGATCCGCCGATGGCGTGGTCGACGCTCTGCTTGCGGTCGCCGACCGCGTCGTAGCTGAAGGACTGCCAGTACGAGCCGGCCGTGGTGGACAGGGTGCTGCTCGTCGGCGGGTTGGCCGCGCAGTTGTCCTTGGCGGTCCAGGCGTCGGTCAGCCGGTCCAGCGTGTCGTAGCTGTAGCACTGCTGGTCGGTGACGGTGTTGCCGGTCTCCGACTGCTGGTCGGTGGTGGAGGTGGGGTTGCCGACGGCGTCGTAGGTGTACTTCGTGTCGTCCACTGTCGGGCCGGGGGCCTGAGTCCGCTCCACGAGACGGTCGGTCGGCCGCCGGGTCTGGTCGTCGTAGCTGTACGTCGCCCAGGCGGGGTTCGTCGACGGGCCGAGAGTGACCCGGGACAGCTCACCGTAGTTGGTGTAGACGGTCGCGCCGACGTAGGTGTTGATGCTGCTGGCCGTGGTCGTCGGGTTGCCCAGTGCGTCCCGGCCGTAGGTGATGGTCTCGCTGTTCAGGCCCTGGGTGCGCGGGTCGGTCTGGGTCTTCAGCAGCTGGTCGTTGGCGGTGTACGTGTAGGTCGTGCTGTACGTCGACGGCAGCGGGGCCTCCGACGCGGGCAGCGTGATCTTCGTGCCGGTCGGCTTACCGAGGCTGGTGTAGCCGGTGGTGGCCACCGTGTACCCGTCGGTCGTGCCCTGGACGTAGCGGGTCGAGGAGGTCGGCAGGCCGATCCGGAGGGTGTCGTAGGTCCAGGAGGCGAACTCGAAGTTCGACTTGGCCTTGTCGGTGGCCGTGAGCTTGCGGCCCAGCAGGTCGTAGGTGTAGTCGAGTTCGACCTGCTTGGCGTCCGTGGTGGACGTCAGGTTGCCCGCGTCGTCGTAGCCGTAGCTGCTGCCGCCCGCGTCCGGGTCGGTCTGGGACTTCTTGTGGCCCAGCAGGTCGTAGCCGAAGTTCCACACGGCCTTGTCGGGACCGGTGACGCGGGTCTGCTGTCCGGCGCCGTTGTAACCGTAGGTGGTGGCTGAGGGGGTACCGCCGGTGGCGGTGAAGCCTGCGGCCGCGGACCCGCTCATCGACGGCGCGGTGGTGTACTGGTCGAGCTCGGTGGTCTGGCCGCGCGCGTTGACGACCGTGTTGGTGGCGACCCCGCCCTTGGGCGGCAGGACGATGGTCCTGTCCCCGGTGTAGGCGGTGGTCGTCGTCCAGGCCTTGGCCCCGTCGTGTTCCTCGGTGACCAGTCCGGCCCGGCCCTGTCCGTCGTAGTCCGTGACGGTGGTGTCGGGGATGGAGACCTGGGAGACCGATATCAGGCTGCTGCCGGGGCTGCCGGCCACGTTGTAGGCGTTGTTGGTGGCGACCGTCCAGCCGTGCGAGTCGTACTGGGTGTCCGAGACCGTGGCCGTGCTGTTCTCTGCCGTCGCCTGTGCCTGCAGCGGGCGCAGCATCGCGTCGTACAGCGTTTCGCTGGTCGCGTAACTACCGCTGTCCAGCAGCGTGTTGGAGGTGACGACCGGAGGGGCCGACTGGGACAGGGCGTAGGTGTAGGTCGTGTTCGCCGGTGCGCCGCCGGCCTTGCTCTGGTTGGGCAGCCATACACCGGTCATGCGGCCGAGCGCGTCATAGGTGAGCGAGGTGAGCAGGCCGGCCGCGTCCGTCTTGGATGTGGGCAGGTCCCGTGCCGGGTCCAGGGTGCTGCCGGTGAGCTGGCAGTCCTTGGACGAGACGGTCACCGTGGAGCAGTCCGTGCCCGGTGTGACCTGGGTGATGGTCGTGCTGCTCGTGGGGAGGGCGCCGGTGGCCGGGGTGTAGGAGGTGTAGACGGTCTGGGCGAGGCTCTTGCCGTCGGGGGAGACCGAGTGCGGAGTACGGGTGGCCTTGATGGTGCGGCCGTAGGAGTCGAAGGTGGTGGCGGCCTGGTCCACGAACGTGGTGGCAGTGGCGCCGCCGGCGGCGGACGCCTGCTGGTCCAGGGTGGCGTCGCCGAGCGTGGGGAGTGCCGGGTTCTGCTGGCCGTCGCCGTCGTAGGCGAAGGCGTTGTGGTCGTAGGAGGTACGGACGTCGGAGAGCAGGGTGCCGCTCGGGGTGGCGCCCGCGGTGGAGCAGTCCTGGGACGTGGAGATGACCTCTGCGGGCACCACCAGGGTGCTCGGGCTGCCGGTGAGGTAGCGGGTGAAGGTGCACTTGGCGACGTTGGCGCTGTCGGTGGGCTCGCCCCGGTCGTCGACCTGCACGGGCATGCCCGTGGTCGACTTGCCCAGCGTCCGGTTGTAGAAGTTGTCGGTCTCGGTCTTGCGCCAGCCGTACGACACCGCCTGGCGGGTCAGTGTCCTGGCGGGGCGGACCATCAGGGCCGTCAGGTCCGGCAGACCGCTGCGGTTGCGGCCGGCCGTGGGTCCGATGATCGTGGGCACGTTGACGACGGCCTTGACCAGACTGCCGCCGGAGGCGGAGTAGGTGTCGGTCTCGAAGGCCTGGCCGGCCAGCGCGTCGTCGTCCGCGACCGAGGTCGCGCCGTCCTGGCTGGTCAGATCCGGCACCGACCGGGTCTTGCCGCCGGGTAGCGTGTCGCCGTTCATGCCCAGGAAGTAGTACGACTTCGTGAGCGTCTTCTGGTCGTGCACCTTGGTGCCGTCGGTGTAGTGGAACACGTTCGGGTCACCGGTGGTGACGTCCACCTCCGGGTAGCCGCGGAACTGGCCCCAGGTGCGGTTCTTGGCCTTGACGACCTCGTTGTCGTCGTAGTGCCAGCCGGGGTTGCCCTTGTAGGCGTAGTCGGTCTCCAGCTCCGGCTGGGTGCCGTCCTGGTAGGAGTTGTGCGGGTCGGTGGTGACGACCGAGGTGACCTTGTACTTGTAGAACCAGTCCAGCCATGGCGCCGGCTGCCCGTCGGGCGTCCAGTACACGGGGAAGCAGGACAGGGTGTTGGTGGAGGCGAAGGCGCGGGCCGCCGCGTCGGTGGGGTCGTCCGGGTCGCTGGCCGGGGCGCTGGAGCAGTTCGGCCGGTCGTAGGTGACCGTCGTCTGCGCGCCGGCCTCGCTGGTGACCGTCTGGATCCGGTCGTGGTACATCAGCGGCATCTGCGGGATCGTGCCGACCCGGTTGGGCAGTTGCAGCGGCGGGTCGAAACTCACCGCCGGCGTCGAAGTGCTGCCCGACGCTCCGCCCAGGGTGTCCAGGCCCGTGTGCTGGACGGAGTCCAGCCACAGGGTGGGGGCGTGGTCGCCGCCGTCGGGGAAGGACTGGGTGAAGGTGTACTTGTCGACCTGCTTGGTCGTCCCGCCGGTCTGGATCTGGGTGGTGATCGAGGTCAGGCGCTTGCGCGACCAGAAACTCGGGCCGTGGTTGGTGCAGTTCGTCGAACCCGATGTGCAGTTCAGGTCCACCGGTACGTCCGGCCAGTACGCGGCGTTGGCGGGGGTGAACTGACTGTCGGCGCAGGTGTTGCCGGCCGGGGTTCCCGGTATGCAGCGCTCGGCGGTGTCGAAGAGGACCTGCTCCGGCGCCGTACCCGAGTAGATCGTCGTGGCGGTCATGCCGTAGTCGATCCGGGACAGGGTGCCGCCGCGCGTGTAGGCGACGGCGGTGTTCTTCGTGTCCGCGCCGTAGTAGCCGGTCTCCGGGCTGTAGTACCAGGCGGTGGCGTTGCCGTGCGAGTCCGCCACGTAGTCCAGGTTGAACCGGTAGCCCAGCGTGCAGGCCGTGTCGGCGAAGGTCGTGCTGTCCGGACACGCCGACACCCCGCTGTGCGCGTGGTACACGGGCTGGGTCCACACCGACTTGGTCTCGTCCTTGCCGCTGGACCAGCCCGGCAGCCGGTTCAGGCCGAAGAAGTACTGCACCCCCGCCTCGGTGACCTTGAAGTACTCCTTGTTGTCGGTGCCGTTAGTGGCACCGGTCAGGTCCTCGATCTTGGTGGTGGAGTCGTCGCCGGCCGGGTGGAAGGTCTTGGTGGCGTCGTCGTAGACGATGTCGGTGGACGTGCCGTTGAGCGAGAGGGTGAGGATCTGTCCCGCCCAGCAGGAATCACCGTCGTTGTCCGGGGCTCCGGAGGAGGAGTCGTCCTTGCAGGACTTGTAGGTGCGCTCGATGTAGTTCTCGGTGGAACTCCAGCCGTCACCCAGCCAGGAGGACTGGTTGTTGGTGCCGTCGGTGCGTGCGTCCTGGGCGGAGGAGTTGTAGGAAAGACCGACGTTCGGTGCCGCGCCGCCGGTCGCCGGGGGCACCGAGATGGGGTAGCTGTAGGTGAACGCGCCCGTGTTCCCCGACGTCGACCAGGAACCGCCCGGTGACAGGCTGGTCGCCGAGTAGTCGCCGGAGGAGCCCGACGCGCCGGAGGTCGCCGCCATGACCACCATGGCGCCGGACGATGCCGTGGCCGAGCGGGCGGCAGCGCCGGCTCCCGGACCGGACGGTGCTGCCGCGGGCACGGAGACCTGCGCGGACAGCGGCGTTCCCGGTGCGGTCCGCACCGCGGTCTGGGCCTGGCACTTGGCCAGCGTCGGCGTGGTCAGCGCGCACGCGGGCAGCCGGACCAGGTGCAGGCGCGCGGCGAAGTCACCGCCGAAGGCGTTGCGGAACGAGGAGTCGTCCACCCGCAGCGAGAGCTTCCCGCTGCCGGGGCCGGTGCGCCGCAGGGTGAAGAGCAGGCCGTGGACGCCGGCGGCGCGTGCGGTCTTCTGCTCCAGCACGGACACCCGCACGCGCTGCGAGCCGACGGCGGCGGACGAACCCGGCTGGGCACCCGGTGCCGGACCGAGCAGAACGGGCGTGGACCCCGCCCGGACCCGGGGCGCCCTGACCCCTTCGTGGGCGACCTCGGTGGGGAGTGTCACGTCCGCAAGGGCCGGCGCGGGCAGTTTCGCGTGCCCGGTGGGATCGAAGTGCTTGAACCGTTTGGGGGTGGACCCCCGCTTCGGTTTGACCCGAGTGAAGGGGATCCGTTTGTCGTGCGGAAGGGCGGAGGCCGACACCTGCCGCGGCCCCGACGGGGCCGCGGTGGCGGCCGTGGCCGGCAGGAGGCCGGCCACCAGGATGCCGACTGTCACCACTGCCGTGCGACTAGCGCTCCAGCCACCGCCGGCCGCCCAACCGCGTCTCCACCCCATGATGCGCGTCCCCCCGTCACCAAATTGCCCAAGTGCCCTTGGGACACAACTATTTGAGTGCACGTCAAAACGGGTGGACACACATCGGTCCCCCCCGCGGCTGATCACGCTATGACCTTCCAATGACTCGACAGGCAAAGCGATTTCCGAGGAAACGTAAAGGAAGTGCACAGCCTTGGGCGCAAGTTGCCCGCAATGCGGCAAAAATAGACCCCAAACCTTCACTCGGTGATCGGTTCGGGATGGACCCGGCTCACGCCGGCCTCGTAAGCCATTCGGGCGTGCGGTGAGAAGCACGTACTGGTTGGCGCTGGTCCTCCACCTCACCGCCGCTGACCCCGGTCAGCAGGTTGCTCCGGGTCCCTCGACCCGCCTGATGACTCGTCGGGTAGGTCAGCATCTGATCAGCATGGGACCGGGACGGTCTCCCGTACACGCTCTCGGTCGACGGCTTCGCGGCAGCTTGTTTCGCGCCCCCCACCCCATGGCCGTTCCGGCCGGAGTCGCGGCGCAGTCCGATCCGCGGACCCTGGCTGACCTCGGTGTTCGGCTGATCCTCCTCGACCGGCTGCCGGCGACCCAACACGATCAGGCATGGACGGGGGTTGGGACCAGGGCACCGGGGGTGCAAATTACTTAGGGTATGAGTGTGGATTTCATTGTTTGTCCACATGGGCGAGTGTTCGGTGGCAAAGGAGCAGACGACCGAGTTGCCTGGCGCACTCGGAGCAGGGCAGGCCGACGCGGGACTGTTCGGAACACGGCTGGGCACCGCGCTGCTGGTGTGCGGGCACGTGACCGTGTTCACCACGGTCATCTTCGCGACGTCGGTCGTGGGCCGCCGTATCGAGTCGGCACATGCGCGTGCCGAATGGCAGGTGCGGCAGAACGAACTGGTGCAGGCGTTCATGGACCACCCGCCCGCGGTGGTGTTCATCAAGGATCTGGACGGTCGCGGCGTGGCACCGTGCCCGTGCCGGCACCGGCGCGGGTGGCACCGGCCGCCGATGGCGACTGGAATCTGTACATTTGTAGAGATCGCGACTGTCAGTCGTGCAGTTGTAGCCCCGTGCTCATGAACCTCGCAGGCGAGGCATTATGTCCGGCTTGAGTGCACCGATCGTGGCCACGTTCCTCGTGTACGTGGCCGTCATGATCGGAACTGGTGTCTGGGCCTACCGCCGTACGCACACCTTCGCCGACTTCGCCCTGGGCGGCCGCAGGCTCCCCGCGTTCGTCGCTGCCCTGTCCGCAGGGGCCAGCGACATGTCCGGCTGGCTGTTCCTGGCGTTCCCCGGAGCGGTGTACGCGGCCGGTATCGGGGCCGGCTGGATCGCGGTCGGCCTGGTGCTCGGTACGTATTTCAACTGGCTGTTCGTCGCGCCGAGGCTGCGCACCTACACGGAGCGCGCCGGGAACGCGGTGAGCCTGTCGGCCTACCTGGAGGAGCGGTTCGAGGACCGCACCCGGATGCTCCGGATGGTCTCGGCTGCGGTGACCCTTGTCTTCTTCACCGTGTACGTCGCCAGTGGGCTGGTAGCCGGCGGGCTGCTGTTCGGGCACATCTTCGGTGCCGGGTTCAGGCTCGGGGTGGCCCTGACCGCCCTGGTGATCGTCGTCTACTCCGGCCTGGGCGGCTTCCTGGCCGTGAGCCTGACGCACGTCATGCAGGCCACGCTGATGTTCCTCGCCCTGCTCGTGCTCCCCGTCGTCGGCATCGCGACGCTCGGCGGCTTCGGTGCGCTTCGTGACTCCCTCGACAGCAGGACGCCCAGCCTGTTGGACATGGGTGCCACGGTCGACTTCGTGAACGGGCGGTGGTCGGGAGGCGGCGGGTCGCTCGGCGCCGTCTCGATCATCTCGCTGCTCTCGTGGGGCCTCGGCTATTTCGGGCAGCCGCACATCCTGGCCCGCTTCATGGGCATCCGCAGTACCGGTGCCGTACCCGCGGCCCGCCGGATCGAGACCGGGTGGGTGGTCGTGGTGCTGGCCGGTGCCACAGTGGTCGGCCTGCTGGGCATCGCGCAGTTCCGCACGCCGCTCCATGACCCGCAGACGGTGTACATCGCTCTGAGCCGGACCCTGTTCAGTCCGTGGGGCGCCGGTGTGATGCTGATCGCGGTGCTCGCCGCGATCATCTCGACCGCGGACAGTCAGCTCCTCGTGTCGTCCGTCGCCCTCACGGAGGACTTCTACCACGCGTTCCTCAAGCGGCGCGCCTCGGACGAGGCGCTGGTGTGGGTGGGTCGCGCCGCCGTCGTCGTCGTGACCCTCGTGGCCTCCGTGATCGCGCTCAGGGGCGGCGGGCTGCTGGGGATCGTGGGGTACGCCTGGGCGGGCTTCGGGGCCGCCTTCGGCCCGGTGGTCCTGCTCTCGCTGTACTGGCCGCGCATGACCTGGGCAGGGGCCATGGCCGGGATCGTGTCCGGAGCAGTCACGGTGCTCCTGTGGCGTGTGGTCAAGCCGCTGCACGGCCCCTTCTGGTCGGGCATCTACGAGATGATTCCGGGCGTCCTGGTCGCCACGGTCGCGGCACTGATCTTCGGCAGGTTCGTCGGCCGGCCCCCGAAACGGGCCTTCTGGCGGATGCCGGGCGGCGGGGTGAGCCAGCTGATGCTCACACCCTTCCTCAGCCACGCACCGGTCGGTATCGCTGTCCTCGACACGGATCTGCGGTACGTCTGGGTGAACGAGCCACTGGCCCGCCAGATCCCCCTCAAACGGCGGATGGGACGGCGGATGGCGGAGGTCCTGCCGCTGGCCGAGGCCGATGCCTTCGAGGAGCAGATGCGCGAGGTTCTTCGCACCGGTGCTCCGGTGATGGACTACGAGTACCGAGGCGCCGGCCACACGGTGCACGATCGCAGTCGTGCGATCTCCGCCTCCTTCTTCGCGATGAAGGACCGCCACGACCGGAACGTCGGCATCTGGTACATGATCATCGACGTCACCGAGCGATGGCGGGCCCAGGAACGCCTGGCCCTGCTCAACGACGCCGCCACCCGTATCGGAAGCACCCTGGATGTGACGCGGACCGCGCAGGAACTGGCCGACGACGCCGTGCCGGCCGTCGCCGACTTCGTCGCCGTCGACCTGCTGGACTCGGTCATGAGGGGCGAGGAGCCGGCACCCGGGCCGATCGGCATGGCGCCCGTCATCCGACGCGCGGCGCAGCAGTCGGTACGCGAGGGCTGCCCCGAGGCATCCCTGGCGGTGGGGGAGACGGTCCGGCGAGCCCCGTCGTCGCCCGTGACCCGCTGTCTGATAAAGAGCAGGACCCTGGTCGAACGGGTCTTGGACCGCACCAACAGTCCGTGGGTGACCGCGGACGAGACGCTGGGCGCCTCGTTCCTGGACTACGACTTCCGCTCGGTGATGGTGGTCCCCGTGCGGGCACGCGGCGTCACCCTGGGCGTGGCGACCTTCGCCCGATCACGGAGGCTCGGGCCCTTCGAGGAGGACGACGCACGGCTGGCCGAGGAACTCGTCTCCCGTGCGGCGGTGTGCATCGACAACGCACGCCGTTATACCCGCGAACGCACCGCAGCCCGCTCCATGCAGCGCTACCTGCTTCCGCAAGACCTGACGGGAGGGTCCGCTCTCGCCGTGGCCTCGTGGTACCTCCCGGCGGATGCCCCCAGCGGTGTGGGCGGCGACTGGTTCGACGTGATCCCGCTCTCCGGGGCAAGGGTCGCGCTGGTCGTCGGGGACGTGGCCGGGCACGGCATCAACGCGGCGGCGACGATGGGGCGCCTGCGCGTTGCGGTACGCACGCTCGCCAACCTCGACCTCTCTCCGGACGAACTGCTGGCCCATCTGGACGATCTGGTGATCGGCCTCATGGGAGCGCACGACATCGATACGCCGTTGGCGGCCGAGGGTGAGGCGACGGGCACCGCGTTCCTGGGTGCCACCTGCCTGTACGCCGTCTACGACCCGGTCAGCAGGCGGTGCACCATGGCCCGGGCCGGTCACCTCCCCCCGATGATCGTCGCTCCCGACGGCGCCGCCGACATTCTGGACCTGCCCGCCGGACCACCGCTCGGCCTCGGCTACCTCCCCTTCGAGTCCATCGAGACCGAGCTGGAAGACGGCAGCCTCATCGCCCTCTACACCGACGGCCTCATCGAGTCCGTCGACCGGGACATCGACGTCGGGCTCTCCCGGCTGGGCGATGCCCTCGCGGCACCCCTGCCGACCCTGACGGAGACCGGCCAACGAGTGATCGACAGCGTCCTGACGGATCCGCCTGTCGACGACGCGGCCCTGCTTCTCGCCCGGACCCGGGTCCTGGCCCCGGACCGCGTCGCCTCCTGGGACCTGCCCAGCGATCCGGCCGCCGTCGCGCACGCCCGCGACCTCGCGGCTCAGAAGCTGACGGAGTGGGGCATCCCCGATCTGACGTTCACCACGGAACTCATCGTCAGCGAACTGGTGACCAACGCCATCCGCCACGCGACCGGACCCGTCTGCCTGCGCCTTATCCGGGACCGCGGCCTGATCTGCGAAGTCTCCGACGCCAGCAGTACCTCGCCCCGCCTGCGCCACGCACGTACCACCGACGAGGGGGGACGGGGCCTGCTGATCGTTGCCCAGCTGGCCCGCCGGTGGGGCACTCGTTACACGAAGACCGGCAAGATCATCTGGACGGAGCAGGTCATCGCGGCCGACACGATCGACTAGCCCGGCGGGCGGATCAGCCATCGCCGGGTCCGCCACCTGCGGTGGCAGGCCGCGTCGATCCCCGGGGCCTACCCGGCTTCGCCCGTCACCCCCCGGCAGGGACCCCACCGTCAGGGCCCGACAGCGACTTTGCGGAGTTTCAGGCTGCCGCGTGGCGACCGCGGCGATGGCGGGAGGCGATGGTGGCGGTCAGGGCCTCCACGGCGTCGACGGTTGCGGTGCTCAGGACGACGGCGCGGCTGGTCGTGGCGCTGCCGAAGCCGTCGGGTGTCTCGGCCAGCAAGCCGGAGCGGGCGGTGAAGGAGTCGAAGACCGACCGCAATGCCCCCGGGGCCACTGTCTCGGCTCCGGCGGCGGCGCGGGCGAGGGCCGTGAGGTGTTCGTGCAGCGGATCGACCAGTTCGGTCAGCTCCGGCACGGTGTCCTGAGGAGTATGCGGCAGGTGTTCGCCCAGCAGGGTGGCGCATCCGGCAACCGTGGACACCTGAGTCCTGATCTGCTCCAGCTGCACACCCGACCAGGGGCCGCGGTGCTCTGCCGGCTCGGCGTGCGACTGCTCCACCGCGGCCTCCAGGTGCTCCCTGACCTGCCGTGACCGCGCCCGCAGCGCGTCGACGGCTGCCGGGTCGGTCGCCCCGACGTCGGCGTAGCCGGTCAGCAGCTCTGGCAGCAGCCGATCCTGCACCCGCAGCCACTCCGCGAGCAGGCCCGGCACCCGCCGGGTGGACCAGGTCGGCCAGACCAGGAAGATGAGCACGGCGATCGCGGCGCCGACCACCGTGTCGGCGGCGCGCGCCCACGCTGTGGGCCCGGGCAGCCCGCCGACGTGGTGGATCAGGAAGACGATCCAGGTGGTCAGCCATAGATTGAGCATCAACTGCCCAGTCCGCAGGGTCACAAACGACGCAGCGGCCAGCACCACCGCCACGACCGCGAGGCTGACGGGCGTCCAGTTCGGCAGGGACAGAATCCAGGCGAACAGGCCGCCCAGCACGGACCCGGCCGCACGCCCCCAGCCGCGGGCGAGGGTATGACCGTACTCGGGGAAGAGCACCAGCATGGTGGTCAAGGCCACCCAGAAGCCGTGCGTGGAGATGCCCAGCCCGCCCCACCCGCCGATCGACCGGCCGATGACCTCGGCGAGCACCACGCCCACTGCGAGCCGCACCGCATGGCGGAAGATCGGTGATTGGGGGTGCAGTTGCGCCCGGATCCGCCGGGCGGTGCGTGCTACGGAGGGGGTGCCCGCGTACAGGCCCGGCACCTCGGTGTGGGGTTCCAGTACATCGCCCAGGCGGTCGTCGGTCGAGCGTCGGGCCAGCTGCTCGGCCGTCCGTAGCCGTGCAGCCAGATCGCGCGGGCCGCGCATGGGCGAGACGGCCGCCCAGGACTCCAGGAGGGTCCAGGCTTCCTCGGGGGTGCAGTGCTCGCGGCCGGAGGCCACCGTACGGGAGATGTCGCCCAGCACCTGCGCCGCAGCGGCCAGTGCCTCCTGGTTCCCGGCCGCCGCTACCGTCAGCCGCACCGTGTGCAGCGCGCGGCGGATGCGCTCGGCCTCTCCCAGCAGTCCGAACATGGCCGCCGCCGCCGGTCGGCTCAACTGCGGCAGCACGTCCAGGGCCTGCCGGGCCGCCGTGAACGGAGCGGAGCCGCCCAGGCCGACGGAGCCGGCCGCGACCGAAGCCTCGGCGAGCGACCGGTACAGAGCTGCAAGGGCGCGGCGCTGGGCGGCGAACCGCGGACCGTACGGGGGGAGCAGTTGCACCACCACGACGAGTCCGGTCCCGACCGCGATCCAGCCGGCGATCACCAGGCCGCCATGTACGTCGGGAGCGAGATCAGCCGTGATCATCAGCCCGATGACCGCGAGGCAACCCCGGATGCCGGGCGCGACGCCCATCGTCCGCCACAGCCCGGTGGCGAACGCTGCGACCGCGAGCACCAGCAGGAACAGCCAGGTAGTGCCGTGCACCAGGGCCCCCAGTACCGCCATGGCGCTGAAGGCCGCGGCCATCCCGAGCGCGTTCACCACAGGGTGTCGCAGCGGGCTCAGCAGCGTACCGATGCCGCAGATGAACGCACCGACGCTGGCCATGGCCCCGGCCACCGGGTCGTCCAGCACCAGGCCGAGGACCGTGGCGAGCAGCACGGACAGTACGGCCCGCGCGATCGCCGACGGGGCGGCGAATGCCCGTTGAATGCGCAGCCCGTCCCGGCCGACCGTGACCAGCGACGACCACCAGCGCATGTCCGGGCCTCCTTGGCGGCGCGGCGCGGGAGCAGCGCTCTCATCCTCTGCCAGCTCCGGCGTGGCTGCCACTCGCCCTCCGACGCGCTCGCGGTCGGCGCACTGACAGCATGCGCCTACGTACCCTGGGTCCTTGCGACCCGCAGATCGGAGTCGGCAGCAACCTGATCATTTGCCACGAAAGTCAGCAACGGGTCAGTGTGAGCCCTGAAACACCTGAGGACAGCTGACCGAGCATGCGAATCGTTGTAGGCTCCGAAGACAGCCCTTGACCTGCAAAAACGTGGGCAGGGAGCTTACCTTTTAGGAGTGTCCCGATGCTGCGCACCATGTTCAAGTCCAAGATTCACCGGGCCACCGTCACCCAGGCCGACCTGCACTACGTGGGATCGGTGACCATCGACGCCGACCTCCTCGACGCCGCCGACCTGCTCCCCGGTGAGCTGGTGCACATCGTCGACATCAGCAACGGCGCCCGGCTGGAGACGTACGTCATCGAGGGCGAGCGGGGCTCCGGGGTCGTCGGGATCAACGGGGCGGCCGCCCACCTCGTCCACCCCGGCGACCTGGTGATCATCATCAGCTACGCTCAGGTCACCGACGCCGAGGCGCGTACGCTACGGCCGCGGGTCGTGCACGTCGACCACGGCAACCGCGTCGTGGCGCTCGGCGCCGATCCGTCCGAGCCGGTACCCGGCTCGGACCAGGAGCGCAGCCCGCAGGCCGTGTCGGCCTGACCGGCGGACCAGGAGGGCGACATGAGCGACATCGAGATCCGCGACGACCGGCAGGCCGGTCGTCTGGAGGCGGTCGCCGGCGACGAAGTCGTCGGCCACGTCGAGTACTTCGTGCTGGAGTCGCCCTCCCGGGCCCTGGTGCCGGTCCACACCATCGTGGAACCGGAGCACGAGGGGAAGGGCATCGCGGGCTCCCTCGCCCGCGAGCTGTACGCGATCGCCGAGCGCGAGGACACCCCGGTGGCCCCGCTCTGCCCGTACGTCGTCAGGTGGGCCGAACGCCACCCCGAGGTGGCGCCGGCGGCGGACCCCGAGCTGCTGCGCGCGGCGAAGGAGTGGCTGGTCGCCCACCCCGGCCGCTTCTGAGGAACCACAGGTGCTCGCCCTCCTTCACACCTCCCCCCTCCACATCCCCGTCTTCGAGGCCCTGCGCGACGAGGACCACCCTGGTCTGCGGCTACGGCACCTCGTGGCACCGGAACTCCTGGCCCGGGCCCGCCGGGAGGGCCCCGAGGCGGTGGCACCGGAGGTCACGGCGGCCCTGGAGCGGGCGGCGGCGGACGGTGCACGGGCCGTGCTCTGCACCTGCTCGACGATCGGCGAGGTGGCGGAACGGGCCGCCGACAGGATCGGCGTCCCGGTGGTCCGAGGCGACCGCCCGATGGCGACGGCGGCCGTGCTGGCGGGCCCCCGCGTCGCCGTCCTGGCGACGGTCGAGAGCACCCTGGCGCCGACCCTGGCCCTGATCGAGGACGAGGCCCGGCGCGCGGACCGCCCGATCCGCGCCCGCGCTCAGGTCGTGGCGGGCGCCTGGACCCACTTCGAGGCCGGCGACATCGAGGGATGCGCCCGCCTGGTGGCGGCCGCCGCGGACACCGTGACCGACGCCGACGTGATCGTCCTGGCCCAGGCCTCGATGGCCTCGGCCCAGCAGCTGACGACCACCGCCGTGCCGATCCTCTCCAGCCCGCGCCCCGGCCTCGCGGCGGCGGCACGGGCGGCACGGGCGGCAGGGTGAGTGCACGCGCCGCGTTCGGGTACGCGAGGAAGTAGATCCCAGAGGTGAAGTCGAGCCACTGGCCGGAGGACGCCATGACGAACCCGCAGCCCACCCCGGTACCCCCCACCCCCCAGCCTCCGGACCCCTACCCCAGCCCGGTCCCCACCCCGGAACCGCCACCGTCCCCGGGCCCTGTTCCCACCCCACCGCCGCCGAGCCCCATCCCGCCCCCCGTCCCCCCGAACCCGGACCCCGCCCCGGAACCGGGCCCACCCCTGACCTGACACGGCCACACGCACCCCGAAGGGGCGGGGAACCGCGCAGAACCCGCCGCAGCCCCGCGCCCGACGGCCTCGGCTGTCACCCTTCAGAGGCGCGGGGAACCGCGCAGAACCCGCCACAGTCCCGCGCCCGACGGACGGCCTCGGCTGTCACCCCTCAGGGGCGCGGGGAACCGCGCAGAACCCCGCCACACAGCCGCACCCGACCGACAAGCTCGGCCCGTCTCGAAGGGGGCGCGGGGAACTGCGCGAAACCGCAGCCCACCCGCACCCCTTTCCCAAAGGCCCAGCCGCCTACGCGGTGACCTCGCTGCGGTCCCCGCCCCACAGCGTGTGGAACGCACCCTCCCGGTCCACCCTCCGGTACGTGTGCGCCCCGAAGAAGTCCCGCTGCCCCTGCGTGAGCGCCGCCGGCAACCGCTCCGCCCGCAGCGCGTCGTAGTACGCCAGCGCCGCCGAGAAACCGGGCACCGCGACCCCCTCCCGGGTCGCCGCGACGATCACCTCTCGCCAGTCGTCCTGCGCCCCGGCGATCTCCCGGGCGAACGTCTCGTCGGACAGCAGGCTGGGCAGATCCGCCCGCGCGTCGTACGCCGCGCGGATCCGGTCCAGGAACGCCGCCCGGATGATGCAGCCGCCCCGCCAGATCGAGGACACCGCACCGAGGTCGACGTTCCAGTCGTACTCGTCGCTGCCCGCCTGGATCTCGTGGAAGCCCTGCGTGTACGACACGATCTTCGACGCGTACAGCGCCTGCTCCACCCGGTCGGCGAACGCCCCCGCCTCCGCCTCGGAGAGCGCCGTCGGCTTCGGACCGGCCAGCCCCCGGGAGGCGGCTCGCAGGTCGGCGTGACCGGACAGCGAGCGCGCGAAGACCGCCTCGGCGATCCCCGACACCGGCACGCCCAGGTCGAGTGCGATCTGGACGGTCCAGCGGCCGGTGCCCTTCTGCTCGGCCTGGTCCACCACCACGTCCACGAACGGCTTGCCGGTCGCCGCGTCCACGTGCGCCAGCACTTCCGCCGTGATCTCGATGAGGTACGAGTCGAGGCGGCCCGTGTTCCAGGTCCGGAAGACGTCCGCGATCTGCGCGGGGGAGTACCCGGCGACGTCCCGCAGCAGCTGGTACGCCTCACCGATCAGCTGCATGTCGGCGTACTCGATGCCGTTGTGGACCATCTTCACGAAGTGCCCGGCGCCGTCGGGGCCGATGTGTGTCACACACGGCGCGCCGTCGGCCGCCTTCGCCGAGATCTTCTCCAGCATCGGGCCCAGCGAGTCGTACGACTCCTTCGGGCCGCCCGGCATGATGCTCGGCCCGTGCAGCGCGCCCTCCTCGCCGCCGGAGACGCCCATGCCGACGAAGTGGATGCCCTGCTCGCGCAGCGCCTTCTCACGGCGCCGGGTGTCCGCGAAGTGCGCGTTGCCACCGTCGATGATCATGTCGCCGGGTTCCAGGAGCGGTGCGAACTCCTCGATCACCGCATCCGTCGGGTCACCGGCCTTGACCATGATGACCAGCCGGCGGGGCCGTTCCAGCGCCTCCACGAACTCCTTGGCGGTCTCGGCCGCGATGAAGTCGCCCTCGTCCCCGAAGTTCTCCACCAGCTCGTGTGTCTTGGACACCGTCCGGTTGTGCAACGCCACCGTGTAGCCGTTGCGCGCGAAGTTCCGGGCGAGGTTGCGGCCCATGACCGCGAGACCCGTGACGCCGATCTGCGCCGAAGTGCTCATACCGCCTGCTCCTCAAAGATCAAGTCGATCCCGTAGAACGTGCAAGGGATGCTGCCGCCCCTCATGCCCGCCAGTATTGCCCAAAGGCCATCCTGACTCGCCGTTCGACCGGCCGCACTTGCAGATACGGACCACAGGGGCCGACGCCTCAGTAGCCTCACGGGACACTTCGCGGGAGTGCCGCGCGGCCCCTGGACTGACGGCGGGTCAACGCCGTTTCGCCGCGCGCCGCTTCACGGCGTGACGGCCGTGCCTCCAGGTGCGAGAGGCGGCTGATTGCTGTCTTGTCATGGCCGGTTCGGGGCACTTACTTTTGGCCTTCCTGACGCGTGTGGCGAGGGGGATCTCAGACATGGCCGAACGCGGCCGGCACCGCCGGTACCAGCCGAACAGGATCAACCGCGCCTCGCTGACCGTCACGGCGGGCGGCGCCGGACTGGCGCTTCCGCTGGCCGCCGCCGGGAGCGCCGACGCGGCCTCCGTGTCCACCTGGGACAAGGTCGCCGCCTGCGAGTCCAGCGGCGACTGGGGCATCAACACCGGCAACGGCTATTACGGCGGTCTTCAGTTCACCCAGTCCACCTGGGAGGCCTACGGCGGCACCCGGTACGCGCCGCGTGCCGACCTCGCCACCAAGGACCAGCAGATAGCCGTGGCCGAGAAGGTCCTGGGCGGGCAGGGGCCGGGCGCCTGGCCCGTCTGCTCGGTCCGGGCCGGGCTCACCCGCGGCGGCGGCACGCCCGAGGTGCACACCGAGAGCACCTCCACCCGCCCCGCCAGGAGTTCGGTACGGGACGTACAGCCGCAGACCACACCGCAGTCCCGGGCCGGCAAGGCCGAGATGTACACCGTGGTGCACGGCGACACGCTCTCCGGGATCGCCGAGGATCACGACGTCACCGGCGGCTGGCACCGGCTGTACTCGGCCAACCGGGCGACGATCGGCTCCGATCCCGACCTGATCCTGCCCGGCCAGCGGCTGAGTCTGACGGGCCACGCGACCGAGGCCCCGAAGACCGGGTCATCGGCGAAGAAGTCGGCGGCGAAGACGTCCGAGCCGGCCAGGACGAAGACCAAGGCCAGGCCGGAGGCCCGGACCAAGAAGGCCTCCTCCCACAGCGACCACTCCCTCGTCGCCCCGGTCGACGCCCCGATCGGTACGCCGTACCACGCGTCCGGCTCGCACTGGTCGAAGGGTTACCACACCGGCGTCGACTTCCTGGCGTCCACCGGCACCTCCGTCAAGGCGGTGGAGACCGGGCAGGTCGTCACGGCCGGCTGGGGCGGTTCGTACGGCTACCAGGTGGTCATCCGGCACGCCGACGGCCGCTACACGCAGTACGGTCACCTCTCGGCCATCTCCGTGCGGGCGGGGCAGAGCGTGTCCACGGGGCAGCGGATAGGCCGCTCGGGGGCCACCGGAAATGCCACGGGCCCGCATCTGCACTTCGAGGTGCGGACAGGGCCCGGATTCGGCACGGACATCGACCCGGTCGCCTATCTCCGGGCCGGCGGCGTCAGGATTTGACCCGCATCCGGTGCCGGTCCAGCACCGGGGCCGGCACGTGGCCGACGGCGGGGAGCAGTACGTCCGGTACGGACGTGGTGCGCTGCTGGGGCATCTCGGGCAGCAGCGGGAGCACCGCGCCGTCCACCGCCGGCCCGTCGTCCACCGAGCCCGCCGCAGCCGGCTCGGCCTTCGCGAGGCCGGCGTCCACCAGGCCGGCGTCCACCAGTCCGGCCTCCACCAGGCCGGCGCCCACCAGCCCCGCCTCGGCCGGCACCGCCTTCGCCAGGCTCGCTTCGGCCGCACCGGCCCCCGCCAGACCCGCCTCCGCCAGTTCCACGAGGGCCTCGACCAGTGGCTCGGGGGAGGTCTCGGGCACCGGTGTGGAGTGCGCCGGGTGCGGGGTGCTCTCGATGCGTTCGGTCGTGAGCAGGATCAGGCCGCCCGTCGCCACCACACCGCAGCCCAGCGCCAGCAGGGTGCCGGTCGCGCCGTAGCGGAACGTCTCGTCGAACATCGTGATGCCGACCGCTGCGGCCAGTACCGGGTTGACCACCGTCAGCGTGGCCAGCGGCGCGGCGAGGCCGCCACCGCGGTAAGCGGACTGCGAGATCATGACGCCGGCGACCGCGTACACGCCGATCACGGCCAGCCAGAGCGCGTCGGACACGGCGATCCCGCCGTCCCAGTCGATCGCCACGACCTTGGTGAACACCGAGGACATACCGAAGGCTATGCCGGACGCGACGGCGAGCAGCACGCTGCGCACCACCGGGTGCCGGTGCGCGGCCCGGCCCGCGGCCATCAGCGCGACGATCGCCCCGCCGGTGACCACCGCGACGCCGGTCCGGCCCGCGGAGTCCAGGGTGTGGGAGTCGGAGGTGCCCACCAGGGAGAGCAGACCGGCCAGACCCACGGTGGCCATGATCGCCCCCCGCCAGGCGGTGGAGCCGGCCGTGCGGCCGACGAACAGGGCCGCCATGGGCAGCGCGAACACGATGGTGAGCGCGCCCAGCGGCTGGACCAGGCTGAGGGGGCCGTAGGCCAGCGCCACGACGTGCAGCAGGCCACCGAGGCCGTTCAGCGCCATCGCCCCCCACCAGCTCGGGCGGCGCAGCGGCGCGTACTGCTCGTCGGGGGAGGTGACCGCGACCTGCTCCTGCACGATCGCTCCGCCGGCGTAGGCGACGGCGGACACGAAGGACAGCAACACGGACAACGCGAGGGAACTCATGCAGGGCTCCTCGGCGTCAGGCGGATCCGCAGGACGGTCCCGCACGGTGAACGGTCGGCTTCCATGAGCAACACTGTGCCCGCCCGATCGCTTCCCGTCGTCGTACCTGAGCACCCAATGCCTCGTACTACCGATGGAGTAGGGGAGGTCTCTGATCATCCCCAGGGTGGGTGCCGGTGGGTGGAGAGCCGGGGCCCCGGAGTCCTAAGACGCCTGGTACTACTGCTGTTCGTGGACCTGGAACCTGATCTCGCCGCGCTCCGGCCGCTCGGCGGCTTCTTCGTGCTGCGGACGCTCCGACCGACGGCCGGAGACCCGGAGGCGGTGCGGATCAGCAAACTGCCAAGCCTTGCAAAAGCTTATAAAAAAGGCACATCGGATGTTTACGAAAATATCCTAACTTTCCGTGTTGGGGTGGTGGCGGGCCGTCTCCGCACCCCCGAGCCCCGGATCGCCGCCTCCATCGCCCATCAGGCACTGGCCGCCCGGCTCTGGTCCGTCGCCCTCGGCTGCGCCGCCCGCTACGGCCGCCTCCCCGATCTGGACCCCGGTCTGCTCCGCTGGGACGCCGGTGCCGGCGCCCCCGACGACCTCTGGCTCACCGAGGTCCGCCCGCTGCCCGGCGGCGCCGGACCGGACACGCTCGCGGACGCCGTCGTACACGGCCATCTCGAACCCCTCGCGCAGGCCCTGCGGGCCCGCTACGGCGTCGCCGCCGGCCTGCTGTGGGGCAACGCGGGTTCCGCGCTGGCCGGCGCCGCCCGCGAGCTGGAGCGCCGGGTCCGTGCCGACGGCCGCGCCGAGGTCGCGGACCGGACCCGCACCCTCGTCGACGCGCTCTTCGCGCACCCCCTGCTGAGCGCCACCGGCATCCGTACCGGCCCGGCCTTCCGGCGGCGCAGCTGCTGTCTGTACTACCGGGTACCGGGCGGCGGGGTCTGCGGTGACTGTTGTTTCACACAACCACCGTGCTCTTCCCCGCGCGCCGCATCTGGGTGACCATGGAACAACCGGCCGTGGAGATCAGGGGGTTGCGGGTGCGAGTGGGACTGCTGACCCGGGAGTACCCTCCGGACGTCTACGGCGGCGCGGGTGTTCATGTGGAGTTCCTCGCCAGGGAGTTGCGGCCGCTGGTCGACCTGGAGGTGCACTGCTGGGGTGAGGGCCGCGGGGTCGGCGTCGTGCGGCACCGCCCCTGGTCCGCGCTGGACACCGCCAACGACGCGCTGCGCACCTTCTCCGTGGACCTCGCCATGGCCGCCGGCCTCGAAGGCCGCGAACTCGTGCACTCCCACACC
This sequence comes from Streptomyces sp. NPDC001220, assembly GCF_053597895.1. Classification (NCBI taxonomy): domain Bacteria; kingdom Bacillati; phylum Actinomycetota; class Actinomycetes; order Kitasatosporales; family Streptomycetaceae; genus Streptomyces; species Streptomyces sp. NPDC001220. The sequence goes on from NZ_JBSFJE010000004.1 coordinate 302,049, forward strand.
TGGTACGCCAACCTCGCCGGCCATGTGGCCAAGCTGCTGTACGGCGTCCCGCACGTGGTGACCGCGCACTCGCTGGAGCCGCTGCGCCCCTGGAAGGCCGAGCAACTCGGCGGCGGATACGCCCTGTCGAGCTGGGCCGAGCGCAGCGCGATCGAGGCCGCCGACGCGGTGATCGCGGTCTCCGGGGCCATGCGCGCGGACATCCTCGGCTGCTACCCCGCCCTGGACCCGGCGAAGGTCCACGTCGTGCACAACGGCATCGACACCGCCCTGTACCGGCCGGACCGCTCCACCGACGTCCTCGCCCGGACCGGCATCGACGCGGGCCGCCCCTACGTGCTGTTCGTCGGCCGCATCACCCGCCAGAAGGGCGTACCCCATCTGCTGCGCGCGGTACGGGACATCGACCCCGGCGTGCAGGTGGTGCTGTGCGCCGGAGCGCCCGACACCCCGGAGATCGACCGGGAGTTCCGTGAGCTGTTCGAGGAGCTGCGCCGGGTCCGCGAGGGCGTGCACTGGATCCCGCAGATGCTGCCGCGCGCGGACGTCATCCAACTCCTCACCCACGCCGCCGTGTTCGCCTGCCCATCGGTGTACGAACCGCTCGGCATCGTCAACCTGGAGGCGATGGCCTGCGGCACGCCCGTGGTGGCGTCCCGGGTCGGAGGTATCCCGGAGGTCGTCGAGGACGGCAAGACGGGGCTGCTGGTCGATCTCGACGACGACTTCGAGGCGGGCCTGGCCCGGGCGCTGGACGCCGTCGTCGGCGACCGGGAGACCGCCCGGCGGATGGGCGAGGCCGGACGGGAGCGCGCCGTGGGCGAGTTCGGCTGGGACGCGGTGGCCCGGCGCACGGTCCGGCTCTACGAGGAGATCCTCAAGCAGTCGTAACTGGCAGGCCGCCTGTTCGACGCGATCGGGGTACAGGCTTAGCGGGAGTGCTTCGAGGGCAGGCATGGAGCACCAGGGTGAGGGGAGCGGCCATGCGTCGTGGTGGGCCTTCGGTACTCGGGATCGTGCTCGCGGGCGGCGAAGGCAAGCGCCTGATGCCCCTGACCGCCGACCGGGCCAAACCAGCTGTCACTTTCGGCGGGACGTACCGTCTGGTCGACTTCGTGCTGTCCAATCTCGTCAACGCGGACGTGCTGCGCATCTGCGTGCTGACCCAGTACAAGTCGCACTCGCTGGACCGGCACATCACCACCACCTGGCGGATGTCCAGCCTGCTCGGCAACTACGTCACCCCGGTCCCGGCCCAGCAGCGGCTCGGCCCGCGCTGGTACCTGGGCAGCGCCGACGCCATCCTGCAGTCCCTCAACCTGGTCCATGACGAACAGCCCGACTACGTCGCGGTGTTCGGCGCCGACCACGTCTACCGCATGGACCCCCGGCAGATGCTCCAGCAGCACATCGAGGGCGGCGCCGGGGTCACCGTCGCGGGCATCCGCATCCCGCGCGTGGAGTCCTCGGCGTTCGGTGTGATCACCCCGGCCTCGGACGGGCAGACGATAGAGACCTTCCTGGAGAAGCCCACCGACCCGCCGGGGCTGCCGGACGCCCCCGACACGGTCTTCGCCTCGATGGGCAATTACATCTTCACCACCAAGGCCCTCGTAGAGTCCCTGCACCGGGACGCCGAGGACGACGACTCCGTGCACGACATGGGCGGCTCGATACTGCCCCAGCTGACCGCCCGCGGCGAGGCCCAGCTCTACGACTTCGGCACCAACCACATCCCCGGCGAGACCAGCCGCGACCGCGGCTACTGGCGGGACGTCGGCACCCTCGACGCGTACTACGACGCCCATATGGACCTGATCGCCGAACGGCCCGCCTTCAACCTCTTCAACCGCAGCTGGCCCATCTACACGCACTCCTACCAGCTCTCCCCGGCCCGCTTCAACGCCGGCGGCATGGCGAGCGAGTCCATCATCAGCGCCGGCTGCCTGATCCGGGGCCAGGTCACCCGGTCCGTGCTCTCACCGGGCGTGCGCGTCGACCCGGGTGCGGTGGTCCAGGGGTCGATCCTGCACGACAACGTGGTCGTGGGCCGGGGCGCGGTGGTGCGCGGCGCGGTCCTGGACAAGAACGTCGAGGTCCCGCCGGGCGCCACCATCGGCGTCAACCCGGACCGGGACGCCGAGCTGTACACCGTCTCCAAGGGCGGGGTGATCGCCCTCGGCAAGGGGCAGCAGGTCTCGTAGTTCCCCCTCCGTGTCACCCGGGCCCGGCGCCGTTCCCGCGCCGGGCCCGACTCGTCGCCCCTCTCGTACCGTCCCGTCCCTTCGTGCGACGCGCTGCGCGTGAAAACCCCTATGTGCCGGGCTTTGCGGCTTTTCCCCTTCACGATGCAGACAACGACGTCGAACCTTCGGAGGTCATCCGACATGAGAGGGACCCGGCGCACACGGCTGTGCCTGGCCGGGGTGCTGACAGCGTCCGCGCTGCTCACCGCCCCCGCAGGGGCCGCCGAACCGACCGACGGCCACCTCACCGACCTGGTGAACCCCTTCATCGGGACCCAGAACGAGGGCAACACCTTCCCCGGCGCGGCCGTGCCCTTCGGCATGGTGCAGCTCTCCCCGGACACCGGGCACAGCACCGGCTACGACTACACCCAGCACCAGATCCGCGGCTTCTCCCTGGTCCACCTCTCGGGCGTCGGCTGCCGCATCGGCGGCGACCTGCCCGTCCTGCCCACCACCGGGGACATCACCCAGACGGATTACGCCCGGTACGCGGCCGGATTCGACCACTCCGACGAGGAGGCGAGCCCCGGCTACTACCGGGTCGGCCTCGACTCCGGCATCCGCGCCGAGCTGACCGCGACCGCCCGCACCGGCGTCCAGCGCTACACCTTCCCGGCCACCGACAAGGCCAACGTCCTGCTCAACGCTGGTCAGGCGCTGCACAAGCCGGTGAGCAGCGAGGTCGAGATCATCGACGACCACACCGTCCGTACGAAGATCACCGGGCACGGCTTCTGCCGGGAGACCGCCCCCTACACCGTGTACACGGTCACCCGCTTCAACCGTCCCTTCACCGCCTACGGCACCTGGAACGGCACCGCGATCACCCCGGGCGCCCGCAGCGGGGCCGACGGCGCCTATGTCCGCTTCGACACCACCCGGGACCGTACCGTCGAGGCCACCACCGCCCTGTCGTACGTCGACGCGCGCGGCGCCGAGGTCAACCTGCGTGCCGAGGGCGGCCGTTCGTTCGACACGGTACGAGGACAGGCGAGGGGCGCCTGGGAGCGGCGGCTCGGCGGGGTGCGCGTCCAGGGCGGCGGTGCGACCCTCCGTCGTACCTTCTACTCGTCCCTGTACCGCGCCTTCCTGGCGCCCAACGTCGGCGACGACGCGGACGGCCGGTACGCCGGCTGGGACCGCCGGATCCACCGCTCCGCGGGGTTCACCTACTACCAGAACTGGTCGCTCTGGGACACCTACCGCACCCAGGCCCAGCTGCTCGCCCTGCTCGCACCGCGCGAGGCCCGCGACATGGCGCTGTCGGTGCTGAAGGTCGACGAGGAGGGCGGCTGGCTGCCCAAGTGGGGCTACGGCACGGTCGAGACGAACATCATGACCGGCGACCCGGTCACCCCGTTCCTGACCACCGCCTACCAGGCGGGCCTGCTCAAGGGCCACGAGGAACGGGCGTACCGGGTGCTGCGGAAGAACGCCGACGGCGTGCCGCCGGCCGCCAACCCGGGCGTCGGCCGCGAGGCCAACGCCGAGTACCTCGCCGACGGCTTCGCGCCCTACACCAAGGGCCGCCCGCACACCAAGGTCGGCGACTCCGACTACGACCACGGCGCCTCCGTCACCCTCGAGTACGCGCTGTCCGACGCGATGCTCGCCCAGATGGCCCGGGACCTCGGCCATGGCGCGGACGCGGCCCGCTACGCCACCCGGGCCCAGAACTACCGCAACGTCTTCGACCCCTCCACCGGCTTCTTCCGCGCCCGGGACGCCTCCGGCGCCTTCACCGGCGACCCCGACCCGGCCCGCGGCATCGGCTTCCACGAGGGCACCGCCTGGCAGTACCAGTGGCTGGTCCCGCAGGACCTGCCCGGCGTGATCTCCCTGATCGGCGGCGAGCAGGCCACCAACCGGCGGCTGGACTCCTTCTTCGCCTACGACCAGCTGCTCGCCGACCCGGAGAAGACCGCGCGCGAGGTGTGGGTGCACGGCAACGCCTACGACTACTACCGCGCGGCCGTCTACAACCCGATGAACGAACCCGACCTCATCGCCCCGTACACCTACCTCTCCACCGGCAAGCCCTGGAAGACCACCGACGTGGTGCACGCGGCGCTCACCCTCTTCACCGACGGGCCGTCCGGGATGACCGGCAACGACGACCTCGGCACCATGTCCGCCTGGAACGTGCTGTCGTCCATCGGCCTCTTCCCCGTCCAGCCGGGATACGGCACCTGGGGCCTGTCGACGCCCGTCTTCGACCGGGTCGACGTCCGCCTCGACCGCCGCTACTGGCCGAGCGGCGGTTTCACGGTGACCGCGCCCGGCACCTCGGCCGCCGACCGGTACGTCCAGACCGCCCGGGTCGACGGATCGGAGTACGGCCGCACCTATCTGACGAACGGTTCGCTGCGCACCCTGCGCTCGCTGGCGTTCACGGTCGGCCCGCGCCCGTCAGAGTGGGGTACGTCACCCCAGGCGGCGCCACCGGCGCTGAGATGACCTCAGGTGTCCCATGAGTCCCGCCTCTTTCGGGGGAGGCGGGGCTTAATCTGCTGTTAACTGAGCGTAGCGTGATCGTACTTGACCGTAATCAGGTGTCGGCGTTTGACTGCTGATCCACCCTCCGTCGACGCGAGGCCCCCCTTTGATGACTGCGAATGACCTGCTCGCCCCTCTCGATCTGGCGTTCTGGAACATCGAGTCCGACCGGCACCCGATGCACCTCGGTGCGCTGGGCGTCTTCTCGGCGCACTCGCCGACCGCCGGCGCCCACGCGGCCGACCTGCTCGCGGCCCGTGCCGCCGCCGTGCCCGGACTGCGGATGCGCATCAGAGACGTCTGGCAGCCGCTCGCGTTCGGCGGCGCCGCCCGCGAGAGCGCCCCGGACTTCGATCCCCTCGACCACGTCCGGCTGCACGCCCCGACCGACGACTTCCAGGCCGTCGCCGGCCGGTTGATGCAACGCCCGCTGGAGCGCGGCCGGCCACCGTGGGAGGCGCACGTGCTGCCCGGCGAGGACGGGGTGTCCTTCGCGGTGCTGTTCAAGTTCCACCACGCCCTCGCCGACGGGCTGCGCGCGCTCAAGCTGGCCGCCGGGGTCATGGACCCGCTCGACCTGCCCGAGCGCGCCCCCCGTCCGATCGAGGCACCGCGCACGCTGCCGGCGCTGCCGGACGTGCGCAGGATCCCCGAGCTGGTGCGCGGCGCGCTCTCGGACGTGGGCCGGGCCCTGGACATCGGCGCCTCCGTCGCCCTGTCCGCCCTCGGGGTGAGCTCCTCGGCCGCCCTGCGGTCCGAACCGACCGGCACCCGCAGCATCGCCGGCGTCGACCTCGACATCGACGACGTGCACCGGGTCCGCAAGGCCGTCGGCGGCACCGTCAACGACGTCCTCATCGCCGTCGTCGCCGGTGCGCTGCGCCGCTGGCTGGAGGAGCGCGGCGACCCGACCGACGGCGTCGCCCCGCGCGCCCTGATCCCGGTCTCCAAGCGCCGTCCGCGCACCGCCACCCCACAGGGCAACCGGCTCTCCGGCTACCTGATACGGCTTCCGGTCGACAACCCGGACCCGCTCGCCCGCCTCGACCGCGTCCGCACGGCGATGGTCCGCAACAAGGACGCCGGCCCGAACCGGGGCGCCGGTGCCGTCGCGCTGCTCGCCGACCATGTGCCCGCTCTCGGGCACCGGCTCGGCGGACCGCTCGTCGGCCAGGCGGCCCGGCTCTGGTTCGACATCCTGGTCACCAGCGTCCCGCTGCCGGGCCTGGGCCTGCGCCTGGGCGGTCACCCGCTGACGGCCGTCTACCCGCTGGCCCCGCTCGCGCCCGGCCAGTCCCTCGCGGTCGCCATCTCCACCTACCGCAACCAGGTCCACTACGGCCTCGTCGCGGACGCGGCAGCCGTCCCGGACCTCGATGTACTGGCCCGCGCGGTGACCGACGAGGTCGACTCGCTGATCTCGGTCTGCGAGCCATGATCCGGTCGGGTTTGGAGGTATTGCCCGGCGCTCCGTAAAATTCCCTGTTCGAAAGCGGGCGCGAGTCGGAGCGCCGCTGGTGGATCAGGGAAGCGGCGGCACGATGACGGTGACACAGGACGGCCCGACGGCCGAGGACCAGGTGGTCTACGGCCCGGGCATCGACCCGGAGCGGCTCGCCGTCTGCCTCAGCGTGCTCGACGAGCTGGACAAGCTGGAGGTCGACCACCCGGACGCCATCGCGGTGCGCCGGGCCACGGCCGGCGTCTACCGCACGGTCAAGCAGCGCCGCCGCCAGGAGCGCCGGGCCGCAAAGACAGCGCACGACAAGGCGGTCACCGAGGCCACCGCGACCGGCTCCGCCCAGCGCATCGACGACGAGACCGAGGGCCTGCTGCCCTCCTCGCGGACCGAGGAGGGCAGGATCGCGGGGATACTCCAGCGCCCGCGCTCCTGCTACACCTGCAAGAGCCGCTACGTCGAGGTCGACTACTTCTACCACCAGCTCTGTCCGGACTGCGCCGACCTGAACCGCGCCAAGCGGGACGCCCGCGCCGACCTGACCGGCAAGCGCGCCCTGCTCACCGGCGGCCGCGCCAAGATCGGCATGTACATCGCGCTGCGGCTGCTGCGGGACGGCGCGCACACCACGATCACCACGCGTTTCCCGAAGGACGCCATCCGCCGCTTCAAGGCGATGGAGGACTCGGCGGACTGGCTGCACCGCCTGGAGGTCGTCGGCATCGACCTGCGCGACCCCGCCCAGGCCGTCGCCCTGGCGGAGCAGGTCGCCGCGGCGGGCCCGCTCGACATCCTGATCAACAACGCGACCCAGACCGTACGCCGGCTGCCCTCCGCCTACGCGGCCCTGGTCGAGGGCGAGAGCGCCCCGCTGCCCGCCGGTGAACTCCCCGCCCACCAGGTGATCGGCGCCTTCAACTCGGGCGCCGTGGACGGCCTCGCCGCGCTGCCGCTGGGCACCAGCGGCCTGGACGCCCAGCAGGTCGCCGACCTGGCGCTGGTCGCGGGCAACGCCAGTGTCGCCCGGCACCTCGACGGCACCGCCATCGACGCGGGTGGTCTCGTCCCCGACGTCGTCGACAGCAACACCTGGGTGCAGACCATCGACCAGATCTCGCCGGTCGAGCTCCTGGAGACCCAGCTCTGCAACTACACCTCGCCGTTCATCCTGATCAGCGCGCTCCGGCCGGCCATGGCCGCGGCGGCGAAGAAGGCGGCACGCGGCCGGTCGTACGTCGTCAACGTCTCCGCGATGGAGGGCGTCTTCGGCCGCGGCTACAAGGGTGCCGGGCACCCGAACACCAACGCGGCGAAGGCGGCCATGAACATGGTCACCCGGACCAGCGCGACGGAGATGTTCCAGACCGACGGCATCCTCATGACCTCCGTGGACACCGGCTGGATCACCGACGAGCGCCCGCACTACGACAAGCTGCGGCTGGCCGAGGAGGGCTTCCACGCGCCCCTCGACCTGATCGACGGCGCGGCCCGCGTCTACGACCCGGTCGTCCGCGGTGAGCAGGGCGAGGACGTGTACGGGGTCTTCCTGAAGGACTACGAGCCGGGCAAGTGGTAGGCCCCGCTTAACCGTTGACGGCCTGTGGCACCGGCGCCCTGCTGTTGGGCAGGCGCCGGTGTGCGGGTGCCTCCGGCGGTCCGGTCGAGGAGGGGTGCGGGTCGGGGGCCGGTGCGGGTCGTGCGTCGTTGCTCTCGCAGTTCCCCGCGCCCCTAGGCCGACGTGCGTGCCGCTCGTACCCGGGTGCCGCCGTCCACCACCAGGTCTGCCCCGGTCACCCATGCCGCGGCGTCCGAGCACAGCCACAGCACCGCCCCCGCCACGTCCTCGGGCTCCCCGATCCGCCCGAGCGGCAGCCCGGCGGCGATCTCCTCCTCGCGCGGCTCCCACATGAAGCGGGCCATCTCCGTGCGCACCAGTCCCGGCGAGACCGAGTTCACCCGCACCCGGGGCGCCAGTTCCCCCGCCAGCTGCTGGGTCAGATGCAGCAGTGCCGCCTTGCTGGTGCCGTAGGCGCCCACGTCCGGGCCGACATGCGCCGCGCCCTCCGTGCAGATGTTGACCACCGAGCCGCCGTGCTCGCGCATCCAGCCCCGCCACGCGCACTGCGTCAGCCGCAGCGGCCCCTCGACGTTGACCGTGAAAGCCTCCCGCCACGTGCCGAGATCGGCGTCCATGAGCGGTCCGTAGGGGCGATTGGTGGCCGCGTTGTTGACGAGGATGTCGAGTCGTCCGAACTCGCCGAGCGCCAGCCGGGTCAGCTCCCGGGCGTGCTCCGGCTCGGCGACGCTGCCGGCCAGGCCGGTCCCGCCCAGCTCCGCGGCGGTACGCCGGACCTCGTCCGCGTCCCGCGCGCTCACGCACACCAGCGCCCCGGCCGCCGCGAGCGCCCCGGCGACCGCGCGCCCGATCCCGCGCGTGCCGCCGGTCACGACGGCCGTCCTGCCCCTGAGCCCGTACGACGACGTCATCGCCGTACCGTCTCATGACGCGCCGTCAGTCGACAGCCCCGAGGCGGGAGTTGCGGGCCGCGACCAGTTCCAGGACGGTCCGCCAGTCCTCCAGGACGCCCGCGTCGAACCCCGCGGTGCGGGCCTCCTCGTCGGCCTGCCGCAGGCGCAGCACGTCGTCGTCGGCGGGGGCGCCGTCCCCGCGCACCAGGTGGTGGACCCGCTCCCCGAGCAGATGCCGTACCGCCCGCGCGGCGCCCTCGGCGGGGCCCAGCAGTTCCTCGATGCCGTGTACCAGGCCCGCGACCTGGAGCTCCTTGTCGGCAGGGCGGCTGCGGCGCAGCAGGGCCGCGGTGCGCAGGGCGCGCTGGTGCCGGCAGGCGTACAGCAGATCCATCAGCTCCTCGACGCTGCGCAGCTCCATGCGTCAGTCCTTCCGCGAGACAGCCGTTGTCCTGCGCCATCGGATCATGTCGAGTTTTCGACCCGGCCAACGCAACCTGAACTGCACAGCCTGTGCGGGAGCGGCACCCGCCCATTCGAATGGGTGTTCGTTCGCCTGGGTCGGGCGAGAGGCGCGTAAACGGGGCATCATGTTACGAACGGGTGTATTTGCGGGCGCTCGGAGTGCGGAGCGACTCGCGATAGTTACACCTTGTTTGCACTCCCTATCGAGCGGACCTGCGCTCATTTGGTTAATCTATAGGGGACGGACAGCATCAAGGGGTCCCACCCACACCCATGGTCCGTCCCGGGACAAGCCGGTCGACAACGGCCTGCTCTCTTGTGAGTTACCGGCGCCACCGCGTCCGAACTGGCCTTCCACCCAGACCCGAGCGGGCGCCGAGCACCGGAACGCAGACTCGAACGCAGACTGTCCGGTACGCCCCGAGGGTGACCGACACAAAAGGAGTGCGCGGTGACACCTGAGCAGACGAATCGCGAGCAGCGCCCCACTGAACGCGCGGAGCGCGTGGGCAGCCGGCCCGGACAGCTCGGCAGCCTCGACGTGTGGGCCCGGTCCGCCCCGATCCGCCTCGCGGGTTACGAGGAGGACCTCGCCGAGCCCCACATCCTGCCCAGCGTGGACTGACCGGCCGGTCAGCCCTGTCGCGATCGCCGATGCGCATGGGCGTGCGAGACTCACGCCCATGCTGATCAGAGCAGCCACCGCGGCCGACTGGCCGCAGATCTGGCCCTTCTGGCACCGGATCGTCGCCGCCGCCGAGACGTACGGCTGGGACCCCGACACCTCGGAGCAGGCGGCCCGCGCCCTGTGGATGAGCCCGGCGAAGCGTGTCTACGTCGCCGAGGATCCCACCGGAGCCGTCGTCGGCTCCGCCTACCTCACCCCCAACTACGGGGGCCCCGCCGCGAGCGTCGCCAACGCCGGCTTCATGGTCCACCCCGACCGGGGCGGCCAGGGCATCGGGCGGGCCCTGGCCGAACACGTCCTGGCCGAGGCCCGGGCGCACGGCTACCGGTCCATGGTCTTCAACGCCGTCGTCGAGACCAACCCCGCAGTCGCCCTGTGGACCTCCCTCGGCTTCAGGATCATCGGCACGGTCCCGGAGGCCTTCGACCATCCGGAACACGGACCGGTCGGCCTGCACATCATGTACCGCGCACTGTGAGCGCGGTCACGCCACGAGCGCCTCGGACACCGCCCACAGCCGGGCCGCGTTGTCCCGGTCCAGGGCGTACGGCGCGACCCCGCCGACGGCACCGGCCCGCTCGGTGACCGGCTCGGCCTCCGCGCAGTCCTCGTAGTAGCGGCCGGTGACGCCCGCCACCGCCGGGGAGGCGGCCAGCAGCACCGAGGTCGCGGCGCCCTGCTCCACCGTCTTCTGCGGCGGCAGCGTGAGCTCGCCCGAGGCGATGAAGTCGGCGACCTGCCGCATGTCCATGTGCCGGGCCAGGTTGGTGTCCGCGATGTTGCCCGGCATCAGGGCGTTGGCGGTGATGCCGTCGTCGGCCCAGCGTTCGGCCGCGGCCACGGCGAACAGGATGTTGGCGGTCTTCGACTGACCGTAGGAGGTCCACGGGTCGTAGGGGCGGAACCGGTAGTCCAGGTCGTCGAAGACGACGGGCGAGAAGAGGTGGCCGGTGGAGCTGACCGAGACGATCCGCGCGCCGTCCGCCGCCGCGAGCGCCGCGTGGAGGCCGGTGGTGAGGGCGAAGTGGCCGAGATGGTTGACGCCGAACTGCTGCTCCCGGCCGTCCGGTGTGCGGGTGACCTCCGACGGCGCCATCACTCCGGCGTTGTTGACCAGGATGTGCAGCGGTCCCTGCCATTCGGCCACGAAGGCGGCGACCGTCGACCGGTCGGCCAGGTCGAGCCGCGCCACGGTCAGCTTTCCCGCCCCGGGCGGCAGCTCGGCCGCCAGCCGGGCCACCACGCGGTCGCCCGCCTCGGTGTTGCGTACGGCCAGGGTGACGTCGGCGCCGCCCGAGGCGAGCGCACGGGCCGTCTCCACTCCGATCCCGGAACTGGCGCCGGTCACCACGGCCCGTCGGCCGTGCAGGTCGGCGCCGTCGACGGCCTCGGCCGCGGTGGTGGTGGAGCTGAAGGTGCGGGGGGTTGCGGGTACGGACATGAGGTGTGTCTCCTGAGGTGAGAGGTGGTTCTGTACGGGCCGAGCCCGGCCCGGTTACCGGGACGCCGGCGTGTCGGCGACGGGAGTCCAGCGCTGTTCGCCGCCCTCGCGGGTGACCCGGCCGAACACCTCGTCCGTGAAGTGCCCGGCGGCGATCACCGTGTCCGGCCGCCCGAGCACCCGGTCGCGTACCTGCCGGGCCTGGCCGGGAGCGACGTCGGAGGCGAAGGCCAGGTCGGGGTCCGCTATCTGGGTGGGGGAGTGCAGGATGTCCCCGACGATCCAGCCTCCTCGGTACCGGCGCCCGACGGGTCCCGTACGACGACCGCCAGATGGCCGGGGGTGTGACCGGGCGTGGCCTCGACGGTCACCCCGGGCGCGATCGTGTCGCCCCCTGCGACGAACTCGACGACACCGGTGAGCGGCTTGAGCACCGCCTCGGCGTCCGGTCCGCCCAGGTCGGCTTCCCGCGTCGTCCAGTACTGCCACTCGGCCCGCGACATGAGGTGGCGGGCCCGGGCGAAGGTGAGACCGCCGGGCGCGTGCGCGGCCGGTGTGCCGGGCAGCGGGGCGACATCGCTGGTCCAGCCGACGTGGTCGAGGTGCAAATGCGTGTAGACGACGGTGTCGATGCCGGTGGCGGACAGCCCCTCGGCGGCGAGGCTCCTGAGCAGCGCGCCCCCTTCGAGATGAGCGACGCCGGGCACGTCCACATCGATCTTCCCGGTGGCCAGGTCCACGAGGATCCGTTGGTCCCCGGCCCGGATCAGGAACGATCCGAAGCTGAGGATCAGCTGCCCGTCGTCGAGATGGCCGGGCCGGGTCGTCCAGTCCACTCCGGGGAAGAGGGCGTCGGGGTTGTGGGCGCCGAAACCGTCGGGCAGATAGGTGATCGTCGTGTCGCCGACGGAGATCCGGGAACGCTTGGCGGGCTGGGGCATGGTCGTGAGCTTCTTTCTGAATCGCTCCGCATCGCTGCGGGTCCGGGACGGCGGGCGCTCAGCCGTTGAGGGTGCCCATGTGCTCGGGCGCGTAGCGGTCGCCGGCGACCGCGCCGTGCGGTGCGACCGCCTCGATGGCGGCGAGGTCGGCGGCGGTGAGCGTCACCTCGGTCGCGGCGACGTTCTCCTCCAGGTAGCGGCGGCGCTTGGTGCCGGGGATGGCGACCGCGCCCTGCCGCTGGACCCAGGCGAGGGCGAGCTGACCGGGAGTGACGTTCTTCTCGGCCGCGATCCGGCGGACCTCGCGGACGACGTCGAGGTTGCGGTCGAAGTTCTCGCCCTGGAAACGCGGATCGGTACGTCGCCAGTCGTCCTCGGCGAAGTCGTCCGGGCTGGTGATCGCGCCGGACAGGAAGCCGCGGCCGAGCGGGGAGTAGGCGACCAGGCCGATGCCCAGCTCCTTGAGCGTGTCCAGGACACCGTCGTGCTCGATGCCGCGCTCGAAGAGCGAGTACTCGATCTGCAGGGCGGTCACGGGGTGGACGGCATGGGCCCGACGGATGGTCCCCGCGGAGGCCTCGGACAGGCCGATGTGCCCGATCTTGCCCTCGGCGACCAGCTCCGCCATGGCGCCGACGGTCTCCTCGATGGGCACCTGGGGGTCGATCCGGTGCAGGTAGTAGAGGTCGACGTGGTCGGTGCCCAGGTGCCGCAGCGAGCGCTCCAGTGCGTGCCGCACGTACTCCGGCCTGCCGTTGAGGCCGACCATCCGGCCGTCGTCGGTGATCTCCACGCCGGTCTTGGTCGCTACCACGGCGGCCTCACGGCGCCCGGCCAGCGCCTTGCCGAGCAGCTGCTCGTTGACGAAGGGGCCGTAGCTCTCGGCGGTGTCCAGCAGGGTGACGCCGAGCTCCAGCGCCCGGTCGACGGTGGCCAGGGACTCGGTCTCGTCGGTGGCGCCGTAGAAGACGCTCATGCCCATGAGGCCGAGGCCCTGGACGCCGACGGTCAGGCCCTGACCGCCGAGTACGCGCTGTTCCATGGTGAGGTTCCCTCGATTCCATAACTAACTGGGTAGATACATGGACCGTAGGCCACGCCCGCGAGGGATGTCAATAACTAGATAGTTACTTGGTAGGGTGGTGGGCATGTCACGCGATTCCAGTGCCACCAAGGCCCGGCTGCTCGACGCCGCCTTCAGCGAGTTCGCCGCCTACGGCATCGCCGGCGCCCGGGTGGACCGGATAGCCGAGGCCGCGGGGGCGAACAAGCGGCTGATCTACGTCTATTTCGGCAACAAGGAGCAGCTCTTCGACGAGGTGCTGCGGCGGGCGATGACGGCGGGCGCCGAGTCCGTGCCGTTCGACGTCGAGAACCTGCCCGGATACGCGGGCGCGATCTTCGACCACCTGGTGGCGCGGCCCGACCTGATGCGCCTGCGGCTGTGGAAACTGCTGGAGCGCCCCTCCGCCACCGGGCTCGAACACGACGCGTTCCGCGACAAGGTGGCCCAGGTGGCCGCGGCGCAGGCGCGCGGCGACCTCGACGGGGACATGGCGCCCGACGACCTGCTGACCATGGTGCTCGCCGCGGCCCAGGCCTGGTTCTGGGCCGCCGAGGGGGTCGACCCCAGGGAGGTCGGCGAGTCCTGGCCGCGGGAGCGCCTCGCCCTGCACCGCGCGGCGGTCGTCGAGACGGCCCGCCGGATGACCGAGCCGAAGAAGCCCTAGCGGAAGAGGGCCGAGCCGGAGAGAGCCGAGCCGGAGAGGGCCGAGCCGGAGAAGGCCGGGCGAAGATTTCCGAGCCGGAGAAGGCCGAGCCGGAGAGGGCCGAGCCGGAGAAGGCCGGGCGAAGATTTCCGAGCCGGAGAAGGCCGAGCCGAAGAGGGCCGAGCCGGAGAAGGGCGAGCGAAGATTTCCGAGCCGAGGCAGACCCCGGCCGAGGCAGACCTCGGCCGGAGCAGATCCGGCCGAAGAAGGCTGAGTCGACGAAGTCCTAGCCGACGGGTGCCGTCCGCTGCCACGGCCGCAGGGTCTCCAGTGTCCGGGCGACCTCCAGCAGGACCGCTTCCGAGCCCGGCCGTCCCACCAGCTGTACGGCGCACGGGGCACCCGAGGGCAGCGTGCCGAACGGCACCGACATCGCCGGCCAGCCGGTGAGGTTCCAGGCCGGGGTCAGCGGCGAGTAGTTGGAGCCGGCCAGCGCGTTGCGCAGCCAGCCACGCTCGTGCCAGGGGGCCGCCTCCGGGGCGCGGCGCGCCAGCGCCGGGGTGAGCAGCACGTCGTACTCGGCGAAGAACGGGGTGAGCCGGGCGCGCAGCCGCTCCCGGGAGTCGCCCGCCCGGACCCCGCTCAGGAAGCGGCGGCCGATCGCCGCGTGCACCCGGGTCCGCCGGGTCAGCAGCGCCGGGTCCAGGTCCGCCGCGTCCACGGCCGTCCCCGCGGTCCAGTGCCGGAGCGCGGTGACACCGATCGACGCCGGATACGGCGGCTCGGCGCGCCGCACCTGGTGCCCGGCGCCCGCCAGCAGTCCGGCCGCCTGCGCCACCGCGTTCGTATACGGCCTGCTCACGGTCGTCCCGACCAGGGGGCTGCGCCGCGAGACGGCGATCTTCAACGGAGCGCCCTGCGCGGTGTCCTCGAACCCCTTGTCCGCGATGATCGAGAGCACCAGCCGGACATCCTCGACGCTGGTCGCCAGCGGCCCGTTCTCCGACATGCCGAACCAGTCGCCGTGGCCGATCCCGGCCGGGACCACCCCGAACCCCGGCTTGATGCTCACCAGACCGCAGTTGGCCGCCGGGATGCGCAGCGAGCCCATGCCGTCGTTGCCGAGGGCGATCGGCGCCAGCCCGGCGGCGACCGCGGCCGCGCTGCCGCCCGAGGAGCCGCCCGCGCTGCGCCGGGTGTCCCACGGGTTGCGGGTGACGCCGTGGACCCCGTCGGTGGTACCGAAGACGCACAGTTCGGGCACGTTCGTCAGCCCGACGACCACCGCGCCCGCGGCCCGCAGCCGGGCCACGGTGGCGTGGTCGGCGTCGGCGGGCGTGTCCGGTGTCGCGGCCGAACCGTCCAGATGCGCCTCGCCGCACACCGCCAGATTGTCCTTCACGGCCAACGGCACACCGGCGAGGGGGAGTTCGGCGAGGTCGGCGCGGGCCGCGACCTCGTCCGCCTCGGCGAGCGCCGCATCGGCCCGGACCTTCCGGAAGGCGCCGATCCGGCCGTCCAGCCGCGCGATCCGCTCCAGATGCTCGGCCACCACCTCGCGGGGCGTGACCCGCTTCTCCCGTACGGCGGCGGCGATTTCGGCGGCGGTCCGGCCGACCCAGCTGGTCACAGGCGCTCCTGGTGGTGCGAGAGAGAGGCTTACTCGTCGGTACGAGAGGGCACTCTGCCCCGCCGCGGGCTTCGCGTCGAGAGCATCCGCTCCCGGACGCGCGGGCGGGGTGTGCCGCCGACCGGCCGCCGGCGTCTGTGCTGTTCCCGCAGGTCCTCCGACCACTTTCTCAACTCCCGCACGTGCACGCCCCATTGACAGGCTTCTGGGCCCGCTCAATCATCAGACATCCGATGAATGGAGCCGCGCATGAGCATGTCTCCCTGTCCAAGACGCCAGGTTCTGGGGGCCGTCGCGGGTGTCGCCGCCGCGGCCGCGCTGCCGCTCGCCGCGCCGACCCAGGCCCACGCCGCCGAGTCCGCCGAGGCTCGCGCCGCCGGGACGGCCGCCGCGGGTGCCGCGTCGCCATGGGTTCCCGTCCCCACTCCGGTCCCCGTGACGCTCGATTCCCTCTACGACAACGACGGCATCGACACCGCCGACGCCCGGGGCGGTGACTTCGACGGCTCCGGCTACACGTTCCCGGGCGAGGAACTCCCGGCCGGCCGGGTCGAGGTCGACGGCATCCCCTTCGACTTCCCCGCCGCGACGGCGGGTGCCAAGAACAACGTTGTCGCGCTGGGGCAGCGCGTCGACCTGCCCAAGGGGCACTACCTGTCCGCCGTCTTCCTCACCGCCGGCAGCTACGGCACCGCCTCCGGCCGGGCCACCGTCCACTACGCCGACGGAACGACCACCACCGCCGGTCTGAGCGGCGGCGACTGGTACGCGGTGGGCGGCCCGCTGGCGGCGTCGTACCGCTACCAGCCGGACGGCGGCAAGGACCAGCACGGTGTCGGGATCGGCACCTCGGAGGTGTGGATCGACCCGCAGCGCGAGGCCGTCGCCCTCACCCTGCCGGTCACCAACCCGGCCGAGGCCGGCAAGGCCGCCCTGCACGTCTTCGCACTCTCCCTCCAGCCCGTCGCCCAGGGGCGGGCGCTGGCCCTGCGCGACGCCCACTCCACCGGGTCCCTGCTGGACGCGACCGGCGCCCAGAGCGTCGAGGCCACCGTCGTCAACGCCGGCACCGTCGCGATCCTGGCCCGCGACGCGGTGTCGGTACGCGTCGACGTCCCCGGCGCCCGCACCGTCGAACCCGCCCGCATCCGCCGCCTCGACCCCGGCGAACAGGCACGCGTCCGGGTCGGCATCCGCAGCCGCACCGGCACCGCGCCGGGCACGGAGCAGGACGGCACGGTGAGCGTGCACGGGCGCGGCAGCCAAGTGGCTTCCAGCAAGCGCCCGTTGATACTGGGCACCGCCGACTACCAGCCCACCGAGACCTCGTTGGCCGGTCACCAGGCCCCGTACTGGTTCAACGAGGCCAAGTTCGGCATCTTCATCCACTGGGGCGTCTACTCGGTGCCCGCCTGGGCGCCCGTCGGGGTGCAGTACGCCGAGTGGTACTGGGACCAGATGCAGGACCCGAACAACCCCACCTACGCCTACCACCGGGACACCTACGGCGAGGACTTCGCCTACGACGACTTCATCCCGCGCTTCACCGCCGAGAAGTTCGACCCGCGAGCCTGGGTGGAGCTGTTCCGTGACGCCGGCGCCCAGTACCACGTACTGACCTCCAAGCACCACGAGGGCTTCGCGCTCTGGGACACCAAGGTCTCCGACCGCAACGCCGTGCGGCTGGGCCCGAAACGGGACCTGGTCAAGGAGCTCTTCGAGGCGTCCCGACGGCACACCCCCGAACTCCACCGCGGCCTCTACTTCTCCATGCCCGAGTGGTTCAACCCCGACAACCCCTGGATGGGCCACGCCCCGCGCAACCCGTACACACTGGAGCCGCTGCCCTACACCGGATACACCTCCGGCAAGGACTACGTACGGGACTTCCAGGCCCCGCAGATGCTCGAACTGATCCACGGCTACGACCCGGAGATCATCTGGTGCGACATCGGCGGCTCGAACGACAGCCTCCACGTCCTCGCCGAGTACTTCAACCACGCCAAGAACCGGGCCCGTCCGGTCGACGTGACCGTCAACGACCGCTCGGGCATCGGCTTCCACGACTTCACCACGCCCGAGTACACGACGTACGCCGACACGGTCGTCGCCAAGTGGGAGGCCAGCCGGGGCCTCGACCCGCGCAGCTACGGCTACAACCGGGCGACCCCGGACGACGCCTACATGACCGCGGAGGAGGTCGTGCACAGCCTGGTCGACATCGTCTCCAAGAACGGCAACTTCCTGCTCGACATCGGTCCCCGCGCCGACGGCACCATCCCGGAGATCATGCAGACCCGGCTGCGGGAGACCGGCGCCTGGCTCGCGGTCAACGGAGAGGCGATCTACGGCACCACGTACTGGTCGCGCATGGGCCAGCTCGGCGAGGACCTGCGGTTCACGGTCCGCCCGGACGAGGCCTTCTACATCCACTCCCTGGCCCGGCCAGGCGCCAAGCTCACCGTCGAGGCACCCGTGCCGATCCGTGCCGGTGACAAGGTGACCATGCTCGGCCACCACCGGCCGCTGACCTGGACCGTCGCCGGCGGAGCGCTGGTCATCGACGTGCCCGAGTCGGCCCGGCGGGCGGGACAGCACGTGTGGGTCTTCAAGGTGGAGTGGCACGGATGAGGTGGGGGACAGGCTGCCGCGGCTGCTCGGGGCCGCGGCAGCCCTGACGCCACCGGTGTCACCGATTTCGGCGATCGCCCGGGAGCAGCGGGCGGCCATGCCGGCCACCCCGGTCACCGTGCCCGCGCCGGCCGAATGGACGCCGGGAGATGGCGCACCACAAGCTCAACCAGGGCTCCTCGGGCCGAAGGTGAAGAGCGACGCGCGGTCCGGGCCGGCGGGTTCGCGCCGGTCCGGCCGGCCCGGTTCACGCTGGTCCGGCCGGCCCGGTTCACGCCGGTCCGGCCGGCCGTCTAGGAGCGGACCGCGGCGGGTGCCGTGCTGCCCCGTGTCGTCAGCCGGGGCACCGGCACCCGCACCGCGCGGGCCGAGCCGCCGTCCAGCAGGGACGTCAGTTCGCGGGCCGCCACCCGGCCGAACTCGGCGCTGTCCCGGGAGAGCGCCGACAGCCACGGTTTGACCATGCGGCACAGTGCCGAGTCCTCCCAGGAGACCACCGAGACGTCGTGCGGGACCCTGTAGCCGAGTTCGGCGGCGGCCGCGACCCCGGCCACCGCCATCACGTCGTTGTCGTAGATCAGGGCCGTCGGGGGCGGGGTGGCACGCAGCACGCGGCGGGTGACGGCCGCGCCCTCGGCGTCGGAGTAGTCGGTGGTGACGGAGCGGACCTCGGTCAGGCCCCGGCCGTCCGCCTCCGTGCGCAGGGTGCGGATCCGGCGCTGGGTGTGGGCGAGGCCGGGCAGGCCCGCGATGTGCACGATCCTGCGGTGGCCCAGGGCCGTCAGCTCGTCCACCACCGACGCCATCGCGGCCGCGTCGTCCGCCCAGACCGTCGACAGACCGGGGTGGCGTCCGTCGGGGGCGCCGCCTATCACCACCGCCGGCAGGCCCAGCTCGTCCAGCAGGTCGGGGCGGGGGTCGTCGGCACGCGGGTCCACCATCAGGATGCCGTCGACGCGGTGCTCCGCCCACCAGCGGCGGTACACCGCGCACTCGTCGGCCACGTCCTCCGCCATCTGGAAGAGCAGGCCGAGATGGCGTTCGGCGAGCACCTCCTGGATGCCGGAGACCAGTTGGAGGAAGAACGAGTCGACGCCCAGCGAGTGCGCGGGACGGGCGAGGACGAAGCCCACCGTGGCCGCGCCCTCGCCGGACAGCGCCCGGGCGGCGGTGCTGGGCCGCCAGCCGAGCTGCTCGGCGACCCGGTGCACCCGGGCCCTGGTGGTCTCGGAGACCCCGGGGCGGCCGTTGAGCGCGAAGGAGACCGCGCTCTCGGAGACTCCGGACCGGCGCGCGATGTCCTTCATCGTCGGCCGGCGCGCGGGGATGCGTTTCTCCGCCAACTCAGTTCCTCATTCGGTCGGGGCCGTGATCCGCTAATGCGCTTGAGTTCGAACACCCTAAAGCGCATTAGTGGTCGACCGCAATACGTTCGTGACACCATGCTGAGCAGGGGCTTTGAGTCACTAATGACTTTAGCTCCGCCGAATCCATTGACGCGTCGCGGAAACGGCGTGCAAGGTCTGGCGCGGCACCTTCGGCCACCCCCCGCTGCAAAGGAGCAACGGACCATGCGTATCTCCCGCAGAGCCCTCGCCCTCGCCGCTGCCGCCTTCCTCGCCCTGCCGCTGAGCGCCTGCGGTTCCGGGGAGGACGGCGGTGGTTCCACCGACGCCTCGGGCAAGGTGGAGGGCGACATCACGTTCCAGACGTGGAACCTGCGCGCGAACTTCAAGTCGTACTTCGAGGGCCTGGTCGCGGACTTCGAGAAGAAGTACCCGGACACCCACGTGAAGTGGATCGACCAGCCCGCCGAGGGCTACGCAGACAAGATCAGCGCGGACGCGGCCGGCGGCACCCTGCCCGACGTCGTCAACGTCTCCCCGGACCTCGTCGCCCCGCTCGCCAAGGCGGGCCTCGCCCTCGACCTGGACAAGGCGGCGGCCAAGTACAGGCCCGAGTACCTGGACGGGGCCTGGGCAAGCCACGGGATACCGGGGACGAGCGGCACGTACGCGTTCCCGTGGTACCTGAACACCGGGCCGCTCTTCTACAACAAGGCCCTGTTCAAGCAGGCCGGACTCGATCCCGCGCAGCCGCCGAGGACCTACGACGACCTCTTCGCCGACGCCCTGAAGATGGCACAGAAGAGCGACGGCAAGGTCGCCACCCTCGCCAACGTCCCCACCATCGAGGACTTCGGCCGCTACGGCGTCGAGCTGATGGACAAGCAGGGCACCGGGTTCGCCTTCAACGACGCGAAGGGCGTCGAGATGCTCACCAAGTACAAGGAGTTGTACGACGCCAAGGCACTCGACCCGCAGGCGCTGACCGCTACCCCGGAGTCCTCCGGCAAGAAGTTCCTCACCGAGGCCGTCGCCATGAACCCCGGCAGCGCCCTCGACCTCGCCAACTTCCAGAAGCAGGCGCCGAACCTGTACAAGAACATCGGCATCACCGACCAGATCACCAGCACCGGGCACGTCAACATGTACGTGATGGGTGTGATGGTCAACTCCCGGACCAAGCACACGGCGGCCTCGGTAGCCTTCGCGCACTTCGTGACCGACGCGCAGAACCAGATGTCCTTCGCCAAGCAGGTCGCCATCTTCCCCAGCACCGCCGGCTCCCTCGACGACCCGTACTTCACCAAGGAGGACGGCACCGACGAGACCCGGGTGCGGATCGCCGCCGCCAAGTCGCTGAAGACCGCGGTCAACTACACGCCGGTGCTGTTCAGCGACCAGATGAAGACCGCGCTGCGCAACGAGGTCGCCAAGGCCCTGCAGGGCAAGGAGAGCCCCAGGACGGCTCTGGACAACGCTGTCAAGGCCTGCGACCAGCTGCTCCGGCAGCAGGGCTGAGTGGCGAGGCATGGCCGGCGTGTCCCGCGTGCGACGCCAACTCCCCACCAGTCCCTGGCTGTTCGCCGCACCCGGACTGCTGGTCATCGGCGCCTTCGTGCTGTATCCGTTCGTCTCGACGGTGGTCAACTCCTTCACCGACCGCCGCACCCTGATCCCCGGCCGGTTCGTCGGCCTCGCGAACTTCCGTGAACTGATCCACGACGACATGTTCTGGACCGGCCTGCGCAACAGCACGCTGTACGTCCTCGTGGTCGTACCGGCCCTCGTCGTCCTGCCGCTGCTGCTCGCCCTGCTGGTGCAGAAGAACATCCCGGGCATCACCTTCTTCCGCTCCGCCTTCTACACCCCGGTCGTCGCCTCGATCGTCGTGGTCGGGCTCATCTGGGTCTGGCTCCTCGACGAACGCGGCCTGGTCAACTCCCTGCTGGAGACGGTCGGGATCGGCCGGATCGGCTTCCTCAGCGACCAGTGGCTGCTCCTGCTGAGTGCGATGGCGGTCACGGTCTGGAAGGGCCTCGGCTACTACATGATCATTTATCTGGCGGCGCTCGCCAACGTCCCGCGCGAACTGCACGAGGCCGCCGCCGTGGACGGCGCGGGGACCGTGCGCCGCTTCCTCTCCGTCACCGTGCCCGCCGTACGTTCCACGATGGTGCTGGTCGCCGCGCTCTCCTCGGTCGCCGCCTTCAAGGTGTTCTCCGAGGTGTACCTGATGGCCGGCCCGGACGGCGGGCCGGCCGGCGAGGACACCACCCTCGTGATGCTCGTCCAGCGCACCGGCACCGGACTGACCGGGCGGGTCGGCTATGCCTCGGCGCTCTCCGTCGTCGTCTTCGTCGTCACCGTCGCGCTGATGCTGCTGGTACTGCGCGCCGACCGGGGGGACCGCCCATGAGCGTCACCCGGTCACGCCTCACCGACGAACACGGCCGCCGCATCCGGATCGGTGAGCTGGTCCTGCGCTACGCCCTGCTGCTGCTCGTGCTGGCGGTCACCGTCGGACCGTTCCTGTGGCAGCTGTCCACCTCGCTCAAGGGCCCGACCGAGGACATCTTCAGCTCGCCCCCGAGCTTCCTGCCCGAGCATCCCACCCTGCACAACTACCAGCGGGTCGCCGACACCATCCCCGTCTGGGACTACGCCCTCAACTCGCTGAAGGTGGCCGGCGCCGGCGTCGTCACCAACTGCGTCGGCTCGGCGCTCGCCGGATACGCCCTGGCCCGGCTGCGCTACCGGGGCCGCCGGATCGCCACCCTCGTCTTCGTCCTGGCGATGCTCGTGCCGGTGGAGGGCATCATCATCGCCCAGTTCACCACCATGCGGGAACTCGGCCTCAACAACACCCTGATCGGCGTCGTGCTGCCCGGCTCGATCGGCGCCATGAACGTGCTGCTGATGCGCAACGCCTTCCTCAACCTGCCCTACGAGATCGAGGAGGCGGCCTACGTCGACGGCGCCGACGTCTGGCAGCGGTTCCTGCGGATCGCACTCCCGTCGGTCAAGGGCACCGTCGCCGTCGTCGCGATCTTCGCCTTCATGGGCGCCTGGGACGACTTCCTCTGGCCGCTGATCGTGCTCAGCGACCCCTCCAAGTTCACGCTCACCATCGGCCTCAACTACCTGCACGGCACGTTCGCCAACGACGAACGCCTCGTCGCCGCCGGCACCGTGATCGCCGTGGCCCCGCTCATCGCCCTGTTCGCCTGCCTCCAGCGGTACTTCTTCCGCGGGGTCGGCGAAGGCGCCGTCAAAGGCTGAACCCCCTGTTCCCGCAAGGAGACCGCATGCCTCCGGCCGTGCGCTTCGGCGTCAACTACACCCCCAGCGAAGGGTGGTTCCACCACTGGCTCGACTTCGACCTGGACTCCGTGCGCGCCGACCTCGACTCGATCGCCGCCCTGGGACTCGACCACATCCGGGTCTTTCCGCTGTGGCCCTACTTCCAGCCCGACCGCGGCCTGATCCGGCCGCGCGCCGTCGAGCAGCTCGTCGCCCTCGCCGACGCGGCCGCCGAACGCGGTCTCGACGTCAACGTGGACGGCCTGCAGGGGCACTTGAGCAGCTTCGACTTCCTGCCGGCCTGGACCAGGACCTGGCACCGGCGCAACCTCTTCACCGACCCCGTGGTCGTGGCGGGGGAGGCCGCCTATCTCCGCACCCTGGCCGCCGCGCTCGCGGACCGGCCGAACTTCATCGGGATGACGATCGGCAACGAGGTCAATCAGTTCGCCGCAGGACCGCATCCGGATCCGGACCGGGCCACCGAGGCGGAGGCCGAGCGCTGGCTGGCCCGGCTGCTGGCCGCCTGCGCCGAGGCCGCCCCCGGCAAACTGCACCTGCACGCCTCCTACGACGCCGCCTGGTACCAGGACGACCAGCCCTTCACCCCGGCCCACTCGGCCCGCCTCGGCGACCTCACCGCCGTGCACTCCTGGGTGTTCAACGGCACCGCACAGCGCCACGGCCGTACCGCCCCGCAGACCGAGCAGCACGCCGCGTACCTGGTGGAGCTCAGCAAGGCCTGGGCCGAGGATCCGCACCGGCCGGTATGGCTCCAGGAAGTGGGCGCGCCCGCGCCGCTGATCCCCGCCGAGCACGCGGCCGCGTTCACCGAGGCGACGCTCACCGCCGTTCTGGACTGCCCCGACCTGTGGGGCGTCACCTGGTGGTGCTCGCACGACGTCAGCCGGAGCCTCGCCGACTTTCCCGAACTCGAGTACGGACTCGGTCTGTTGACCAACGACCGCAAACCCAAGGACCTCGCGCACGCCCTCGCGGCCGCCGAGCCCAGGGCGGCGAAGGAACGCACCACCGCGCTCATCGTGCCCTCCGACCCCGCCCGGCGCTCCCGGTGCGCTCCCGGCGGGCCCGTCTTCGACGCCTGGTTCCGTCTCGTCGCCGACGGCGCCCGTCCCACCACCGTCCTCGACACCCGCGCGGACGACCGGGACCATCTCGCCGCGCGCGGCATCACCGAGGTCGTCACTCCCGATCAGGTACTCCCCACCCCACCCGGAGGCACCCGGTCGTGAACCCCAGCAGACGGACCGTCCTCGTCGCCGCCACCGAGGCGGCCCCGGCCCGCTCACTGCCGGCGGCGGCGACCGAGCCGGCGGCACGGTTCGAAGTGCGTGCGGCAGGGGAGCTGTACACCTCGTCGGACCCCGTGACCGTCACGCACACCTGGTAACCGGTAACGAACAAACGGAGCACCCCACATGCATGACGACCGCAGCTTGGTTGAAGCCCGCCTCAGGCGCGTCCTCGACGAGCGCATCCGTCCCGCCGTGTACCCCGATTCCGTGCCGCTCGACGTCGCCGTGTGGCACGCGCCCGGCGAACCCGTGCCGGTCGCCGAAGGGCTCGCGGCCGAGCCCGGGCCGATCGAGGTGGGCGCCCGGTGGGGTGCTCCGTGGGGCACCAGCTGGTTCCGGGTGACCGGAACCGTTCCCGAGGAGTGGGCCGGGCGGACCGTGGAAGCCCTGCTCGACCTCGGATTCGACGAGAACATGCCCGGCTTCCAGTGCGAAGGCCTGGTCTACCGGCCCGACGGCACCCCGGTGAAGGGCCTCAACCCGCGCAACCAGTGGGTCCGGATCGGCGCCCCGGTGGCGGGCGGCGAGCGGGTGCGGCTGCACATCGAGGCCGCCTCCAACCCCGTCATCCTCGACTACCACCCCTTCCGGCCCACGTCGCTGGGCGACAAGGACACCGCCGGGCACGAGCCGCAGTACACGCTCACCCGGATGGACCTCGCCGTCTTCGACGAGACCGTGTGGCAGCTGGTGATCGACCTGGAGGTGCTCGGCGAGCTGATGGCCGAGCTGCCTGCGGACGCCCAGCGCCGCTGGGAGATCCTGCGTGCGGTCGAGCGGGCCCTGGACGCGATCGACCTCCAGGACGTCAACGGCACGGCGGAACAGGCACGTTCACGGCTCACCGACGTCCTGTCCGTCCCCGCCGCCCCCTCCGCGCACCGGATCAGCGCGGTCGGCCACGCGCACATCGACTCGGCCTGGCTGTGGCCGCTGCGCGAGACGGTCCGCAAGGTGGCCCGCACGACCGCCAACATGACCGCCCTGATCGAGGACGAGCCCGACTTCGTGTTCGCCATGTCCCAGGCCCAGCAGTGGGCGTGGGTGAAGGAGCACCGGCCCGAGGTGTGGGCACGGGTGAAGATGGCGGTCGCGGACGGCAGGTTCGTGCCGGCCGGCGGCATGTGGGTGGAGTCGGACACCAACATGCCGGGCTCGGAGGCGATGGCCCGTCAGTTCGTCCACGGAAAACGGTTCTTCCTCGACGAGTTCGGGATCGAGAACGACGAGGCCTGGCTGCCGGACACCTTCGGTTTCGCGGCCGGGCTCCCGCAGATCATCAGGGCGGCGGGCTCCACCCGGCTCCTCACCCAGAAGATCTCCTGGTCCCAGACGAACAAGTTCCCGCACCACACCTTCCAGTGGGAAGGCATCGACGGCACCCGGATCTTCACCCACTTCCCGCCCGTCGACACCTACAACTGCTCCATGAAGGGCAGCGAACTCGCGCACGCGGCCCGCAACTTCAAGGACAAGGGCCGGGCCCGGCACTCCCTCGCGCCGACCGGCTGGGGCGACGGCGGCGGGGGCACGACCCGCGAGATGGTCGCCAAGGCGGCCCGGGTACGGGACCTGGAGGGCGCGCCGACGGTCGTCTGGGAGACCCCGGAGTCGTTCTTCGAGAAGGCGGAGGCCGAGTACCCGGACCCGCCCGTCTGGGTGGGCGAGCTCTACCTCGAACTCCACCGCGCCACCCTCACCAGCCAGGCCAGGACCAAACAGGGCAACCGGCGCAGCGAACACCTCCTGAGGGAGGCCGAGCTGTGGGCCGCGACGGCCGCCGTACGCACCGGATTCCGCTACCCCTACGAGGACTTGGACCGGATCTGGAAGACGGTCCTGCTCCACCAGTTCCACGACATCCTGCCGGGTTCGTCCATCGCCTGGGTGCACCGCGAGGCCCGGGCGACGTATCAGCGGGTCGCCACCGAACTCGACGAGATCATCGACGCGGCCCAGCGGGCCCTGGCGGGGGAGGGCGACCGGCCCCTCCTGTTCAACGCGGCGCCGCACAGCAGGAACGGCGTGCCGGCCGGGGGCGCCGGCGAGGAGACGCCGCCCGGGGAGGTGACGGTCTCGGAGCGCCCCGAGGGCGGCCGGATCCTCTCCAACGGCCTGCTCCGGATCGAGATCGACGCCCGGGGCCTGGTCGTGTCCGCGTACGACGGCACGGCCGACCGCGAGACCATCGCCCCCGGTACGGCCGCCAACCTGCTCCAACTCCACCCGGACTTCCCGAACATGTGGGACGCCTGGGACGTCGACGCCTTCTACCGCAACGCGGTCACGGACCTCACCGGCACCGACGAGCTGACGGCCGGCGAGGACGGCCGTTCGGTCCGGATCACCCGGTCCTTCGGCTCCTCCCGCGTCACCCAGGTGCTGTCACTGTCGCCGGGCGAGCGCCGCCTGCTGATCGACACGGAGGTGGACTGGCACGAGACGGAGAAGTTCCTGAAGCTGGCCTTCCCGCTGGACCTGCACGCCGAACGCTATGCGTCCGAGACCCAGTTCGGCCACTTCCACCGTCCGACCCACACCAACACCTCATGGGAGGCAGCGAAGTTCGAGGCCTGCAACCACCGCTTCATCCACCTGGACGAGCCGGGTTGGGGCGTGGCGATCGTCAACGACTCGACGTACGGCCACGACGTGACCCGCGCGGTCCGCACGGACGGCGACCGGGGTACGACGACCACGGTCCGCGTCTCCCTGCTGCGGGCCCCGCGCTTCCCCGACCCCGAGACCGACCAGGGCGTCCACCGCTTCCGGCACGCACTGGTACCGGGCGCGGGAATCGCGGACGCGGTGCGGGAGGGCTGGGTGATCAACCTGCCGGAGCGCCGGGTGACGGGTGCGCGGGAGGCGGCTCCGCTGGTCACGGTCGACAACGACGCCGTGGTCGTCACCGCCGTGAAGCTGGCCGACGACGGCAGCGGCGACGTGGTGGTCCGCTTCCACGAGGCCCACGGCGGCCGGGCGCACGCGACACTGACGACGGGCTTCGAGGTCACGGGGGTCACGGCGACGGACCTGCTGGAGAGGCCCCTGGCCGACACCCCCGCACCGAGCCTGGACGGGGCCGAAGTGGCCCTGCGCCTCCGCCCGTTCGAACTGAGGACACTTCGCTTCAGCAGGGCGTGACCCGCCACGTCCCGGCCGGCGCACCGCCGGACGCCCTCGCCGTGCGCGGAACGCCGCGTCATGCGCGCGGTGGGGGCACCGGCGCCCCCGCCCGGCCGTCCCGCGTGACGGCGATGGGACGCACGCTGCCGTCACGCAGCACCCGGACCCGGGCACGGCGGCTCGCCTCGTAGGCATGGTGGTGGGCCTGGGGGAAGTGCATGCTGTGGAGGTCGCCGCCGGGCAGGAAACGGATCAGCCAGCCGACCGACTCAGCGCCCTCGGCGGCGGCCGCGGCCGTCGTCAGGAGCTTCTCGTAGTCCCCGCGCAGGGTGCCGAAGCCGGCGCTCGGAGTGCTCTGGAAGTACCGGAACACCGCCTGGGTCCGCGAGGGCGGGATCC
The DNA here is from genome assembly GCF_053597895.1 of Streptomyces sp. NPDC001220. NCBI lineage: Bacteria > Bacillati > Actinomycetota > Actinomycetes > Kitasatosporales > Streptomycetaceae > Streptomyces > Streptomyces sp. NPDC001220. Next base: position 329,714 of record NZ_JBSFJE010000004.1, read on the forward strand.
TGTTCGGGATCGTGTACTCCTGGAGGTGCTCGCCGCTGCTCAGCCGCTGCAGGCAGTCGTCCACCTCGTCCTCGGGGGAGAAGGCGTACAGCCAGTCCCGCGCCTTCACGCCCTCGGCGTCCGGCAGCCAGCTCCTGGTCCGCAGGTCCTCCACGATGCCCGTGACACCGTAGGGGGACAGCACGGAGACCAGGCGGTGCGGGGCGGAAACGGACTCGTCCAGCTCCTCCCGGATGTTCCAGCGGTCCAGGAGGACCACGTCTCCGTGGACGATCGCCGTACGGATGACATCCAGGCCCACCGGTATCCCCCACGCGGCCAGGGTCGCCGAGGCGGCCACCCGGAGACCGACGTCCGGGTGGCGGATGAACCTGTCGAGTTCCTCGGGGTCTCCGGGGCTTTCGTCCAGGCACTCGAGCGCGAGGCAGCGTACCTGGATCGTCATGTCGTTGTCCCGGACGAGGGCGAGCAGCTCGTCGCGCGGGGCGCGGCCATGGCCCGCGGCGATGTGGTCCCGGATGGCCGTCAGCAGGGCGGTGCTGCTTCCCATCGACCGGAACCGGTCCAGCAGCGTCCGCACGCCCGCCTCACCTGCGGCGTCCAGATACGCCCCGGCCACGTCCTCGTGGTCGAGCGGCCGCCGCAGCAGCACGAGCAGCCGGTCGGCCGTGCCGGGATCCCGGTTGTCCTTCAGCGCGTCCCGTACCGCCGCCGCGATGACGTCGAACCACTCGAGGCCCGCACGCCGCTCCAGCGTGTCCAGGAAGACATCGGCGGGAGCTCCGGCCTGGCCCAGCGCCCGAAGGACCAGGGCGATCCCCTTGGCCGTGGACCAGGAGCCGCGTCGCGACCCGTCGGCCACATGCGCCAGCCTCCGCTCCAGCTCGGTGCGGAGCGCCGGGGCCGCGGCCGCCACCCGGAGCGTGCCCAGCGCGGTGATCAGAGCCTCCCGCAGATAGTCGACCGAGTCGACCCTGCCCAGGGAGAACGCGCCGAGCAGCCGTTCGCCCACCCGCCGTCCGCCGTGCGCCTCCAGAGCCTGGATCAGGGCGAGCCGTGCCCCGCCGTCGCGTTGGTCGTCGCAGATGTAGGCGACGACCTCGTCCAGCTGCTCGTCCGACCGCGCGACCCCGACCAGCGCCCCGGCCGCCCGGCGCTTCTCGTCCTGGTGCAGGGAAGCCCTCAGCAGATCCCATACGGTGGCCACGATCTCTCTCCGCAACGCCACGTCGGCCACGCGGGGACTGCCCGTCAGACAGCGGGCCGCCAGCAGCAGATCGGTGTGGAAGAGGTCGTCGTCGGGCAGGGCGAGGAGCCCGCGGCCGTCGGTGCGTGATGCGCCGGACTCCAGTTGGAGCAGCCCCGCCAGCAGCGGAGAGGCGTCGGGCAGCGCCCCCGCCAGCAGCAGGATCACCTCCTCCCACCAGGGGTCGTACCGGGCGGTCACCGCCTGCCGGATCCCCTCCGCGCCCCGCTCCAGAAGGGCGGCCGCGGTGAAGTGCTCCTGGAGGGTGAGGTGCAGGAAGCCGTACCAGCCGTGCGCCTGCGGCTTGAGCAGGCCGTACTGTGCGGCGATCTCGTCGAGGATCGCGCGGCTGTCGTCCGGGGCGAGGTCGATCGTCGGCAGGAAGCGGGCGATCTGGTCGAGGAGGTCGTCCTCGGGAAAGTAGCGCAGTCCGCGCTGGTGGTAGTGGCGGGCGATCTCCTTCAGCAGGTCCTGTTTGCGGTCGGTGGTGAAGCGGCTGTAGCGCGAGATCTTGCGGTGGGCGTCCCACTCGCGGAGCAGCACCTCCACACAGCGCTGGTACAACGCCGCCCGCCGCTCGGGGAGTTCGAGGTCCCGTTCGTAGACGATCGCGATGAGGCTGAGCAGCAGCGGGTTGGCGGCCAGGGCCTGCAGCCGGCCGTTCGCGGACAGGGCCCGGACCAGGCCGCCACGGCGGCGGTCGTCGGGGCCGAACCAGTTGGAGACGAACGTCTCTATCTGCGGCCACTCGAAGTCCAGCGCCTCCAGCACCTGGAACTGCTGCAGGCCGCCCCGCCAGCCCTGCCGACGGCAGGTCGCGGCGATCGGCGCGCGGGGGAACCGGGTGGCGAGCCGGGCCAGTTCGGCGGTGACCCGGTGGTACGCGCTCTCCGCCTCCCGCGCGCTCTCCCCGCCCAGCACCTCGTCCAGACCGTCCAGCAGCAGAGCCGCGCTGCCGTCGGTGAGCTTCTCCACGACGTAGTCGCGGGCGTCCTCGAAGCCGTACTGGTCGGCCCAGTGCTCGGCGAGATGGTCGAGCAGCGACTCGTGACCGCTCTCGACGAACCGGAACAGCTCGACGTACGCCGGGAGCACGGGCAGCGACTCGTGCTCCGACTGGGTGGCCATGCGCAGGGCCAGATGCCGCAGCATCGTGGTCTTTCCGGCGCCCGGATCGCCCACGACCACGATGCGGCGATAGCGCTGGAGGGCGTCCACGGGGGCGTAGGTGTGCACGGGGGCCTGGGTCTCGGCGGCGGCCCTGGCCTCGGCGCGCTCCGCCTCGGTACGCCAGCTGCGGCGGTCGGCGTCCGGGCGGTGGGCCTGCCGCTCCACCTCGTCGGCGGACAGGAACCGCAACGGCTGCTGCTCCTGCACCCCCACCTGCACATACAGCCGCTCCAGCCGCAACGGCCGCGACATGTCCAGGATCCGCAGGGTCGACAACTCCTGCACCAGCCGCCCGCAGTAGGCCGCCGCCCCCGCCTCCAGGGTGGAACGCCGGGCAGCCACTCTGCGGGCGGCCCGCTCCCGTTCCTGTTCCTCCTCCCGGGCGGCCCGCCGGCGTTCCCGCTCGGTCTGCTGCCGCTCGTGCTCCCACTCCTGTTCCTTCAGCCGCAACTGAGCGGCCGTCTCGAGCCGGATCTTCTCCCGTTCCAGACTCTGGACGCGCTGCACCTGCCACAACGCCACCGCAGCCGCGATCACCGCCGCCAGCAGTCCGCCCAGCGCGGTGACGACGGACGCGCTGTCCAGCGCGAGGTACTCACCCGACAGTGACACAGGCCCCCGCCCCTCTGTATGTCCGCTGTCGATTCTGGCAGCACGGGAGGCCGGTGAAACCCCTTTGTCCCTAAGTCCGTTGCGGACTCCCGTCCCAATGGGCCCGGCGGATCGGCGGATCCTGCCTCAGGCACCCAACTGCGCCCGCAGCCACTCCTCCACCTCGCCCACATGCGCCGCCGCAGCGGCCCGCGCCGCCTCCGGATCCCGGGCGACGAGGGCCCGGTGGATCGCGGCGTGCTCGCGGCGCGTCCTCGCGAACGCCCCCTCCTCCTGGAAGCCCCGCCACACCCGGGCCCGGAACGTCCGTGACGACAGTCCCTCCAGGATGGCCGCCATCGTGTCGTTCCCCGCCGCTCCCGCGATCACCCGGTGGAACGCGAGGTCGTGCGCGAGGATCTCCTCGGGGTCGTCCGTCGCGTTCATCGCCGTCAGGTGCTTCTCCACCTCGGCCAGCTGGTCGGCCGTGATCCGCGCGGCGGCCAGTGCCGTCGCCGTCGACTCCAGGACCCGCCGTACCTCCAGCAGCTCCACCAGCTGCGGTCCACGTGACAGATCGGCGACCACACCGAACGTCTCCAGCAGGTCACCCGCCTCCAGCTGGGTGACGTAGATGCCGGAGCCGTGCCGGGCCTCCAGGACGCCCAGAACCGTCAGCGCGCGGATCGCCTCACGCATCGAGCTGCGGGACATGCCCAGCTGTGCCGCGAGATCCCGTTCCGTCGGCAGCCGCTGGCCCGGCTCCAGGCGGCCCTCCCCGATCATCGCCTTGATCCGCTCGATGGCGCGCTGCGTCACCGTGCCCTTCTGCGGGGCTGTCTCGTCCACACCGCTCCTCCGTTCGCCGGTGCGCCGCAGTCTAACCAGCGATGTGGTCCGACCACTACGGCTCTTTTCGCGGAAAATCGCGTCCGCAGGGTGTTGACGGCGTCGAGTGGTCTGATAAGTATGCGGGCATCTGCTCGAACACGCTCGATGAGGAGCTGCCAGATGCCCGGCAGAACACTGAGGAAGTGGCACAGGTCCCGGATCATCGGCGCGACGGCCGTGGCCGTCGGCGCCTCGCTCGCACTCGCCGCGTGCGGCAGCACGAAGGACACCGGCAGCGGCAGCGCCGGAGGCGGCGGCACCGGCAAGGTCGGGGTGATCCTGCCCCTGCTGACCTCGCCGTTCTGGCAGTCGTACAACGACTACGTACCCAAGATGGCGACGTCGGAAGGCGTCGAGGCGCTGAAGACGGTCAACTCCAACAGTGACCCCTCGCAGCAGATCACCGACATCAACAACGAGCTGAACCAGGGCGTGAAGGGGCTGGTCGTCGCCCCGCTGGACAGCGCGGCCATCGAGGCGGGTCTCGACCAGGCCGAACGCAAGGGCGTACCGGTGGTCGCCGTGGACGTGGCGCCCGACAAGGGCAAGGTCGCCATGGTGGTGCGCGCCGACAACGTCGCCTACGGCACCAAGGCCTGCGACTACCTCGGCTCGCACGTCACCAGCGGCAAGGTCGTACAGATCATGGGCGACCTGGCCTCGGTGAACGGCCGGGACCGCTCCGAGGCGTTCCGGGACTGCGTGAAGAAGAAGTACCCGAAGCTCAAGGTGCTGGAGATCCCCGCCAAGTGGGAGTCCGACACCGCCGCGTCCAAGCTGGACACGCTCCTCAACGCCAACCCCGACATCAAGGGCATCTACATGCAGGCCGGCGGTGTCTACCTCGCGCCGACCCTGCAGACCCTGAAGTCAAAGGGCATGCTCAAGACGGCCGGACAGAGCGGGCACATAGTGATCGTCTCCAACGACGGCATCCCGCAGGAGTTCGACGCGATCCGCAAGGGCCAGATCGACGCCACCGTCTCCCAGCCCGCCGACGCCTACGCCAAGTACGGCATGTACTACATCAAGGCGGCGATGGAGGGGAAGACGTTCAAGCCCGGCCCGACCGACCACGACTCCACGATCGTCAAGCTGCCCAGCGGCATCCTGGAGGACCAGCTCCCCGCGCCCCTGGTCACCAAGGACAACGTGGACGACCCGAAGCTGTGGGGCAACACGGTCAAATGAGCACGCCACTTGTTGAGGCCCGGGACATCGTCAAGCGGTACGGCCCCACCGTCGCCCTCGCCGACGGCCGGCTCACCGTGCTGCCCGGCGAGTCCCACGCCCTCGTCGGCCGCAACGGCGCCGGCAAGTCCACCCTGGTCGGCGTCCTCACCGGCCTCCAGGCCCCGGACGGGGGCACGGTCCGCTTCGACGGCGAGCCCGCGCCCCCGCTCACCGACCGGGACGCCTGGCGGAGCAAGGTCGCCTGCGTCTACCAGAAGCCCACGGTCGTACCGGAGCTGACGGTCGCCGAGAACCTGTTCATCAACCGGCAGCCACTGCGCCGCGGTCTCATCAGCTGGCGGCGGCTGCGGAGCGAGGCGGCCGCCCTGCTCGACACCTGGGACGTCCATGTCGACCCCGAGGCCCGTACCTCCGACCTCAAGGTCGAGGACCGCCAAATGGTCGAGATCGCCAGGGCGTTGAGCTTCGGCGCCCGGTTCATCGTGCTCGACGAACCGACCGCCCAGCTCGACAACCGGGAGATCGAGCGGCTGTTCAGCCGGATGCGGGCGCTCCAGGACTCGGGCGTGACCTTCCTGTTCATCTCGCACCACCTCCAGGAGGTCTACGAGGTCTGCCAGACCGTCACCGTGCTCCGTGACGCCCGCTGGATCACCACCGCGCCCGTCGCCGAACTCCCGCGCCGGGCCCTGGTGGAGGCCATGGCGGGGGAGTCGATCGCCGAGCAGGACCACAGCCGTGACGCGGTGGCGGACGGATCCCCGGTCGTGCTGGACGCGCGGGGGCTGACCTCGCCGACGTACCGGGACATCGACCTCACCGTGCGCCGGGGCGAGGTCGTCGGGATCGCCGGATCCAGCGGCAGCGGCAAGATCGAGCTGGCGGAGTCCTTCGCCGGGCTGTACACGCCGACCGGGGGAGCCGCACAACTCGGCGGCGAGCGGCTGCCGTTCGGCGATGTGCAGGCCGCGCTGAAGGCCGGTGTCGGCTGTGTGCCGCGCGACCGGCACGGGCAGGGCCTGGTCTTCGGGATGAGTATCGGCGACAACGCCACCATGAGCGTCCTCGACCGGCTCGGCCGCTTCGGTTTCGTCGCAGGCGACCGCAAGCGACGCTTCGCCGACGAGCTGATCGAGCGCCTCGACATCCATGCCGAGGGCCCCGAGCAGCCCGTCTCCGACCTGTCCGGCGGCAACGCGCAGAAGGTCGTCATGGCCCGCGCCCTCGCCTCCGACCCCCGGCTGCTGGTGCTCATCAACCCGACCGCGGGCGTCGACGTGAAGTCCAAGGAGTCGTTGCTCGCCCGCATGGACAACGCCCGCGAGGACGGCACCGCCGTACTGGTCGTCTCCGACGAACTCGACGACCTGCGCCGCTGCGACCGGGTCCTCGTCCTCTTCCACGGCCGCGTCGTCGCCGAGCACCCGGCGGGCTGGCGTGACCATGAGCTGATCGCCTCCATAGAAGGAGTGGACTCCATGCCCGCAGGAGCTGGCTCCCCGGCCGAAGGAGCGGACCATGGCTGACACGAAGGCCCCGTCGGCCTCGACCGCCGGCCCCGTACGCGTCCCCGACGCCCGTGCCGCCAAGACCGTGCTGCTCCGCAGGGTCCGTGAACTCGCCCTCGTACCCGCGCTGCTGGTCCTCCTGATCCTCGGCGCGATCGTCAACGACTCGTTCCTCACCGAACGGAACCTGATCTCCATCCTGGGTGCCTCGGCGGCGCTGGCCATGGTGGTGCTCGCCGAGTCGCTGATCCTGATCACCGGCAAGATCGACCTGTCCCTGGAGTCGGTGGTCGGCATCGCCCCCGCCGTCGGCGCCCTGCTGGTGCTGCCCAGCGCGGAGTCCGGCTGGGGCACCGGGTGGCCGGCCGGGCTCGCGCTGCTCGCCGTCCTCGTCGTCGGCGGCGTCATCGGCGCCTTCAACGGCGTCCTGGTGGTGAAGTTCAAGCTCAACGCCTTCATCGTCACGCTCGCCATGCTGATCGTGCTGCGCGGGCTGCTCGTCGGCGCCACCAAGGGCAAGACGCTGTTCGGCATGCCCGACGCGTTCTTCTCCCTGGCCACCTCCACCTTCCTGCGGGTCCCGCTGTCGGTGTGGCTGGCCGCGGTCGCCTTCGGCGTGGCCGGGCTGATCCTCAGGTACCACCGGGTCGGCCGCGCCCTGTACGCCATCGGCGGCAACGCGGAGGCGGCCCGCGCGGCCGGGATCCGCGTCGACCGGGTGGTGCTGGGCGTCTCCGTCGTCGCGGGCGTCCTCGCCTCCGTCGGCGGGATCATGCAGACCGGTTACGTCGGCGCGATCAGCGCCAACCAGGGCAACAACATGATCTTCACGGTGATGGCGGCGGCGGTCATCGGCGGCATCAGCCTGGACGGCGGCAAGGGCACCATGTTCGGCGCCCTGACCGGCGTACTCCTGCTGGGTGTCGTACAGAACCTGCTCACCCTGGCACAGGTCCCCTCGTTCTGGATCCAGGCCATCTACGGCGGCATCATCCTCGTCGCTCTCATGATCGCCCGTGTCACCACGGGACGGGCGCAGGACTGAGCGGCCCGCGTCCCGAACTCCCCCTGACCGAAAGGCAATCCGTGTCCCCGAGCCCCGGCCCCTCCAGTCGCGTCACCGCGCTCGACACCTACGACATCCGCTTCCCCACCTCGCGCGAGCTCGACGGCTCCGACGCGATGAACCCGGACCCCGACTACTCGGCGGCCTATGTCGTGCTGCGCACCGACGCGGCCGACGGGCACGAGGGGCACGGGTTCACGTTCACCATCGGGCGGGGCAACGACGTCCAGGTCGCCGCGATCGACGCGCTGCGGAACCATGTGCTCGGCCGCCCGGTGGACGAGATCTGCGACGACCCCGGAACCCTCTACCAGGACCTGGTCGGCGACAGCCAGCTGCGCTGGCTCGGCCCCGAGAAGGGGGTGATGCACATGGCGATCGGCGCGGTGGTCAACGCGGTGTGGGACCTCGCCGCCCGCCGGGCCGGCAAGCCGCTGTGGCAGCTGCTCGCCGACGCCGAACCCGAGTGGATCGTCCGCCAGATCGACTTCCGCTACCTCACCGACGCCCTCACCCCCGAGGAGGCCCTCGGCATCCTCCGGCGCGCCCGCGCAGGCGCCGACGAGCGCCGGGCCCGGCTGCTGGAGGTCGGCTTCCCCGCCTACACCACCTCCGCGGGCTGGCTCGGCTACGACGACGAGAAGCTCACCCGGCTCGCCGCCCAGGCGGTCGCCGACGGCTTCCGGCAGATCAAGCTGAAGGTCGGCGCCGACCTGGAGGACGACATCCGGCGCTGCCGGGTGGCCCGCGCGGTCGTCGGCCCGGACATCCGGATGGCCATCGACGCCAACCAGCGCTGGAACGTCGACGAGGCGATCCGGTGGACCAAGGCGCTCTCCGAGTTCGACCCGTACTGGATCGAGGAGCCCACCAGCCCCGACGACATCCTCGGCCATGCCGCCGTCCGCCGGGCGGTGACCCCGGTCAAGGTCGCCACCGGCGAACACGTGCAGAACCGGATCGTCTTCAAGCAGCTGCTCCAGGCCGGCGCGCTCGACATCGTCCAGATCGACGCGGCCCGGGTCGCCGGCGTCAACGAGAACCTCGCCATCCTGTTGCTCGCCGCCAAGTTCGGCGTCCCCGTCTGCCCGCACGCGGGCGGTGTCGGACTGTGCGAACTCGTCCAGCACCTCTCGATGTTCGACTACCTCGCGGTCGCCGGCACCACCGACGACCGGGTCATCGAGTACGTCGACCATCTGCACGGGCACTTCCGCGACCCGGTGGTGATCCGGGAGGGTCACTACGCGGCACCCACCGCACCGGGCTTCTCGGCCGCCATGCGAGCGGAGTCCATCGCGGAGTACACCTATCCGGGCGGCACCTTCTGGGCCGCCGACGCACAGACGCAGACACGGACGCACGCACAGACGCGGAAGGGACAGGCGGCATGACCGACTTCGAGGGCCTGAAAGCACTGGTCACCGGCGGGGCCTCCGGAATCGGCCGGGCCACCGCCGAACTCCTCGCCGAGCGCGGCGCCCAGGTCGCCGTCCTCGACCTCGACCCGTCCGCCGTAGCGAAGCCGCTGCTCGGCTTCCGGGCCGACGTCACCGACGACGCCTCCGTGCGTAACGCCGTGGAGAGCGCGGTGGCAGCCCTCGGCGGCCTGGACGTGCTGGTCAACAACGCCGGAATCGGCGCCCAGGGCACGGTCGAGGACAACGACGACGACGAATGGCGCGGCGTCTTCGACGTCAACGTCCTCGGCATGGTCCGCACCGCCCGCGCCGCCCTGCCGCACCTGCGCCGCTCGGACCACGCGGCGATCGTCAACACCTGCTCCATCGCCGCCACCGCGGGCCTTCCGCAACGCGCCCTGTACAGCGCCACCAAGGGCGCCGTGTACTCCCTCACCCTCGCCATGGCCGCCGACCACCTCCGCGAGGGCGTCCGCGTCAACTGCGTCAACCCCGGTACGGCGGACACCCCGTGGATCGGCCGACTCCTCGACAGGGCACCCGATCCGGCCGCCGAACGGGTCGCCCTGGCGGCCCGCCAGCCCTCCGGTCGTCTGGTCTCCGCTGCCGAAGTCGCTGGCGCCATCGCCTACTTGGCGAGCCCGCTGTCCGGTGCCACCACCGGTACCTCCCTCGCGGTCGACGGCGGCATGCAGGGCCTCCGGCTGCGCCCGGCGGGCCAGTGAGCACCCTCGGCCGAAGCGGCGTCCGGGTCAGCGCCCTGGGCCTCGGCGCCGCCGTCATCGGCAACCTCTACACCGAAGTCTCCGACCGGCAGGCGCACGACACGGTCACCGCCGCCTGGCAGCAGGGCATCCGCTACTTCGACACCGCCCCGCACTACGGCCTCGGCCTCTCCGAACGGCGGCTCGGCGAGGCGCTGCGGGAGTACGACCGGGACGCCTACACCCTCTCCACCAAGGTGGGCCGCCGCCTGGAGCCGGGGCCCGGAGACGGCGACGACCTCGCCCACGGCTTCGCCGTGCCCGACAGCCACCGCAGGGTCTGGGACTTCACCGCCGACGGCATCCGCCGCACCCTGGAGTCGAGCCTGGAGCGGCTCGGCCTGGACCGGATCGACGTCGTCTATCTCCACGACCCCGACGACCACGTCGAACAGGCCTTCCGCGAGGGCTACCCGGCCCTGGAGAAGCTGCGCGCCGAGGGTGTCGTCGGTGCGATCGGCGCCGGCATGAACCAGACGGCCGTGCTCACCCGGTTCGTCCGCGACACCGACATCGACGTGGTGCTTTGCGCCGGCCGCTACACCCTCCTCGACCAGAGCGCCCTGGCCGATCTGCTCCCGGCCGCCGAGGCACGCGGTACGTCGGTGGTGATCGGCGGGGCCTTCAACTCCGGGCTGCTGGCCGACCCCAAGCCCGACGCCACCTACAACTACGCACAGGCCCCGCACGAGTTGCTGGCCCGCGCCCTGCGCCTCAAGGAACTCGCCGAACGGCACGGCAGCACGCTCCGCGCGGCCGCCCTCGCCTTCTGTGCCGCACACCCGGCCGTGGCGAGCGTGCTGGTCGGCGCCCGCTCGGCGGCGGAGATCGAGGACGGGGCACGGCAGTTCGCCACCCCGGTCCCCGCCGCCTTCTGGCAGGAACTGCGCGACAGCGGACTCGTGCGCGCGGACACCCCGCTCCCGACGGAGGAGCCGTCATGAGAGTCGCCCCGCACACTCTGCCCACCGTAGGGGAGCTGCCGTGACCGTCGACGCCCACCACCACGTCTGGGACCTCTCGGTACGGGACCAGGACTGGATCACCGGCCCCGAACTCCAGCCGCTCAGACGGAACTTCACCGTCGAGGACCTCGAACCCGAGGCGCGGGCGGCCGGTGTCACCCGCACCGTCCTCGTCCAGACGGTCACCGTCCCGGAGGAGACCCCCGAGTTCCTGGCCCTCGCCGACACCCACGACCTGGTCGCCGGTGTCGTCGGCTGGACCGACCTGACCGCCCCGGCGATCGCCGACGAACTCGCCCGCCTCAGCGAACTCCCCGGCGGTGCCTACCTGAAGGGCATCCGCCACCAGGTCCAGGGCGAACCGGACCCGGAGTGGCTGCTGCGGCCGGACGTCCACCGGGGTCTGGCCGCGATCGCCGACGCGGGCCTCGTCTACGACCTGGTCGTACAGGCCCACCAGCTGCCGGCCGCGGTCAAGGCGGCCGACTCCCACCCCCAGCTGACCTTCGTACTCGACCATCTGGGCAAACCACCGATCGCCTCCGGAGACCTCGACCCCTGGGCCACCGCGGTACGCGCGCTCGCCGCCCTGCCCAACACCGTCTGCAAACTGTCCGGCATGGTCACGGAGGCCGACCCCGCCTCCTGGACGGTCGACGACCTCCGCCCGTACGCCGAGACCGTCCTGGACGCCTTCGGCCCGGACCGCCTGATGTTCGGCTCGGACTGGCCGGTGTGTGTCCTGGCCGGGACGTACGCCGAAGTCTTCGACGCGGCGGAGCAGTTGATCGGCCCCGCCGAACGTACCCGTGTCTTCGAGACCACCGCCACCCGCGTCTACGGCCTCTGACCCCGTCCCCGTCCCCGTCCCCGTCACCCGCGTCCACGGCCTCGTGGCCCCGTCCCCGCCGTCTACGGCCTCCGCGCCGCCCCCGCCAGCCGCGTCGGCGGCATGAACTCCCGCACATACGTCCGCTCCCAGCACGCGCCCGTCTCCCGCAGCTCCCGCCAACTGGTGTAGCGGTAGCGGAAGAGGCGGGCGCGGACGAAGTGCGGGGGGCGGTCGGGCGGGAAGGGGGAGCGGCGCAGCAGCCGCAGCGTGTCGCGGTCGTTCTCCAGGAGGCGCTCCACCAGGCCGCCGAACCAGTCGCCGGCGTACGCGGGGGAGAGGGCGGCGAACCACATCAGCCAGTCCAGGCGGAGATGGTAGGGCGCGAACTGGCGCGGCCAGTACCGCGGATCGCCCGGCTTGCCCTTGAACTCGTACTCCCGCCAGTCCGAGTCCTCGTGCGCCGCCTCGTCCAGCGTGCCCTCGACCACCACCTCGTACCGCACCCGGCTGACGCTGCCGAACGCGCCGTAGGTGTTGACCAGGTGGAGCGGGTCGAAGGAACGGTTCATGACCTGGCGACGCGAGACCATGTTCACCACCGGGCGGTAGCTCAGGAAGAGCAGCAGCGCGGCCACGGCGAGGACGACGATCTCGTACCAGAGCGGGGCCGGTGGCACGGCGGTGTGGCCCGTGGGGAGCCGGAGCGCCGAGAAGGCCAGCACGATGGTGATCCAGTTCAGCCAGGAGAAGTTGCCGGAGACCACCAGCCACAGCTGGGTGAGGACCATCAGCGAGGCGGCCGCCGTGGCGATCGGCTGCGGGGTGAACAGCAGGACGGGGACCACGAGCTGGGTGAAATGGTTCGCGGCCACCTCCGCCCGGTGCACCGGTTTCGGCAGGTGGTGGAAGAACCAGCTCAGCGGACCCGGCATCGGCTGGGTCTCGTGGTGGTAGTAGAGGCAGGTCAGTTTGCGCCAGCAGGCGTCCCCGCGCATCTTGATCAGGCCCGCGCCGAACTCCACCCGGAACAGGATCCAGCGCAGCAGGAACAGGACGACGACCGGCGGGGCCACCTCGTCGTTGCCGAGGAGGACGGCGAGGAAACCCACCTCCAGGAGGAGCGACTCCCAGCCGAACGCGTACCAGGTCTGGCCGACGTTGACGATCGAGAGATACAGGGCCCAGGGGATCAGCCACAGCACCATCGCGGCCCACAGCGGGAGCCGCGAGTCCAGCCCGGCCAGCAGCGCCGCCGAGACCGCGCAGCCCGCCCAGGCGCAGGCAGCGAAGAAGCGGTCCGAGTAGTGCAGGTGGAAGAGGCTCGGCGCCCGCCGGAAGGCGACCCGGTCGACGAACCTCGGGATCGGCAGCATCCCGCGCTCGCCCAGCAGGGCCCGGAACTGGAGCGCCGCCACCAGGAACGCCACGAGATACACACCGGCCAGCGCCCGCTGGAAGACCAGCCGGCTCAGCCAGTACCCGGGTGCGGTGAACCAGTCCACGGCCGTGCGCCCCTGCCTCTCAGCGGTCTGCGGTCTGCGGCCCCGGTGACGGGAAAGGGCCCGTCACCCTGTGTACCGCGTCGGCCCGGTCACGTAACCCGAGCGGGTGAAGTGGTCAATATTGGATAAATTGCCCGGCCGGGGTTCCCCTGGCAAGGTGGCCCCATGGCTGATCGGGGAGCGAGCGCTCCGTCTCTCCCGGACGACTGGCCCGCCCACCCGGACCACCCGATCCTGGCGCTCAACCGCCTGGGCACCTTCGACTGGGACCTGGACGCCGGTCTGTTCCACATGGACGCCCAGGCGTACGAGGTGTTCGACCTGACCCCCGAGGAGTACGACGGTCACCCCGAGAGCCTCGCCGTCCGGGTACCCCTGACGGAGGGCATCCGGCTGGACGCGGTGGTGTCCCAGGCCATCAAGGACGGCAGCGAGAACTACGGGGCGTACTTCCGCATCCGCCGGCGCGACGGCACCCCCCGCTGGACCCACACCCAGGGCTACATCCGGCGTGACGAGACCGGCCGCCCGCGCCGGGTCGTCGGCGTGGTCCGGGACGCCACCCAGGAGCTGGAGGACAGCGAGGTGCGCAGCCTGCGGGCCGCCAAGGACCAGGCACTGCGCCAGCAGACCGGCGTCGTCCAGGTGGTCACCGCGGCCCTCGCGCACGCCCGCAGCGTCCAGGACGTCATCGACGCCCTCAAGGACACCAAGGGCATCCCCAACCTGGGCGCGACCAGCCTGGTGATGGGACTGGTCGAGGCCGGCCGGATCCGGCTGGTCGCCGAGGGGCCGGCGGGCAGCTTCGTGCCCGGCACCCGGATCACCCGGATAGACGAGCCCTACCCGATGGGCGAGGTGGTGCGGACTCTCAGCCCGCGGTTCATCGAGTCACCGGAGGAGTTCGCCGAGGGCTACCCGATACTGTGGCCGCACATCACCGACCTGCACATCACCTCGGCCGCCTATCTCCCCCTCATCGCCCAGGCCCGTCCGATCGGTGCCATGGGCCTGCTCTACAACGACCGGCTCGGCTTCTCCGCCGAGGAACGCGCCGTCCTGGTCGCCCTCGGCAGCAGCATCGCGCAGAGCCTGCAACGGGCCATGCTCTACGAGCAGGAGAAGGACCTCGCCCAGAGCCTCCAGCAGGCGATGCTGCCGCGCACCATCCCCAGCGTGCGCGGCGCCGACATCGCCGTCCGCTACCGCTCCGCGTCCGCCGGGGGCGCCCTCGGCCCGGACATCGGCGGCGACTGGTACGACCTGATCCCGCTGCCCGGCGGCCGGGTCGGCGCGGTCATCGGGGACGTCCAGGGGCACGACACGCACGCGGCGGCCGTCATGGGCCAGCTGCGGATCGTCCTGCGCGCCTACGCCGCCGAGGGCCATGCCCCGGCCGCCGTGATGGCCCGCGCCTCGGTCTTCCTGGACGAACTCGACACCGACCGCTTCGCCACCTGCCTGTACGCCGAGGCCGACCTGTCCACCGGCGTCGTCCAGGTGGTCCGCGCCGGGCACATCGACCCGCTGATCCGCGGTGCCGACGGCAGCTGCCGCCGGGCCCCCGTGGAGGGCGGGCTGCCGCTCGGCCTGTCCGCCGAGTTCAAGAGCCTCGAATACCCGGTGTCCACCCTGGAACTCGACGCCGGCGAGACGCTGCTGCTGTGCACCGACGGGCTGGTCGAGCAGCCGGGCACCGACCTGGGCGACGGGATGCGGTCGCTCATCCGGCAGGTCACCGAGGGGCCGGAGGACGTGCGCAGGCTCGCCGACCGGCTGATCGCGGTCGCCGAGGACCGGGGCGGCGACGACGACGTGGCCCTGCTCCTGCTGCGCCGCCGCGGCCCGGACACCGCGCAGGCCGTCGGCCGCCTCCAGCAGCACGTGGCCTCCGGCGACCCCGAGGCGCTCACCCTGGCCCGGCACATGATCCGGGCCGCCGTCCGGGCCTGGGGCGCCGGGGACCGCGCCGACGAGATCGAGCTGGTCGCCGACGAACTGATCACCAACGCGCTGATGCACACCGAGGGCTCCGCCATCGTCACCCTCAGGGTCCTGGGCGGCGGCGACCGCCGGCTCCGCGTCGAGGTCGAGGACTCCTCCAGCGCCCTGCCACGCCGGCGCGAGGCGGGCGAGGACGGGGTGTCCGGGCGGGGCCTGCTGCTGGTCGACGAGATCACCGACGTGTGGGGCGTGGAGGCGCGCGGTGGCGGCAAGGCGGTCTGGTGCGAGTTCCGGATGCCGGAGCCCGCCTGACCCACCGGGCCACGGGTGGCACCCTGGACGCATGCCCGAACTGCCCGAGGTCGAAGCGCTCAAGGACTTCCTGACCGAGAACCTGGTCGGTCACGAGGTCGTGCGCGTCCTGCCGGTCGCCATCAGCGTCCTGAAGACGTACGACCCTCCCCTCGGCGCCTTCGAGGGCAGCGAGGTCGTCGCCGTGCACCGGCACGGCAAGTTCCTGGACATCGAGGGCGACGGCGGACTGCGGTTCATCACCCATCTGGCCCGCGCGGGCTGGCTGCACTGGAAGGACCGGCTGCCGGACGGACCGCCCCGCCCCGGAAAGGGCCCGCTCGCCCTGCGGGTGGCCCTGGAGACCGGAGCGGGCTTCGACCTCACCGAGGCCGGCACCCAGAAGAAGCTCGCCGTGTACATCGTCCGGGACCCGGGGGAGGTGCCCGGGATCGCGCGGCTCGGTCCGGACCCGCTCGCCGCCGGCTTCGACGAGGCCCGGCTCGCCGCCCTGCTGGGGGACGAGCGACGGCAGCTCAAGGGCGCCCTGCGCGACCAGAGCCTGATCGCCGGGGTGGGCAACGCCTACAGCGACGAGATCCTGCACGCGGCGAAGATGTCCCCGTTCAAGCTGGCCGCGTCCCTGACGCCCGAGGAGGTCCACGGGCTGTACGAGGCGCTGCGCAGAACCCTCACCGAGGCGGTGGAGCGCTCCCACGGCCTGGCGGCGGGCCGGCTCAAGTCGGAGAAGAAGAGCGGGCTGCGTGTCCACGGCCGGACCGGGGAGCCCTGCCCGGTCTGCGGCGACACCATCCGCGAGGTCTCCTTCAGCGACTCCTCGCTGCAGTACTGCCCGACCTGCCAGACGGGCGGCAAGCCGCTCGCGGACCGCCGGATGTCCCGGCTGCTCAAGTGACCGGCGGTCACTTGGGGTCCAGGGTCACCAGGCGCTGCCCGTCGGCGTTGCGCACCTCGTAGCGGTCGATCTCGTCGGGGTGCATCGAGGAGCCGCCGGTCATGGTGGACACCCGGTCGTCGTGGTCCCGCTCGGCCCAGGTGGTCACGATCTGCTCGGAGCCGTCCCGGCCGACCGCGACCAGCCGGCAGGAGCGCGGCCCGTCGGCGTCCTTCACCTGCAGCTCGATCGTGCTGCCCGAATCGGTGTCCTGCGACTTCACCTGTGCCCACACGCCCGACTGCGTGTCGGTGGCCGCGGTGACCCGGACGGCCGGCGGGGCGTCATGACCGGCGTAGGCCACGATGCCGGGGCCGACGACCGCGAACACCACCGAGGCGGCGAGGCCGTAGAGCAGCTTGCGTCGTTTGGCCCGGTGCCGGCTCGCGACCTCGGCGAGCAGCCGGTCCAGCAGCCGGGGGCCCGGCTGGGCCATGGGGTGCACGAAGCGCGGCGTGGCCCGGCGGTACAGCATCAACTGCCGTGCCGCGGGGCCGAACTCGGTCACGTGCGCGGAGCAGCTGGGGCACTCCATGAGATGGTCCTCGAAGCGGAAGGCCTCCGCCTCGTCCAGCACGCCGAGCGCGTACGCGCCGACGTCGCGATGCCTTTCCAGGGACCTCATGCCGAATCCTCGTGCCGTGAGTGCGGGTGGGGGTTACTCATTGCTCCTTGCCCCCACCCGTACGCAGTCGGCCGCCGTTTCACTCAAGGCACGTACAGAATCGTAATCAACGGATTCGGAGCGGCCGGGCCCGCGGATTGGTGCCGATTCAAAAAAGATGGATGGCGAGATGTCCGAGGGGCAGACCGAGCCGCCAGGCGGCGGTCCACACCTTCGGCCCGTCGTCCTCGCCGAACACCGAGCCGCCGCCCGGTACCGCGTCCAGGTCGGGCGCGAGCAGCTCGGTCTCCTCCAGCCAGCGCCAGGCCGCCGTGGCCAGATCCAGGTCGGGTGACGGCCCGCCCGACTCGACCGCCTCGGCGGCCAGCCCGGCCATACGTTGCCCCACCCAGTACTGCCACGGCTGGTCGTACGCCGTCAGCGAAAGCCAGTTCTCCAACTGGGACACGACCCGGATGCCCGACAGTTCGCCGTCCGTGTCGGAGAGGAAGATGGTCAGCGCCAGCGCGTCCCGGCCGGCCCGGAACTCGAAGGACGTCGGCGGCATGAGATCGCCGGTGCGCAGCAGCTCGTCGGCGATGTACTCGGCATACAACCAGGCCATCGGGACCGCCAGTTCCCCGCTCCCGGCCCCGTCCGTGCTCTCTTGACCTCTGTGCAGCATCCCGTCCTGCCTTCCTCCGGTGCGCGCGCGTGGCCCCGACCCCGGGTCCGTCCCTCTCCCGGTGCGGAACACGGATGAAGACAGCTGATTGCTCAAACATGGTCCTCAGCAAGGCGCTTTACCGAGGTTTGACCTGGCTTACGGTTTCAGCCCAGGTCGGGTGCATAACCGGGCAGAACCCGGCGCAGGGCGCGCAGCGCGTAGTACGCCCGCGACTTCACGGTACCGGGTGGAATGCCGAGGGTCTCGGCGGCCTCCGCCACACTCGCCCCTTGGAAATACACCAGCACCAGGACTTCACGGTGTTCCGGGGTGAGAGTCTTCACAGCCTCCCGCACGTCCAGCGCCGCGGCGGCGCGTTCGGCGTGGTCGCCGATGGCCCGGGTGTTCTCCAGGACGGCGTCGTGCACCTCGGGCGGCCGCGCCTGCCGGGCCCGGCGCGCGTCGATGGCGAGCCGTCGGCCGACCGTCAGGAGCCAGGGCAGGACGGAGTCGAAGTCGTCGGCGCGCAGCGCCTCGGGGTGCTGCCAGGCGCGTACGAGGGTCTCCTGCACGAGGTCCTCGGCCCGTTGCCGGTCGCCGTCGCTGAGCCGGAGCAGCAGCGCGAAGAGCGGGCGGCCGTGCTCGCGCTGGAGTGCGGCGAGCTCGTGCTCGGCGGTCGTCGTCCCGTCGGGAAGGGTGGTTCCGGCCGTCATGGCCGTATGGCATCGCAGGGCCGGGCCGGGGGACAGGGGGCGCACAGGGATCTGCGGCGGACGGTCGATCGCGTCGGCGAACGGTGCGACGAACGGTCCGTCACACCTCTTACCCGACCCGGATGGGTCAATCGGGGCGCCTGAGTTGTTTGCGACCCGGCTCGGCTTCGTACCCATTGATCTGTAAATCGGACAAGGCTTGCGACTCTGGGGTGCTCCTGATGATCAATCGCAGACGCCAGGTGGCCCTGGCCCTGACCGCCCTCCTCGCCACCGCAGCCGCCTGCCAGAACCACGTACGGCAGGAGAACGCCGCCCCGCCCGGTCAGCCGGCACCCACCGTGCCCGCACCCGGCGGCGGCTTCACCCTCGTCGCCTCGGGTGACGTCATGCCGCAGAAGTCCGCGCTGGACCACGCGAACCTCGACGCGGGCGGCAACGGCCACGACTTCCGCCCGATGCTGGCCGGCGTCGAACCCGTGGTCTCCCACGCCGATCTGGCCCTCTGTCACCTGGCTGCCGTGACCGACGCGGAGAACGGGGAGTCCGGCTCCGCCGGTGTCGCCTCCCCGCCGCAGCTTGCCGAGGGCCTCGCCGCCGTCGGGTACGACAGCTGCTCCACCGCCTCCGACCGCGCCCTCGACGGCGGGGCGGACGGGATCCAGCGCACCCTCACCGACCTGGACCGGACGGGCCTGCGGCACACCGGTACCGCCCGCACCCAGGCCGAGGCGGCCGCCGTCACGCTGCTCAACGCGGGGCGCGCCCGGGTCGCCCAGCTCTCCTACACCTTCGACGTCAACGGCAACAGCCTGCCGCCCGGGCAGCCCTGGGCGGTCAACCTCCTCGACGAGAACCGCATCCTCGCCGACGCCCGCGCCGCCCGGCAGGCCGGCGCCGACGTGGTCGTCCTCTCCGTGCACTGGGGCACCGACGGCCAGGACGCCCCCGACCAGCAGCAGCTCACCCTCGCCAAACGGCTCACCGCCGCCCGGACCGGCGGCCGCCCCGACATCGACCTGATCCTCGGCACCCACGCGCACATCCCGCAGGCGTACGAGAAGGTCAACGGCACCTGGGTCGTCTACAGCCTCGGCGACCAGATCGCCGGAGAGCTGAACAACGGCCAGGGCCGCCAGGACCCGCGCGGCAACCAGTCCACCCTCGCCCGCTTCACCTTCGCCCCGCCCGCCCGCCCCGGCGGCCGCTGGGAGGTGGCCAGGGCGGAGTTCATCCCCCAGCTGTACGACCTCGACGCCGGCCGGGTCGTGGACCTCAACGCGGCCATCGACCAGGGCGCCGACTTCACCTCCGTACGCGACGGCATCCGGGACACCGTGCTCAGCCGCGGGGCCGCCAAGGACGGGCTGGTGATGGGGGAGTGACGGCGGTCAGTCCACGTCGACGTGGTCGAACGTGCGCAGCAGCTCCTTCAGCACCTTCACGCACGCCGTGATCTCGGCGTCGGTCAGACCGCCGCCGACCTGCCGGTTCACCGCGTGCTCGCGGGCGAGGATCGCGGTGATCGTGGTCCGGCCCCCGTCCGTGAGCCGGATCAGGGAGGAGCGCTGGTGCGCCGGGTTGGGGGTGACCTCGGCCCAGCCGCGTGCCACCGCCTCGTTCACCGTGCGCTGCACGAACTGCCGGCTCAGCGCCATGATCCGGCCCATCTGGGGCACCGTCATCGGCCCGAACCGGTGCAGCAGGTCCAGCACGGAGCGCACGCCGACGGAGGCTCCCTCGATCTGCTCGCCCAGCTCGATCTTGCGGAAGGCGCGCCGGTAGAGCGGGCCGATGAGGTCGTACACCTCGGTGATGCGCTCGCCCAGCTCGTCGGGGGCGAGGGGCTTGTCGATGTCGTTCACCCGGCCATCATGCACCGGGCCGTGGTGACACCTCGGGTGTCAAAGTCATCATGACAACCCAGTTGTCAAAACTCCCCGAAGGTGACACCTTGGTTGTCATGAATGGTGCTGCGGACGTCCGCTTCCTCCCGTCCTCCGACGGCGACCTCGCCTACCTCGACACCGGCTCCGGCGACCCGGTGGTCCTGCTCCACTCCGGAGCCGTCGACCACCGCTTCTGGGCCGGCCAGATCCCGGCCCTGGCCGCCGAGTACCGGGTGATCGCCCCCGACGTGCGCGGTCACGGCGCCTCCGCCAACGCGAGCAGGCCGTTCCGCTGGGCCGACGACCTCGCCGAACTGCTGCGCCACCTCGACGCCGGGCCCGCCGTCCTCGTCGGCGTGTCGATGGGCGGGGTGATCGCCACCGACACGGTGCTGGAACACCCCGAGCTGGTCCGCGCGGTGGTCACCTGCGGCGCGGTCACCGGCGACTTCCGGTACACGGACCCCTGGCACCGGGAACTCCAGGCCGAGTACGCCCGCACCCTGGGCGCCGGTGACATCGAGGGCTGGCTCGACGCCTTCCTGCGGGTCGCCGCGGGTGCCCACCGAGAGCTCGACGCCCTCGACCCGGAGATCCCGCGCCGGCTCCGCGAGATGGCCCGCCACACCCTCTCCAAGCACACGCCCGGCGAGACCGACTGGCATGTGCGGGTGACCGACTCCTGGCCCCGGGTCCCGAAGATCGACGCCCCGGTCCTCACGGTCAACGGCGCCCTGGAACCCGCCGATCTGCTCGCCGCCGCCGAGCGCCTCGCCCGCGAGGTCCCCGACGGTCGCGCCGAGATCGTCGAAGGCGCCGACCACTACCCGAACCTGGAGCGGCCGGACGTCTTCAACGACCTCCTGCTCGGCTTCCTGCGCGCGCTCTAACGCCCGGCCAGCCGGGACCTCTTGTACGAGTATCCGAAGTAGATCACGCACCCGATCACGAACCAGACCGCGAACCGCACCCAGGTCTGCCACGCCAGGAACGTGATCAGCCAGATCGAGAAGACGACGCCCAGCGCCGGCACGAACGGCATCCACGGGGTGCGGAAGCCGCGCGGCAGATCCGGCTGCCGGTAGCGCAGCACGATCACCGCCACGCACACCACCACGAACGCCAGCAGGATGCCGATGTTGGTGAGTTCGGCCGCCTCGCCGATCGGCACGAACCCGGCGAGCAGGGCCGAGGCCACGCCCACGATCCAGGTCACCCGGGTCGGCACGTGCCGCGTCGGGTGCGTCTTCGCGAACCAGGAGGGCAGCAGCCCGTCCCGGGACATGCTGAACCACACACGGGTCACACCGAGCATGAAGGTGAACATCACGGTGAGGATGCCGATGATCGCGCCCACCGCGATCACGTCCGCGAGCCCGCTCAGCCCCACCGCCTTGAACGCGGTCGAGAAGCCGCTCTCCGGGTCGATGTCCTTGTAGTTCTGCATGCCGGTGAGGACCAGACAGGCCGCCACGTACAGCACCATGGAGATCGCCAGCGAGTAGATGATCGCCTTCGGCATGTGCCGCTGCGCGTCCTTCGACTCCTCGGCCGCCGTCGACATCGCGTCGTACCCGAAGACCGCGAAGAACACCGTGGCCGCACCCGTGAACGCCCCGCTGACACCGAACGGGAAGAAGGGGTGGTAGTTCGCCGAGTTGATGTGGAACACCCCGACGCCGATCACCAGCAGCACCACCAGCACCTTGAGCACCACCACGACCGTCTCGAACCGGGCCGCGCTGCGGATGCCGAGGTTGAGCAGGTAGGCGATCAGCAGGCAGAGCACCGCCGCGAACAGGTCGACCCGGTGGCCGGCGCCGGTGCCGGGCGCGCCCAGCATCCACCGCGGCAGGTCCGCGCCCATCTCCTCGACCAGGAAGCCGAAGTACCCGGAGATGCCGATCGCGACCACCGCCACGATCGCCGTGTACTCGAGGAGCAGGTCCCAGCCGATGAACCAGCCCGCGAACTCGCCGAGCACCGCATAGCCGTACGTGTACGCCGAACCCGCCTTCGGGATCAGCCCGGCGAACTCCGCGTACGACAGCGCGGCGCAGGCGCTCGCCAGCCCGGCGATCAGGAAGGAGAGCAGCACGGCGGGACCGGCCGTGCCGTTGGCGACCGTGCCGGCGAGGGTGAAGATGCCCGCGCCGATGATGCCGCCCACCCCGATCGCGGTCAGCTGCCACAGCCCGAGCGATCTGTCGAGCTGGGGCCCCTCGCCGACCTCCGTCTCCTCGATGTGTTCGATGGGTTTGCGACGGAGAATTCCTTCACCCATGCGGAGCTTGGCCACGTGCCTCACCTCTTCGCCGATCGCGAACGGCTGACGGCGGATCATGATGGCTCAGGGGCGTCACGGACGGAAGACGCCACGCACGCTCTCGGCCCAGCCGGGCACCCAGGTCCGGGACGCGGGGCGGGCCGGCCGGGCGTCGGTGAGACGGGCGCGCAGGGCGACCAGCGCCGGGTGCGGGTTGGCGGCCGTCCAGAGCAGGGAGTGCGGGTAGACGGGGGTCGGGTCGGCCAGCGGCACCCGCCGCAGATCATGGCCTTCCGGCCAGACCAGCCGGGTCCCCTCGCTGACCAGCGTCGCCAGGGTGTCGGAGCCGGCCAGCGCGTCCTGCACCGCCCCGCTGAAGTTGGGGCCCGAGGAGTCGATGGTGAGCCCGAACTCGGCGGCGAGGGAGGCGTAGTAGGCGGCCCACTCGGTGCCGTCCACGATGCCCGGCATCCAGATCCGGTGCCCGGCCAGCTCCCCGGGCGAGACCGAGCGACGGCCGGCCAGGGCATGCCCCGGGCCGGTGAGCAGCTGGACCGGCTCGTCGTACACCCGGGCCGCCTCGACGCCCCTGGGCAGCGGCCGGCCGGGCATGGCGACGGCCCGGAAGGACGCGTCGATCGCACCGGAGCGCAGCGCGGTGAGTGCCGAGTCCACGTCGAAGAGCGTGACGACGTCCAGGGCGATCTCCGGGTGCGCCTCGTGGAAGCCGCGCAGCAGCGCCGCCGGGGCGAGCCGCGCGCCGACCACGTCGACCCGCAGCGGGCGGCGCGCGGACCGCACGGAGGCGGTCGCGCGCTCCTCGGCCAGCAGCAGCTCGCGGGCGTGCGGCAGGAAGGTCCGGCCGTCCACGGTCAGATCGGCGCCCCGGGGGGTTCGGCTGAACAACCGCACCCCCAGCTCCTTCTCCAGCGCCGCGATCCGCTTGGACACCGCCTGCTGGGTGACCGCCAGCACGGCGGCGGCCTCCTGGAACTGTCCCGAGTCGGCGACGGCGACGAAGGTGCGTACGGCTTTGAGGTCCACCCCGACACCGTACAACCGCGGGTTGTGGCAGATGGTCCCTGAGTTGTTTGATTCGGCGGACACCTGCACGTTTTCATGTCCCGAGTCAACGGGAGGTTGTACATGGGGCGGCGGTTCGGGTGGCTGTGGGCCGCGTACTCGGTGAGTGCGGTCGGCACCTACCTTGCCTTCGACGCGTTCTCGGTGATCGCGGTCATCGCGCTGCACGCCGACTCCGCCGAGGTGGCGCTGCTCGCCGCGACCGGGCCCGCCGTGGGCGCGGTGGCGGCCGTGCCGCTCGGCCCGTGGGTGGAGTTCCGGCGCAAGCGGCCGGTGATGATGGCGATGGACCTGGTCCGGTGCGCCGCGCTGCTCACCGTGCCCGCCGCCTACGCGCTCGGCGGCCTGGGCCTCGGCCAGCTGCTGCTGGTCTCGGTGCTCGTCGCGGCGGCCGACATCACCTTCAACGCGGCTTCCGGCGCCTTCCTGAAGAGCCTCGTCCCCGCCGACCGGCTGCTCACCGCGAACGCCCGGTTCGAGTCCTCGAACTGGACCGCGCTGGTCCTCGGACCGCCGCTCGGCGGTGCCGCGATCGGCGTGTTCGGCCCGGTGACCACGGTCGTGGCCAACGCCGTCAGCTTTCTGCTGTCGGCGCTCGGCATCCGGGCCGTCGGTGGCGGCGAGCCCAGGCCCGAGCGCACCGGCACGGACCGCCTGCGCGCCACCGACCTCCTCGACGGCTGGCGGCACATCCTCGGCAGCCCGGAGCTGCGGCCGCTGTTCTTCAACAACCTCGCGGCCAACGCCATGATCATGGTCGCCGCGCCACCACTGGCCGTCCTCATGCTCGGCCCGCTCGGCTTCGCCCCCTGGCAGTACGGCCTCGCCTTCGCCGCGCCCTGCCTGGGCGGCCTCCTCGGTTCCCGGCTGGCCCGCCCGCTGGCCGCCCGGTACGGGCAGCAGCGGGTGCTGCGCGGCGCGGCCACCCTGCGTACCCTCTGGCCCCTCGGGCTGGCCTTCGTCCGACCCGGGCTGCCCGGTCTGCTGCTGGTGATGGTCCTGGAGTTCGGGGTGATCAGCTGCTCGGCCGTCTACAGCCCCGTGTACGCCACCCGCCGTCTGGAGTGCACCCCGAACGACCGGGTCGCCCGCACCCTGTCCGCCTGGTCGATCACCGGCAAGGCCACGACGGCGGCGCTCACCGCACTCTGGGGCCTGCTGGCGAGCCTCACCGGCCCCCGCACCGCGATCGCCCTGGCCGGTGTCCTGCTCCTCGCGACCCCGCTCCTGCTCTTCGGGGAGCCCCGGAAGGCGGTCACGGCACCACCGTCACCGGCCACCGTCCCGCCTTCACCAGACGGATCGCCACCGAGCCGATGAACCGGTGGCCGGCCTGCTCGGAGGCGCCCACCACGACCGCGTCCGCCTTCAGCTCGTCGGCCGCCTTCACCAGACCGGCATAGGGGTCACCGCGGAAGGTGTGGAACTCCCAGCGCACCTCGAATATCCCCTTGAGCCGCTCGGCCGCGTCCCGGATCTGGGCGACCAGGTCCTCCGCGATCTCGTCGGTCGTCTCCGCCACCGGTGCCCCGAGCGCCGCGCCGGCCGCCAGGACCGGCTGCACGTACACGACGGCGAGCAGCGCGCGCTGCCGCCGGGCCAGACCGGCTGCGTAGGACGCCGCGCGCCACGAGGAGTCCGAGCCGTCCACACCGGCCACGATGACCTTTGGCCCGTCCGTGCCCCGCTCGAACTGGTGTTGTTCCGCCACGGTCCGAGGCTATCGGAATTCACCGGTCCGGTGAGCGCCCGGGGCGGCCCGCCGCGTGGCGTACGGGCGCGGGCCGCGGGTGGTTGCTCGCGCGGGTCCCCGCGCCCCTTTCAAGGGCGTGCACATGGCGCCCCTTCAGGGGCGCGGGGAACCGCGCGACCAGCCCCCACCGGCCCGCGGCCGCCCGTCGGGCGCGGGTGGCTCGACGGGCGGGCCCGGCGGGCGCTTCCTACAGTCGGAAACATGAGTGCCGTCGTGCGGCCCGCCACGGGCAGAGAGCCAGCGGGGCCGATGCGCCCGCCCCGTGGCGGGCGGCTCACCTGGGTGCCCGAGGCCTTCGGGACCTTCTTCGCCGCCCTGGCCCTGCTGTGCGCCCTGCTCTCCTTCATCGCCCCGCTGCGCGCACTGCTCCGGCCGGTCGTGCACTTCCTCAACGCCGTCGTGGTGCCCGTCAGCCCCAACCTGGCCTACGCCGTCTTCCTGTTCCTGCTCGGCGGCGCCACCGCCGCCCGCAAGAAGGTCGCCTGGTGGCTGGTGGTGATCTACCTCGGCCTGCTGGTGCTGGCGGACATCCTGACCGTCGTCTTCGGCTTCGACTGGTACTCCTTCAGCTCACTGCTGGTCTGCGGACTCGCCCTCGCCCTCCTGATCGTGGCCAGAGGGGAGTTCTACGCCGCCTCCCGCCGGGCCGCGGTACGGCGCGCCCTCGGTGTCCTCCTCGTCGGCCTGGTCGTGGCGATCCTGGCCGGCTGGGGCCTGGTCTCGCTCTTCCCCGGCTCGCTGCCGCACGGCCAGCACCTGGCCTGGGCCGCCGACCGGGTCTGCGGCGGCCTGGTCGACGGCGGGAGCTACCGCGGCCGCCCGCCCCGGTTCGTGGCCTTCCTGCTCGGTCTCTTCGGCGCCCTCGCCCTGCTCAACGCCGCCGCCACCCTGTTCCGTTCACAGCGCCTGGAAGCGGCCCTGCACGGCGACGAGGAGACCCGTGTCCGCGCCCTCCTCAAGGCCTACGGCGACCGGGACTCCCTCGGTTACTTCGCCACCCGGCGCGACAAGGCCGTGGTCTTCTCGCCCAGCGGCAAGGCCGCCGTCACCTACCGCGTCGAAGCCGGCGTCTGCCTGGCCAGCGGCGACCCCGTCGGGGACCCGGAGGCCTGGCCGCACGCCGTCGCCGCCTGGCTGGACGTGGCCCGCCGGCACGCCTGGGTGCCCGCGGTGATGGGTGCCTCGGAGGGCGGCGCCAAGGCCTACGTCCGCGCCGGGCTCGGCGCCCTGCAACTGGGCGACGAGGCGATCCTGCACGTCGCCGACTTCGACCTCGGCGGCCGGGAGATGCGGGTCACCCGGCAGGCCGTCAACCGGGTCCGGCGTTCCGGCGCCACCACCCGGGTGCGCCGCCATGCCACCCTCACCGAGTCCGAGATGGAGGAGGTCGTCGACAAGGCCGACGCCTGGCGCGACACCGAGACCGAGCGCGGCTTCTCCATGGCCCTGGACCGGCTCGGCGACCCCGCCGACGGCGACTGCCTGCTCGTCGAGGCCCTCGCCGAGGACGGCCGGCTGCTCGCCCTGCTCTCCTTCGTGCCCTGGGGCGGCGACGGTGTCTCCCTCGACCTGATGCGCCGTGACCGCGCCGCCCCGAACGGGGTCATGGAGTTCATGGTCGCCGACCTGTGCGCGGCCGCCCCCAAACTCGGCGTCCGCCGCATCTCGTTGAACTTCGCCGTCTTCCGCTCGGTCTTCGAGGAGGGCGCCCGCATCGGCGCCGGACCGGTGCTGCGCCTGTGGCGCCGGCTGCTGCTGTTCTTCTCCCGCTGGTGGCAGCTGGAGGCCCTGTACCGCTCCAACGCCAAGTACCACCCCGAGTGGTACCCGCGCTTCCTCTGCTACGGCGAGGCCGGCTCCCTCGCCCGTATCGGCCTCGCCTCCGGAATCGCCGAAGGCTTCGTCTCCGTACCCTCCCTGCGCAAACTCTGGGGAAAGGGGCACCCGAAGACCGGACCGCGCCCCGTCGAGGAGCAGCGGTCTTCGCCGGTGCCCGGTCTCGACGGAGGGGACGAGGCCGGGTCCGGTGCCCCGGACCGGAGCCTGCCGGACCAGTTCCGGGTCCGGCGCGGCAAGCTCGACCGGCTGCGCGCCGCGGGCGTCGACCCCTACCCGGTGGCGACCGTACGGCCCACCCGGGCCCTCGCCGACATCCGCGACGGTGAGACGGTCACCGTCGCCGGGCGGATCATGCTGGTCCGCGACTTCGGCGGCATCGTCTTCGTGACGCTGCGCGACTGGTCCGGCGACCGCCAACTCGCCCTCACCCGGGCCGGGTCCGGTGCCGCCCTGGCCCGCTTCACCGCCGACACCGACATCGGCGACCAGATCACCGCCACCGGCCGGGCCGGCCTCAGCGACAAGGGCGCCCCCACCGTCTTCGTCACCGACTGGCAGCTCACCGCCAAGTGCCTGCGGCCCCTGCCCGACAAGCACCGGGGCCTGGCCGACCCCGAGGCCAAGGTCCGCCGCCGCTACCTCGACCTCGCCACCAGCCCCGCCGCCCGCGCCGTCGTCCGCGCCCGCTCCTCCGCCGTACAGGCGCTCCGCCAGGGCCTCCTCGACCGCGGCTACCTGGAGGTCGAGACCCCGATGCTCCAGCAGATCCACGGCGGCGCCAACGCCCGCCCCTTCACCACCCACATCAACGCCTACGACCTCGACCTCTGTCTGCGGATCGCCCCCGAGCTGTATCTGAAGCGGCTGTGCGTCGGCGGGATGGAGAAGGTCTTCGAACTCGGCCGTACCTTCCGCAACGAGGGCGTCTCCTACAAGCACAACCCCGAGTTCACCATGCTGGAGGCCTACCAGGCGTACGCCGACTACGACGTGATGCTCGACCTCGCCCGCGAACTGATCCAGGGCGCCGCGACCGCCGCCTTCGGCTCCCCGGTGGCCCGCAGGGACGGGCGGGAGTACGACATCTCGGGGAGCTGGCCCGTCAAGACCGTGTACGGGGCGATCTCCGAGGCGCTGGGGGAGGAGATCGGCCCCGGCACCGAACTGCTGCGGCTGCACCGGCACTGCGACCGGACCGGGGTGCCGTACACCGCCGACGACGGGCCCGCGGACGTCGTCCTGGAGATGTACGAGCGGCTGGTGGAGGAGCGGACCCGGCTGCCCACCTTCTACAAGGACTTCCCGACCGACGTCTCCCCGCTCACCCGGCAGCACCGCACCGACCCGCGGCTCGCCGAGCGCTGGGACCTGGTCGCCTTCGGCACCGAACTCGGCACCGCCTACTCCGAGCTCACCGACCCCGTCGAACAGCGCCGCCGGCTGACCGC
The DNA here is from genome assembly GCF_053597895.1 of Streptomyces sp. NPDC001220. NCBI lineage: Bacteria > Bacillati > Actinomycetota > Actinomycetes > Kitasatosporales > Streptomycetaceae > Streptomyces > Streptomyces sp. NPDC001220. Next base: position 358,316 of record NZ_JBSFJE010000004.1, read on the forward strand.
CCAGTCGCTGCTCGCGGCCGGCGGGGACCCCGAGGCGATGGAGCTCGACGAGGACTTCCTGGACGCCCTCGAATACGCGATGCCGCCCACCGGCGGACTCGGCATCGGCGTCGACCGGCTGGTCATGTTCCTCACCGGCCTGACGATCCGTGAGACGCTGCCCTTCCCGCTGGTCCGCCGCCACTGAGGGGTCCCCGATGCCCGGACACGCGTCCGGTCCCGGGTACTTGACCATTCCTTTCCGAAACGCCCGCGCGCTGGTCCGTGCGGGTGTTTTCACGCCGCCGCACCGGTGTCTAAGTGGTGCGCCCCAGCCCGGCCGGGCGACTGATGAGTCATGCAGAAGGATCAGTTGTTCACCCGACGCCGGCTGCTGCTCGCCGGCGCCGCCGCTCTGGGCGCCGCGGGCACGGCGGGAATCGTGCTGGCGAGCGACGGCGAGGAGGCGGCGGGCGCCGTCGCCCCGGCCGCCGGACCACCGGCCCGCCAGGCGCTGAAGTCCTCGGCCTTCCGGCTCCAGCCGCTCACCGGATACGGTCCGCCGCCCACCGAGCCGCGCAAGCTGAAGGTCCGCAAGCAACCCATCATGCGGATCTCCGGGAGCGGCCGGCACATGATGCTCACCTTCGACGACGGACCCAACCCGGCCTACACCCCGCACATCCTGGACACCCTCGCCAAGTACGACGTGCGCGCGATGTTCTTCCTGTGCGGGGAGTGCATCGTCCAGAACCGGGAGCTGGTGGCGCGGATGGCCGCCGAGGGCCATGTCGTCGGCAACCACACCTGGACACATCCGTTGCTGACCACCTTGGACCGCCGTGAGATCCGCGACGAGATGGAGAGCACCAGCGACGCCATCGAGGACACCTACGGCGAGCGCCCGCAGTGGTTCCGCGCCCCCTACGGCGCCTGGAACCGCGCGGCCTTCCAACTCGGCGCCGAGATGGGCATGGAGCCCATGGCCTGGACCGTCGACAGCACCGACTGGACCACCCCGGGCACCCGCACCATCGTCGACACGATCGAGAAGGGCGCGGCCCCGGGCGTCGTGGTCCTCTCCCACGACGCCGGGGGCGACCGCTCACAGAGCGTCAAGGCCCTGCGCGAATACCTGCCCTATCTGCTGGACAACGGCTACCACTTGACGGTGCCGCGCCGCCGGACCTGAACCGGATCCGGCCCGTCGCCGCCGACGGGCTTTCGCCCGCCCGGCCGGGTCCGCCTCAGCGGGCCTCGACCAGGCGGGCGAAGACCACCACGTTCCCGTCGTAACCGTTCTGCTTCGAGAAACCGCCGCCGCAGGTGATGACCCGCAACTCCGGTGTTCCCTTGGAACCGTAGACCCGGTCGCCCGGGAAATCGGCTTTCGCGAAGACCTCGATGCCGTAGATCTCGAACACCGCGGTCTTTCCGTCGGTGCGGTCGATCTCGATCCGGTTGCTCTTCTTCAGGGAACCGAGTCCGTAGAAGACCGCCGGCCCCTTCGTGTTGTCGACGTGGCCGACGATCACGGACGTGCCCTTTTCGCCGGGCGAGACGCCCCCGGTGAACCAGCCGGCCAGATTCGGGTCGTCCGGCGGCGGTGCCGCGACCCAGCCGTCCGCGTCCAGACCCACCGGCATCACGGGCGCGTCGACCCGGATCGCGGGGATCCTGATCCGGTTCGCCGCCGAGTACGGCAGCGAGGCCGGCGCGGTGGCGAAGGTGTCCGGGACCGTGCTACGGCTGTCCGGGGCGGCGGCCGAGGCCGGCTGCGGCGGGCCGACGTCGAACTCCCCCGAACCGTTGCGGATGAGTGCCAGACCGGTCAGCAGCACAAGCGCTATCACGCCCCAGGGGGCACGCTTACGCCGCCGTTCCTCCTCTTCGGCCAGCTCGGAAAGTTCGGACGCAGACATTCGCCATCCCCTCTCGACGCGGCCGCCGCGATGTCCGTGGCGCGCATGTCCGTAGCGCGCATGGGAAAACGCTAAGTCCCGCGCGCGCGTGCGGCGACGGGTCGACGGGCGAACGGGTGGCCCGCGCGCATTCCGGTGCGCCATCCGAGTTGCCGTTCTCAGGTTTTTTCTGACGGTCCGTGACCTGCGGCAATATCCGATTGTGTGCTTTTCGCTCGGCGTGTCCCCTCACCAGGACGGACCATTCTCGAAATGCGGGCGTGTTCAAGGCATCTGAGGGTCTATTCGGGAGGTGCTTTCTCGCCGATCTACCGGGGACGGTTCCCGGGGCGCCTTCCGCGGAGGAAGAGATGCGAAACTCACGTGCGCTGGCGGCCGCGTGCACCGTGGTCGCCGTTCTCGGCGCCGCCGCCCCGGTGGCCGTCGCCGACGGTCTGGGCAACCCCGGCGGCCCGCCCAACACCCAGGCTCCGGTCGTCGGTGGGACGGGGGTTGCCCCCGGGGCCGGTGTCGCCCCCGGGGCGGGCGTCGGTGTCGCCCCCGGAGTCGGAGTGGGGGCCGTTCCCGGTATCGCGGCGGTCCCCGGAGTCGTCGTCCCCGGGTACGGCGTCGGTGGGTTCGGCGGAAACGGGTTCGACCGCGGCGGCTCCGGCCGGGGCGGCTCCGGCCGGGGCGGCTTCGGCCGGGGCGGCAATGACTTCGGCGGGCGGGGCTGTGAGGGGTTCGGCGAGCGGGGCGGCAATGACTTCGGCGGGCGGGGCGGCGACGGGTTCGACGGGCGGGGCGACGACGGCTTCGGCGGGCGGGGCGACGACGGCTTCGGCGGCCGAGGGGACGACGAGCGGTTCGACGGCGGCTCCGACTGCGGGGGAGAAGGGGTGCGCAACATCGTCGCCCAGCCCAGGGCGATCACGAGCGGCGCCCGCCTCACCGTCACCGTCAACGGCTGCCGCAGCGGCTCCATGAGCTCCCGCGCCTTCCGGACCACCTCGCTGTTCCCGTTCGGCGGCGACATGGCACGCGGCGTCGCCACCATCGACCGGGACGCCCGCCCCGGCCCCTACGACCTGACCGTCCGCTGCAACGGGGGGCGGACCCTGACCCGGCCGAACGCGTTCTATGTGCTCGGCGGGGTCAGGGGCGGCCTCGGCGGCAGTGTCTCCAGCGGGGCCACCCCGGCCGACATGGCGATCGGCGGTGGGCTGGTGGGCGCGGCCGTCCTCGCCGGCTGCGGGTTCTGGCTGCGCCGCCGGCACGAGAAGCGGCTCTGATCCGTGCGGGCCGTCTTCGCCCCGGCTCCGCGCGGGTCCGGGGCGAAGGGCCTGCGCGGTCGGGCGGCCCGGGAGGTGGTCAGGCACCGCCTTCACCGGCCCGCCTGCGCGCGATGCGGTACGCCGTGCCGACCGAGCCCACGACGAGCGCGGCGCCGAGGCCGATCTCCTTGAGATCGAACCCGTCGACGCTGCCGCCCGCACCGGCCCGCACACCCCGATCGGGCGGGAGCGGCTGCGGGTTGAGTTCCTCACGCCCGCCGACTCCGCTGTCGACTCCGCTGTCGGCACCGCCGTCCGTACGGTCGTCGGGCTGCGCGTCGGTGTGTGCGCCGGTGTGGCTGTCGGACTGGCTGTCGGTGTGTTCGTCGGACTGGGCGTCGGTGCGTGCGCCGGTGTGGCTGTCGGACTGGCTGTCGGTGCGGTCGTCCGGCTGGCTGTCCGTGCGTCCGTCGGTGCGCCCCTCGGACCGGCCGCCCGTGCCGCCGTCGCCGTGTTCCGTCGACTGGCTGCCCGCGATGCTGAGTTGGGTCGACCCCCTCGCCCCGTCGCAGTCGAACGTCACCCGGTACGACGTCTGCGATCTCGCGTCCCGGTCGACCGTGGCCGCCACCGAGTCCCGTCCCTCGGGGATCCGGACCGTGTCGAACGCGTCCGAGGTGACCGTGGCGGCGCCCCGGCAGTTCTCGTCGCGGTTGAGCTGCAGGCTGACCCGGCCGCCGGCCGACACGGTGGACGGCGTGACGTGGACGCCGAAGGAGGTCTGCCGGCCGCTGTCCCGGCCCCCGTCGCCTTGGTCGTCCGTGAGGGCGGCCGGAGCGCCCAGGACGAGGGCCCCGACGCCGAGCAGCGCGGCCGGGGCGAGGCGTATTGCGTGCATGGTGGTTCCTCCGGTCCCCGAGGAGCTGTCCGCGGATCTGTTCCGCTCGTGCCGGAAATGCACCTCGATGATCGGAACGCTAGGAACATCCGCACACGCGCGCGAACGCAGTAGCGCGAACGGGGGAAGCGGGTGGGCCGACCGGGGGAACCGTGGGGCACGACCGGGGGAAGCATGGGGGCACGACCGGGGGAAGCTTGGGGGCCGACCGGGGGGCGCGGATACGGCAGCCGGGGGACACCCGCGGCGTGGCGCCGCGCGATGACCCCCGGGTGTCCCCCGGTGTCCGGGGTCCTTCTACCCCTTGATGTGCGGGAAGAGGTTCAGGAAGGGCTGGGCCGTCGCTGTGATGCCCCGGCTGTACGGTTCGTCGAAGTCCCAGATCAGGAAGAGCATGAAGGCGATGGTCGCGGAGAACAGCCCCGCCAGGATCAGTTCGCGCCGGGTGCGCCTGATCTGCAGCGCGAAGACCATGCCGATGGTGACCACGGCCCCGGTCAGCAGCCCGAACCACACCACGTTCGGCATGGTCGCCCCGGTCGAGTCGGCCCGGGCGCTGCGCGACTGGTCGAGCGCGGCCACCTGGTCCACCAGCGGCTGGTAGGCCTGCGCCTGGAAGTCGGTCTTCGGCTGGTAGTCGGTGACGTCCTGACGGATCTTCGCGAGCAGATCCGCGCCGGTCGGGGTGAGACGGCCGTGGTCGGCCATCTCCTTCCACTCCTTGTCGACGACCTGCCGGGCGTAGGCGTCGACATCCGCCCGGATCCGGTCACGGGCGTCGGGCGGGTACACCCGCACCCGTTCGTAGATCTCGTGCAGTGCCTGCGCCTCCGCCTGCACATGGTCCTGGGCGGCACTGCGGGCCTCCCACACCCCGGCCACCGCCAGACCGAGGACGATGGCGTAGATGACGCCGATCCACATGGTCATGTACTCGATGACGTCCGGCGTCTCGGAGGGATCCTCGTCCTCCGCCGCCCTCTTGTGCCGGACGAGGGTGATGATGACCACCACGGCACAGGCCGCGAGCATCGCGAGGACGAGAACAAGCCAATCCGGCAACGGAAGCCTCCAGAAATCAGTGGGCCGGCCGTCAGCGCGCGCGGAACGCGGCGATGGCGACGATGGCGGGTACGGCGATGAGCAGGACGTAGGTGACCGGTGAGGTGCGGTTCGGGGCCGCCGTGCCGGTCGACTGGATGCGGTACGGCGGGTAGGTCACCGGCGTCGGCGAGGGCCGCGGGGTGGGCTTGGGCGTCGGGGTCGGGGTCGGGGTGGGCGTCGGCCTCGGCTCGGGCCGGGGAGCCGGTGGCGGGGTGGGCGCGGGCTTCGGGGCCGGCGCGGGTGGCGGCGGCGGTGCCGGCGGGGCGGGCTTCGGCCGCGGCTTGGGGGTGGGCTTCGGCGTGGGCTTGGGTTTGGGCGTGGGGGTCGGCTCCGGCGGCGGTGTGGGCGTCGGAGTGGGGGTGGGCGTGGGTGTCGGCGTGGGGCAGGGCGGCGGTGTGGGAGGCGGGCAGGGCGGCGGAGTGGGCCAGGAGCCGCCGGCGACGGCCACCGCGTGAATGCCGTCGGGGCCCGTCGAGGCGTAGGCGCAGGCGTCGGCCGACGCCGTGCCGACCGGGCAGCCCAGCAGGGTCCAGGTGAGTGTCAGCAGAGCCAACACCCTCGGGACGGGCGCGAGTCGGGTCGCTTCGGGTGCATGCACGACCGAGATCATGAGGCGTCGAGTGCCGTCGCACGCCGGAGTGCGGAGGGATTGGCCCGAACGGGGGACAGGTGGCGTAAACCGGTTTGAATCGCACGGTCCGTCGATTGGCTCGAAGCGTACGTCCGTGCGGGACGCGCACCGAGGGCACAGTGTCCCGAAAGAAATTTGTGCGGCCGTTGAACACTTCGACCCCCGGCGCCCGTACCTGGTGGCGTGCGGCGGCGCACAGGCGCTGCAATATCCAGGCGATTATTGGGGAGTTGAAGATGAAGACCTCCTGGAGGAGCGCCTCTTTGGTGGCCACGGCCGCAGGAGTGCTGGTTCTGACGACGGGATGCGGTCAGGACAACGTGACCACTCCGTCCTCGGCGGCGCAGAACGTGGGTGCCACGGCCCCGGCCGGTGTCGGCAGCGTGGGCAGTGTGACCAGCCCCTCCACCGGTGCGGGCAACGGTTACGGCGCGGACGGCAACCAGGCTTCCAGCTCTCCGGCCGTGGTCGCCCCCGCGGGCAAGCTGACCGTTGCCAGCAACCCCGACCTCGGGAAGGTGCTGACCGACGGCAGCGGCCTCACCCTCTACCGTTTCGACGCGGACACCGCCAATCCCCCCAAGTCGAACTGCGACGGCGACTGCGCCACCACCTGGCCGCCGGTGCCCGCCGACGACGCCACGGCCGGTGAGGGCATCGACAAGGCGCTGCTCGGTGAGGTCACCCGTACCGACGGCACCAAGCAGCTGACCGTCGGCGGCTGGCCGGTGTACCGCTATGCCAAGGACGTCAACGCCGGTGACGTGAACGGCCAGGGCGTGGGCGGCAAGTGGTTCGCGACGGCCCCCGACGGCAAGAAGGCCACCCTGGCCGACCTGCCCGGCCTGTCCGTCCGCAAGGACGCCAAGCTCGGTGACATCGTCGTCGACAAGAACGGCAGGACGGTCTACCGCTTCATCAAGGACAAGGCGTGGCCCAAGTCCGTCTCGAACTGCACCGGTGACTGCCTGGCGAAGTGGCCGGCCGTCGCGGAGGTCGCCGCCGACGACACCAAGGGCGTCGCGAAGAAGGGCCTGATGGGCTTCACCCGGTCCGACAACGGCCAGAAGCAGATGACGGTCAACTGCTGGCCCATCTACACCTTCTCCGGCGACTCGAAGGCCGGGGACACCAACGGCCAGGGCGTCGGCGGCACTTGGTACGCCGTCTCGCCCGAAGGGAAGCTGGTCGGCGCGCCGGGCAAGTAAGGGACCGCCGCCTCAGGGTTGATCGCCCCGCCCAAGTCCACATTCGCGTATCGCGGAAGGGAGGGCAGAGGCCGGCGAGAGTCCCGGACGGCGAAACGACGGCGCACGACCGCCCGCCCCCTCCGCACCGCACGGAGGGGGCGGGCTCGTGTGTTCTGCATCTCCTCCGCAGGCGCTTCGCATCGCGTACAGATGTGCTCTGCATCGCATCCGCATCCGACGGACTGCCCGAACACCCCCAAAGCGCACACCGAATTCCCAGGTGGTGACCGGGAACGGACGGTCAATTTCCGGTTCTACTCGCCCAGTTCGCAGGCGATCAGTAGCCTCTGCTCGAACACCGGATCGTCTCAGCCTTGGAGAGATACATGGAGCGTCCCGCCTGGGCCCCACGGAGCATCGACATCTCGGTGCCGAGCGTTTCGCGTATCTACGACTACTACCTGGGCGGTTCGCACAATTTCGAGGTCGACCGGGAAGCGGCCCGCAAGGCGATGACGTTCCTGCCGGGCCTGCCGAAGATCATGCAGGCCAATCGGGCCTTCATGCGCCGCGCGGTCCGTCACGCCGTAGGCGCCGGCATCGAGCAGTTCCTGGACATCGGCTCCGGCATCCCCACCTTCGGCAACGTCCACGAGGTGGCGCAGGCGGCGCACCCCGGCGCACGGGTGGTGTACGTCGACCACGACCCGGTGGCCGTGGCCCACAGCCAGGCGGTGCTCGCGGGCAACGAGGAGGCGGACGTGGTCGCCGCGGACCTCCGCAAGCCCCAGGAGATCCTGTCGAGCCCTCAGGTGGAGCGCCTCATCGACCTGAATCGGCCAGTGGCCCTGCTCCTCGTTGCCATACTGCACTTCGTGGAAGACGCGGACGACCCGTACGGGACAGTGGCACAGCTGCGCGAAACACTCGCGCCCGGCAGCCTGTTGATCCTCACGCATGCCTCGTACGAGGGAATCCCGCTGTCAACCGAGCGGGCCGAGAGCGCGGTGGACGTATACAAGGACATTCGCAACCCGCTCATCATGCGCTCGCGCGACGAGATCGCAAGGTTCTTCGAGGGGTACGACATGGTGGAACCCGGACTGGTGCCGATGCCGCACTGGCGGCCGGAGTCGGCGCCGGAGGACGAGGATCCGTATGCCTTCTCCGGATTCGCCGGCGTGGGGATCGCGGCGTGAGCGCGGAGCCGGACGGCCCGGAGGACAGACTGCGCCGGTTCGCGACGATCTGGAGCCGGGCGGTGTTCCCGGTGACCTCGACGTCCCTGACCCGGCCGGAGTTCGAGGAGCAACTCCTCCCGCTGGCCCGTCGGTTGAGCGAGGTGCTGCTGGCGCACGGCTTCGACGCGGAGGAGGCCCGGCAGGTGGGGGCCGCGCTGATCGACGCGCACTGCACCGACCCCGAGGCGCTCACCCGCACCCTCGACTGCGTCGACGCCTATCTGGCCCTGTACTGCGGTGGGGACGGCCCCCAGGACGAGCTGCGGATGCGTTCCTCGCGGATCCAGCACGCGATGGCCGCCGGGTTCGCCCAGGCGCTGCGCGAGCGCACGCTGACCGAGCAGGAGGCCATCGCGCAGGCCGCGTTGCGGGCCCAGGGCGTGGTCGCGCAGGCGCTGCACGCCAGTGAGGCGCGCTTCCGCGCCGTCTTCGAGGGAGCGGCGATAGGAATCGGCATCGCCGACCTGGAGGGCAACGTCCTCCAGGTCAACGGTGCGCTGCTGCGCATGTTCGGCGGCTCCGAACAGACCCTGCGCGGCCGCAAGGTCATGGAATGGGCGCATCCCGAGGACGCGCCCCAGACCTGGCGGCTCTACGAGGAGCTGGTCCGCGGCGACCGCGAGCACTACCACGTCGAGAAGGCGTTCAACCGCTCCGACGGAACGGTCCTGTGGACCAACCTGACCGTCTCCCTGCTCCGGGACGCGGACGGCGACCCGCAGTACCAGCTGGCCCTCATGGAGGACACCACCGAGCGCCGGCTGCTCAACCTGCGGCTGCGCTACGAGGCCACCCACGACGCGCTGACCGGCCTTCCGAACCGCACGCTGTTCTTCGAGCGCCTGGAGAAGGCCCTGGCCGCCGGTGAGGGCCAGCGCTTCGGGCTCTGCTACCTCGATCTGGACGGCTTCAAGACCATCAACGACAGCCTCGGCCACTCGGCCGGTGACCGGCTGCTCGTGGAGGTCGCCGACCGGCTGCAGTCCTGCGCGACCGCGCCCGGCGAGATGGTCGCCCGGCTCGGCGGCGACGAGTTCGTGGCGCTGACCACCGGACCGGCCACCCAACGCGAGGTCGACGACCTGGCCGACCGCATCATGAACGCCCTCATCACCCCGATCAGCATCGACGGCCGCGAACTCATGGTCCGGGGCTCCATCGGCATCGTGGAGGGCCCGGCGGGCGAGCGCACCCCGGCCGAGGTGCTGCGCAGCGCCGACATCACGATGTACCGGGCCAAGTCGGCGGGCGGCAACCGCTTCGAGCTGGCCGACCCGGAGGCCGACGCCCGCGCCATCACCCGGCACGGCCTGACCACCGCGCTCCCCGCCGCCCTGGACCGCAACGAGTTCTTCATCGAGTACCAGCCGCTGGTCCACCTCGGCGACGGCAGTGTCCGGGGCGCCGAGGCCCTGGTCCGCTGGCTGCACCCGCAGCACGGCGTCCTCGGCCCCGACCGGTTCATCCCGCTCGCCGAACACACCGGGCTCATCGTCCCGTTGGGCCGCTGGGTCCTGGAGGAGTCGATCCGCCAGGCCCGCGAATGGCGAGAACGCTACGGCGAGCAGACCAGCGCCGGCCCGCTGCGGATCAACGTCAACCTGTCCCCGTGCCAGCTCTCCCACCCCGGCCTGGTCCAGGACACGGTGGACATCCTGGAGCGGACCGGAGTGGCCCCCGACGCCCTCTGCCTGGAGGTCACCGAGTCGGCCCTGATCGGCGCCGACGACGATCTCCTCAAGCCGCTGCGCCGGCTCGCCGAGATGGGTGTCGACATCGCCCTGGACGACTTCGGCACGGGCTACTCCAACCTCGCCAACCTGCGCCGCCTCCCGGTGAGCATCCTCAAGCTGGACCGCTCGTTCACCCAGAGCATGCAGCAGTTCCCGGCGGACCCGGTCGACCTCAAGATCGTGGAGGGCATCGTCTCCCTGGCCCACAGCCTGGACCTCGCGGTCACGGTCGAGGGCGTGGAGACGGGCGCCCAGGCCGAGCAACTCCGCATACTGGGCTGCGACACGGCCCAGGGCTGGTACTACGCCCGGCCGGGCCCACCGGAGCGCCTGCACGAACTGGCGCTGGTGGACGCGACGGGCTGACGATCCGGCGTCCCTTCGTGGGCCCTCAGTCGAGGTGGAAGACCTCCTCGGCGGGGGCCCACCACTCGCCCTCGGCGGCGGTGTCGAGCGGCTGCTGACACGGGTCGGTCAGCGCCCACCACTCGCGTGTCACCGGGTCGGCGGCGATCTGCGCGGTGTCGGCGGCGTAGTCGTTGCCCGTGTACTCCAGGTAGCTGAACAGCAGCCCGTCCCGCAGGAAGATCGAGTAGTTGCCGATCCCGGCACGCTTGAGTGCCGCCAGCACGCCCGGCCACGCGGCGGCGTGCAGTGCGCGGTACTCCGACTCCTTCTCCGGACGCAACCGGATGACGGCAGCGAAGCGCTGCATCTGGCTCACCTCTCCTGTCCTTCTGACCCGTTCGGCGGGTACCGCGTGTACATCTACTTCGGCAGCAGCCTGCCCGGGGACCTATTGTCGGCGGCGTGGATCGACGGCTGCACCGAACCCCGTCCGGGGCGCGGGGCTGTAACGATGATCGGCGCCGCCGCGTGCGCGCGACCAGCCCCCACGCACCCGCAGCCAACCACGCCCGGTCACCTCTCCAACAGCATCCGCTGCAACTCCCTGGCGGCCCGAGGCGGCGCAACGTCACTCCGGTGCGCCAACGCGATCGTCCGATGCAACCCCGGCCGAGCCAGCGGAGTGACCCGCAACCCCCGTCCCGAACGAGCGGCGACCATCCGAGGCACCACCGCCACCCCCAGCCCGGCTCGCACAAACCCCAGCACCGCGTCCATCTCACCCCCCTCGACGGCGAAAGCCGGCTCGAACCCAGCGGAGCGACACGCCGCGACGGTCAGCTCCCGCAGGTCGTAGCCGTGCCGGAACATCACCAGCCGCTCCCCCTCCAGGTCGGAGACCTTCACCCCGCCCCGCCCCCGCCCGGGCGCCGTCGCCTCGGGCGAGGACACCACCACCAGGTCCTCCCGCAACAGCTCCACCGTGGTCAGCGCGGGTGACGCCGGTGGCAGCGGCAGCACGATCAGCGCCAGATCCAGCGCCCCGCGCGCCAGCTCCCGTACCAGGTCGTGGGAGCCGCTCTCCTCGATCAGCAGCTGGATGCCGGGGTAACGGTCGTGGAAGGCTCGCAGCACGTCCGGCAGCAACCCGGTGCACAGACTCGGCGTGGCCCCCAGCCGCACCCGCCCGCTCCGCAGCTGCACCAGCTCCTGGACCTCGTGCCGGGCGGTGTCCGCGTCCGCCAGGATCCGCCGGGCCAGCGGCAGCAGCGCCTCGCCCGCGTCGGTGAGCGTGATGTTGCCCCGCGCCCGCAGGAAGAGATCCGCCCCCAGCTCCCGCTCCAGCGCCCTGATCTGCTGGGACAGCGACGGCTGGGCGACGTGGACCAGCTCGGCGGCCCGGGTGAAGTGCCGGGTCTCGGCGACGGCGACAAAGTACTGAAGCTGCTGGAACTGCATGGTTACACGATAGCTTCCGGCTATGGAATCGAGCCGGACCATGTCTTGGACCGATCGGGTGTCCGGGCTCTACCGTCCTGAACATGGCTCTGGCAACGCGGACGGACCGACGGCCGTCCATGGCACGCACGATGTGGGACAGCTCCGTCGGCAAGAAGACCGTGATGGCCGTCAGCGGCCTGATCATGCTGCTCTACCTGGTCGTGCACATGATCGGCAACCTGAAGATCTACTTCGGGGCGGGCGATTTCAACCATTACGCCCACTGGCTGCGCACCGTCGGCGAACCGTTCATGCACTACGAGTGGACGCTCTGGCTCATCCGGATCGTCCTGGTCGTCGCCGTGGTGGCACACGCCACGTCCGCGTACCAGCTCAGCCGCCGTGACATCAGGGCGCGCCCGACGAAATACGTCCACAGCAGGCGCCGGGCCAGCTACGCGACCCGCACCATGCGCTGGGGCGGGATCATCCTCGCCCTCTTCATCGTCTGGCACATCCTCGACCTGACCACCGGCACCGTGCACTCCGGCGGCTTCCAGGAGGGCCACCCGTACCAGAACGTCGTGGACACCTTCTCCACCTGGTACGGCAACGTCATCTACATCGTCGCGATGCTCGCGCTCGGCCTGCACGTCCGGCACGGCTTCTGGAGCGCCGCCCAGACCCTCGGCGCCGGCAGCCGCACCCGCGACCGCGCCCTCAAGGCCACGGCCGACGTCCTCGCGCTGCTGCTCACGGCCGGCTTCATCGCCGTACCCGTGGGTGTCATGACCGGAGTGGTGAGCTGAACATGACCGACTACGTGAACTACACGACCGGCGAAGCCGTCGCCGACGCCAAGGCCCCCGCCGGACCGGTCAACGAGCGCTGGGACACCCGCCGCTTCGAGGCCAAGCTGGTCAACCCCGCCAACCGGCGCAAGCACACCGTGATCGTCGTCGGCACCGGTCTGGCCGGCGGCTCCGCCGGGGCCACCCTCGCCGAACAGGGCTACCACGTCGTCCAGTTCTGCTACCAGGACTCCCCGCGCCGCGCCCACTCCATCGCCGCACAGGGCGGGATCAACGCGGCGAAGAACTACCGCAACGACGGCGACTCCGTCCACCGGCTGTTCTACGACACCGTCAAGGGCGGCGACTTCCGGGCCCGCGAGTCCAACGTCCACCGGCTCGCGCAGATCTCCGTCGAGATCATCGACCAGTGCGTGGCACAGGGCGTGCCGTTCGCCCGTGAGTACGGCGGTCTGCTCGACACCCGGTCCTTCGGCGGGGTCCAGGTGTCCCGCACCTTCTACGCCCGCGGTCAGACAGGGCAGCAGCTGCTGCTCGGCGCCTACCAGGCGCTGAGCCGGCAGATCGCCGCCGGGAACGTGGAGATGCATCCGCGTACCGAGATGCTCGACGTGATCGTGGTCGACGGACGGGCGCGCGGGATCGTGGCCCGGGACCTGATCACCGGGAAGATCGACACCTACTTCGCGGACGCCGTCGTCCTCGCCAGCGGTGGCTACGGCAACGTCTTCTACCTGTCGACGAACGCCATGAACTCCAACGCCACCGCCGTCTGGCGGGCGCACCGGCGCGGCGCCTGGTTCGCCAACCCGTGCTTCACCCAGATCCACCCCACCTGCATCCCGCGCACCGGCGACCACCAGTCAAAGCTCACCCTGATGAGCGAGTCGCTGCGCAACGACGGCCGGATCTGGGTGCCCAAGGCCAAGGGCGACACCCGGCCCGCGAACCAGATCCCCGAGGACGAGCGCGACTACTACCTGGAGCGCATCTACCCGTCCTTCGGCAACCTGGTCCCGCGCGACATCGCCTCCCGCGCCGCGAAGAACGTCTGCGACGAGGGACGGGGCGTCGGGCCCGGCGGGCAGGGCGTCTATCTCGACTTCGCCGACGCCATCGCGCGGATGGGGCGCAAGGCCGTGGAGGCCAAGTACGGCAACCTCTTCGACATGTACCAGCGGATCACCGACGAGGATCCGTACCAGGTGCCGATGCGGATCTACCCCGCGGTGCACTACACGATGGGCGGGCTGTGGGTCGACTACGACCTCCAGACCACCGTTCCCGGGCTGTTCGCGGTCGGCGAGGCCAACTTCTCCGACCACGGCGCGAACCGGCTCGGCGCCAGCGCGCTGATGCAGGGCCTGGCCGACGGCTACTTCGTGCTGCCGGCCACCATCAACGACTACCTCGCCCGCAACCCCCACCAGGAGGCGGTGACCGACGAACACCCCGTCGTCCAGGAGGTGCTGGCCGAGACCGAGGACCGGCTGAACCTGCTGCTCTCCGTCGACGGCGACCGCACCCCCGACTCCTTCCACCGCGAACTCGGCGAACTGATGTGGGAGTTCTGCGGTATGGCCCGGACGGACGCGGGGCTGCGCAAGGCACTGGAGCGCATCCCGCAGATCCGCGAGGAGTTCTGGCGGCGGATCAAGGTGCCGGGGACCGGCGAGGAGTTCAACCAGTCCCTGGAGAAGGCCAACCGCATCGTCGACTACCTGGAGCTGGCCGAGCTGATGTGCCTCGACGCGCTGCACCGCGCCGAGTCCTGCGGCGGCCACTTCCGCGAGGAGTCCCAGACCCCGGACGGCGAAGCCGCCCGCCGGGACGACGAGTTCTCCTACGCGGCCGCCTGGGAGTTCACCGGCACCGGGGACGCCCCGGTCCTGCACAAGGAAGACCTGGTCTTCGAGTACGTCCACCCCACCCAGCGGAGCTACGCATGAAGCTCACCCTGCGCGTCTGGCGGCAGAAGAACGCCGACGCCGACGGCGCGATGTCCACCTACGAGGTGGACGGCATCTCGTCGGACATGTCCTTCCTCGAGATGCTCGACACCCTCAACGAGGAGCTGATCCTCAATGGCGAGGACCCGGTCGCCTTCGACCACGACTGCCGCGAGGGCATCTGCGGCGCGTGCTCCCTGGTGATCAACGGGGACGCGCACGGACCCGAGCGCACCACCACCTGCCAGCTGCACATGCGGTCCTTCAAGGACGGCGACACGATCGACATCGAGCCGTGGCGGGCGTCCGCCTTCCCGGTGATCAAGGATCTGGTGGTCGACCGGTCCGCGTTCGACCGGATCATCCAGGCCGGCGGCTACATCACCGCGCCGACCGGGGCCGCGCCGGAGGCGCACGCCACGGCGGTGCCGAAGGCCGACGCCGACTTCGCGTTCGAGCACGCGGAGTGCATCGGGTGCGGGGCGTGCGTGGCGGCCTGCCCCAACGGAGCGGCGATGCTGTTCACCTCCGCCAAGATCAACCATCTGAACGTGCTGCCCCAGGGGGCGCCCGAGCGGGAGACGCGGGTGCTGGACATGGTGGCCCAGATGGACGACGAGGGCTTCGGCGGGTGCACGCTGGCGGGGGAGTGCGCGACCGCCTGCCCGAAGGGCATTCCGCTGGTCTCCATCACGAGCATGAACAAGGAGTGGCTGCGGGCCACCCGGAAGGCGGGAAAGCGGTAGCGCCGTCGGAGGCGCGTAAGTGAACGTTCGCCGACAAGTGCGGACGGGCGGGGCCGGGGCTGGTGCTCCCCGGCCCCGTTTCGCCGTTCGCCAACCGTCGTGCCGGGGGCGCGCAACGGCCCGGCCGGGTCACGGTAGCGTTGCTTCAGCGCGTCCATAGGGACACGCGCGGGGGTGAGTCACCCACCGAATCCCGGCATTCAGCAGCCGCACATCCACGGGTCCCGCGCACGTCACGCCGAGTCCAGCCTGCCAAGGAAGAAAGCAGGTGCAGATTTCCTCAGCTACCGCTCGGCGCAGGAGACCTCCATGACCGCCATGCCCGCCTCACCCCCCGCTCTCGCCGCCCCGCCCGGGGACTCCGGCTATCTGGTGCAGCTCGCCCGTGACGAGGACGACGTCCGGGCCGCACAGCGACTGCGCTACCAGGTGTTCGCCGGAGAGATGGGTGCCCGGCTCGACGGGCCGGAACCGGGGCTGGACGTGGACGCCTTCGACGCGTTCTGCGACCACCTCCTGATCCGGGAAGCCCTGACCGGCGAGGTCGTCGGCACCTACCGGCTGCTGCCGCCCGAGCGCGCCGCCGTCGCCGGCCGCCTCTACTCCGAGGGCGAGTTCGACCTGAGCCCGCTCGCGGACATCCGCTCCAACCTGGTCGAGGTCGGCCGGTCCTGCGTGCACCCCGCCCACCGCGACGGCGCCGTGATCGGCCTCATCTGGGCCGGCATAGCCCGGTACATGGTGGACCGCGGCCACGAGTGGCTGGCCGGCTGCTGCTCCGTCCCGCTCGCCGACGGAGGCGCCCTCGCGGCCGGCACCTGGGAGCGGGTGCAGGCCAAGCACCTGGCCCCGGAGGAGCTGCGGGTACGACCGCTGCGCCCGTGGGTGCCCGAGGGGCCGGCCCCGGAGGGCCGGGCCGAACTGCCCGCGCTGCTCCGCGGCTACCTGCGCCTGGGCGCCTGGGTGTGCGGCGAGCCCGCGCACGACCCCGACTTCGGGGTCGCCGACATGTACGTCCTGCTGTCGATGCGCCGGGTCAACGCGCGCTATCTGCGGCACTTCCTCTCGCTCGTCCCGGCCTGATGAGCGTCTGGCTGCCCAGCGCGCCGTGCACCCCCGGCGCGTGCGTGGAGTCCGCGGCGTCCCTCACGGTCCTGCCCCGGGCCGTGCTGCGGTTCGCCGCGGTCGTGGCCCTGCTGCTGGTCGCGATCGTGCTGCTCCCGCTCGGCGGGCGGATTCCCACCGCGTGGGTGCGGCGGTTCTCCCGGCTGGTCGTCCGGGCCGCCGGGGTCCGGGTCCGGACCACCGGCAGTGCCCCGGGTACCGGTGGGGTGCTCCTGGTCGCCAACCACATCTCCTGGCTGGACATCCCGCTGCTCGCCGCCGTACGGCCCGCGCGGATGCTCGCCAAGAAGGAGATCCGCGCGTGGCCGGTGGCCGGCGCGCTGGTGGCCGGCGCCGGGGCGCTGTTCATCGACCGGGACCGGCTGCGCGCGCTGCCGGACACGGTCGGCCGGATCTCGGGCGCGCTGCGGGAGGGCGCCGCGGTGGTCGCCTTCCCGGAGGGCAGCACCTGGTGCGGCCGGGCCCAGGGCCGGTTCCGCCGGGCCGTGTTCCAGGCCGCCCTGGACGCCGGCGCGCCCGTGCAACCGGTGCGGCTGCATTACCGGCTGGAAGCAGGCGAGGCCAGCACCGTGCCCGCCTATGTCGGCGAGGACACGCTGCTGGCCTCCCTGTGGCGAGTGGTGTCGACCCGTGGCCTGGTGGCCGAGGTGGACATACGGCCGCTGATACCGGCCGGCCGCCACCCGGACCGTCGCACCCTCGCGCACGCCGCCCAGCCGGTGACCCACGGGCCGGCCTGGACGCACGCGGCTCTGGTGAGCCCCGGCAAGGGCTCTCAGTGGTCGGTCTCCAAGTGGAGCTTGAGCAAGTCGACCCCGTAGTCGCCGCCGTTGGGCGTGCGGATGATGGTGTGGATGTGCTGCTGGGTAGGCGTGCCGCCCGGACCGCCCATGCCACCGCCGCCGCCCGGCCGGCCCGAGGGGCCGGCCGCCGCCGGTCTTGCGGCCGTGGGCGAGCGGAGACCGGGCGTCGTACTCGATGAGGAGCCCGGGGCCGGACCGGCCTGGCCCTTCGCGGACAGTGCGGCGCCGGGCAGCGCACAGCCCAGCTCCCGCTTCGCGTCCGGGAGGTCGCCCGTCCGGACGCCGGACGCCGGACGCCGGATGGTGAGGCGTGAGGCGTGAGGCGTGAGGCCCATGCGTACGTCCGAACTCCCGGGAGAACCTGAAGCGTTCCTGAAGGTCATCGAGGGAGGGACCGGGAGAGATAGGGCCCTGTGACACTGCCCTCGGCCCGTGCGACCTCGGCCGGCCTGCCCGCCGCGACGATCCGGCCGCCCCGGTCCCCGCCGCCCGGCCCCAGGTCGATCACCCAGTCCGCGCCCGCCACCACCGCCATGTCGTGCTCGACCACGACGACCGTGTGCCCGGCGTCCACCAGCCCGTGCAACTGGCGCATCAGCACCTCGACGTCGGCCGGATGCAGACCCGTCGTCGGCTCGTCGAGGAGGTAGAGGGTGCGACCGCGCCGACCACGCTGCAACTCACCCGCCAGTTTGATGCGTTGGGCCTCGCCACCGGACAGCTCCGTGGCGGGCTGCCCCAGTCGCAGATAGCCGAGCCCCACGTCGAGCAGGGTGCGCAGGCTGCGCGCCACGGCCGGATTGTCCGCGAAGAACTCCGCCGCGCTCTCCACGGTCAGGTCCAGCACCTCGGCGATGTTCCGTCCCCGGTAGGGCACTTCGAGCGTCTCGGGGTTGTAGCGGGCCCCGCCGCAGTCCGGGCAGGGCGCGTAGGTACTGGGCAGGAACAGCAGCTCCACGCTGACGAAACCCTCGCCCTGGCAGGTCTCGCAGCGCCCTCCGGTCACGTTGAAGGAGAACCGCCCCGCGCGGTAACCACGCTCCCGCGCCGGGTCGGTGGCCGCGAACACCTTCCGTACGACGTCGAACAGGCCGGTGTAGGTGGCCAGGTTGGAACGCGGAGTACGGCCGATCGGCTTCTGGTCGACGGAGACCAGACGCCCGACCCCGTCCAGCTCCTCGGTGATCTCGCCGATCAGCGTCGACTTGCCCGAGCCGGAGACGCCGGTGACGGCGGTGAGGACACCGAGCGGAAACTCGGCGGCGACCGCGCGCAGGTTGTGCCGGGTGACCGGACCTACCTTCAACCACCCGGCGGCTGAGCGGAGCCGACGGGCCGGAGCGGGCTCCGCCGCGAACAGGTACCGGGCGGTGGCGGATTCCGCGACCCCGGCCAGCTGTGCCACCGGCCCGCTGTGCAGCACCCGGCCACCGTGCTCACCGGCGCCCGGGCCCACCTCCACCAGCCAGTCGGCGCCGCGCACCACGTCCAGGTGGTGCTCCACCACGAACACCGAGTTCCCGGCCGTCTTCAGTCGCTCCAGCACCGTCAGCAGCGCCTCGGTGTCCGCCGGGTGCAGCCCGGCCGACGGTTCGTCCAGGACGTAGACGACACCGAACAGCCCGGAGCGCAACTGCGTCGCCAGACGCAGGCGTTGGAGTTCGCCCGCGGAGAGCGTCGGGGTCGCCCGGTCCAGGCTCAGATAGCCGAGGCCGAGTTCGACGACCGGTGCGATGCGGGAGGTGAGGTCCTCGGTGAGCACCCGTGCGGTCTCCGTCGCGGGGGCGCCGCCGAGCAGTGCGGCGAGCTCGGTCAGGGGCAGGGCCGCCAGATCGGCGATCGTACGGCCTCCGAAGGTCACGGCGAGTGCCTCGGGCCGCAGCCTGCTGCCGCCGCACACCGGACAGGGCGCGCTGCTCAGGAACCGCTCCGCCTTCGCCCGCAGAGCCGGGCTCCTGGAGTCCGAGAAAGTCTTCATGACGTACCGGCGGGCGCTCATGTACGTGCCCTGGTACGGCCGTTGGATGCGGTCGGCGTCCCGGACCGGGTGCACGGTGACCACCGGCTGCTCGTCCGTGAACAGGATCCACTCCCGCTCCTCGGCGGGCAGTTCGCGCCAGGGCCGGTCCACGTCGTGGCCGAGCGCGTCGAGGACGTCCCGCAGGTTCTTGCCCTGCCAGGCGCCCGGCCAGGCGGCGATCGCGCCGTCCCGGATCGACAGCGACGGGTCGGGGACCAGTGACTCCTCGGTCGTCCGGTGGACCCGGCCCAGGCCGTGGCACTCCGGGCAGGCGCCCACCGCCGTGTTGGGGGAGAACGCGTCGGAATCGAGCCGCTCCGCGCCCGGCGGATAGTTCCCGGCACGAGAGAAGAGCATCCGCAGGGAGTTGGAGAGGTTGGTGAGCGTCCCGACCGAGGAACGGGAGGTGGGGGCCGAGCGGCGCTGCTGCAGCGAGACCGCCGGCGGCAGCCCGCTGATCTCACCGACCTTCGGCGCCCCCACCTGGTGGATCAGCCTGCGCGCGTACGGTGCGACCGACTCGAAGTAGCGCCGCTGGGCCTCGGCGTAGATCGTGCCGAACGCCAGGGACGACTTCCCCGAGCCGGACACACCCGTGAAGACGGCCAGCACGTCCCGGGGGATGTCCACGTCGACACCCTTGAGGTTGTGCTCGCGGGCGCCACGAACGCGGACGTACGGATCGTGGGCGCTGTGCATCGGGCGGACTCCGTACGGCCGACTCGCCGGGCAGGGACAAACCCCGCGAGTCTAGCCAGTGCGGTGGTCGGTCAGGGCTGGGGAGGGTTGTTCCGGTTCCGGCTCTGGTCGAGGTAGTCGTCGGCCTTCTGCTGACCCGTGTCGACCTGGGACCGGTACTTGTTTCCGGTCCGCTGGTCGATCATGTCGCCGCCCTTTTCGACGCCCTGTTTGGCCTGGTCCTCGTGGCCCTTGAGCATCCCCTTGAGCTTGTCCAGCATGGACATGGCAGCCCTCCTCGCTGGTTGAGGTTTCCTCACCAGCGTCACCGGCCCCGGCCCGGTCCGCATCTCGGCGGGCGTCCCCGTGCGGGCCCAGCGTGCCTGTGCGAGGTTGGAAGACGCGGAATCCCAACGACCACGAGCTGATCGCAGAAAGGCCCGGGCCTCATGAGCACTCCCGGTTTCGGATACGGACGCAGTCCCTTCGAAGACTTCGACGAGCTGATGTCCCGCTTCTTCGGCGGATCCGGACCGGCCGCACCGGCCCGCCGCCCGCAGCGCGTCGACATCGGCAGCCTGCTCTCCGAGCGGGCGCGCGAGCTGGTGGCCGAGGCCCGTGACCTCGCCGCCACTGAGGGCAGCGACGAAGTGGACGCCCGGCATCTGCTGGCCGCGGCCACCACGCACGACTCCACCCGACGGCTGCTCACCGAGGCCGGCGCGGACCCCGACCACCTCCGCGAGCGGCTCACCACCGGCCACGGCGGCGCCGGGACGACGGAGCCCACCGCCCTCACCCCGGCCGCCAAGCGCGCCCTGCTCGACGCGTACCAGATCTCCCGCGCCGAGGGCGCCTCCTACATCGGCCCCGAGCACCTGCTGCGCGCGCTCGCCGCGAACCCGGAGTCGACGGCCGGGCGGGCGCTCGGCGAGAGCGGCTGGGAGCCGGCCCGGATGCCGGTCGAGGGCGCGGCGGAGCGGAAGAAGCCCAGCACCACGCCGACCATCGACGAGTACGGCCGTGATCTCACCGAGGACGCCCAGGCCGGGCGCCTGGACCCGGTGATCGGGCGGGACGACGAGGTCGAGCAGACCATCGAGGTGCTCTCCCGGCGCAGCAAGAACAACCCCGTCCTGATCGGCGACCCCGGTGTCGGCAAGACCGCCATCGTCGAGGGCATCGCGCAGCGGATCATCGCCGGCGACGTGCCCAAGACCCTCGAGGGCAAGCGGCTGGTCTCCCTGGACCTGGCCGGGATGGTGGCCGGCACCAAGTACCGGGGCGAGTTCGAGGAACGGCTGAAGAAGCTTCTCGACGAGGTCAGCGAGCACAGCGACGGCCTGGTGCTGTTCCTGGACGAGTTGCACACCGTCGTCGGTGCCGGCGGGGGCGGCGACGGGTCGCTGGACGCGGGCAACATCCTCAAACCCGCCCTCGCCCGTGGCGAGTTGCACCTGATCGGCGCGACCACGATCGACGAGTACCGCAAGCACATCGAGAAGGACGCGGCCCTGGAACGCCGGTTCGCGCCCATCCTGGTCGGTGAGCCCTCCGTGGACGACACCATCGAGATCCTGCGCGGGCTGCGCGACCGTTACGAGGCCCATCACCAGGTCCGGATCACCGACGAGGCGGTCGTCGCGGCGGCCGAGCTCTCCGACCGGTACATCACCTCCCGCTTCCTGCCGGACAAGGCGATCGACCTGATGGACCAGGCCGCCGCCCGGGTCCGGCTGCGCTCGAAGACGCCGCCCACCGACACCCGGGACATCGAGGACCGGGTCGCCGCCCTGAACCGGGAGAAGGACCAGGCCGTCGCCGACGAGGAGTACGAGCGCGCCAAGGAGCTCCGCGACCGGATCAAGGAGGCCGAGACCGAGCTGGAGCAGGCGAGCACGGCCGAGGAGCACGCGCCCAAGGTCACCGCCGAGGACATCGCCGAGGTCGTCTCCCGCACCACCGGCATCCCGGTCGCCCAGCTCACCGAGGAGGAGCGGGAGCGGCTGATGAGGCTGGAGGAGCACCTGCACGAGCGGGTCGTCGGCCAGGACGAGGCGATCACCGCCGTCGCCCGGGCGGTCCGCCGCGCCCGGGCCGGCATGAGCGACCCCAACCGTCCGGTGGGCAGCTTCCTCTTCCTGGGCCCGACCGGCGTCGGCAAGACCGAGCTGGCCCGCGCCCTGGCCGCCGCCCTCTTCGGCGACGAGACCCGCATGATCCGCCTGGACATGAGCGAGTTCCAGGAGCGCCACACGGTCTCCCGGCTGGTCGGCGCCCCGCCCGGATACGTCGGCCACGAGGAGGCCGGTCAGCTCACCGAGGCGGTGCGCAGGCAGCCGTACGCCGTGCTGCTGCTCGACGAGGTGGAGAAGGCGCACCCGGACGTCTTCAACACGCTGCTCCAGCTGCTGGACGACGGCCGGCTCACCGACGCCCAGGGCCGTACCGTCGACTTCAAGAACACCGTCGTCATCATGACGTCGAACATCGGCGCCGACCGCATCCTGGCCGCCGGCACCGAGGACTACACCAAGGTCCGCGAGGCCGTGATGCCGGCCCTCCAGCAGCACTTCCGGCCGGAGTTCCTCAACCGCATCGACGAGATCATCGTCTTCCGCGGCCTGGACCGCACCCAACTGCGCGAGATCGTCGACCTGTTGCTGGAACACACCCGGCGGCGCCTGCACGCCCAGGAGGTCGGCCTCGAAGTCACCGACGCGGCAGCGGGGCTGCTCGCCAACCTCGGTCACGAACCCGACTTCGGCGCCCGCCCGCTGCGCCGCACCATCCAGCGCGAGGTCGACGACCGCCTCGCCGACCTGCTGCTGTCCGGCCAGCTCACGGCGGGCGACCGGGCGGTGGTGGACGCGGTCGACGGGGAGATCGTCATCCGCTCCGACAAACCGGCCTCGGTCTGATCAGGGGTTCACGATCCCGGCCAGCCGCCGGTAGGAGTCCAGCAGGGCCGGGCGGTCGTAGGTGCTGGTGGTGACCAGCACCTCGTCGGCGGCCGTCTCCTTCAGGACCGTCTCCAGCTCGTCCGCGACCTGTTCCTCGGTACCGGCGAGGTGCCCGCCGAGCCCGGACTCGTAGAAGCCGCGCTCCTTCACGGTCATCGCCCTGCTCTCGACCGCCTCGGCCGGGGGCAGCGGCGGGAAGGTGCCGTGGGTGCGGGAGTACGCCATCGACCAGGCCTCGGGGACGAGCAGCCGGCGGGCCGCCTCGGGGGTAGCGGCGACGGCGACGGTCCCGGAGATCACGACATAGGGCTCGACCGCCCAGCGGGAGGGGCGGAAGCGGTCGCGGTAGTGGTCGATGCCGCGGCGCATCTTCTCCCGGTCGCGCAGATCGCCGATGACCATCGGCAGCCCGGCGCGGGCCGCGATGTCCGCGCCCTCGCCCATCGCCAGCACGAACGGCGGCACCCGCAGCCCCTCGGCCGGGCGGGCCCGTACCCCGGTCGGCGAGGTGCCCTCGAACCAGCCGAGCAGCTCGCCGAGTTGCGCCGCGAAGTCGTCGGCGTCGCCCTTGTCACGCCCCAGCGCCCTGCGGACCCCGTCGGTGAAACCCACCGACCGGCCGAGGCCCATGTCGATCCGGCCGGGGAACAGCGATTCCAGCACGCCGAACTGCTCGGCCACGACCAGGGGCCGGTGATTCGGCAGCATGACTCCGCCAGTGCCGACCCGGATGGTCCGGGTCGCGGCGGCGACGGCGGCGGCCAGCACGGTCGGCGCCGAACCGGCGACGCCGGGCACACCATGGTGCTCCGACACCCAGAACCGGTGGTACCCGAGCGCCTCCACCTCCCGCGCCAGCGCCACGGTGTCCCGCAGCGCCGCACCGGGGGCGTGCCCCTCCCGGGTGCGGGAACGGTCGAGGACGGAGAACCGGGTCCGGGCGGTCAGTGCGTTCACAGAGGGTTCAACACCGGGGCGGTCCCAGGATTCCCGCCGCCGGTCACCCCCCGGGACGCGGCGGACCGTGCTCGCAGGCCCTGACCAGGTCCCGCGGAACCAGGAGGCGGGCGCCGTGGGCGGTGACCGGATCCCATCGGGGGTCGGGGGTCGGGGGTCGGGGGTCGGGGGTCGGCGGTCGGCGGTGGGGGGTCGGCGGTCGGCGGTCAGCCGGTCAGCGGTCCGGGGCCCCGGGGAGCGGTGCCGGTGCCCGGCTAGGGTTGCCGCGTGACCGAGAGCAGCAAGCGTCCGATCGCCGTGTTCGACATCGACAACACCCTCGCCGACACCGCGCACCGGCAGCGGTTCCTGGAGCGCAGGCCCCGGGACTGGGACGCGTTCTTCGCGGCCGCGCCGCACGATCCGCCGCTCGCCGAGGGGATCGCGCTGGCCGCGGCGACCGCGCGGGAGTGCGAGATCGTCTATCTCACCGGGCGGCCCGACCGCTGCCGGCGTGACACCCTGGACTGGCTCGCCGCGCACGGACTGCCCGAGGGGCGGGTGCACATGCGGCGCAACGCCGACCGCAGGCCCGCCCGGCACACCAAGCTGGAGATCCTGCGCCGCCTCGCCGAACGACGTGAGGTCCGCGTCCTGGTCGACGACGACGAGTTGGTGTGCGACGACGCCGAACGGGCCGGATTCACCGTGGTGCGGGCCCGCTGGGCCGACCGCTCGGCCGAGCTGGAGCAGGCCCAGGAGGGAGAGGGTCGGACCTGAGGCCGCCCGGCGGGTCTGACGCCACCTGACGGGTCTGATGGCACCCGGCGGACCTGACACCACTCGGGGGGTCTGACGCCACCCGGCGGGCTGAGCCCCGTGCGGCCGCGGCCGCTTGGGTGTCAGTCCTCGTCGTCGATGCGGAAGCCCACCTTCAGGCCCACCTGGTAGTGCTCGATCTGCCCGTTCTCGATCTGGCCCCTGACCTGTGTCACCTCGAACCAGTCCAGGTTGCGCAGGGTCTGGTTGGCGCGTGCGACACCGTTGCGGATGGCCTGGTCGATGCCCTCGTGCGAGGTGCCGACGATCTCGGTGACCCGGTAGGTGTGGTTCGGCATCGGGATGCTCCTCTCGTCGTCATTCCAAGGTGCCCCATCCCGAAGCGGAGCGCGAGGCGTCGCCGCCCGCGACCCCGGTCAGCCGGTCCTGACGGCGAAGGGGCCCCCGGTGCCGAACGCGAGCCGTCCGAAGTTCTCGGCGATGCGCCGGTGCCCCGCCGGATCGGGGTGCACCTCGTCCGGCAGCGGGAATTCCGCGTGGTCCCGCTCGCCGTACAGGTCACGGCCGTCGAGGTAGTGCAGGTGCGGGTCGTCGGCCGCCCGCTGAGCGACGATCCGGGCGAGTTCGGCGCGGATGACGTTGAGCGTCAGGCGCCCGGCGGCGCGTTCGGCCGGATCTCCCGTCGCCCTGAACCGCAGGGTCTTGCCGTCGAAGTCGGGCGCGAGCGGCCCGGGGGTGTCCTCCTGGACCGGGCACAGGAGGGCGGACACGACCAGCAGCGGCGTGGTCGGATGCCCCTCGCGGAGGGTGTCGAGGAAGCCGTGCACCGCGGGGGTGAAGGCGCGCAGCCGCATCGCGTCGGCATTGACGACGTTGATCCCGATCTTCAGGCTGATCAGGTCCGCGGGGGTGTCCCGCATGGCACGCGCGGTGAACGGGTCCAGCAGCGCACTGCCGGAGAACCCCAGGTTGACCAGCGCCACTTGGCCCCGGGCGGCTGCCAGGGCCGGCCAGACGCCGGTCGGATGCGTGGCGTTGGAGCCGTGGCTGATGGAACTGCCGTGGTGCAGCCACACCCTGCGCCCGCTCTCCGGTGCCCGCTCGACGGGGGCGTCGGTGCGCAGCGCGATCAGCTCGGTGACCTCCGTGTGCGGAAGCCAGATCTCGACCTGCTTGTCACCGGTGGGGAGACCGGTGAACCGGGCGGTGCCGGCCGGCCCCTCCGTCAGCTCGGCGGACTGGGTGAACATGTCGGTGATGGTGTACACGTTGCCGCCGGTCACCGTGGCCTGGGCCGTGAGGCGGCCGTCGACCAGCAGGTCGTACACGCCGTCCGCGGGGGCCGGGAACCCTCGGTACACCCGCTTGGTGGGCCGGGTGTCCAGTTCGACGGTGGTGGCCCGGGTGCGGAAGACCAGCCGCACGCCGGAGGGCTGGGCCTCGGCCAGGGCCAGCTGGCTGTCGGGGATCTGCCGGCGCGCCCGGGCGGGCAGCCGATGCGGCAGCAGCCCGTGCGGGGTCGCCTCCACGTCGAGGAAGCCGCGCAGGATGTCCACGGTGACGGGTGTGGTGATCCACTCGTGTTCGGTGCTCATTGCCTCAGTCCGTTGACGAACAGGTATGGATGGTCCAGGGGCGGCGACGACGCGGGGCATCGGACAACCGCCGGTCAGGATGGAGCCCGGCCGCGCAGCAGGGCGTCGAGGGAGTCCACGATCCAGGCCCACGACTCCCGCGCGTCGGGGGCGCTGTGCTCGAAGCCCCCGGCGAGCTCCAGGCTGACGTAGCCGTGGAAGACGCTGCCCAGCATCCGGACCGCGTGCGTCTGGTCCGGCTCCGTCAGGTCGTAGCCGCGCAGGATCGCCCGTGTCATCTGGGCGTGCCGTACCCCGGCACTTGCGGCCGCCGTCTCGGGATCGAGCCGGAGCCGGGCGGCGGCGTACCGGCCGGGGTGCTCCCGGGCGTAGTCGCGGTAGGCGTCCGCGAAGGCGGCCAGGGCGTCCTTGCCGGCTCGCCCCGCAAGGGCGTCGGCGACCCGGTCGGCGAGCTCCTCCAGGGCGAACAGGGCGATCCTGGTCCGGAGTTCCTGGGAGTTCTTGAGGTGCGAGTACAGACTCGCGACCTTGACGTCGAACCGTCGGGCGAGCGCCGAGACGGTCACCTGGTCGAAGCCGACCTCGTCGGCCAGCTCCGCCCCCGCCACGGTGAGCCGCTCCGGGGTCAGCCCTGCTCGGGCCATAACTTTCCTCCTGTCTGCCGACAGCCATAATGCATTTGCCTAAAGCTTATAGGCAAATTAGTCTGCCGCTCATGAGACCCCTGAACGAGCGGGAGATCCGCACCGCCTTCGTGAACTGCACCAAGGGTGAGGCCAAGCGCCTGTCCGTCCCCCGCGACCTGGCCGACCGGCCGTGGGACGACCTCGACTTCCTCGGCTGGCGGGACCCCCAGGCCCCCGACCGGGGGTACCTCGCCGTCGAGCTGGACGGCCGTCCGGTGGCACTCGCCCTGCGCGCCTCCAGCACCACCTCCTGGCAGACGCGGCGCAGCATGTGCTCGATCTGCCTGACCACCCACACCGGAGGCGTCTCGCTGATGGTCGCCCCGAAAGCCGGCAAGGCCGGGCAGCAGGGCAACTCCGTGGGCGTCTACATATGCAGCGACCTCGCCTGCCCGCTGTACGTACGGGGCAGGAAGGACGCGGGCGTCGGCTCGCGCCTGCCCGAGTCGCTCACCCTGGAGGAGAAGATCCAGCGGACCGTCGGGAACCTCGCGGCGTTCATCGCCAGGGTCGCCGCCTGAGCCGGTCGTTGGGCCTGCACCCTTGACCCTGCGCATTGGTCCATACCAAAATCCCGTACACCCGTACGGGCACCCGTGCTCGTTCCCCCACGTCGGGTCTTCTCCGCTGTCCGCCAGACAGAACAGGAACCCCCTCGTGAGACGTCGTCGCCCGCTCGCCCTCGTCTGTGTGTCCGCCGCGCTGCTCAGCGCCTGTGGCGTCCTGCCCGGCGGATCGGGCGGGCGGCACACCGTCACGGTGTGGCTGATGCAGAACAGCGCGTCGGCGGAGTTCCTGCGCCGGTTCACCGCGGACTTCGAGCGCACCCACAAGGACATCCGCCTCGACATCCGTATCCAGCAGTGGACCGGGATCGTGGACAAGGTGCAGGCGGCGCTCAAGTCCGACTCCGCGGGCGCCCCCGACGTCATCGAGGTCGGCAACACCCAGGTCCCCCAGTACGTCGAGGACGGCCGGCTCACCGACCTCACCCTGGAGTCGATGCGGGACTGGGGCAAGGAGCACTGGCTGCCCGGCCTCGCCGAACCCGGCCGGGACGACTCCCGTCAGTACGGCATCCCCTGGTACGCCGCCAACCGCGTGGTCATCTACCGCAAGGATCTTTTCAAGAAGGCCGGCATCACCTCCCCGCCCAAGACGCGCGACGAGTGGCTGGCCGACACCGAGAAGCTCAACTCGGGCGGGAACCAGGGAATTTACCTGGCCGGACAGGACTGGTACACGCTCTCCGGGTTCGTCTGGGACGAGGGCGGTGATCTCGCCGAGGAGACGGACGCCGGCTGGAAGGGCGCCCTGGACAGCCCGGCGGCGCTGCGCGGGATGGACTTCTACCGGCGGCTCCAGGCCCTCGGCAAGGGGCCCGTCGACGCCGACGAGGAACACCCGCCTCAGGCCCAGGTGTTCGCGGGCGGTCAGGTCGCACAGCTCGTCGCGGTGCCCGGCCTCGCCCAGTCCATCGTGCAGGAGAACCCCGAACTCAAGGACGAGATCGGCTACTTCCCGGTGCCGGGCCGCACCGCGGACCACCCCGGCGCCGTCTTCACCGGAGGCTCCGACCTCGTCGTACCGCAGAACACCGAGCGGCCCTACGACGCGACCGCCGTGGTCGGGGCCCTGGCCGGCGCCAAGTGGGACACCGAACTGGCCCGCACCATGAACTACGTGCCCAACAAGACCACGCTGGCGGGTGCGGTCGCCGGGTCGGAGGGGGTCGCCGCCATGGCGGCGGGAGCCGCGCAGGGTCGGGCGACCCCCCACTCCCCGGACTGGCCGGCGGTCGAGGCCGACAACCCGATCAAGGGCTACATGACCAAGGTGCTCGGCGGGGCGGACCCCGCGACCGAGGCCCGCCGTGCCTCCCGGCGGATCACCGAACTGCTCGCGCCGGACTTCGGGTGAGCCGGCGGGTCAGCGGGCGACGCTGAGGGAGAGCGCGAAGCGGCCCTGGGAGTCGGTCCACCAGTTGGTCAGACCGAGTCCGGCGGCGGCCAGTTCGGCGGTCACCCCGTCCCGTCGGAACTTCGCCGAGACCTCGGTGCGCAGCTCCTCGCCCGCCGCGAAGTCCACGGCCAGGTCGAGCGCCGGCACCTTCACGGTCTGCGCGACCCGGGAGCGCAGCCGCATCTCGATCCACTCCTCCTCCGCGTCCCACAGGGCGACATGGTCGAAGGCGTCCGGGGCGAAGTCGGCGCCCAGCTCCCGGTCGACGACGGCCAGGACGTTCTTGTTGAACTCGGCCGTCACCCCGGCCGCGTCGTCGTACGCCCGGACCAGCACGTCCTCGTCCTTGACCAGGTCGGTGCCGAGGAGCAGCGCGTCACCGGGCGCGAGCAGCGCCCGTACCGAGGCCAGGAACCGGGCCCGCTCGGCGGGCAGCAGATTCCCGATCGTGCCGCCGAGGAACGCCACTAGCCGTGGCCCCGGCGTCTCGGGCAGGCTCATCCGGCCGGTGAAGTCGGCGATCAGGGCGTGCACGGAGAGCGCCGGCCGCTCCTCGATGAGCGCCTGCCCGGCCTGGGTCAGCGCGCTCTCGCTGACGTCGACCGGGACGTACACCTCGAGGGAGGTGAGGGCGTCGATCAGCAGGCGGGTCTTCTCGGAGGAGCCGGAACCCAGTTCCACCAGGGTCCGGGCACCGCTCGCGGCGGCGATCTCGCCGGACCGGTCGCGCAGGATCTCCCGCTCGGCCCGGGTCGGGTAGTACTCGGGCAGCTCGGTGATCTGCTCGAACAGCTCGCTGCCCCGGGCGTCGTAGAACCACTTCGGCGGCAGCGTCTTGGGGGTGGCGGTGAGGCCGTCGAGGACATCGGCGCGCAGTGCGGCGTCCGTCGCGTCCTCGGGAAGGGTGCGGGTGACACGGAGGGGACTCACGTACAGGGCTCCTTCGGGGATGAGGGTGCCCCCGCTCGAACGGAGTCGAGAGTGGGGGAAGACGCCGGGGCCTCGACCGGGTTCTCGACCGGGTCGTCCTGGGTCCGGGCATCCTGGGCGGTGCCGTCCTCGACCGGCTTCCCGACCGGGGTGAGGGTGACGCCCCGGCGGCTCGCGACGAGCAGCGTGCGGTCGGGGACCTCCCGCCAGCGCGGGTCGTCGTCGTACGGCTCGGAGGCGACGACGGTGCGGTGGCCGGGTTCCGAGAGGTAGCAGAGGCTGTCCCCCCAGGCGGTGGCGGCGATGGTCTCACCGTCGGTGAGCAGGAGGTTCAGCCGGGCGGTCGGGGCCGCCTCGGCGACCTGGAGAACCGTTTCGGCAAGGGCTGGGCCCGGCGGTGTGCCGGACCGCAGCCGGTGCAGGGCCAGCGCCCAGACGAACGCCGAGTCGGTGCGCGCCTCCATCGACAGCAGGTCGACCGGGGGCAGCAGCGGGACGAGGGACGCCACGGACTGCGGCCAGCCGGGGATCGCCCCGTTGTGGCTGAACAGCCAGCGGCCCGCGGCGAACGGCGCCGCCGCGGCCTCCGCGTCCGCGCCCGCCAGGGTCGCGTCCCGGACGGCCGCCAGCAGCGCGCCGGTGCGCACCACCCGCGCCAGGTCGGCGAGGGACTGGTCGGCCCAGATCGGGCCGGCCCGCCGGTAGCGGGCCGGCTGCGGATCCTCGGAGGCGTACCAGCCCACGCCGAAACCGTCGGCGTTGACCGTCCCGTACCGCTGCCGCCGGGGTGCCCACGACTGGCGGTACAGGGAGTGTCCGGGCTCCACGAGGAGCCGGCCGAGCGGCTCCTCGGGTCCCAGATAGGCCAGATGACGGCACATCAGGCGGTCTCCGCGGTACGGGCGGTGCGGAAGCCGGAGAAGATCTGCCGCCGGATCGGGTAGTCCCAGTTGCGGAACGTCCCCCGGCAGGCCACCGGGTCCACGGCGAACGAACCGCCGCGCAGCACCTTGTACTCGGGGCCGAAGAACACCTCCGAGTACTCCTTGTACGGGAAGGCGGAGAAGCCGGGGTAGGGGAGGAAGTCGCTGGACGTCCACTCCCAGACGTCACCGATCAACTGCCGTACGCCGAGCGGTGACTCGCCCTCCGGGTAGCTGCCCGCCGGGGCGGGACGAAGATGGCGCTGCCCGAGGTTGGCGTGTGCCGGGGCCGGTTCCGCGTCGCCCCACGGGTAGCGCCGGGACCGGTTCTCGCCGGGGTGGTGCCGGGCGGCCTTCTCCCACTCGGCCTCGGTGGGCAGCCGACGGCCGGCCCATCGCGCGTAGGCGTCCGCCTCGTACCAGCTCACGTGCAGCACCGGTTCCTCGGGCGGCACGACCTCGGTGACCCCGAACCGGCGGCGCAGCCACTGACCGCCCTCACGGTGCCAGAAGTGCGGGGCGACGATCGAGTGCTCGCGGATGTGCGCCCAGCCCTCGGGCGTCCACCACCGCTCGGTCTCGTAGCCGCCGTCCTCGATGAACGCCAGGTACCGGCCGTTGGTCACCGGGGTGGTGTCGATCCAGTAGGGCGCCACCTCCCGCCGGTGCGCGGGGCGTTCGTTGTCCAGTGCCCACGGTTCGGTGGAGGTGCCCATGGTGAACGGGCCGCCGGGGACCAGGACTTCGGCCGGGCCGGTGAACGGCGGCGCCGGGTCCGGGTCCGGGGCGGTCAGGGCCTGTGGGCCCGTGCGGAGCTGATGGGTGATCAGCATCGTCTCGTCGTGCTGCTGTTCGTGCTGGGCGATCATCCCGAAGGCGAACCCCGCCTCGGTCAGCCTGGTCCCGCCGCTGAACGCCGAGCCCTCCAGCAGGTCCAGGGCCCGCCCGCGCACCTCGGCCGCATAACGCCGGGCCTCGTCCGGCGGCAGCAGCGGGAGCGTGGGCCGTTCCGAACGCGGGTGCTCGAAGGCGTCGTAGAGGCTGTCGATCTCGGGGCGCATCGCCTCCCGGCCGCCGACGTTGCGCAGCAGCCAGAGTTCCTCCTGGTTGCCGATGTGCGCCAGGTCCCAGACCAGCGGGGACATCAGCGGGGAGTGCTGGGCGGTGAGGTCGGGCTCCTCCACGCAGCTGGTGAGGAGCGTGGTGCGGTCCCGGGCCGTGATCAGGGACTTCAGGGCCCGGTCCCGCAGGGTCTCGATGTCGATGTCGGTCTCGGGGGCGGTCATGCGGGGATGTCCTTCCCGTGGGCGCGGCCCGATGTGCCGCGCAGGGGGTCCAGCAGGTCGTCGGCCGGGCAGCGGCCCTGGCGGACGTACCGGTCGAAGTACGCCGCCACGGCCGCCGTGACCTCGGGGGTCGCGCCCAGCCGGGGCAGGGCCTCCAGCGCCGCCGCGAAACAGGCGACGGCGGCCTCGTGCAGCTCCGGGTCGCCGAGCCCGGTCCGGGCCGCGTCGATCCACAGCGGATTGTGCGGGGCCGACCGTGGCCGCGCACGCTCGGTCAGCGGTTTCACCGTCCGGTACGCGGTCTCGGCGGCCTCCGGGTCGTCGAACAGCGCCGTCGTCACCGCCAGCGGCACGATCCAGCCGTCGTCGCCGGGCTGTGCGTCGATCATCCGCAGCTCCAGATGACCGCGCGGCCGGACCGGCGGGAACAGCGTGGTGAGGTGGTAGGCGAGATCGGCCCCGGTGGGCGACCCCGACCGGGTCCACTCCCGGAAGGTGAGTCCTTCCGGCACCTCCCAGGGGCCGCTGTCCCGCCGTACGCACATCACCGGGGCGTCCAGCACGTGCCGGGCCCAGGACGTGCGCGGGTCGCCGGCCAGCGGGGGCGCTCCCGCGCGGCCCGCGCCGATCTCCATCCACAGCAGCTGCCGGGTGGAGACCCAGCCGGTGGGCCGTCCTCCCACCAGGGGGGAGTTCGCGAAGGCGGCCACCAGGACCGGGCCCAGCTGGTGGGCCAGCCACCAGCGGCGGACGTGTCCCAGCGGGCCGGGCTCCTCGTGGCCGGCGTCCAGGCAGACCTGTACGGAGGCCGAGGCGCACATCATGTGCCGGCCGGCCGGTCCGGTCCGGTCCAGGCAGGCCTCCATCGCGTCGTAGCGCGGCTCGCGCAGGAAGCGGCGGGGCGTGTGCCAGGGATCGTGGCCGGCGCCGACGAGACCGAGACCGAGATCGGCCAGGACCGCCCGTACGGCGTCCAGGTCGGCGGACACGGTCCCGATGCACTCCATCAGGGAGGCGGCGGGCGGCGAGCTCAGCTCCAGCTGACCGCCGGGTTCGACGGTGAGCGCCGACCCCAGGGGTACCGTGCGCAGTGCGGCGTAGGCCGCTTCGAGTCGTTCTGGTGTGACGGGGAGCTGCGGTCGCCGCAGCTCGTGGACCAGCCATTCCACTTCGACCCCGACCGTGCGGGGCGGGCCGGTCTTGAAGCAGATGCCCTTCACCAGGGCCTCCACCTCGGCTTCGGTGACGGCGGTGCGGTCGTCCGAGAAGTCGGTCTTCACCGAGCCGTCGGTACAGTCGCCGCCGTCGGATATCGAGTCGGACATGTAGGGATCCTCCTGAGATTCCACCATGCCGCCGGCCCGGCCGTGGATGGGTCCGGGACGGCTACGTCCGTTACACCCAAGACCTTCGCGCCGATTCGCACAAGGGCACCTATCGGGACGTTCTAGATCGGTAACCTCTGCTTCCTCGCACGTTCCGGAACCGTTTCGGGCGCGGGAAACTCCGTTGCGCCGCATCACCAGCATCACCCAGGATGCCTGCATGAGCACGACGGGGGAGACCGCGCGGGTCGCGGTCATGGCGTCCACGGGGGTGGCGCCATGAGCGCGCGCCTGCGCGGAATCGCCCAGGAGACCGAACGGATCGTGGCGGCGGGGGCCTACCGGACCGCCGACGGCCGGGAGGTGCTCCTGGCCGCGGACATCGCGGCCGCACAGGCCGGGACCCGGATCCACGGCCCGGAACCGGTGCCGGTTCCGGCGACCACCTCGGTGCGGACGGTCGTCGAGGTCACCGGCGAGAGCAGCCTGGAGGCCGCCGGCCGGCTGGCCGACGCCCCGGTCGCGGTCCTGAACTTCGCCTCGGCCCGCAATCCCGGCGGCGGCTATCTGAACGGCGCCCAGGCGCAGGAGGAGGCCCTGTGCCGCGCCTCCGCGCTCTACGCCTGCCAGCTGCACGCCCGTGCCTTCTACGACCACCACCGCGCCCACCGCGACCCGTTCTACTCGGACCGGGTGATCCACTCCCCGGCCGTCCCGGTCTTCCGGGACGACCGGGGCCGCCTCCTCGCGGAGCCCTACCGCGCCGGATTCCTCACGGCCGCCGCGCCCAACGCGGGCGTGATCAGCCGCACGGCGCCGGAACGCACCGTTGAACTGTCGGGCGCCCTCGGCGCCCGGGCCGAGCGGGTCCTGGAGGTGGCCGCCGCGCACGGCTACCGGCGGCTGGTCCTCGGCGCCTGGGGCTGCGGGGTCTTCCAGAACGACCCCCGGCAGGTCGCCGGGGCCTTCCGGGGGCTGCTGGGCCCCGGCGGACGGTTCGCGCGGACCTTCGAGCACGTGGTGTTCGGGGTCCTGGACCGTACGCCGGGATCCATGGTCCGGGGTGCCTTCGCCGAGGCTTTCCGGACCGCTGAGGTCTGAGCGGATCTGGTGGAGCCGGCTGCGCGACCGTGCCCCGTGAGGGGCGCGGGGAACCGCGCGACCAGCCCCCACCGGCCCGCGGTGAACGCCCCGCGCAACTGGCGGAGCGCCCGGCTCACTTCCAGCCGTAGCGCTCGTGCAGCCGGTTGCGCACGAGGTTGAAACGGCCCCGGTCCAGCGCGCACGCCTCCCGGCGCATGCCGTCCTCGTGCAGTCGCAGCACGCGGTCCACGTCCACCCAGGAGTCGCGTCCCGACCGGTCCCAGGGGCCGCTGCCGATCGCCACCCACTCGCGGTCGTTGTCGTGCCGCTTGCTCGACAGCTGTACGGCGAGCAGCGTGCCGGCCGCCTCCCGGGCGACGACCAGCACCGGCCGGTCCTTGCCCCGCCCGTCGTTCTCCTCGAAGGGCACCCAGGTCCAGACGATCTCGCCGGGATCGGGGTCGCCGTCGTGGGCGGGGGAGTATTCGGTGCGCACCCTGCCGACCTCGTGCGGGTCGGCCTCGGTGGTCGCGGTGGGGCCGTAACGGCCGGGGATGTTCTCGTCGTCGGTAAGCGCAGTCACGAGGGCACCCTAAGGGGCCTCAGCCTGCGAGGACAGGCGGGGTACCGGTGCGGCGCAGCTCGGCCTCGATCAACTCGGCGGTGACGTCGGCGCTTTCGATGTGCGGAAGGTGGCCGGCTCCGGGGATCGGCTCGAACCGGCCCTGGGGGAAGGCCTTCGCGTAGGCGGCTCCGTAGGCGGGGGTGACGACACGGTCGCTCTCGCCCCAGATCACCAGCACCGGCTGCGGCACCCGCCCGAGCCGGGGCAGCAGCTTCGGACTGGTCATCCGGCCGCCGTCGGTGAGCAGCCGCATGGTCGCCATGTTGGCCTGGCGGCGGGCGAGTTCGGCGGCGGGGAGGGTGGCCGGATCGACGTAGAAGCGGTCCGGGTCGTGCCAGGAGTGCTCGGCCTGGGCGCGCGGGTCCAGCGCGAAGAAGTCGGTGACGGGCTCGCCCTCGATGTCCGCGCCGACCGCGTTGACCAGGACCAGACCGGTGATCAGCCCCGCCGTGTCGCGTATCGCCATCTCGGCGGCGAGTTGGCCGCCCAGTGAGGAGCCGACCACCAGGACGTCGTTCAACTCGCTGTCCTGGAGCAGGTGCAGATAGGCGACGGCGAGGTCGTCGACGCTCGTGAACCAGTCGGGGCGGGGGGTTCCGTCCCAGCCGGGGTGGACCGGGGTGAGAACACGGCCGGACTCGGCGAGGCGGCCGGCGAGACCGGCGACGGTGGCGGGGCCGCCACCTCCGTGCAGGACGAGGACGGGGCGGCCGGAACCGGCCTCGGTCAGGGAGAGGGACAGGTCGGGATACACCTGGACGGTGCGGTTCGTCGTCATGCCTAGGACTCTAACTAAACATCTTTATATAAACAAGCTTAGTTGTGAGCTAGACTTGGCCCATGCGCGATGACCTGCAAGTTCTCGGAAGAGCGGTGAAACAGGCCCAGTACCGGCAGCACCGGGCGCTGGACAGCGCGCTCTCGGCCGTCGGCACCACCCTCGCGCAGTGGGACGCGCTGCGCGCCATCGACCGGTCGCCGGGCGCCTCGGCGCGCGAGCTGGCCGCGGCCACGTTCCAGAGCGAGCAGGCCTTCGGCACGCTGGTGGGCCGGCTGGCCGCGCAGGGCCTGGTGGAACGGCGGCCGGGCCACGGGCGGCGCATCCAGCACCATCTGACCCCGGACGGCGAGCGGACGCTGGCCGCCGGTCACGGGGTGGCCGGCGAGGTGCTCGCCGGATGCTTCGCCGGGCTGACGGCGGCGGAGCGAACCACCCTGCTGGAGTTGTTGCGGCGGCTCAACGAGCAGGAGTGAGCGCGGAGATGCCCCCGGACCGGCCGGGGGCATCCCTGTCGTTCGTTCGCGGCTACGCGTCGGTCTCCAGCTCTCGGCTGTCTGCCCGACCTGAGCTCTCGGCTACTCGCCGTCCTGCTCCACCGGCACCCTCTGCGGCTTCGGGGCCGTGACCCCGTTGAGGATCGGCGAAGCCTCGCTCGAGGCGTGCCCGTTCTGGTTCATCGACGCCAGCAGTTGGCGGGCCAGCCCCAGGCCGGTACCGCCCATGGTGAGTGCCTTGGCGAACATCTCACCCATGCCGTCGGCACCGTTGAGCAGCACCATGTTGTCGACGTTGCCGAACGCCGAAGCGCCGGCCCTGACGATCTCCGGCCAGTTCTCGGCGAGTTGCTGGGCGACGACCGCCTCCTGGTTCTCGGCCAGGGCGGCGGCGCGGGCCTTGATGGCCTCCGCCTCCGCGAGACCCTTGGCCTTGGCCGCTTCGGCCTCCGCCAGACCCTTGGCCTGCGCGGCGGCCGCCTCGGCCTCACCGGTGGCGCGGGTCGCGGCGGCGCTCGCCGTACCCCGGGCCTTGGTGGCCTCGGCCTCGGCGCCCGCGG
Source organism: Streptomyces sp. NPDC001220 (assembly GCF_053597895.1). NCBI lineage: Bacteria > Bacillati > Actinomycetota > Actinomycetes > Kitasatosporales > Streptomycetaceae > Streptomyces > Streptomyces sp. NPDC001220. Next base: position 395,117 of record NZ_JBSFJE010000004.1, read on the forward strand.
CCGCCTTGACCCGGGTCGCCTCGGCCGCCGCCGCCAGCTCCGTCTCCTTCGCCTTGGCCTGGGCCGCCGAGATACGCGCGTCACGCTCGGCCTCGGCCAGCGTGCGCTTCTCGTAGGCCTTGGCGTCGGCCGGCTTGCGGACGTCCGCCTGGAGCTGCTGCTCCCGCCGGTGCGCCTCCAGCTCGGCGACCCGCGTCTCCTGGACGACGACCTCCTGCCGGGCGGCCGCGTCGGCGAGCGGACCGGCCTGGCGGGACTGGGCCGCCGCCTTGTCCCGCTCGGCCTGGTAGCCGGCCTGGAGGATCTCGCTGTCCCGGGTGGCCTCCGCCATCCGGGCGAACGAGGCCTGCTCCGCCTCGGTGGCGAGCCGGTTCGCCTCCGCCTGTGCGATCCTCGCGTCCCGCTGGACGGCGGCCGCGTGCGGCATCGCCAGGTTCTTGATGTACCCGGTCGGGTCCTCGATCTCATGGATCTGCAGGGAGTCGACGATGAGTCCCAGCTTCTCCATCTCCGTGCCACAGGCGGCCCGGGTCTGTCCGGTGAGCTTCTCGCGGTCGCGGATCATGTCCTCGACCGTCAACCCGCCCACGATGGACCGCAGATGACCGGCGAACACGTTGTGCACCCGCTCGGACATCAGCTTCTGCTGGTCCAGGAACCGGCGGCCCGCGTTGGCGATCGACACGAAGTCGTCGCCCACCTTGAAGATGACCACGCCCCGTACCTTCAGCGGAATGCCCTGCTGGGTCACGCAGTCCACCGACAACTCGGTCTCGTTCAGGTCCAGCGAGAGCTTGCGCACCGCCTGCACGCCCGGCAGCACCAGCGTGCCGCGCCCCGTGACGATGCGGAATCCCATGCCTTCCTCAAGGCCCTCGGTCCGATGGTTCGAACCGGAGATGATGAGCGCCTCGTTCGGCTCGGCGACCCGCCACATCATCTTGAACACACCGATCAACACGAGAACGGCGAGAACCGCCGCCCCCGCAACGACGCCGACAACCATCGGCATGCGCCCCCTTTGGATGGTGCCCTTTCGGCACCGAACGAAGGGAGTGTGCGCCCGCGCAGGCGTGGGGTGAAGACGCTGACGGATCCTTGTTGCAGTCTTGACGCATACGCCCCTCACCTGGGGCTACGCGCGCTCAACTGTCGTATGCGGGCGTGACGTAGACCGTCCGCGGCGGCAGGTACTCGACCACCATCACCACGGTGCCCCGCTCGATCCGGGTGCCGCCGTCGGCGGAGTAGGCGAGGAAGTGCTCGGCGCCCCCGCGCACCCGGACGATCACCTCGCCGACGAGCCCGGGCCCGACCGTTCCGGTGACCCGTCCCATGAGTCCCACCATCGACGCATCGTCCATGGTCAGAGGGTACGGGCCGGTCAAGCCATCGGAAAGCGGCCGGCGGTGAGCGGAGGGCCGTTGGTGCGGGTGGTGGGCGCAGGACGGCAGGCGTGGCTCGTCATGGGGTCGGCGGGGCCGTGACCATGGCCCGGGTCGGCCGGTGTTCGTGCCAGCGCAGCTCGGCCTCCAGCTGGGCGGCGACGGACACGAGCAGCGGCTCGCTGTCGGCCGGACCGAGCAACTGCGCGCCCACCGGGAGCCCGTCGCCCACGAATCCGGCGGGCACATTGACGCCCGGCCACCCCAGCACGTTCCACGGCCAGGCGTAGGGGCAGGCGGCGATCATCGCCCGGTCGGTGGCGAACTGGCCCAGCCCCAGCATCGCGCCGACGCGGGGCGGGGGAGCGGCGGTGGTCGGCGCGAGGATCGCGTCGTACGACGCGAAGAAGCCGCCGATCCTGTGCCGCAGGGCGGTCTCCGCGCGCCGGGCGGCCCGCAGCGGGGCCCCGTCGAGCAGCCGGCCCAGGCGGGCCGCCTCCAGGGTGCGCCGGTCGAGCAGATCCGGCCGCGGTGTCTCGCGGACGCGCTCGGCGATGCCCACCGTGGCGCGTGGCACGAAGGTGAGCCCGATCTGGCCGTAGGGCGGGTCGGCCTCCTCCACGGTGTGGCCCAACGCGGCCAGTCTTTCGGCGAGTTCGAGGACCCGGGCGCGCACGTCCGGCTGGAGGCGGGCGGGCAGCGCGGTGAACGGCGGCTTCAGGGAGAGCGCGATCCGCAGCCGCCCGGGGTCGCGCCCGACCGCGTCGGAGATCGTCAACTCCTTTGGCCGGTGGGGGTCCTGTGGGTGGTTGCCGCTCGCCGCGTCCAGCAGCAGGGCGGCGTCGGCGACCGTGCGGGCCAGGGTGCCGTTGACGGTGATGCCCTGGAAGGACTCCCCGCGCGGCCAGGTGGAGATACGGCCACGCTGGGGTTTGATGCCGACGAGGTTGGTCCAGGAGGCCGGTATGCGCACGGATCCGGCGCCGTCCGAGCCGAGCGCGGCCGGGACCAGCCCCGCCGCGACGGCGGCCGCCGACCCGCCCGAGGAACCACCGGGGGTGTGCTGCGGCTGCCAGGGATTTCGGGTGGCGCCGAAGGCCGGCCCCTCGGTGAACGGCCACTGTCCCAGCTCACAGGTGTTGGTCTTGCCGATGATCACCGCTCCGGCCGCGCGCAGCCGTCGTACCGCCTCGCCGTCCTCGGCCGCCGGCGGGAAGTCGCCCCGGCAGCCGAAGGCGGTCGGTTCGCCGGCCACGTCCGTGTCGTCCTTCACCGCGACCGGCACCCCGAGCAGCGGACGGCGCGCCCCCTCGGCCAACTCCCGGTCGGCGGCGTCGGCTTCGGCGAGCGCGGCGGACGTGCGGACGATCCGGAAGGCGTTGAGGGAGCCCTGAGTGGCCCCGATTCGCGCGAGGCACTCCTCCACGAGCTGACGGGACGTCAACTCACCTGCGGCCAGAGCGCGTACGGACTCGGCAAGGCCCGGTGAACGGTCGTACGGCATGGGAACCCACCTCCGGAAGCGTCATACTTACCGGAGGGTAACGTCGGGTGGGGTCGCGCAGTACAGATTTCGCACAGCCGCCGCCCAGCCGTGCCCCAGTCCCGTTCAAGTCATTGACGTGAACCTGCTACTCCTCCTACTTTCTGCTCGCGTTCTCGAACCATGTTCGAGATGACGGACGTCGGGGTGTGCCCGCGTCCGCGACAAGCCCAGGGAGAGCCGCCCGTGACCACACGTCCCCCCACCCTGTCCCGCCGTACGTTGCTGCGCGCGCTGACCGCCCTGCCCGCGTCGGCCCTGGTCCTGGGTGAACTGCCCGGACTGCTCGGCACCGCCGAGGCCGCCGCACCCGCGAGCGGCTACGCCACCCGCTACACGATCGTCCCCTTCCTCGACAGCGACGACGGCACGGTGAACGTCTACCAGTCCGACGATGCGGCGGACTTCCGCCTGCTGCGGTCCTCGGCCTACACCCCGCCGAGCAACCGCATCCGCGACGCGAGTGTGTTCAAGCACACGGACGGCTACTACTACCTCACCTACACCACCCACACCTGGCAGGACGTCAGCACCACGATCGGCTTCGCCCGCAGCTCCGACCGGGTCGCCTGGACGTTCCTGTACGACTACCCGGTCCCGATCACCGACCTGTCCCGCGCCTGGGCGCCGGAGTGGTTCGTGGACAGCGACGGCAGCGTCAACGTCATCGTCTCCTGCTCGACGACGGACGACGAGTGGATCTTCACGCCGTACGTCCTGACGGCCACCGACTCGGCTCTCACGGCCTGGACTTCGCCCGTCGCCCTGTCCGGCATCGGCTCGAACCACATCGACACGTACATCGTCAAGGTGGGCTCCACCTACCACGCGTTCACGAAGAACGAGACGGCGAAGTACATCGAGTACGGCACGGCCGCCGGTCTCAAGGGCCCCTACACGATCTCCGGGACCGGCGACTGGGCGGGCTGGGGCAGCTACCGTGAGGGTCCGTCGGTGATCCAGCTCGACAACGGCGGCTGGCGGATCTTCTTCGACGGCTATGGCGACGGCACCTACTACTACAGCGACAGCTACGACACGTTCGCGACCTGGAGCACGCCCACCGCCCTGCCCACGCTCTCCGGCACGGCCCGGCACTTCACGGTGATCAAGGAGGCGGTGTCGGGCGGCACCTCGCTGACGAGGAACGCGACCCGCTCGTTCCAGTCGGTCAACTACCCGACTCGGTACTGGGAGGAGCAGTCCGCCCTGCTCAACCTCCCGGTCCTGACCAGCTCCAGTACCACCGCCGACAAGCGGGCGGCCACCTTCACGGTCGTCGCGGGCCTGGCCGACTCCAACGGCTACTCGTTCCGCGACACGGCGGGCAACCATCTGCGCCACTACGACTTCCGGGGCCGGTTCGACGCCGACGACGGCACGTCGACGTTCGCGAAGGACGCCACGTTCATCGCCCGTACGGGCACGACCGACGGCTCGGTCCGCTTCGAGTCGTACAACTATCCCGGTTACTACCTGCGCCACTACAACTACCAACTCCGCGTGTCCCTCACGGACGGCACGGACCTGTTCCGCCAGGACAGTTCGTTCATGCCGGTGACATCCTGGGCCTGACCTTGCGGTCCGGTGGGAACGACGGGTCGACCTGCACGACGCGCTCGCCTCCCTCGCTTGCGGACCGATCTGGTGGAGAAGGCTCAGCCGGCAGCGCGCGCGGCGAGCTGTGCGGTCCTACACTCGACAGCTGTGACTGACAGGTCTCTGCTATGGGCCCACAGCGGGCTCCGTCCGTTCCGGATAGTCCGCTGCCGAGCAGAGCTCGCCGAGCCAACATTGACGAGCTGCAGCCGCCGACCAAGAAGCTGATCGACATGCTCGCCTTCGTCCCAGCTGAAGCGATTGACCCGGCCAGGTATCAGAGCGGCCACTACGCGAAGCCTCGTACGTTGCCAGAGGCCAAAGATCACGGACCCTCTCGTCCCGGCATCCCCGTATGGGCCATCCGGGGTGCTACTTCTTGCGGAAGAGCTGAGTCTGGGGTCAGGCGGCGGGAAGCACCGGCCGTCTACTCCGCTAGGTCATGTGGCCGGTGGCACCACCTACGCTGGAGCTTCTGATGAGCCCGTCTGTGACGTCTATAGCCGTTATTTGCGACTGGTCGTTGCTTCAGCTCGGTCTCGCGCAGGCGATCAATGCCCAACCGGACATGCGGATCACCACCTTCGTTAAAAGCGTGAATGACCTGCTCCGCAAGGCGAATGGCGTAAGAATTATTGTTCTGACCAACCTGCACCTGTCCGACCAGGCGGCATCCGACCAGGTCGCTCAGCTGCATCGACAAGGGTACGCGGTCATTGTGATATCAACATCGGAGGTGCAGTCCGATGCCGTCCCGTGCATCAAAGCCGGCGCTCGAGGATATCTGAGTCGGCAAACCGACGATTCGGAGCTGGTGACGGCCATCCGCGCCGTTGCTTCAGGAAGAAGTTACTTCGGCGCCAGTCTCGCTGGTCAGAGTCTGCCTGCGCCTCCTCCTCGTATCACCAGCCGCGAGAAACAAATCTTGCAACTCGTCGCCAACGGTGCGACAGATCGCGAGATCGCCAACAAGTTGAATATCACCGAAAACACGGTTCACACACACCTGGAGCGACTGCGCAGAAAGTATGGCTCTCGCCGTAGGGCCGACCTCACTCGCTTGGCCCTAAAATGTGGTGTATTGGAGAACTACAAAGACTAGCTGATGAGGAGCTCATCCTCGCGTGCCCTCAACCGGTGTGTCATGTCGAATCGATGATGATCGAGCATGCTGTCCGATGTGTTATCTGTTTGGGTGAATATCGTCCAGGCTGTCGACGACGGTCACGGGCGGTGGGTTTGAAGGCGTGGGCACCTGAATGAGAATGGGGACGTAAACAATTATGCCGTGCCTGTACTCGGCCTTCTTCGAGAACCGATAGCACACAATCACCGCCGGGTTGCTTCGCGTCGCATAGCACCGAAGCGCCGACTTCGCGGGTGCGGCCTGCGGGGCACGCGACGGGACAGTTGCCTCACTCGCTGGTGCGACCCATACCCAAACCGCCAAGCAAGCGGAGGCTGCGACTGCCAGACGGCAAGCACGGCCCATCCCATTAGCCTTCACCATTGGCCATCCAACCCCAGCACCTCGCAGAGGGAATCTCTGCGAGGTGCTGACTCATGTGATCGCCCTTCGTCAACCGACGAGGCCGATCTGACGGAACGAGGCGCGGGGCTCCGCCCAGTCAAATGATCAACCTTGGGTGCCGCCTTGGGTGTTGCCGCCCCCGCCGCCCTGGGTGCCGCCTTGGGTGTTGCCGCCCCCGCCGCCCTGGGTGCCGCCTTGGGTGTTGCCGCCCCCGCCGCCCTGGGTGCCGCCCTGGGTGTTGCCGCCCCCGCCGCCCTGGGTGCCGCCCTGGGTGTTGCCGGAGCCGCCGCCTTGCGTGCCGCCTTGGGTGTTGCCGCCCCCGCCGCCCTGGGTGCCGCCTTGGGTGTTGCCGGAGCCGCCGCCCTGGGTGCCGCCTTGGGTGTTGCCGCCCCCGCCGCCCTGCGTGCCGCCTTGGGTGTTGCCGGAGCCGCCGCCTTGCGTGCCGCCCTGGGTGTTGCCGCCCCTGCCGCCTTGCGTGCCGCCCTGGGTGTTGCCGCCCCCGCCGCCTTGCGTGCCGCCTTGGGTGTTGCCGGAGCCGCCGCCCTGGGTGCCGCCTTGGGTGTTGCCGCCCCCGCCGCCCTGGGTGCCGCCCTGGGTGTTGCCGCCCCTGCCGCCTTGCGTGCCGCCTTGGGTGTTGCCGGAGCCGCCGCCCTGGGTGCCGCCCTGGGTGTTGCCGGAGCCGCCACCTTGGGTGCCGCCTTGGGTGTTGCCGGAGCCGCCGCCCTGGGTGCCGCCTTGGGTGTTGCCGGAGCCGCCGCCTTGCGTGCCGCCCTGGGTGTTGCCACCCCTGCCGCCTTGCGTGCCGCCTTGGGTGTTGCCGCCTCCGCCGCCCTGGGTGCCGCCTTGGGTGTTGCCGCCCCTGCCGCTCCGCGATCCCTGATTGTTGCCGGTGTTGCAGTGTTTCTGCTTGCACGGCTTTTCCGGCAGCAGGGTCTGAGCCTGCGATGTTCCTTTACTGGCTAGTGTCTGGACGTGGGAAACTACGCCGGTCACCGCCGGCGCCGCTGAGGCAGGGGCCCCGATGGCGGCCATTCCTCCAGCTATTGTCGCCGACACTATTGCTGTCGCCATCTTCTGCTTCCGAGTGTGCCGCACGCGCGTGCTCCTCTCTTCCGTATCAAGCACTATTCGCTTTGGCGTCTGGTCATGCGATGCGCAGAGCGTGGTCCGATCCGAGCGTGGTGTTGTCGGCCACTCAGAAGACACGTCCGGCCAATTGAAGGCCCAGCGCATTAGCCGTGAATTTCCTTCATCTCACACCTGAAAGGTGCTGGCTCCGCCGGGTGCTTCAGTTCCGCTGCCGGATTGAGTGCCAGTGCAGCCCCTGGAGGCCGGTGTGCGGGAAGAGAAGCACCGCGCGTTGTAATCCCGGGCGCCTGGATACCTGCACAGCGGCGAAGTTACAATCCCGATACTGGTCTCACGGGTCGGCTGAGTCAACTCGAATCGTGGGCTATAAGGGGCCTAACCACACCGCTTGTCACTAGAAAGACCCACACTCCAGGTCGTAACGGCCTCAGGGCCTCCGTTGAGCCCGTTACCGTCAATTTACTTCGACGGCAAACGATCGCCGCAATCCACATATAGACTCGGGCGCCCCTGTAGCTGGAATTAGCTACAGGTACGTCCCGGCTCGGCTTCAGCCCGGTGACTTGGCCGCCGACCGTGCTGGACTAGGGCGGGTGCGGGAACCTACTCACCCGGCGGCGCTCTGTCTTGTCCTTCGTCCGTGCTCCAGCGGTCTATCGGTCCGTCGGGGCCGCGGACACCGCCCGGAATCTCCGGCGCATGCGGGCGTGCCACCTCGGTGTGCCACCTGGGTGGCCGGCGCGAGCGCAGAGACGAAGGCTTCCGCGACGGCGACAGGATGCTGGCCGCATACGGTCTGTAACAGCACCCAACTCCTGGTCGCTGACGACGGGACAGAGGTGGTGTTCTTGGGATCGCGGTGACCGCGAAAATCGTGCTGCTCGGGCTGTGGCTGGCAGGCCGAATCCCATGAACCAGGCCGAATTCCCAGAGGGCCACGGCGATACCGAGGGCTGAGGACCGTGACGCTCCAACGCGCCATCCAGCATCCCGGCCTCGCCCAGGATTTCGAACACGTGGACGATCTGCCGGGGGCGAAGAACCCCCCTGCCGAACCTGTCGTGGGCGTCGCTCGAATAATGCTTCTGTATCTTCTGTATCTTCTGGTCGACGGCCTGGCGGCGGGAGTGCGGCGGTAATGCGGCATGCGCGGGCGGTCATGGATGAATGTCTCGTGAACGCAACGCGTCGACGTGCTGCATTTAATCCAGAAAGCCAACCGAGGCTCTGGCCGTGGGAAGAGTTCTTCGAGTTCTTGCCCCCTCTTTTTGCCTGTCGGCACGTCGTTGATCGCGACGGCCTCACCGTTCTGGAGCGGGGCAGGCGGCGTTCGCGAGCAGGTCGACCGAGCTGCCAAGGAGGGCTAGCCCAGCAGTAGTTGGAGCGGCTGGAGAAACGTCGACAGGTCGAGCAGAACATGCTCGACGCGCTGTTCGGACCTCCCGGGCCCCGTGGTGGCGGCTGTGCGCGGCAAGCTCGAATACGTTGCCGAGCCCGATGAATCCGGCCGGTCCACCGCAGGAGCTTCGGTCTGGCCCCGTTGGGCCATGGAGGTCCCGCACGCAGAAAATCCCATAATCACGGTGCAGTCTGCTTAACACTCTGTATGGGTGACATTGCCGTGTCGCTCTAGTTATGGAGTGATGTGTTGCGACAGTTTAGTTCACAAAGATTCCTATCTCTAGCTACAACAAGAAAGGGGTGCTGTGAAAAGGTTCGGCATCTACGCAACCCTGCCTTTTGTCGCTGCCGTGGCATTGGCGGGCGCAACAGCGGGCCAGGCTTCCGCGGAACTCCGCAACGATCCTGAAATCCCCGCAGGAATTACCATTGTTTTCAACAATGGTGGGGCTTACGGAAATGTTTTCAATGAGGTGAAAGGCAACAGCAATAGCACGCAGGGCGGGACCGGGAACACGCAGGGCGGTACGCAAGGCGGGACCGGGAACACGCAGGGCGGTACGCAGGGCGGGACCGGGAACACGCAGGGCGGTACGCAGGGCGGGACCGGGAACACGCAGGGCGGTACGCAGGGCGGGACCGGGAACACGCAGGGCGGTAC
>NZ_JBSFJE010000004.1:404424-605791 GCF_053597895.1 Streptomyces sp. NPDC001220
CGCAAGGCGGGACCGGGAACACCCAGGGCGGTACGCAAGGCGGGACCGGGAACACGCAGGGCGGTACGCAAGGCGGGACCGGGAACACCCAGGGCGGTACGCAAGGTGTCCGGAATTCGGCAGCTGGGCGCATCATCACCGCGCCGCTCCCATCTCCTTCTGCTTCACCCATGGCGTTCACGACGAGTCTTCTGAAGTTGATCACTGATCGGACGAGGCCACTGACGTGACGGCGAGGCCCCCGAACACTGTCGAGCGAGATGTCCGACGTCTCCGCACCACAGCCCCGGGGGCCTCGTTGGTTTCTCCACGCGCTGGAGGAGCGAGCTGACGATGCTCATCGTCACCCGTCAGCACGACCGACGGTGCAAGCTGTGAAGTCGATCCGCGCTGCCCGGCCAGACGGCGCCCCGATCTACGCGTTCTGGGCGAAGCCGATCGAAGCCCACTTCGGACCCCATCCGCAGCGAGAAAGGCATCCGCTGCGGCGGACGTCCCCTCAAGACCGCAGCGTGAGCTCACTTCCCACCCAGTGCACGGCTCCTCGTGAAAGGCTGGGAGCATGATGGGTGGTCCGTCCGAGAACCCAGAACTCTGGGCCTTCCTGGAATCGTTGCACCTCGGCGAACTGCTTTCCGGCACCGTCACAGCGATCGAACGGTTCGGTGTGTTCGTCGCGCTGGACGACGGCCCCGGCCATCCGGTCTTCCCCGGCGTCGGGTTCATCTCCTTCGCTGAACTGTCCTGGCGGCGTTTCGAGGCAGCCTCCGACGTCGTGCAGATCGGACAGCGCGTCTCATGCGAGTTCCTCCAGTTCGACACGTGGAACCTGGAGGCCAGACTGTCCTTGAAAGCCACACAGCTGGACCCCTTTCAGGTCTTCGCTGACACCATCGCGGTGGGGCAGAAACTGCCTGGCCAGGTCACCAAGCTGATCCCGTTCGGTGTCTTCGTCCAGGTCGCCGACGGAATCGAGGGACTGGTTCACCTGCGAGAGCTCGCCTGGCCACCGGTGGAGACTCCATCAGATGCCGTCCAGGTAGGCGACAAGATCACGGTGGTCGTCACCGAGATCGACCGAGAGCGACGCAGGATAGCCCTCTCCCGACGACAAGCCTCATCCGCCGGCGTGTGATGCGCTGCCTTCCTGCGACAGCTCCCTTGCACGAGTGTTCCTGAACGTCTGCTCAGTCGAAGGAAGCACAGTCGCCAGGCCGGTGAACCCTTGCGGGCAGAGCGCTAGTGCGTGCGCGACAAGGAGTCGCGTGACCGGCCGCGCACGATCTCGGCCAGGCGGGCGGCCTGCTCATCCACGGCTTGGGGTCCGTTGCCGGTCAGCAGGGAGTGGTCGGCGTCCCAGACCACCTTGGCGGCCGAGGGGTTGAGGGTGAGGCTGACGTCGTAACCGGCCTCCTTGAGTGCCACGTCGACGTAGTAGGTCAGGCGCGTGCGTTCGCCGGGCACCTTCGGATACCCGGACGCGAGCATCACCTTCTCGCCGTACTTGGGGACGGTGGTGATCCGTGCGCCCTTGAAGGCGTGGTCGGGATCGGTCGTGACCTTCCCGTCGCCGTCGACCCGGTAGCGCGCCGAGGTCAGGCCCACCGGGGCATGGCAGATGAGGGAGATCGGGACGTCGACCTCGCGGAGCGTGTTGAGCAACTCCCCCACACACGGGTTGTTGTTGAAGTCGACCATCGGTGCGTGTCCGCCGGGCATGTGCACGAAGGCCAGGTCCGCGAGCGAGAAGCCGGAGGCGGGGTCGGGGTGCCGTTCGATCAGTTGCTGGATGGACAGGTACTCGCGCTGCCGCGATGCCTCGAAGCCGGCGACGACGTCGCCCCGGACGGAGACGGCTTCCGCGTCCGTCCTGGGAAGCGGCTCGGAGACCGGGATGCGGCCCAGAAGCCGGTGGGCGAGGGCGAGTTCGCTCTCGCGGCGCTGGAGGAGGTCCGGGTTCTTCTCGCGCAGCTTCTCGGGGCCGAACCGCTCGACTCCGCTCTGAATGGCGGTGCAGGCGGTGGCGGGACCGAGGTTCCCGCACGCCTGGAAGTTGAGAGCGAGTCCGTTGACGTCGAGCTGCGGCAGCAGGCCGTCCGGCGTGGCCAGGACGAAGTCGTACTCCCTCTCGAACTCCGCCATCACGGCGGCCAGTTCGACGAGGAAGAATCCGGTCGGTATCCCGGGGTGGCCGGCGGGCGCGGTGAGCGGGAGCCGGCGTGCCGACGGTCTTGCCGGACTGGCGGACATGCTGCGGGAGATCCTGCCCGAGCTCAGGGACCGGGAGGCCGCCGAAGCAGCCGCCATGACGATCGTCCTCGTCGGGGCGTTGTGGACGCACAGCCATCCGGCGGAGGCAGTGCGTGCCGCCTACGCCGGCGATCCGAGCCTCGTCTTCCTTCCTACCCCCTTCGCCGCGACGCTCGAACGTTCGATCGCGATCTACCTGACCGGCCTGCTCGCCCACCCCGACCGGTGATCCCGGCGGAACCGGCGGAACCGGCGGAACCGGCGGAACCGGCGGAACCGGCGGAACCGGCGGAACCGGCCGGGGCTGCCCGGCCTCCGTCGACGCCTCAACGGCCGCCACGCCTCACCGTCGGTGATCATCCCGGGCGGTCGCCGGGCCGGATGCCATGGTTGCGGGCGCGTCGGCTGTAGGGCGCCGACACGAACTCCTCCAGCCCGAGAACACCGCCCGCGACCTGGCCGTCCAGGTGCCGGGCGAAGCCGATGACATCCGCCTGCCCCTCGCCCGCCAGCCAGTGCAGGACGAGGGTGAACACATCGCCCAGGAACTGCATCTGCACGGGGCTGCTTTCCCGGCCCCGGGCGGTGACGACCGCCGACAGGTCGCCGAGGCGCCGCTCGGTCGTGGCGAACGTGCCCGTCTCGATTGCCTTCTTGAACGCGTCGACCACAACCGGCAGCACCTTGGACCACAGGTGCTGCTCGACCGCGGCACAGAGCATGCTTCCCCACACCGCCGCCGACCACAGGGCGTCCGCGTGCTGAAGCCGCGTGGCGCAGCCCGCGAGCGAGGCGAGCAGGGGTGCGGCCAGCTCCCAGGCACCGATCCCGACGAGGAGCGCCACCGAGTCCCGGTAATGGCCCAGTGCCTCGGCGTCCCTGCCGCGCAGCCTCAGCGTCTCGGCGACGTCCCAGTGGAAGCTCGCCGTCTCCCTCGGGATGCCGAGCTTCTCCGCCCGCGCGAGGCCGATGGAGGCGTACCGCGCGGCGATGTCGAGGTCGCCCTTGTCCCGGTGGGACGTGCACAGCCTGCCCACGGCGGCCAGTTCCTGCTGGTCGTCATGGTTGATGCGCGCCAGTTCCAGTGCCTTCGTGGCAGCGGCGATCGCGGCGTCCGGATCACCCGCGATCTGGTGGAGGATCGCCTCGTCGAGGATGAAGGCGGCCTGCTGCGTCCGGTTCTCCAGCTCGAGCGCGCGGGCGTAGCCCTCCCGGGCATGGCGCATCGCCTCGTCGTAGCGCTGCAGCCGCTTGCTCAACTGGCCCAGCAGGCCGCCCGTTTGGAGCAGCCCGTTCTTGTCGTCGTGCCGGAGGTACAAGTCGTGTGCCTCTTCGGCCAGCAGCCGGGCCTCCTCTCCCTGTCCGTGCCGCATCTGGAGCTGTGCCATGCGCAGCAGGAGGTTCGGGCGGTTTTCGCAGGCCTCGCCGTAGGCCACGCTGCGCCGGAAGTCGGCCAGTGCCGCCGCCAGGTCGTCGAGCCGCTCGTGCCGAGTGCCGGTCAGCTCGAACCGGGTGGCCCATCGCTGGTCGGCGGTCTCCGCCGGGAGGTCCAGCCGCTCCAGCAGGGCGTCGATCCGCGTGACGAGCTGGTGTACCGCCTCCTCGCCGGCGGTGTCGTCCCTGGCGGTCAGCCCGAGCTCGTCCAGCAGAACATCCAGGTAGGACAGCGTGTCGCGGTGAGGTGTGCGCTCGACGGCACGACGCAGTCCCGTGATCTCCTTGTGCAGGAGGCGGGCCAGGGCGCCGTGGTCCCGGCGGGCTACGCGTGCGAGCATCGCGCACTGTGCGAGTGCGGCCTCGCCGGCGGTGCCGGCCCGGTCCCGCCACTGGTCCAGCCGCCCGTTCGCGGTGCCCACGTAGATGTACGACCGCTCGATTCCGGCGGGCAGCCCAGTGCCGACGATGGCCTCACAGACCGGGGTCTCCTCGGCCGTGATGCGGTGCACGACCATACGGCCGAAGTCGGCTGCCCGCTTCGACGGGATGCTCCAGAGCGAGCCGATGTAGCCGCGGGCGCCGACCCGGACGAACTCCCGGCCGACGCCCGTCCAGGACTGACAGGAGTTGTTGAACACGATGGGCCGGTGGCGCAGTGTCAGCCACTGCGGAATGCGCCAGTTCTCCAGGGCGAACTGCTCGCCCAGCACGATCCCGTCGTCCGTGCCGTGCGTGTTGAAGAACAGCAGCTCCACCGGCAGGTCTTGGGGCAGCGCCATCAGAGCACCGAGCATGACCTTGCCCGGTCCCGGCAGCAGGATGGGATGGGTGAAGTGGCCGCCCACCGAGCGCATCACGTCCTCGGTCTCCGAGACCCGGAAGAACCCGGGATCGAACACGAGGCTGAATGTGCCGGCCGATCGTTCGATGCCCTCGCCGTACACCTCGTTGAGGATGATCAGGACGGGATCGGCTGCGACGTGCCCGATGGGCTTGCGCGACCAGTCGGCCTGCGCGGAGCGGACGAACGAGTACGGCAGACCGGTGGTGAACGCGGTCAGCCTGCGCTCGCCGACGGAGGCGAGCGCGGCCGGCGGGACCTGCGCGGTCACCGCTTCTTCCAGGGCCCGATAGCGGTTTCTGCCGCCGGTGGACAGCCATCGCCGCAGTCTCCCGCCGACGTCGTCGCCCCTGGTCTCCTCGTGGAGGCGCGCGCCCGCGGTGATCCGCCGCTGCTGCTCGTCGACCGCTCGCCGGACCGGCTCCAGGTCCGGCGGCGGTGTGACCACCAGGCGTGCGCCGCGGTGATGGGCGTACACCGCACCCAACAGCGCGTTCACGTCTGCGGTGTTCTCGACCAGCGTCGCCTCGTCGGAATCCGGATTGGCCTGCGCGAACAGCTCGTCGAGCGGTGCGCCGGGACCGTCGACCGCACGCAGGGCCGCACCGGTGCGCAGCGCGGTGAACAGCGCGGCGACATAGCTCGCGGGGTCGTCGGTGGAGACCTCGATCGTGCGCTCCGGCTCGCCGCCCGGCTCGCGCAGCGACCGCCAGGCGACGCTGGTGAGTTCGGTCAGTCCGCTCCACCGCAGGCGCAGCTTCTCCGGGACGTCCGCGAACATCCCGTCGTCTGGGTCGCCCTCGTCCTCCCCGGTGTGCGCGGCCCACAGGCGGTTCGCCCCTCTGCGGAGGGCGGGGTCGAGGGTGTTGAGTTCCTCGGGGCTGAAGTCGGCGAGGAACACGGCGCGTTCGACGCCCATCCGCGACAACAGTCCGGACACCATCTCGTTGTGCTTGGCCCAGGACCGGTACTGGCTCAGCTCCTTGCCGAGCCGCTGATGCTCGGCTATGTCCAGCAGTGTCTGCCGCTGCACCTCCGGACCACCAGCCAGCACCTCGTCCAGACCCAGCCGCGAACCGATGCGCTGCATCGACTTGTCCTGACTGCTTTTGAACTCCTCGTACAGCGCGATGAATGCAGCCTCGGTCACAGGCGGCGGTTCGACTGCGACGATGGGCGTCAGCCGGTCCGCGGGGAGGCAGGACGCCACGACGGCTGCCTCCCGCATCTGGTCGGGGCGGCACACCACGACCGTGTCGCCGACGTTGAACACCGGCTGGCTGGTCAGCGCCAGGACCACCGCGGAACTGCCTGCCGGTAACGACAGGCGTACCTCATCGCCGTCGATCGCACACGGCACGGCCGCCTCGACGGTGAGCGTGACCCGATCGGGCAGGGAGTAGGCCACGCCCCGGTCGAACGGTTCCGGGGTCCCCTTCACCTCCAGGCACCAGTCCACCGGGACGCCCAGGTCAAAGCGCAGTTCGAGCGCCACGGAAGGGCCCTCGTCCCGCGGTGTGACCAGTTCGAGTTCCCGCGTGCCCGCCCCGAGGTGCTGCCTCACCCGCGTGGTCGCCGGCTCTGCCACGGGCAGCGCTGCGGGCCGCACCCCCGCGCCGAGCATCCGTTCTCGAAGGGGGAGCGGCGACTTGCGGTGCATGTCGAGCAGGGCCGCACCGAGGAGACCGCCGTCGAAGCGGAACCTGATCCCGTGCGACAGGCCGAGATCCATGGCCTACAACCCGTACACGTAGGAGTCGACCAGCGAGTACCGCGTGACGGTGGGCGGCCACGAACGCAGTTGCGTGCGGGCGCGCTCGCGTCCCTTGCGCACCATGGAATTAACCAGGACCGGCGTCGACACCCCGACGTACAGGGCGCCCCAGTAGGTGGTCGCCGGCAGCACCAGCGCCAGGACACCGCCGAGCGCCGAGAAGGCGAGCGAGACTGCGAGGTAGAACCACGACCACTGGAACCGTTCGGGATCGTTGCGGATCTCGTAGAGGCGAACGATCTCCGGCGCCAGCGCGCCGACCATACCCAGCAGGAACACGGCCGCAGAGCTCATTCTCCGCATCGTACCTGAGAGTGATCGACAGCTCACGCCGAAGGGAAGACCAACTCCGTATCGTCATGAGGGACTTGGTCTGCTCCTCGGACGCCGTTCAGAGGCCGGCCCGTCGCACGACGCTCAGCGCAAGCGCGAACCGACCCACGGGGTACGGCTCGATCTCCGGACCGCCGTGCTACGCGGATCCTCTGACGACCGGATCCGTCGCCGCCGAGGTGGCTCAGGGCCGGTAGACCATCCCGGGCTGGGGCTTGGCGGGGGCGAGCAGTTGCGACACGGTGACGATGGTGTAGCCGCGCTGCTTGAGTGCTTTGAGGATCCCCGGGACGGCGGGCACGGTCCCCTTGTGCAGGTCGTGCAGCAGGATGATGCCGTCCCGGTGGGTCTGGTCGAGCACCCGCTTGGTGATCAGGGCCGAGTCGGTCGTCTCGTAGTCCTTGGCCGTGACGCTCCAGAGCACCTGCGCCAGTCCCAGCTCCCGGCAGATCTTGGCCACTTTGCGGTTGGTGCGGCCCTGCGGCGGACGCATCAGGACGGGCCTGGTGCCGGTGATCCTCTCGATGGCGTCCTGTGTCCGGGTCAGTTCCTGACGGGCGTCGTCCGCTCCGATTTCGGTCAACCGCTTGTGATTCCAGGTGTGGTTGCCGACCTCGTGCCCCTCGTCCGCGATACGGCGCAGGATGTCGGGGTACTTCGAGATGTGACCCTTGCCCTGCACGAAGAACGTGGCGTGCAGACCCTGCTGCTTGAGGATGTCCAGGAGCTTGGGGGTCGTCGGGCTGGGACCGCCGTCGAAGCTGAGGGCGACGCACTTCACCTTGCGGCAGTCGGTGTCTCCGGTGACCGATCCCGATGCCTTGGCTCGGGCGGCGCGCGGCGAGGTGTGATCGTAGGTGGTGACCGTCAGGGCCAGAGTCACGGCGACGGCCAGGACGGCGGCCGCCGCTGCCGCGACGGCGATGAGTATGCGTGAGCGTCTTGTACGAGTGTTGAAGAACATGCGAGCCCGTTCTTTGGTGGGGTACCGGGGTTCCGGTGTTGTCGAGTGCGGATGAGGGCGGCCTGCGGGGTGAGGTCCCGCGGCCGCATGTCGAGCGTCAGGCGATGCCTCGGACGGCGTCCGAGCCGACGCTCCACCAGGGTGTGGACCAGCAGGGACAGCCCGAGCATGCAGATGACGGACAGCGTCATCGAGGGCAGTGGTCCCAGCCCGGGGAATGCCTGGATCAGGCCTTTGGCCAGGGGGATCCCGAGGCTCTGGTGGATGAGGTAGACGGGGTAAGGGGTAGGTGAGTGCCCCGGCGGTGACCGGCCAACGCCATCGCAGTCCGGTGAGCTCCGTCCTCCAGCCTGGGCCGTGCCACATGCGCGAGCGCGACGCGGGTGCGCCGTCCGGGGGACAGTTCACCGACGCGGGCGTGGAGCGGGATGCCGCCCTCGTGGACGATCCGCTCGGCGGCCGTCCGGTCCCACGACGAGTTCAGCTTCTCGCCCATCAGCAGGGTGTCCGCCACGGTGAAGCGGGGGTAGAGCGGCTTGTCCTGGGTGAGCAGGGCGACCCGGGCGCGGGCCTCGGCCGTGCCGGGCGCGGCGCCCAGCACCCGCAGTTCCCCCGAGCCGGCTCGCAGGAGGCCGCCGGCCAGGTGCAGCAGGGTGCTCTTGCCGGCGCCGTTGCGTCCGACGAGGGCGGCGACACGACCGCCGGGCACGGTGAACTCGCAGTCCCGCAGGGCCCAGCCGCCCCGCTTCCGGTACCGGAATCCGAGTCCCGTGGCGCGCAGTGCGGCCGGCGCGGCAGGCCCGGTCATACGTCCTCCTTCTTCCGTTCCCGGTCGCCCGGGGTGTGGCTGTCGTGTTCGTTGTCGTAGGCGTCCAGAACCGCTGTGACCACGGCGAGGACGTCGGCCCGTTCCAGGCCTTCGGCCCGGGCGCGTGCGACCCAGTCGGTGACTTCCCGGCGCAGCGGCGAGTCGTCCTCCGCGCCGGGCCGGGCGAGTGATCGCGTCACGAAGGTTCCGAGACCACGGCGCAGTTCGACCAGGCCGGCCTGCTCCATGTCGCGGTAGGCGCGCAGCACGGTGTTGGGGTTGATGGCGGTCGCCGCCACCACCTCCTTGGCCGTGGGCAGCTTGTCCCCGACCTTGAGGAAGCCCATCCGGAGTGCTCGTTCGGTCTGCTCGACGATCTGCACATAGGCCGGTACGCCGCTGCCACGGTCGATCCGGTAGTCGATCACGGCGCCTTCCTCGGTTCCATCATGCTTGTACTAATGAATTAATGGAAGCATGGTGGACGTCCGGTGGCGCTGTCAAACGTCGGTTCGGCACCGGACGGTGTCCTGGCCCCGCCGGACCAGGGCGCTCGTTTTCGCCCAACAAGCTGTGTCACACCGTCTGGCCCTGTCTTGTCAAAGAGGTGTCGAACAACAAACAGAGGGTCTGATGCGTGAAATTCTGATTGTCGGTGGCGGCTACGCAGGCTTCTACGCGGCCTGGGGCCTCGAGAAGAGGCTCAGCACGGCGGAGGCACGGGTCACGGTTGTCGACCCCCGCCCCTACATGACATACCAACCGTTCCTGCCGGAGGTCACGGCCGGATCGGTCGAGGCCCGACACGCCGCCGTGTCGCTGCGACGGCACCTGCGCCGCGCCCGGCTGATCGCAGGAACCGTGACCACGATCAGCCATGCCGACCGGACGGTCACGGTACGGCCTGCCAAGGGGGCGGACTACGAACTGCGTTACGACACCCTCGTCGTCACCGCCGGCGCCGTGACCCGCACCTTCCCCATCCCGGGGCTCGCCCAGCACGCGATCGGTCTGAAGCACGTCGAGGAGGCGGTGGCCATCCGCGACCGGCTGATGACCGCGTTCGACCAGGCGGCGTCGTTGCCTCCCGGCGCCGAGCGGCAAAGACTGCTGACGGTGACGTTCGTGGGTGGCGGATTCTCCGGGGTCGAGGGCTTCGGGGAACTGCTGTCGCTCGCGACGGCGATGCTGAAGTCGTATCCGGAGCTGGGCAGCGACGAGCTGTCCTTCCACCTGGTCGAGGCCCGGGGCCGCATCCTGCCCGAGGTGGGGGACAAGCCGGGCGCCTGGGTGGTGCGCTCCCTGGAACGCCGTGGCGCGCATGTTCACCTCAACACACAGATCCGCTCCCTCGCCGACGGCCATGTAGTGCTTTCCGACGGGGCGGAGTTCGATTCCGCGTTGGTCGTATGGACCGCCGGCAACGCCTCCAATCCGGTCGTGCACAACCACTCGGATCTCCCGATCGACGAACGGGGTCTGCTCGTGGTCCGTCCCGATCTGCGCGTGGGCACCGGCAGCGAACTCGTCGTGGACGCATGGGCGGCCGGGGACGACGCGGCCGTTCCCGACCTGGCCTCAACGGTGCCCGGGGCTCACACGGTGCCGAACGCCCAGCACGCCGTGCGGCAGGGCAGACGCCTCGCGAAGAACATCGTGGCCGACCTGCGCGGGGGACGGATCAAGAACTACCGCCACAGCAGTTTGGGGGTGGTGGCCACGCTGGGACTGGGACGGGGCATCTTCCAGTACAAGAGGATCGTCATCAAGGGGCTGCCGGCCTGGCTGATGCACCGGGGCTACCACGTCCTGGCCGTGCCCTCATGGGAACGCAAGATCCGCGTCCTCACGGTCTGGCTCACGGCTGCGTTCTTCGGCCGGGACCTGGTCTCCCTCGCCTCCGTGCAGCATCCACGGGACGCGTTCGTCACGAGCGGCGATCCGCAGCGCCCCGGTGAGAGCCCGACGAGTGGCCGCACGGCCGCATGACCACGCGGGATCCCGCACCCGGGCTCACCGCCTTCCCTGTGGAGCACACCATGAACACGAGCAAGGAGGCCGCGCGCGGCCTGACCGACATCGAGACCTTCCTGTACCGGCATGCCCATCTGGACGCGGCACGACAGCGCGTGGCGGTCTTCACCACGCGGGTGGCGGGGCTGAACCAGGAGCAGAAGGCGGATATCGAGAGCTGGTACCTCAAGGAACAGAGGTACGTGGCACGCATGGTCACGGAACACGTCGCGGCAAGCATCAGCGAGGTGCAGCAGCAGCACCGTGTCCGCCTCACACGGTGGCTACGAGGAACGCTGACCGCGATGATCCTGATCACCGTGGCCATGGCCTTGTGCTTCGCCGTCCTCCTGGGATCGTTGAGCTGAACCGCCGGGCGCCGCTCAGCTCGGCACCGCGCTCGCATGCGGAGACGGACACATCGCCGTGGTCACGGACACATCGCCGTGGTCTAGGCGCGACGGGCGCGGTAGAGACCTCGCCCGGTCCGCTGGACGCGAGAGGCGCCGACAAGGCGATCGAGTGTGCTGCGAACCCCGTTGATGCTTGCGCTGTCGGAGTCACGGCCCAGCGCGGCGGCCACATCACGGGCCCGTACGTCGACGGCGCCGGCCGCGGCGAAGTACTCCATGATCTGCTCGGTGAGCCGACCGTACTTCTTCTGCCCGTCCGTGTCGTCCCCAGCCGGAGCAGGACGGAGGGCGTCCTCGCTCCTGCTCGGCGGCTTCTGCGCCCGAGGCACAGGTGTCGTCGCGACGCCCTCGGACTCGACGGACTCGGTGGCGGGCGTCGCGACGCCCTCGGACTCGGTGGCGGCGGGCGGGGCCTGCGGGACGACGGGCTTCGCCACCTGGGCCTGCTCGGCGGCAGCCGGGGCGCGCATCAAGGACTCGAAGGCGCTGAGAGCCCGCTGCACCGAGCCGAGATGCGCCACCACCGCGGCAAGTTCCCTTTCCAGTGCCTGCTTCTGGATCTGGAGGCGGGCCAAATCCTCCTGGAGGCCTTCGGCGGTGACCGCGATGTCGTGCGTCGAGTGCGTTACGGAGCCCATGCGTTCCTCACATCCTGTACCCCTCCGGCCACGCCTCGGCTCGGCCGTGTGCCACCCGGCCCGGACGCGGAAATGGGTACCCCGGCAACATCATATGCACCGTTCTACAGGGGCACCGTGCCGTCCGACCAGGCCGCATCGTGCGCTGTGGAAGATCCGCCACGACCGCGGGCGGGCGGTGCCGCGTTCGACGGAGTGGCGCGACTGTCGTTCAAGGTGTGATGGCTCCGTGTCACAACTTTCGATCCCTGCCGGTCAATGGTGCGACAGGTCGAGCGGATGAGGGAGGTGGGGCGGCCTTGGACGTCCATGAGGCGGTCATGAGGTGGTCATGAGCCGAGGGGCGGTGTCCCTGAGGCGGATCCCGCCGCTCGGCCGGTCGAATCACTCGTTTGTGCGATGCGTCCAGGTGGCAGTACGACCAGTCTGGCGTGGTTGACGAAGATTGTTTCCATTCCCTGAAGAGAAGTGCAGTTGTTGCCCGGAGTCCTGATGTGAGCCGAGGGGCGGGCCGCGAGACCACGATGTCTTGCCTGACCGCCACTGTTCCGACAACAGCCTGCGGCATTCCCATGTGCCGGTTCGGCCGGAGGAACGGGGCTGATTCGGATCTCTGGTCCAGCTGCGATTGGACCAGTCGTGACTTTTGGTGGCCACATTTCCCGCACCATCCGAACAAGCCGGGCGGAGCCTCCATCACCTGTGACAAGTGACCTTGGCGAGGCTGTTTCTGACTTCGTGCAGCACCGCGCGCGCCTCTTCGGGATCGCCTACCGTGTGCTCGGCAGTGTGGTCGAGGCCGAGGACGTGGTCCAGGAGGTGTGGCTGCGTTGGCAGAAGACCGACCGTTCCGTAGTGGTGAGCCCGGTGGCCTTCCTGTCGAGCGCGACGACCCGCTTGGCCATCAACGTGGCGCAGTCGGCGAGGGTGCGTCGGGAGACCTACATCGGGCCGTGGCTGCCGGAGCCCGTCGACACCAGTCTGGATCCGGAGGTGGGCGCGGAGCGCGCGGAGGCACTGGAGTTGGCCCTGTTGCTGGTACTGGAGAAGCTGAGTCCCACCGAGCGGGCCGCGTACGTCCTGCGGGAGGCGTTCGACTACTCCTATCCGGAGATTGCCGAGATCCTGCAGCTCAGCGTCGTCAACATCCGCCAGATCGTGAGCCGTTCGCGCAAGCGCCTGTCGGGCGAGCCGCGGGTGAGTGTGGACACGGTGGAGCATCGACGCCTGCTGGACGCCTTCGTCTCAGCGGCTCGCACCGGGGATGTGGCCTCGCTGGAAGCCGTCCTCGCCCCTGACATCGTCAGCCTCTCCGACGGTGACGGTCTCCGAGGTGCCGCCCGCGTACCCGTGGTGGGCCGTGCGCCTGTGGCCAACCTGGCGACCGCCACCCCGCGGTTCTGGCAGGACACGGAGCTGCGACTGGTCCAGGCCAATGGCCGTCCGAGCGTGATGATGTACCGCGACGGTTCCCCCACCACCATCCTGACGATCGCCGCTTCGAGGGACGGCATACACAGGGTGATGTGGGTGTTCAACCCGAGCAAGATCGCCGCGTTTCTGGGCTCCCGCGCCCGCTGCGCGACTGTTCCCGGTCCGGCGCCGGCCGATGGGTGAGCCACGCTCCCCGTCCCGCAGCACTCCGCCCTACCCGGTGGTGGCGAGCCCGATGAGCAGCAAGGCGATGTCGTCCGTCGTGGGTGCGGTTCGCCGTGCGTGGTCGATCAGGGCCGTGGCGAGCCGGTCCATCGGCTGGAACCGGGCCCGGGCGAGCTGGGCGGCGAGCCCGGACATGGCGTCGTCCAGGTCGACTCCGGGAGTTTCGACGAGTCCGTCGGTGTACAGGGCGAGGACGGTGCCGGGGATCAGCGGGATCTCGGTGGAGGGATAGTCCGTGTCGGGGTCGATGCCGAGCAGCAGCCCGGGCGGCAGGGAGAGGACCTCGGCGTGTCCGTCGGGGTGGCACAGGATCGGCGGGGGATGCCCGGCGGTGGCCAGGACGGCCCGGCGGCGTGCGAGGTCGAGACGTGCGTACAGGCAGCTGGCGAAGCGACCCGAATCCAGGTCGACCAGTTGGCGGTTGGCCTGCGTGAGGGCCTGCACCGGCGTGGTTCCGGTGACGGCGTGGGAGCGGAGGGAGGGACGGATCCGGCCCATGAGCGCGGCGGCGGTGACGTTGTGACCCTGAACGTCGCCGATGAACGCGGCCGCCGTGGTGTCGTCCACCCGCACCAGGTCGTAGAAGTCGCCGCCGATGTCCATACCGCGGGCGGCGGGTAGGTAACGGGCGGCTGCGTCCAGACCCGGGACGTCCGGTAGCGAGTCGGGGAGCAGGGCCGCCTGGAGGGTCTGCGCGAGCTCCTTGCTCGCGTCGTAGAGGCGGGCCCGTTCCAGCGCCTGGGCGATGAGCCCCGCGAGTGCGGTGAAGATCACCCGCTCCTGCTCGGAGAAGGGATGGGGGTGGTCGAAGGCGAACACGCACGAGCCCACCGGGCGCCCGGAGGTGATCAGCGGCAGGAAGGCCCAGGCGTGCAGGCCTTCCTGACGGACGGCGGGTGGGTAGGCGCGGGACAGTTCCTCGAACGTGGCGAAGAAACCGGGCCGGCCGGTGGCGAGGACCCGGACCGGGGGCGCCTGGCAGGTCAGCGGAGCTCCTTCGAAGAGTTCCAGAAGCCCGGGGTCGTATCCGCGACGGCCGATGACACGCATTCTGCCGTCCTCGGCCGCGAGCAGGGCCACGGTCCGGGCGCCGAAGGCCGGCAGTATCTCTTCGGTGATCAGATCGACCACGTCACGCACGCCCACGGCTTCGGAGAGAGCGGCGGCCAGGTGGAGCACCTGGTAGACCTCGCCCAGGGGGATCGGCTCGCCCAGGAATGTCCGCGTCTCGGCGGGCCCGGCCCGTGGGGAGGGGCCCGGGCCGGCCGGCGAGATACGGACGCTCACCCCGGATCCGTCGGGGTAGAGCTCGAAGGCGAGCCACTGGTCCGGCGGACGCATGGCGGTGCAGCAGGCGGGCCTGCGGCTCGCCAGGGCGCCGTGGAAGCAGTCCTCGAAGCGTGAGTCGGCGCACCAGGGCAAGGACTGCCAGGGGCGGGTGCCGGTCAGCTCGGGGACGCTGCCGCCGAGCAGGGTGGCGGCGGTGGCGCTGACGTAGGTGAACCTGCCCTCGAGGTCGAGCGAGCAGTTGCCCTCCGGCAACCGTTCCACGAGGTCCGTCGCGGCCAGCGCCTCGGCCGGATCCCGGCTGCGGGCCGGCGGGTGCGGCAGGGTGCGTGGTGCCGGTCCCGGGCGGACGGCGTGGCCGGTGTCGGACGCGTCGCGGAGGAACCGCCCCAGGCGGCTGCAGACGGCAGCGACCCGATCGGGTCCCGGCCCGGTGGCCCCGGCGGTGCCGGACCCGGGCCACAGAAGCAGCAGGGCGCCCCATCCCCGGGTGCCGGTGACGATCGGTGCCGCGGCCGCCGCGCAGCGGTACGGAAGTGCGATCGCCGTGCGCGGATAGCGCCGGGCGAGTTCCTCGGGGTTGCTCAGCCAGACCAGCCGTCGTCGGCGCAGCGCCTCCGCCACCGGATCAGGACTGGACAGCGCCATGCGGAACCAGGGCGCCAGACAGTCGGCCGGCAGCCCCAGGGTCGCCTCCAACCGCAGCGTGTGCCCGTTGGAAGCCAGCAAGAACACCGCACCCGCGAGCACCCCCGTGTCGCGCACGGCGAACTCCAGCAGCCGGTCCAGCTCCGCCCGGCGAGTCGATCCGCCGGCGGGTGAGGACGGACGAGGCCCGCAGGGCTGTACCGCGCCGTCTTCCCGCATGGCGCACATACCAGCACCGTACGTCCGCTCCGGCCGACCCCGCGCGGGAGAGCCCGCTGCGCCCGCCGGCCCCCGTTGTCACAGATCACAGCGCCGTCCGGTCAATGGCCTGAAAAGGGACAAGTAGGGGCGCAATTCGGCTCATGTCCGAGTCCGGAATCGAGAACCGTGACGAAGCACGGCGTGCCGCAGACGTCTGCTCCGCCGCCACCTATCCGAGGACGACGAATTCGATGATCAGCACTGACGAAGCGATACCCGGTGAGCAGCCGAACATCCACGAGCCCTCGGAGTCGGCGATCGCGATGCTCGACGAGCAGGGGACGGTGGTCGGATGGACGGGGGCCGCCGAGCGGCTGGTCGGGTACTCCGCCGGCGACGTCGTGGGCCGGTCGGCCTCGGCCGTACTGCCGTACCCCGAGGAAGCACCGACGACTGCGGAGTTCGTCGAGCAGTGCCGCACCCAGCGCGGCTGGTCGGGCACGACGACGGTGCGGCACAAGGACGGTCACGCACTCGACGTGAGCCTGCGGGTCTCGATGCTGTGGGGGCAGGGCGGAACGGTCCGGTGGCTGGTGTCCGTGACCGACATCGGCGAGGCCTCCGGGGAAGCGACGAACCGACTGGTGCGGGAGTCCCTGCTCGCCCGCGTCCCCATGGGCATCGTCGTCGGGGACCCGCAACTGCGCTGCACCTGGGTGAACGACACGATGGAGAGCCACGACGGCATCTCCCGCGACCGACGGCTCGGACGTCGATTCACCGAGGTGCACCCGGACGCCGAGACCGAAGCACTCGAGTCAGCGATGCGGCAGACTGTCCGGAGCGGGCCGATCAAGGTCCACGACTACCGGACGCGGCTGCCGTCGAGCCCGCAGCGGGAGCACACGTTCGCGGCTTCGATCTTCTGCCTCCGGGACGCCGACGGCCTGGTGCTGGGGGTGTGCGTCATCAGCGTCGACGTCACCGAGAGCCGGCGGGCGCGCGATCGCCTGGCCATACTCAGCGAGGGCAGCACCCGCCTCGGCAGCAGCCTGGACGTGATGCGGACCAGCCAGGACCTGGCCGACCTGGCCGTGCCTCTGCTCGCCGACTACGTCGCCGTCGACCTCGAGCAGTCGGTGCCCGGCGGAGAAGGGCCCCCGGTCCACGTCGGGTTCACGGGCGAACGCCTCCCTGTTTTCAGGCGCGCCGGTCTGGCCTCGGTCCGTCAAGGGGTCCCGGAGTCCCCATGGGTGCACGGTGAGGTGGTGCCCTGGCCGCCCGCCTCGCCCTTCACCGATGTCCTGAGCTCCGGCAGGCCCCACCTCGAGCCGGTCCTGGACACCGCTCCTGGTACATGGATCGACCATGACCCCACGCGGGCGCGGAAGATCCACGAGAACGGCATGCACTCCCTGATGGTCATTCCCATCCGGGCGCGGCGTGTCCTGCTGGGCATGGTGCTGTTCGTCCGCACCGTGGACCCGGGGCCGTTCCAGGAGGTCGACGTGCTCCTCGCCGAGGAACTCGTCAGCCGCGCCGCGCTGGCGCTGGACAACGCGCGCCAGTACGCCCGCGAGCACACCGCTGCCCTCGCCCTCCAACGGAACCTGCTTCCGCACCGTCTGAAGGGCGGCGCGGCGGTGGAGACGGCGTCTCGTTACCTCCCCGCCGACATGGATCACGGCGTCGGGGGTGACTGGTTCGATGTGATCCCGCTGTCCGGCGCGCGGGTGGCACTCGTCGTCGGCGACGTGGTCGGACACGGGATCAACGCCGCCGCGACCATGGGCCGGCTCCGCACCGCCGTGCGCACGCTCGCCGACATGGAGCTGCCCCCCGACGAACTGCTGACCCACCTCGACGACACGGTCCAGCGGCTGGCCGAGGAGGACGCCGACGGCCCGGAGCAGTACCCCCCGGCCGTGGGTGCCACCTGTCTGTACGCGGTCTACGACCCGGTGACCCGCCGGTGCACCATGGCACGGGCCGGGCACCCCCCGCCCGCGATCATCGACCCGCAGGGGCGGGTCGCCTTCCCCGACCTGCCCACCGGAACCCCCCTGGGCATCGGGCTGGGAGTCCCCTTCGAGGCCGTGGAACTGGAACTGCCCGAGGGAAGTCTCCTCGGCCTGTACACCGACGGCCTCATCGAGACCCGCGACCACGACATCGACGTGGGCATGCACCGCCTCGGCACCGCTCTGGCACAGCCGAGCCGCACCCTGGACGAACTCTGCGGCCGCGCGATGGAGACCTTCCCGGGGCAGGCACCCTCCGACGACGCCACACTGCTCCTCGTGCGGACCCGCACCCTCAGCCCCGCCCAGGTCGCCTCCTGGGCACTGCCGAGCGACCAGACCGCCGCCCGCAGTGCCCGGCACCTGGCAGCCCGTCAGCTGGCCGAATGGGGCCTGGGAGGCCTTGCGGACTCCACACAGCTGATCGTCAGTGAACTGGTCACCAACGCCGTCCGGCACGGGAGCGGCCGGATCACTCTGCGTCTGATCCGGCACCAGGTCCTGACCTGCGAGGTGTTCGACACGAGCGCCTGCTCCCCACGTCTGCTCGGCGCACGCACCCATGACGAGAACGGCCGCGGCCTCTTCCTGGTCGCGCAGTTGTCCCGCCGATGGGGTTTCCGCTCCGTATCGGGTGGCAAGGTGGTCTGGGCCGAAGAGGAGCTGGCCCCCGCGTCAGCACCATCACCGGTTCCCGGGGTGATGCCGCGGGCTCCTGGTTTGTGAGGGCCGCGGACAGGAGGCAAGGTGGTCTTGGAGCTCCGCTCGTGAGGCAGCAGGCGCACGGCCCGCCGCGGACGCCGTACACCGGCCCACGAGCGGTGCCGGACCATCCGTTTCGGGCAGGCCCACGGAGGTGCAGCAGTGTCGGCAGAGGACTCGGCGAACGAGACCGCGCAGCAGGACAGCGAGTCGACGTTCGGCCCCAGGATGCTGGCGGACGTCAAGCCGCCCTTCGTTCCCGAGGGTGCTTCCGGGATGACCGTTCTCGTCGAGTGGCCGCCCGGCGACCCCGGGACTCCTCCGCACCGCCACTCGGGGCCGTGTTTCGGCTACGTCCTCGAAGGGGCGGTCCGGTGGGAGCTCGAGGGCGAGCCGGAACGCGTCATCAAGGCCGGTGAGACGTTCTGGGAGCCGGGCGGTGACGTGATCCACTACCAGAACGGCAACGCCTCGTCGGACGCGCCGGCCAAGTACATCGTGTTCATGATGTGCGCGCCGGGTCAGCCGATGCTCACCCTGGTCGAGGAGCGGGAGTTGACGCAGCGGGCCCATCTGCGCGCCCCGCGCCCCGCCTGACCTGCCGGAGTGCCGATCACACAGGGGGACCGGCGTTGAGGGCGCCCATGGCCTGCGGCATGCTTGCCCCATGCGCACCACAGACCCCACGGGCGGCCTGGACCCCGGGCGCGGTGCGCAGGCGGGGGCCGGGCTGAGCCTGCGGGGGCGGGACCGTGAGATCGCGGCCGTCCGCGAAGCTCTGGTGGCCGTGCGTGGCGGACGGGGCGCCTGCGTCGTCGTGGAAGGCGTGCCCGGCGTCGGCAAGAGCCGGCTGCTCGCGGAGCTGGACGAGCGGGCGCGGCGGTGCGGGTTCGATGTGGTCTCCGTACGGGCCGACGAGTTCGATCAGTACGCCGCAGGGGCCGCCCTGCAGTCGGCCCTGCAGGCCTGCGACGGTTCCGCCCGAGCCGTCGCGGCCGTGGACGACCAGCGGCTCCGGCTGCTGGACAGCATCGCGGACGCTCTGGAGGAGCGGGCTCAGCGCGCGCCGGTGCTCGTGCTCGTGGACGACACGCGATGGGCGGATCCGGCCACGCTCTTCGCGCTGCGCACGCTGCCCGGACGCCTGGCCGCCTCGCGGATCCAGTGGGTGCTGGCGGTCCGGTCGGAGACCGAGCGGCCGACCGTGGTCAGGGTGCGGGAGGACCTCGAACGCCTCGGAGCCCGATGGCTGACCCTCGGTCCCCTGCCGCAGCAGGAACTGGAGAACATCGCGGCCGACGTGCTCGGGGTGAAGCCCTCACCCGGTCTGGCCAGGATGCTGCGAGGTGTCGCGGGCAATCCGTTCCTGGCTATCGAACTGGTGCGCTCTTTTCCTGACACGGAAGCCGTCAAAGCGGAGGCGGGCGCTGCCGGCCGCCTGTACCGAGACATCCCCGTCGGCTTCCGGCAGAGTGTCGGCGCACGTCTGGAGCAGCTCCCGGAGGATGCCGTACGCCTGCTCCAGATCGGCTCCGTCCTCGGCCGCGAATTCGACTTCGGTACGGCCGCCCGCCTGCTCGGCAGGCAGGCCGGCAGCCTGCTGGCAGGCGTGGAGGCCGCCCTGAACGGCGGACTGCTCTCGGCGGACGGCCCGCGACTCGCCTTCCGCCACGACCTCCTGAGGCAGGCCGTCCACGAGAACCTTCCGCCGGCCGTACGGACCACCCTGCACCGGGAGGCCGCCGAGAGTCTGCGCGCCACCGGGGCACGATCGGCGGAGGTGGCCTGGCACGTCGTCATGGCGGGCGGCCCGCTCGACGACGACGCCGTGACCAGTCTGCACACGGCCGTACGGGAACTGTCGTCGACGGCGCCCGACGCCGCCGCGGACCTCGCTCAGCGGATCGCCGGCCTGCTGCCCCGGCGCGACCGGCGTCGTGTCGGCCTGCTGACCGACGCCGCCGAATACCTCGGCCGGACCCGCCGGGTTCACGAGGCGCTCGACCTGGTCGACGCCGCCCTGTCGGACGGTCTGGAGCCGCCGCAGGAGGCGAACCTGCGCCTGGTGGCCGCCGAAATACACCAGGCCGCGGGTGACGACGCCGCCGCCATGACACACCTGCAGCACGCCCTGGACCTCCCCGCGCTGCCGTCCGGCCTGCGAGTCCTGCTGCTGAAGACGCAGGCGACGGGCCACGTGTACCTCGGAAACATCACCGCTGCCGAGCAGGCGGACACCGGCCTGGTCGCGGACTCCTACCGGAGCCCCGATCCGGCCGTCGTCGTCAGCGTCATGGTGTTCCAGTCGCAGACCCTCTTCTACCGTGGGCACCTGGCCCGGGCTCTGGAGCTTGCGGAGGCAGCCACCGCCCGCGCCCGCACCGAGCCCACCGTGCCCTACCTGAGGCCCCCGAGAATTCCGGCGCTGTGGCTGGCCACGGTACTGACCACCACTGACCGGCTCGCGGACACCGAGCGGGTGCTGCGTGAGGGACAGCACGAAGCGGAGGCGCTGGGCCTCGGCTGGTCACTTCCCCACTGGCACGCCCGCCGTGCCTGCGCCCTGCTTGAACAGGGCGCGCTGGACGACGCGGCCGTGGAGGCCGAGGCCAGTCTGGCGGTGGCGGACGAACTCGAGATCACCCAGCCGAATCCGCAGGCCCGCTCCGTGCTGGCACTGGTGGAGATCAGGCGCGGTGACCTCGCCAAGGCGAGGGACCAGCTCCGCGCCGCCGAAGCCGGCTCCGGCACGAACGCACAGCGGTACGGCCTGTGGGTGTCTCTCGCCCGCGCCTGCCTGGCGGCCGCGGAGGGCCGCGACGAGGCAGCGGCAACGGCACTCACGGGCGGCTTCGAGGACAGCGAGCCGACACGGCTGCTCGCCCTTCCGCCGTCCCACTGGCCCGCGATCGTGCGTATCGCGTTGCGCGGCGCGGAGCCGTCGGTCGCGCAGGCGGTGTCCGGCGCACTGCGCACCCTGACCGCCCGGGATGACAGCCAGGAGATCATCGCGGCCGTCCGCGCCCATGTGGACGGCCTGCTCCACCGCGACCCCGGTGCACTCACGTCCGCCGTCACCGGCTACCGGAGCACCGGCAGGGGGCTTGCTCTGGCCGCGGCCTACGAGGATCTGGGCGAGCTCATGGCCACATCGATCGATACCGCGCGGGCGATCCCGTACCTCGAAGAAGCGGGTCAGCTGGCGTCGGCCTCGGGAGCCCGGCGCGATCACGAACGGATCAGGCGGCGTCTTCGGCAACTCGGGGTGCGCGCGGGCGCCCCGCGGCAGGACACGACCAGCTCCCCGGGGTGGACGAGTCTGACCGAATCCGAACGGAAACTTATCCCGCTCGTCGTGGACGGCCTGACCAACCGGGCGATCGCCGACCGGCTCTACGTGTCCGTGCACACCGTCAACACCCACATGAGGCACATCTTCACCAAGCTCGGCATCAACACCCGCGTCGAACTGACCCGGCTGGCCGTCGAACGGGGCGAGACCGCCGACGGAGCCGAGTGAGCGCTTCCGGCACGACTCACACGAAGGCGCTCTGCCCGGTGATGGACTTTCCGACGATGAGGGTTTGCATCTGGCGGCTGCCCTCATAGGAGTAGAGGGCTTCGGCGTCGGCGAAGAACCGTGCGACGTCGTAGTCCAGGACGATGCCGTTGCCACCGAAGATCTCGCGGCTGAACGCGACGACCTCCCGCATCCTCGATGTGGTGAACCCCTTGGCCAGCGCCGAGTGGTCGTCGCGGAAGACGCCCTGGTCCTGCAGCCGGGCGAGCTGTACCAGCATGCCCCAGGAGGCGGTGATGTCGCCCAGGCTCTTCACCAGCAGGTCCTGCACCATCTGGAACCCGGCGATCGGACGCCCGAACTGCTGACGCTCCTTGGCGTAGGCGAGTGCGAGCTCATAGGCACCGATCATGACACCCAGGGCCTGCCAGGCGACACCGCTGCGCGTGAAGCGCAGGATCTCCGCGACGTCCCTGAAGGAGTTGATGTTCTGGAGGCGGTTCGCCTCCGGCACCCGTACGTCGGTCAGGGTGATCTCGGCGTTCTGTACGATCCGCAGCGCGATCTTGCCCTCGATCTTCACCGGCACGAAGCCCGGGGTGCCCTTCTCGACGACGAAGCCCTTGACCTGGTTGTCGGCCACGTCCCGCGCCCACACCACGACGTGGTCGGCGAAGGTCGCGTTGCCGATCCACCTCTTCGCGCCGTTGAGGACCCAGGTGTCGCCCTGGAGCCTGGCGGTGGTGCGCATGCCACCGGAGACGTCGGAGCCGCCCAGCGGCTCGGTCATGGCGAAAGCGCCGATCTTCTCCATCGAGGCCATGGCGGGCAGCCACCTCTTCCGCTGCTCCTGGTCGCCGCCGGTGTAGATGGAGTAGAAGCTGAGTCCGTTGTGGACGCCGAAGAAGGTGGCGACCGAGGCGTCGACACGGCTCATCTCCATCGCCAGCATGCCGCCGAGCAGATGGCTGGCGGCGGGCAGGTGCTCACCGTAACCCTCGTAGGACAGGGCGGTCAGGCCGCTCCCGCGGAACTTCTCGATCAGCTCCATGGGGAACTCACCCCTGTCCCAGTACCCGTTGACCATCGGCTTTATCTCGTCACGCAGGAAGGCGCGGGCCTTGCGCAGTATCTTGCGTTCGTCGTCCGTGAGGAGCGCCTCGTAGCGGTAGAAGTCGGCGCCCAGCAGGTCGGACGGCGGTGCGGGGGGAGCGGTGGTCATGTCATTCTCCTTCGGCGTCGGACATGGAGCTGTCCCAAGAGGGCGGTGCGACGGGAAGCCGGTGCCCGGTCCACCAGTTGACCGACGGGCCATTCCGGCTGTGACGGCCACCGGCACGGTGGTCCGTCCGGCTGAGCGGGGTTCCGGCGAAGAGATCAGTGGGGCATCAGCAGCATGACCGCCGTTCCCATGGCTGTCGCTCCGTCCCAGAAACGGTTGCAAACGCTCTTCAGGCTGGTCGGGTTGTCGGCCGTCCCGGTCGTTGCGCGCAGTGTGGGCATGTCACGGGTCAACGAGCGGAGAGAACAGGTGAGGAGGTACAGCGCCAACACCCCTGTGACGATGTTGTCGGCCTTCGACTCACCCGTGAAGTGGCGGAGACCCACGGCCTGGTGTGCTGTCGGTACACCCACGGCCATGGTCGGGTGCGCATGGCCCGCCGCGCGGTACGACATCCAGGTCATCGCCGCCATGCCGACCGCGTAGGGCACTCTCCTGGCGGTTGCCGACAGCCGTCCCTCCTGGCCGCACCTGACGGCGGTCAGCGGGAACCACACCGCGGCGCCGGCGAAGAAGACCGACTGCGGCAGCTCCGGCAGGGCGCCACCCCAGCTCCACGGCATCACTGTCATGGCCAGGGCCATGGCGGCGTGCAGCAGATCGTCGACGCGGCCGCGGAAAAGACGAGTCCGTGTCAGGACACCCTGCCGGAGCGCGCGCACGGCGGCCGCTGAAAACAGGCCGGTCAGCAGGTAGGGGACAACTCCAGCGGCACTCATGCCGAATCGCACCTTCCCACGGAGCGGCCAGGATCCGTGTCGGAACTGCATTGTCTGGGTGGGTGGTCGGCCAGTCGGCGGAGCGCGGGACGCGCGGCTGCCTACGGGCCGCTCTGTTCAGCGCAGGTGCTCATCGGCGATCTCCCGGTACTCCTGCGTGGTCGGCTTGGGGATCTGTGAGCCTTCGCCGTAGAGGGCGCGGCTCAAACCGACACGCAGGCGGCGGCCGAGGCGGGCGCCGGCACCCGGGCTCTCCGCGTTGCCGTTCGCGCCGGGTGCGATCGGCGTGTACTGCTCATGCTGTGTGAGAAGGTGGAGTTCCGCCTGGCCGAGAGGCTCGTGCACCTCGATGAACTCGCCGTCCGGCAGACGTTTTACGACACCTGTCTCTCGGCCGTGCAGCACCTTGTCGCGGTCTCTGCGTTGCAGACCGAGGGCCCACCGCTTCGCCACGGCGTAGGCTGCGACGGGCGCGACGAAGAGACCGATGCGGATCGTCCACGTCACCGATTCGACCGAGAGATGGAACCGGGTGGCGATGATGTCGTTCGCCGCGCCGGTGAGTGACACCAGATAGAAGCTGATCCAGGCGACACCGAGTGCTGTTCGCACGGGGCGGTTGCGCGGTCTGTCGAGAAGGTGCTGCTCACGAGAGTCCCCGGTCAGCCAGGGCTCGATGAACGGGTACACGCCCATGGCCAGGAAGAGGCCGACGCCTGCCACCAGCGGGATCAGGTTGTCCAGTGCCAGGGTGTGACCCCAGAGGTCGATTTCCCAGCCGGGCATGACGCGCAGCAGTCCGTCCGCCACGCCCATGTACCAGTCGGGCTGCGATCCGGCCGAGACCTGGTCGACGCGGTAGGGGCCGTACAGCCAGATGGGATTGACCTGCACCAGTGCTGCGATGGCGAAGATGGCACCGGTGACCAGGAAGAAGAAGCCCGCGGACTTGACCGCCCGTACCTTGAGCGGCAGGCCCACCACGTTCTTGTTGCTCCGTCCCGGGCCTGGATACTGCGTGTGCCGGTGGAGGAGCAGCAGGATCAGATGGGCCACGAGCAGTCCCACCATGAGGGCGGGGATGATCAGAACGTGGACTGTGTTGAAGCGAGCCACCAGTTCACCGCCCGGGAACCCGCCTCCGAAGAGAAACATCGACAGGTAGGTTCCGACGATCGGTATGGAAAGGATCGTCCCGTTCACGACGGCGAGCCCGGTTCCGGAGAGCAGGTCATCCGGAAGGTCGTATCCGGTCAGCCCTCCGAACATCCCGAGGACCAGGAGCAGGAACCCGAACAGCCACTGGAATTCCCGGGGCTTGCGGAAGGCGCCGGTGAAGAACACGCGCAGCATGTGGACGAGCATGGACCCGATGAACACCAGGGCTGCCCAGTGGTGGGCCTGCCGGATCAACAGGCCGCCGCGGACGTCGAAGGAGAGGTGCATGGTCGAGTTGAACGCCTCCGACACCGTCTGCCCCCGCAACGGCAGGTAACTGCCGTTGTACCGCACCTCTTTCATCGACGGATGGAAGTACAGGGTCAGATAGACCCCGGTCACGACAATGACGATGAAACTGTAGAGACAGATCTCTCCCAGCAGGAAGGACCAGTGGTCGGGGAAAGCCTTACGTGCTTTGGCCCGCAGCAGGCTGTACGGGCCCAGGCGTCCGTCCGCCCAACGGGCCATGCGCTCCCCGCCGCTTCCTTCGCCTGCTTCTTCTTTCTGGCTCTGATCACCCATGCCCCTGAAACCATTCCTCATCCGGCCCGAAAGGGACGGTCTTCATGTCATGAGCCTGTCTTGTTGCCGACAGCGAACGGATACGGCGGGTTGGTCGCCCGCGGTGGGCGGAACCGAGACAGCGGGGCGCCGGGTCCGCACTTCTTGGGCGAGCAGGTTCATGACTTCTTCCACCCATATGACCGGGCATGAGGCATGAATGTGACACGCATGACCCCGAGGTGGTGCCCAGTGCTCTCACGCCGCTTCATCGGGGTCTCTCGAAGGCGTTCTGGAACGCCGGCGCCGCGGACCGCCGTGCTCAGAGCACGATCTTGCGAGGGTTGAAGTTGCCGCCCGGGTCGGCAGCGTCGAAGAGGCCCGACATGATGGCGACCCCCTCCGTCGAGATGTCCTCCTCCAGCCAGGGCGCGTGCTCCAGGCCCACCCCGTGGTGGTGCGAGATCGTGCCGCCGGCGTCGACGAACGCCTGCTGGATCGCGCGCTTGACGGTGTCGTACTCGCCGAGCGGATCGCCACCGAACACGAAGGCGAAAGTGAAGTAGAGGCAGGCTCCGGAGTGGTACGAGTGCGACATGTGTGACATGGTCCAGCCGGTGCGGCCGATCTTCTCGTAGGCGGTGTCGGCCGCCGCGTAGACCGCGGCGTGGATGCCACGCAGCTTCGACCAGGGACCGGCGGTCTCGCTCACGTCGCCGGCGGCACCGCGGTCGAGCAGGAAGTCGCGGATGTACGGCGTGTCGAACTTCTTCTGGTCGTAGAGCGCACCGGGTCCCTGGCCGACCGCGATGCCGTGATGCCTGCGCACGATCCGGCCGACGAGCGACTTCTGCCGTTTCACGTGTGCCTCGTCGCCCTCGAAGCCGATGAAGGAGAGGCACATCTCGTCGAGGTTCCAGCCACGCCTCTTGAGATAGGCCATGAGGCCGGCCTGTGCCTTCTTCTGAACACCCTTCGACTCCTTGCTCGTCGCCAGGGAGAAGGCCGTCTCATACGCGTCCGAGACACGGGTGACCGAGGGCGAGACGTCGCTCTCGGCGATCTCCTGCATCGCCGCGAGGCCGTGGTCGAGATTCTCGAAGAAGTAGGCGTGGATGGCCCGCTTCTCGGGGAGCCGGTGCACCTGCACCGTGACCTCGGTGATGACGCCGAGCCGCCCCTCGGAGCCCACCACCATCTCCCGCACGCTCGGCCCCGTCGACGCGCTCGGAACGGCACGGATCACGAGGATCCCCCCGGCCCGCACGACACGCAGCCCCTTGACGATGTCCGCGATGTCGCCGTACTTGTCCGACTGCATGCCGGACGAGCGCGTGGCGACCCACCCGCCGAGCGTCGAGTGGGTGAACGAGTCGGGGAAGTGCCCCATCGTCCAGCCGTCCCGATTGAGTTGAGCCTCGAGATCGGGGCCCAGCGCCCCGGCCTGGACACGCGCCAGGCCGGAGTCGGGGTCGATCTCCAGCACCTGGTTGAGGCGTCCGAGGTCGAGTGAGACGACCACCCGGGACTCGTCCAGGTGCGGCTCGAGACTGCCCGCGATATTGCTGCCGCCACCGAAGGGGATGATCACCGCGTCCGCCTGGACGGCCGCGTCGACGACGCTCTGCACCTCCGCCTCGTCGGCCGGGTAGACGATCACATCGGGACTGCGTGCTATGTCGCCGGCTCGGACGCGAACCAGGTCACGCAGGCTTTTGCCGTAGGTGTGGACGACCCGGGACAGGTCGTCGACATCCGTGTTCCCGGCTCCGACGATGCCGTTCAGGACGGCGACGAACTCCTCGGGCGCCGTCGAGGCCGGCACCTTCAACTGCGAGAAGTCGGGCCGTTCGGTGGGCTCGCCGGCCCGGAGATCGAGACCGACGGCCCTCTGTACGAACGGTGCGAAACCAGGTTTGTCCTCGTGTCGGAATCCGACACCTTCCACGCCCCAGCCCCACCACTTCATGTGTTTCACATCGTCGGAGCGCAGCGCCTGGGCGCGGCCGGTGGTTTCGGTCACGATAGGTCTCCTTGAGGTATACGACGGGAGGTCGCACCGACGCCGAGGATGCGGTCGGAGTTCTCCTCGGTGAGGGTGAGGATCGCCGAGCGGATGCGTTCGGTGAACTCGCTCCTCAACTCCCCTGGAAAAGCGGTGAGCGGTTCACCGAAGACAACCCCGACCGGCAGACGGCCCGGTTTCGGCCAGTTCGACCCGCGAGGATGTGCCGCATGCGCGCCGATGACCGCGACGGGGAGCACCGGCACCTCGGCCGACGAGGCGAGTGCCGCCGCCCCCGGCTTGAACGCCCCGAGCGATCCGTCGCGCGAGCGGGTTCCCTCGGGAAAGATCAGGAGCGGTACCCCTCGGTTCAGCAGAGCCTTGGCGCTCACTCCGCGCGCGTTCACTCCGGTGCGGTCGACCGGGAAGGCGTTGAAGAAGAGGGTCGTCAGGCCGCGCCGCCGCCACACGTCGAAGAAGTAGTCGGCGGCGGCTCCCACGGCCAGGTAGCGCGCCAGTCGGCGGGGCAGCGCGCCCATGATGAGTGGGGTGTCGAGGTGCGAGGTGTGATTGGCGACGACGACATACGAGTCCTCGACGTTCGCCAGGCGCTCGCGCCCGAGCACCGTGACGCTGGTCATGCTCCAGACGAGGGGCTTCAACAGCCCCCGCTGCGCGATGAAACGCGCGGCAGCGTGGGAGCGTGAGGTGAAACGGCCGCGTATCGTCGCAGGCATCCGCTTCCTTCCCGTGCGGGCTCGCCCGCACTGATTCCTTCAGTGAGTGAGGCTGTCGTTGCGGCTGGAGGAGATACGTCGCGAGATCCACCGGACGGTGCGGCGTGGAAGATGACGTGTGAACCAGATGAGCAACCGGTATCGGAGGCTCGGCACGGAGATCACCCGTCCGCGGCGCACGTCGCGCAGACTCGTCTCGACCAGTCGCCGGGCATCGAGCCAGAGGAAGTCGGGAATGCTCGACGACCGGATTCCGGCCCGTGTGTGGAATTCCGTGCGGACCCAGCCCGGACAAAGTGCCGTCACGGTGACGCCCGTTCCGTGGAGCTCGTTCGCCAGTCCCTCGGAGAGCGCGGTCAGGAAGGCCTTGACGGCCGAATAGCTGCCCATCGTGACGAAGCCGGCCGTGCTCGACACATTGACGATCGCACCGTGCCCGCGTTCGCGCATGGCCCGCCCGGCGGCACCGGCGAGCACCAGCACCGCGCGCCCCATGACCTCGAACGCCCGGTCGTGCGGAGCGGTGTCGGCCGACGTCATCGGTGCGTGCACGCCGAAACCGGCGTTGTTCACGAGCAGGTCCACGGGACGGGCCGGGTCCGCCAGCCGGGCGGCGACCCGCTCGACGGCGGCTCGATCGGACAGGTCGGCGGGGAGCACCTCGACAGCACGGCCCCGGGATTCGAGCTCGGCCGCCGTCCGGCCGAGCCGCTCCCTGTCGCGCGCCACCAGGACAAGGTCCCATCCGCGCTCCGCCAGAGCGCGCGCGAACTCCGCTCCGATACCGGACGTGGCACCGGTGACAAGTGCGACCCGTGGACGAGCCGACCGGTCAGCAACCCGCTTCTGCATGGCAACTCGAAGATCCACAGGGCTTCCATGTCCGAGGTCCGACGAGCCGGCCCAGGGGGACTGCCTCGGTCGTACAACGCAAGACGGCCGGGTCCTCACGCATGACACACCTTTCGTTTCTCGGCTCATCGGGTTAGACCGGCCACGCATCCGTCCTGTGACACGAGCTTCCGCACCGGGCGGAGATGAGCGATGCCCGGCAAGGTCCGGCGCACGCGGCCGCACCCGCAGGCCCACGGAGCCGCGTCACGTGTCACACATGTGCCGGCCGCCCGGTCTCACGTGACGGCCCCCGACGGCTTCGCGCACGCTCCGGGGCTTCCGCAGCGTTTCCCCCTGCTCCCGCCCCAGAAAGCCTGTGCATGAACTCGAACAACGAGACGACGACCGCGCCGCCCGAGACAGCGGGCTTCGACGTGCGTGAGTTCGCCCGCACGGCACACGGCAGCCACCGCGGAACGCTCGACCTCGGGTCGCTCGCCGAAGAGCCGCTCGATGCCGAATCCGTCCGGCTCGTTCGCGCGCTGCGCGACATGGAACGCGCGACGCTGCACCGCGTGCGCGACCTCCTCGTCACGGCGACACACAAGGACGCCCGTGTCACCGCGTTCCTCACCACATGGATGTTCGAGAGGTTCTGGATAGCCGATGTCCTCGACGCCGTCCTGGAAGCCTCTCCGGCCGCCCGCGACCTCCCTTCGAGCGCCGGTCCGGCGCGGTGGGTACTGGCGGAGCGCCGCGAACGCCGCGGGCCGATCCGTCGTTCCCTCGTCGCGAACATCACCGGTACGCAGATCGTCGCCGAACACGTGACGACGGCCCTCGTGGACGAATGGATCACGCAGGCGGCCTACCGGCGTCTGGCGGGTGCGTCCTCCGCCATGGCGTCGATCATCGACCCCGTGGTGGAGATCAAGCATCGCCACATCCGCTTCCTCGCCGAGGAGGCGGAACGCCGGCTCCAGGGCTCGGCCCGCGCCCGGCGCATCACCCGCCGCGCCCTCCGGCGCGCCGCCTGGCCGCTCGGCTCGGTCGGTCGCTCCGGGCACGAGCGCACCTTCTTCGAACGCCATGTCTTCGGCGACCGGAGCGGACGAGCCGAGGCACGCCGTATCCGCGGAATGGTCGCCGCGCTCCCCGGCATCCGCCCCGGCGTCGCATCCACCGTGGAATCGAGGCTCCTCCCATGACATCGCAGAACGCGAAGACCGAACTCGGCGACGCGCACGTCCTGCTGACCGGCGCGACCGGCTTCGTCGGGCAGGCCGTGCTCGAACGGCTGCTCACCGACCACCCCGCCACCCACATCTCGCTCCTCGTGCGCGGGAAGGGCAGCCAGACCGGGCAGGACCGGCTCCGGCAGCTGCTGCGCAAGCCCGTGTTCGAGCGCTGGCGGGATGCCGTGGGCGCCGAGGAGGCCGAGCGCGTCGTCCGTACCCGGATCACGGTGCTCGACGGCAGCATGACCCGCATCCCCGAACTGCCCTCGCACCTTGACGTCGTCATCCACTCGGCGTCGACCGTCTCGTTCGACCCGCCCATCCACGAGGCGTTCGACACCAACGTCAACGGCGCCGTAAGCCTCTACGAGGCCTTGCTCGCCTCCGGATCCGATCCGCACGTCGTCCACGTGTCCACCTGCTATGTCGGAGGGCTCCGTCGCGGTGTGGTGCCCGAGGCCAAGCTCGAACACGATGTCCTCTGGCACACCGAGTGGACCTTGGCGGCACGGACCCACGAGCGGACCGAACTCACCTCGCGCGAGCCGGCCATGCTCGAGCGGTTCATGTCCCGCGCCCGCGGCAAACACGGGAAGGAGGGTCCGATCGCGGCGGCCCGCGCGAGCGAGAACGCGCGGCGCGAGTGGGTGCGTTCCCAGCTTGTCGCCGCCGGCCGCCGGCGCGCGCAGAGTCTGGGGTGGACCGACGTCTACACCCTGACGAAGGCACTTGCCGAACGTGCCGCGGAAGACCTCTGGGGCGAGGCCGGACACCGGCTCTCGGTGGTCCGGCCCGCGATCATCGAGAGCGCGCTCCAGCATCCGTTCCCCGGCTGGATCGACGGCTTCAAGGTCGCCGATCCACTGATCTTCGCCTACGGCCGAGGCCAGCTGCCCGACTTCCCGGGACTGCCCGACTCGATCCTCGACGTCATCCCCGTCGACTTCGTCGTCAACGCCATCCTCGCCGCGGCGGCCAACCCGACCCCCGTCGACGAGCCGAAGTACTTCCACATCGCCTCGGGCGCGTCGAACCCGCTGCCCTTCCACCGCATGTACGAGAACGTACGCGACTACTACACCCGGCACCCGCTGCCCAAGGGCGACGGATTCGTCGAGGTACCGGCCTGGAAGTTCTCGGGCGAGCGCAGGTTCAACCGAGGTCTTCGGCTGGCGAAGAAGAAGGCCGACCTGTGGGACGCCGCGCTGCGGCTGATGCCGAACGACGAGCGGAAGCGCGCTCTCGCGACCGAGAACGCCAAGCTGCGCGCCGGCATCGCCACCCTCCGCAACTTCACCGACCTCTACCGCGCGTATGCGCAGACCGAGATCGTCTTCGACGACCGCAACACCCGCGCGCTGAACAACGCCCTCCCGGCCGAGGTGCGCGAGGACCGTGGCTTCGATGTGGAGCGGATCGACTGGGAGGAGTACCTGCAGAAGGTGCACCTTCCCGCCATCGGCGAGCTGACGTCGGCCTACCGTCGCCGGAGGGCCGCGGCCGCTGGGCCGGCGAACGCCCGCCCGAAACGCGAACTGCCGCGGCGTACCGACGTACTCGCGGTCTTCGACCTCGAACGGACCGTCGTCGACTCCAACATCGTCGAGCAGTACCTCTGGGTGCGCACCGCAGGCTTCCGCAAGGCGGCCTGGCCGAAGGAGGCGGCGGACCTGCTCGCCGCACTGCCCGGCTACCTCCGCGCCGAGAGACGTGACCGCGGGGAGTTCATCCGCGCGTTCCTGCGCCGCTACCGCGGCATGTCCGTCGCCCGTCTCGAGGAGGTCGTACAGCGCGGGTACGCCGACACGATGCTGCGGCACACGAGCGCGGACGCCCTGGAGCGCATCCGCGAGCACCGTGCGGCAGGTCACCGCACCGTCCTGGTCACCGGCTCCGTCGGGCTTCTCGCCGCTCCGCTCGCCGACCTGTTCGACGAGGTCGTCGGGAGCTCCATGCACGTACGGGACGGTGTGCTCACCGGCTACCTGGCGAAGCCGCCGCTCGTCGACGAGGCGAGGGCCGCCTGGCTTCAGCGGTACGCCGAGGAGGGCGGCTACGACCTCGCCGCGTCCTACGGCTACGGCGACAGCCACTCCGACCTGCCGTGGCTGTCGCTGCTGGGCAAGCCCTCGGCGATCAACCCCGACGCCGGACTGGCGCGCGAGTCGCACAAGAGGAACTGGGACATCCACCGCTGGAAGAGGGGCGGTTCGGGGGTGCGCCGCGATGTCATCGCGGCACGGGCGACGATTCCGACGCGCACCGACGAGAAGAGCGACTGATGGCTTTCGACATAGACAAGTACACGAAGAACTCCACCGGCGTGCAGTGGGCCGACCTCGACTTCGACGAGTTCGAGCGCAGCCCACTGTCCGAGGAGACGTTGCGCACGCTGCGCTACATGTGTGACAT
The DNA here is from genome assembly GCF_053597895.1 of Streptomyces sp. NPDC001220. Taxonomy (NCBI): domain Bacteria; kingdom Bacillati; phylum Actinomycetota; class Actinomycetes; order Kitasatosporales; family Streptomycetaceae; genus Streptomyces; species Streptomyces sp. NPDC001220. The sequence goes on from NZ_JBSFJE010000004.1 coordinate 436,883, forward strand.
CGAATACCACACCGTGTGCTACCTGCGTGATCTGCTGACGACCCCGTCTCACGACGAGCCCGCGGTGGGCGCTTTCATGACGATGTGGAACCGTGAGGAGTTCTGGCACGGCGAGGCACTCGCGGCCGTGCTGGAGCGCCACGGCCTCCGAGTCGACTTCGACGAGCTCAAGGCGACCCGACTGAAGCTCGGCTGGAAGGACCGCCTGGGGACGGTGAAGCAGACAGTGATCGGTCGGCTGGTCGGCAACGACTTCGTGGCCGTGCACATGGCGTGGGGCGCGGCGAACGAGTGGTCGGCGACGGCGGCGTATCACCGGCTTGCCGCGCTGGAGAGCCACCCGGTGCTGGTACCCCTGCTGAAGCGGATCGCACAGCAGGAGACGAAGCACGTCGCGTTCTACGCATCGCAGGCACGCGACCGGCTCGCGGCCAGCAGGAAGGCCCGCGTGGTGGCCCGCCTGGCGCTCGAAAAGGCCTGGGGCCCGGTCGGCTCGGGCGTGATGCCCGAGACCGAGGTCACGCACGTCATGACTCACCTCTTCGTGGGCCCCGAGGGCCGCAAACTCATCCGCGACATCGACTCGCACATCGCGAAGCTGCCGGGCATGGACGGGCTGCGCATAGTCGAGGACGCCATGGACAGGCGCGGGATCGCCGCCTGAGGACGATGTCGGAACGGCTGTCACAACGGCTGACGCGATGAGCCGAGTTGCCGGGGGTGACGAGGCGGCGGGTGGGTTCGAGGACCGCTTCGGGGATGCCCCGAACGGCGTTCCCACGGGTGCCGCCGACTATTCATCGACAAAGGTGACCATCTCGTCGAGCGGTGCTCGGCCGGTACGGATGTAGGGCACCGTGGTGTCCTCGAATCCGATCGACATGCCGCAGAAGAGGATGAGGTCGGCCGGAGGCGACAGGACCTCCGCGACGGTCTTGCGGTAGACCGACCACGCCATCTGCGGGCAGCTGTGCAGGCCTTCGGTGCGGAGCAGCAGCATCACGGTCTGCAGATACATGCCCACGTCGGACCACTGGGGCCGGCCCAGGCCTCGGTCGACGTAGCAGAACAGGGCGGCGGGCGCGCCGAAGCATTGCCAGTTCGCGGAAGCGGCCCTCTGGCGCGCCTCCCAGTCCTCGTGCGCGATACCTAGTGCGCTGTAGCGCTCCGCCCCGAAGGCGGACCGGCGCTCGCGGTACGGGGACTTCAGTGTCGCCGGGTACATCTCGTATTCCCGCTCGTCCCAGGGATCGCACGCGGTCACGCGCTCGCCGGCGAGCTCCTTGAGTTCGGCCAGCGGTCGGCCGGTCAGCACGTAGACGTGCCAGGGCTGGAGGTTGGACCCGGACGGCGCCCAAGCCGCAGCGGAGAGCACCCGCTCCAGTACCCCTCTCGGGACGGGCCGGTCGGTGAACCCGCGTACGGCTCGTCGGCTCGTGACCGCCTCGTAGACATCCAAGTTCACCGATCTCCCTCGTCTGCTCTACGTGCCCCCCGTCGGCCACAAGACCATCAGATGGAACCTTATGCGCAAAATACCCCAGATTGCAGTGATACCGGTTCCTGCCCTCTGCGGTCGGCCCCGCGGAAGCGTCCGCACCGTGAGAAGTGGCGCAGGGGTCGTGGTGAGGCACGACGTCATGACGGAGCCGCCGACCACCCAGCGGTGTTCCGGCCCCGGCGAACGGGAAGTCAGCGCTCTGGTGCGGCCGGTTGATCGGATGCCGGTGAGTCGCCTGCCGGGAGGTGGTCTTCCGCCCACAGGAACAGAATGGCCAGCGGGATGAGGAAGGCGGTGCCGTGCGGAGAGAGTGCGTAACGGGTTCGCGATGACAACTCGGGCCGGACCTCCTGGGCGACCAGGCCGATCGCGGTCAGCTCCTGGAGCCGCCGGGTGAGCATGCGGCTGCTGATGCCGGGGACGCGCTCGCGAATCCGTGCGAAGTCGGACGGACCTTTGGCCAGAGCCATGAGGATCAGGCCGTTCCAGCGTCTGCTGAGCAGGGTGAAGGCCCGAGCGATGGCCGAAGAGTCATCGCCCGACTGCTCAGGTGCGGTCCGGGGGATCGGCTGAGGGTGCTGTGGGGCAGGCATGGTGGGTATCCGTACTGTGCCGAAGTTGCTGGCGGTCAGGGCCTGATTGCGCACATCAAGCGTTCGGTGTCAGTCGTCGCCGTCATGGCGGCGGGCGTGGGCGTGCGCGTGACGTCGAAGCGGCACGGCGGTGCCGGACCCGGGCAAGGCCGGGAGCAACTCACCGGAAGCCGGCGCCGCGGTCTTCGTGCCGCGGGGTTCCCTGATGACCCAGTGGCCGCACATGACTGCTGTGAGCCCGCACAGGCTCCACAGGGCGAGGACGGCGAGGTGGCCGGCGTCGGCGTTGCCGTCGAAGTACGTGGTGTCGCGAAGCAGACTGGCTCCGGCGCCCGGGGGCAGCCACTGGCCTACGGAGGCCACGCCCTTGGGCAGCATCTCCGGAGCGGAGGTGGCGCCGGAGAAGGCGTTTCCGACGAAGACCATGAGCGCGGCGCTGAGCCCGAGGCCCGCCGGTCCGAGAAGTCGGATCACGCCGGCGGCGGTGGCGCTGATGGAGAGCAGGTCGAGCGACAGGATCGCCCACGTGGCCACGTGATGGTGGGGCAGCGCCCCGAGGAAACCCTGGGCCACGAGATAGACACCGAGAGCCGCCACGGCGCATGCGACGAGAAGTGTCAGCACTCGGTGCCGCGGGCGGGCCAGGCCGCGAGCCATCGTGACGAACGCCCCGATCAGGATGCCGCAGATCGTGAGCGGGAAGACCGATGAGCTGAACACCACGCCCCGGGGGTCCTCCGTGGCGACGGGCACCACGTCGATCGCCTTCGCGAGGACCTTCACCGACGAATCGGCACCGGCGGCTCCCTGCGGGGCGGCCTTCCGCCGGTCAGCACCCTGCTGGGCGGCCGTCTGCTTGTGGGCCTTCGCCGGGGAATGCGCACCGTCGGCCTTCTGCTCGGCGGCCTTCTGCTCGGCGGCCTTCTGCCGGGCGGCAAGCTGCTGGGTGGCCTTGTCGGCCAACTTCTGTCCGACATCGGTCAGAAGCTGGGCCACGGAGGGGCTGGCGGCGGTGGCCTTCAGCACCGTGATGCCGTGGCCGGAGACGGCGAAGGCGCCGTAGGCGTCCCGGTTCCTGATCGCCGACCGCGCGGCCTGCTGGTCGGGATAGAGGTGGAAGTCGAACGCGCCGGGCATCTCCTGGGTCAGCCCCTCCACCGCGCGCTGGCCGGCCGGACCCGTGCCCACGATCCCGACCGGTACGTCGCGCGGCGAGATCCGCCCCGCCGGCCAGGCGAACGCCATCACCGCCAGGGTGATCACTATGGGCAGCACTACGGCGGCGATGACTACTTCCCGCCATGCCTGGTGTCGTGACAAGGGGTTCCGCACAGCCTGGCCTCACAAAAAAGAATGATCGTTTTTCTTGAGTCCTCAGTGTGGCCTTTCCGTCGATGTACGTCAACACGAATGTTCGTTTTCTTTGCTAGGCTGGCCTCATGCCCAAGGTCACCCAGCAGCACATGGACGCCCGTCGCGCGCAGATCCTGGACGCGGCGCGCCGCTGTTTCCTCCGTGACGGGTTCCACTCCACGTCCATGCAGGACCTGTTCGCGGAGGCGGGACTGTCCGCGGGCGCGGTGTACCGGCACTTCACCAGCAAGGACGAGATGATCCTCGCGATCGCCGAGGAGAACATGCGTGACGTCCTCGACAACACGCTCGCCATCGCCACGGACCGGCAGGGCCAATCCATCGGGGCGGTCCTCGCGGAACTGCTCGACGTGATTCGGGCCAAGTCCGTCGAGGAGGACGTGGCCGGCCTCGCGGTTCTGGTCTGGGGAGAGGCCATGCGCAACCGCTCGCTGGCGCGCAGGCTCGACCATCTCATGGGCCGCATACGCGAGAATCTGGCCACCTTGGTCCGTGACCACCAGGAAAGCGGTGGCCTGCCCGCGAACGCGACGGCCGAGGGGATCGCATCAACGATGCTCTCCATCCTCCCCGGCTACATCCTGCAAGTGGCTCTGCTCGATCAGGCCGCTGTGGCCGAGGTGCCTGACGCGGTGCGGGCGTTGTGGCCGGAGGCCGCTGAGCGCTGAGCGCTCTCGCCACCCACGGGGCTGCCGCGCCGGCACCGTCGCCGTCGGCGTGGGGGAGGGCGAAGCCCCACCTGGCGGCCGTACCGGAGTAGCGGCCCCGCAGCAGCTCGCCCCGTCGGCCGCCGGCCGGATCGCTCTCGCCCGGCGAGTACCGGGCGGGGGCGAGGAACATCGCGCGGTCCGGACCGTAGGGGGCGCTGCCGGGCGCCGAGCCGACAGCGCAGCGGTGTGTTCTCGTGGCGTGCCCGGTCTTGGTGGTCACCGCCGCCACCAAGACCGGGCGGTCGCTCGGATCAGCTGGTGCGGGCCGCGGTGGTGATGAGGTCGGCCACGGCGCCGGGATGGGAGACCGGAGAGAGGTGCGAGGAGTCGATCTCCTGCACCTCGGCGTGTGCTCCGACGCTCGCCGTGGCCAGGACGGTGAGTGACGTGCGGGTGTGTCGGTAGAGAGAACGATGGTTCATTAAAGGCCCTTTCGAGGCATGCGTTGAATTTCCGCCGTTTCCGGAAGGCCGGATCGGCAAGGGTTGCGACAGCGCGCGCAGGTCATGGCAGGGCGGACCCTGGGAGGGAGATGTCCCGGGTCTGCCGGAAACGGGCGCGGCCACGGATCGACCCGGATCAGTGAGCTCTGGGAGAGCCGCCGTTTCAGGGTGCGGACAGCTTGTGCTCAGGTTGTGTGAGCCACCCGGGCGGCACGGCCGGTCGGCGCCGAGTCCGGACATCCGCGGTCCGCTCGGCTGTTCAACGGGACGGAGGCTGCCGCAGAGCGGCGGTGATGGCCTTCATCTGCTCGTCGAGCGCCACGAGTTCTTCGCGAAGCGCGTTGATACGCGTCTGGAGTTCGGCGGCTTCGGCGGTCAGCGCCACGACTGTGGCCGCCAGGCCGATGCCGTTCTCCCTGGCTTGCGTCATCGTGCGTCCTTCTGCTGATTACGCCGGACGGCGTCTCGCGGCCTGTGCGCCCTGCGCCTGGTCCAGTCGCACGGCACGGATGTCGAGAGTCACCTTCACCTCGTCGCTGATCAGAACTCCGCCCGTGGCCAGGACCCTGTTGCCGTCAAGCCCACAGGGGCCACTCGCGCGGCCCACCGCTGCTGCCCGAGCCATTCGGTGTTGGGCGAGGCCGCGCGCAGCCGTGACGAGTTCCTGGTCGGCGCCGAATGAATTTCGATCTGCAACAATCCAGAAGGGCCGGGCTGTTCACCCGCTCGCGACACGGCGTTATTCGACGAGCTTCCCATCGGTCGAGACCTCTCCCATCAGAGAGGAGATCTCGTCGGGGATGGCGGGAATACTCTCGCGGGTGATACCGGCCGTGGGCGACCACACGAGGTTGACCTGCTGAGCGGGGTCCAGGTGGGGGTAGTCGCTGCGGTTGTGGCAGCCGCGGGTCTCGCGACGCTCGAGTGCTGCCTCGAGGGTGGCCCGGGCCGACAGTGCCGCGGACTTGAGATCAAAGGCGTGCGCGAGATCCTGGAAGCCGGCGATGTCCGGATGCACGCCGACGTCCTCCATCCTCTTCTCGATCGCCGTGAGTTCCGCGAGCCCGGTGCGCAGGCCCTGCTCGTCACGTACGACTCCGGCGTGCTCCGTCATGGTGTTGCGGATGGCGCGCTGCAGGGCGCGGACGTTCTCCGGTCCGTCGGCCACCAGCAGATCGTCGATCTCCGCACGAGCCTGTGCGACAGCCGACGCGGACCGCGGCTGGGCGGTCAGGGACTGCGAGTAGGCGGCGGCCGCCCGGCCCGTGATGCGGCCGAAGACCAGCAGTTCGATGAGACTGTTCCCGCCGAGGCGGTTGGCGCCGTGCAGGCCGCTCGACGCCTCACCGATGGCGTACAGACCGCGCACGTCGGTGCTGTGGTCCTCGTGCCGTACCCACACCCCACCCATCGAATAGTGCGCGGTGGGCGCGATCTCGATGGGATCGCGGGTGATGTCCAGCATCTGCAGATCGAGCAGGGTCTGGTAGACACGGGGGAGACGCGTCATGATCGTCTGCCGTGGCAGATGGGAGACGTCGAGCCACACTCCGCCCTTGGGCGTCCCCCGCCCTTCCTTGATCTCCGTGTAGGAGGCGAGGGCCACGCGGTCGCGGGTCGACAACTCCATGCGCGCAGGGTCGTAGCGGTTCATGAACCGCTCGCCGAGCGCGTTGCGCAGGATGCCGCCCTCACCGCGCGCGGCCTCGCTGACGAGGGTGCCGGCCGCGTTCTCGGGCTCGATGATCCCGGAGGGATGGAACTGCACCAGTTCGGGGTCGCGCAGCCGGGCGCCGGCCTCCACGGCCAGGCGGAACGAATCGCCTGTGTTCTCGTCGCGCCTGGAGGACGTTCGCCGCCAGATGCGGGTGTGACCGCCGGCGGCAAGGACGACGGCGTCCGCGTGGATCAGATACCGCGTTCCATGGGTGAGATCGAAGCCGTAGGCACCGAAGACGGCGCCGTCGTGGACCAGAAGCCGGGTGATGTAGACACCGTCGAGCACCGGAACGTTCAGCTGGTCCGCGCGCCGGATGAGCGTGCGCTGGATCTCCAGACCGGTGTAGTCGCCGGCGAACGCCGTCCGCCGGAACTTGTGCGCGCCGAAGAAACGCTGGGAGATCCGGCCGTCCTCCTCACGGGCGAAGGCCATGCCGTAGCGTTCCAGGTCGCCGATGCCCCGGGCGGCGCCCTGGGCGACTATCTCCACGGTGCGGGGATCGGCGAGCAGATAACTCTCCTTGAGCGTGTCCGCTGCGTGCTGCTGCCAGCTGTCCTCGGGATCCATGGTGCCGAGGGCCGCGTTGATTCCTCCGGCGGCGAGCGCCGTATGCGCGTCCTCCTTGGGGCGCTTGCCGACCGCGAGGACGTCGACACCGGCCTCGGCCAGTTCGATCGCCGCTCGAAGCCCGGCACCGCCGGTTCCGATCACCAGCACCATGGTGGAAATGCGTTGTTCGCTGATGGCCACGCCCTGCTCCGATCGCCGAGGGATTGTCACTCAGTACGACCGGGATGTTCCGCAATCTGTGACACCTTTCGTGTTCCTGCCCGTCGGCGAGCCACCGCGCCCGTGCTCCCGCGGTGCCTCACCCCGGCGCCGACCTGGGCGGGTCGGGCGCCGGCCGTCACAACCTCGTGGGCTTCATGGTCATATCTCCAGTCGACCACCGCCTCGGCGAGCCGGCCGACCACTGATCATCTCCGTCGGGCAAAGGAGCCGAAGATGCCGTACGTCATTGCACAGCCCCGCACCGACGCCGTTCGATGACGCTTGCCTCAGCCTGCTTGCCTCCGTCGGCGGTTCGGAGCGGGCAGGCTGCGAGGCCCTGGGCGGCTGGTGGCGACGGCGTCGCCGGTGAGGAAACGAGGCACCAAGTGGGAACGACCCTTCACTCCGGAGGCCGGGCCTTCCGGCCGAGCTCCGCTTCCGGCGCTGCTCAAGGCCTCGACCTCCGCCTGCGCCACGAGCGGCTGGCGTTCGCCAGGATGCGCACGTCGCAGGACCGGTGCGCAGACGCGATCACTGCCTTCGCGGGCACGATGGGCTTCGTGTACGTCCATGCCGTCTGGTTCGCGGTGTGGATCGCCCTCAACCTCAGGCTGTTCGGCTCCGTCGCGGTCTTCGACCCCTACCCGTTCGGGCTGCTCACGATGATCGTGAGCCTGGAGGCCATCTTCCTGTCGACATTCGTCATGGTGAGCCAGAATCGGCAGGCCGCACGTGAGAACGTCCGGGCCGACCTGGATTTCGAGACCAGTCTTCGCGCCGAGGTCTGGACGGTGCACATAGGCAAGGCGCTCGGCCTGAATCCGCAGGAGATCGAGCTTCATGTCCAGGAGATCGTCCGGCAGAGCAGGATCGCGATGGAACCGGGGTCCGGGGTTGCGCCGGTGGCCCCGGACGCGCTGTGAGGGCGGACCCACGACGGCTGAGGCTCGGTCTGGCCGGTGCGCGCGACAGGCCGGCTGGTCTCCCCTCTCCGTAGCCGTGGTGTGCCGGCACGACGCACACGACGGCTACGGAAACGACGTGCGGCTGGACAGTCAGCCTTCCCCGCCGGCTAGGAGGTCAGCCTGATGCTGGTGGGTGTGCCCCGCTGGGCCATCTTCGTGTAGGGGCACAGTGAATCGGCCTTCTCCACGAGCGGGGCGGCGACGGCAAGATCGATGTCCGGCCACCTGACCTCGAGGTCGACGTGCAACAAGTAGCCGCCGTCTTCCGGGTCCCGCCCGAACGCCACGGTCGCCACCACGGAGATCGCCGCGGGGTCGAGCGCGGCCTGCCGTGCGACCAGACTCAGCGCCCCGTGAAAACAGGCGGCCATGCCGGCGGCGAACAACTGCTCGGGATTCGTCCCCTGGCCGTCTCCTCCCAACTCCGCGGGCATGCGCAGGTTGAGATCCAGGACTCCGTCGCCCGAGCGTGCCCTTCCCGAGGCCCGCCCGTGACTCACCATCCCCCCGCTCACCGTCACGGCCGTGGTGTAGATCGGGGCGAAGGTCTCGCCGTCGAAGTCCTTGTCGGTGGACAGATCGGGCAACCCGGTCCGCTCGTTCATGGCATGACTCCGTCAGCGGCGCAGTGCACGGCCGGGCGCTGAGCCGAGATCGACGCGGGCAAGATCGCGTCCGTCGGCCTGTTCACGTCACGTGGCCTCTGCGCGTCGAGCCGCCATGCGATACCGGACTCCGGGCCGTGGGCAGAGCCCCACGGACCGGTAGTGTCATATGCCATATTTGGTGCACCTTCGCGTATGGAGGGTTTCCAGATCCGGACAGTCAGTTGACAGACACGTCCCCACTGTTGTGACAGCCGGTGGTGTGCGGCTCGCTCGGCGATTGCCTCAGCCCTGGCCATGCGAACAGACCACTACGGTCGTCGCCCGTCCTCGCCCCGGATGAGTGCGCGAACCTGCCCTCGGCGGTCGGGCGGCATGTGGCCGGGCCAAACCCGTATCGCCCACTTATAGTGGCTTATAACTCACTTCAGGCGTACTAGCGACGAAAGGTCACGTCATGAAGTTCGCAGTCATCGGCGGTACCGGGCTCATCGGGTCGCAGGTCGTCAGGAACCTGATCGCCGCCGGGCACGAGGCGGTACCGCACTCGAAGTCCACCGGCGTCGACGTCCTCAGCGGCCAGGGGGTGGACGAGGCGCTGGCCGGATCCGACGTCGTCGTCAACCTGACGAACTCCCCGACCTTCGACGACGCCTCCCCGGCCTTCTTCCAGACCTCGATGGACAACCTTGTGGCCGCGGCCCACAGAGCCGGCGTCGGCCACTTCGTGGTGCTCTCGATCGTCGGCGTGGACCAGGTGCCGGAGCTGGACTACTACCGGGCCAAGACGCTCCAGGAGCACATCCTCGCGACCGGGCCGGTGCCCTACTCGATCGTCCGGGCGACGCAGTTCATGGAGTTCATGGACGACGTCATCTCCTGGACCTCCGACGCCGACACCGTCCGGCTGCCCGCCACGCCCATCCAGCCCATCGCCGCCGCGGACGTGGCCGCGGCGGTGGCGGAGGTCGCCGCGGGCGCCCCGCTCAACGGTATCCGCGACATCGCCGGCCCCGACGTCTTCACCCTGGACGAGCTGGGGCGGCTCACCCTGTCCCACAAGGGCGACAACCGTACCGTCGTCACCGACCCCACCGCCGGCATGTTCGCCGTGGTCAAGGGCGACGTCCTCACCGACAAGGACGCCCACCTCGCCCCCACCCGCTACACCGAGTGGCTCGCCTGAGGAACTCGCGCACCCACAGGCGAACGACCGTCGCCGGGGCCGGGAGCCGGCGGCGCGCAGAGCAGGGGTTCCGGGGGGTACAGCCCGCGTGCCGCTCCGTATCCGTGGTCGGGTCGGGCGGCGTGCCTGCTGGTCCCGCCCCTGGAGGATGCCACCCGGGACGCAGGGCTGAAGCCGGTCGTGCTGTCACGATGGCGGGGAGCCCGGCGAGTTGGCCGCGTCCGAAGCCCGCAGCACCGCCATGGCCAGGGCCATGGCGGTGCTGCGGTGGAACCGCGGTCCCTGGAGACGGCCGACTCGGCGGCCGCGCCGCCCAAGGCGCGAGAGCATGCCGCGGTGCGCGGACGGCCGGGACCGCGAACAGCGCTGTCGGTGTGCGGTTCACACTCCGCGCTGAACCGGCCGGTGCGCGGGCGGGAGCTCAGTCCGTGGGCCGCGGGGCCCGCAGGTGGGCCCGCTCCTTCAGTTCCTCGTCGTCGACCAGGGTGAGCATCGGCTGGTTCGGCGCGCACATCATGAACACGATGTACTTGGCCGGCGCCTCCGACGAGGCGTTGCCGTTCTGGTAGTGGATCACCTCACCGCCCGGCTCCCAGAACGTCTCACCGGCCTTGATCACGTGCTCCGGCTCGCCCTCGAGCTCCCACCGGACCGCCCCTTCGAGCACATAGCCGAAACACGGCCCCGAGTGGCGGTGCGGAGGAGTCCCGGGGTCACCGGGAGCCCACTCGACGAGAACGGTCATTCCCGAGGCACCCTCGGGAATGAAAGGCGGCTTGACGTCCGCCAGCATCTTGGGTCCGAAGCCGTCCTCTGAGTGCATTTCGTGCATGGTGCTTCACCTCCGTAGACCGGCCCGGAACGGACGATCGAGCGTCGGCGGTTCCGGGCACACGACAACTTGCTTTACAGCGAAGACAGAGCGTGCATCGCATCGTTGACACGCTGTGAGCCTCCTGAAGGCGGGGTGACGCGGACAAGCACTGTCCGCGTCAGGGTGGGCACCCCGCCCCCGGCTCAGCCGAACATCCCGACCTTGTAGCTGCCGGCCGGCTGCTGGGTGATGATGTTGATGCGGTTGTAGGCGTTGATGAGGGCGATGAGGGTCGTCAGCGCGGCGAGCTGGTCCTCGTCGAAGTGCTTGGCGGCGTTCGCCCATGCCTCGTCGGTGACACCACCGGCCGCGTCCGCGACGCGGGTGCCCTGCTCGGCCAGTTCCAGCGCGGCGCGCTCGGCCTCGGTGAAGACCGTCGCCTCCCGCCAGGCGGCGATCAGGTTGAGCCGCACCGAGGACTCCCCGGCGTGGGTGGCCTCCTTGGTGTGCATGTCGGTGCAGAAGCCGCAGCCGTTGATCTGGCTGGCGCGGACCTCCACCAGATGCTGAACGGTGGCCGGCAGCGTCGAGTCGGACAGCGCCTTGCTGGCGGAGAGGAACTGCTTGAGCACCTTGCCCGCGAAGGGATTGCCGTAGTAGTTGAGGCGTGCGTCCATGGGCCCTCCTGGTGAAATTGCTGGTACGCACTACTGACCGGACAGCCCGGCTGGGTGTGACACCGAAGCGCAGCGTGATGCGGGTCTCAGCAGCCATGTCAGGGTCGTACAGCTCCGGCGGCGGGTCGCACCCGGAAGGATCTCGGCAATCTCACACTGTCGAGGACTGTCACAACGGTGGCACGAGGGCGGTCCAAGGTGTTGTGAACGGCTGACTTCACGCCTGCCCGCGCACTCCGACCCACGCTGTGACAGAAAGGCCGCCATGAGTGATCCGTCCCGGCCCACTGAGTCCCCCGCGACGAGCGAGCTCGACCAACTACCCGACCGGGACACCGAGGAGACCGCTGAATGGCAGGCGTCACTCGACGCTGTCGTACGGAACGCCGGGCCGGACCGGGCGGTGTACCTGCTGCGACGAGTGCACGAGCACGCGGTCAGGTCCGGGATCACCCTGCCCGGGCTCCTGTCCTCGGACTACATCAACACGATCCCGGCGTCCGCGCAGCCCGTCTTTCCCGGCGACGTCGCCGTGGAGTCCAGGATCACCGCGGTGAACCGCTGGAACGCGGCGGCGATGGTGACACGCGGCTCCCGTCTGGGGCTCGGCGGCCACATAGCCACCTACGCTTCGGCGGCATGGCTCTACGAGGTCGGGTTCAACCACTTCTTCAACGGCAAGAACAGGGACGGCTCGGGCGATCAGCTGTACGTGCAGGGCCATGCCTCGCCCGGCATCTACGCCCGCGTGTTCCTGGAAGGGCGCCTCGACGAGAAGCAGTTGGACGGTTTCCGACGCGAGGCCGGCGGCCACGGACTGCCGTCGTACCCCCACCCCCGCCGCCTGCCGTGGCTGTGGGAGTTTCCGACCGTCTCCATGGGACTTGGTCCGCTCGCCGCCATCTACCAGGCTCGGTTCAACCGCTACCTGCACGCGCGTGGCATCAAGGACACCTCCGGGTCCCGCGTATGGGCATTCCTCGGGGACGGGGAGACGGACGAGCCCGAAGCGATGGCCGCGTTGGCGCTCGCCGCCCGCGAGGGGCTCGACAACCTCACCTTCGTCATCAACTGCAACCTGCAGCGCCTGGACGGCCCCGTACGGTCGAATTCCAAGATCGTTCAGGAGCTCGAGGGCCGGTTCCGGGGTGCGGGCTGGAACGTCGTGAAGTCCCTCTGGGGCGAGGCTTGGGACGCCGTGCTGCGACAAGACACCACGGGGTCTCTCGTCCACCGCCTGGGCGAGGTGCCCGACGCCCAGATGCAGACGTACGCCGCGCGGGACGCCGCCTACATACGCGGGCATTTCTTCACCGGTGACGCGCTGTCCGGCATCGCCGGCCGGCTCAGTGACGCTCAGCTCACCGATCTGTTCGGGAACTCGCGGGGCGGGCACGAACCGCTCAAGGTCCATGCCGCCTATCGCGCCGCGGTCCAGCACCGTGACGCTCCGACCGTGATCCTCGCCCAGACGGTGAAGGGGCACACCCTGGGCGCGGGCTTCGAATCCCGCAACGCCAACCATCAGATGAAGAAGCTGACCATGGCGCAGTTCCGTGACATGCGGGACCTGCTTGAACTTCCCATTCCCGACAGTGCGTTGAGCGGCGACCTGGTGCCGTACTGGCACCCCGGTGAGAATTCGGAAGAGGTGCAGTACCTGCGTGATCGGCGTACGGCTCTGGGAGGTCCGGCCCCGGTGCGCAAGGTGGTCGCCAAGGCGGTGCAGCAGCCCCCGGCCGCACCCTTCGAGTCCCTGACGAAGGGCTTCGGCGGACAAGAGGTGGCCACCACCATGGCTCTCGTCCGACTGGTCAAGGACCTGATGCGCGTCGAGGAGACGGGGCGGCGCTGGGTGCCGATCATCCCCGACGAGGCCCGTACGTTCGGTATGGAGTCCCTGTTCCCGACAGCCGGCATCTACTCACCGCACGGCCAGACGTACGAACCGGTCGACGCGGACCAGCTGCTCCACTACCGCGAAGCCAGGAACGGCCAGCTCATCGACGAGGGCATCACCGAGGCCGGTTCCATGGCCGAGTTCACCGCTGCGGCAACCTCGTACGCCACACATGGCGAGCCCATGATCCCGTTCTACATGTTCTACGCCATGTTCGGTTTCCAGCGAACCGGCGACCAGTTCTGGGCCCTGGCAGACCAGATGGGGCGCGGATTCGTCATCGGGGCGACGGCCGGCCGTACGACGATGACCGGTGAGGGGCTGCAGCACGCCGACGGACATTCCCACCTGCTGGCATCCGCGAATCCGGCTGCCGTGAGCTACGACCCTGCCTTCGCGTACGAGATCGCGGTGATCGTCAGGGAAGGTCTGCGACGGATGTACGGCGACCGGCCCGAGGACGTCTTCTACTACCTGACGGTCTACAACGAGCCCAAGCCGCAGCCGGCCATGCCAACGGGGCCGGAGGTCGAGGAGGGGATCCTGCGGGGCATGTACCGGTTCCGGCAGGCCGAGCATCGGGGCGCGGGACCGCGGATCCAGTTGCTGGCCTCCGGCACGGCCATCCACTGGGTGCTGGAGGCCCAGGAACTGCTGACGTCCCGGTGGGGAGTCCAGGCGGACGTGTGGTCGGTGACCTCCTGGACGGAGCTGCGCCGGGATGGCATGAGTGCCGACGGGGCGCGGCTTCGGGGTGAGGAGCGCGTTCCGTACGTGACGGCCGCGCTGTCGGGCACTTCAGGGCCCGTTCTGGCGGTCAGCGACTGGATGCGGCAGGTGCCCGACCAGATCAGCCAGTGGGTGGAGCAGGACTACACGTCACTGGGAACGGACGGCTTCGGGCTGTCGGACACCCGTGACGCCGTACGTCGCTATTTCCACGTCGACGCCGAGTCGATCGTCGTTGCCGCCCTGGACCAGATGGCACGGGTGGGCGCAATCGCCCCGGAGACGGTTGTCCGGGCTCGCGAACGCCACGGGCGCCCTGCGAGCGCATGAGGAGTGACCGGGAGCACGGTCACCCGGCGGCTGAAGCGGGTCGGGGAGAACAGCGCGGGTGAGCGCAATCCGGATCCGCTGTTTGTTTCAAACGATACCGTATTGGATGAACAGGTGGCTGGTAGCCTGAAGCGGTGATTGCCGATGCTCCGCACCCCTCGGGCGGCTCGCGTGCGACCGACCGCCCCGGGGACACCTCACCCTTCGCTCTTGGCCTCCTTCTGCGGCGGGCGCACTGGCGGGCGGCCGGGGTGATGACGGAGGCGCTCCGCCCGCTCGGTATCGAGTTGCGGCACTTCGCGGTGCTTCTTGTGCTGGTCGACCGCGGGCCCACGGTGCAGCGCGACCTGGGGGCGGCGACGGGGTCGGACAAGGCGGGGATCATGCGGGTCGTGGACGACCTGGAGCGCATGGGGCTGGCCGTACGCAAGGCGGTTCCGGGGGACCGGCGGGTGAGGGCGGTGGAGATCACGCCTCGCGGTGTCGAGCTTTTCGACGCGGCCCATGTGGCGGCGGAGCCGCTGGCCGAGCACCTGGTCACCGGCCTGGGACCGGCCGAGCGCGAGCAGTTGACGGAGCTGCTGACCCGGTTCGCCCACCCCACGGAGACCGACAGCTGAGCACGCCCACCCCCACGGAGACCGACGCCCAAGCACGCCCACCCGGCCGTGACCCAAAGCGTGGACGGGCTCCGGGCGGTACGTCCCCCACGGGCGACACCGACACCGTGTGATGTCCTATGCCATCGTGTCGCGGACGGGGTCGGTGGCGAGGCCGCGACAGGTCGCCGTGCCCTGCGGCTGCTGTTCCTCCCAGACCTTTGACGGGACCACCGGCGAACCGTCCGTGCCGTCCGGCTCCTGGACACTGTTCCGGCTGACCCGGGCCATGAGCAGCGTGTCCGCGGCCGCTATCGCCTCGTGCACGTTCCGGGTTCCCATCGTGATGCACAGCGTGTAACTCACGTCCTCAAGCTCACGTGCACCTTCCCGCTCCTCGCTCTCGGCGAGCGCGATCCGCAGGGACGCGTACCGGGTCAGCAGCGTTCGGACGACCTTCGGATCCGGGACAATGAGCACAGCCAGGCCCTCTCTTTCGATGTTCGAGTCACACTCGCACCACCAACGACACGCTGGGCGACAGCAGCGTTCGGGCGCCTTCGTGGGCCACACCGCTGCCGCGAGTGAAGACCGGATGCCCCCGACTTCTGTGACGAGGTCGGCTCCAACGCTTCGTCGCCGCGCCCGTGTTGCACCCTCCTGGCCCGACTCGTCCATCTGGCGTCGAAAAACCGAGGGCGGCCTCTCCGGCGCCGAGGACGTCGGCGAACTGTTGTCGCCGGCAACAGCGATGGCCAGGCTCTACCCGCAACTGAGCTTCGACGAGGTGTCGTTCCACCCTGGTTGAGGCCCCGACCCGAATCCCGCCCGAGGCGGAGGAGAAGCCGGATGCCTGGATCGCGCACTCGTAGCGGGCGCAGGCGGGATGGGCTGATGTCACACGACGCGTGCATGCCCGGTCAAAGGATTGAGCCGAGGAACGAAGGAGGTGTGTCGTGTGCGAGGACTCGGACACGGACTGCCGGAGTCCCTCTGCCACAGGTGGGGGCTCCATGCCGGCACCCTGCCATCGGCACGCGGAAGTCTCTGACGCCCTCGTGAAGGTTGACGGGATCAGTGTGTGCGGCCGTGCAGTGCCGTGCCTTATGAGGGGGAGGATGTCGTATGGACCACGCTGACTCGGTGCCGGTCGCGGAGCTGCTCGATGAGCGTCGGCATCTGCTGGAAGTCACCTACTGGATGTTGGGCAGCTCCGGTGAGGCGGAGAGCGTCGTCGGTGAGACCTACCGTCGGTGGTACGGGCTGTCCGAGGTGGAGCGTGGGGAGATCTCAACGCCCCGATACTGGCTCGCGAAGACCGCGGGCGGGATCTGTCTGGCCCTGCTCGCTCACCCTCGCCGAGGTGCGAGCGGTGAGACCAACCGGACAGGGGAGCAGCACACCGGGCCGGGAGACGCCGAGGGAGCTCAGGAGGGCCTGGCGAAGGAGGTCAGCCGGGTTCTGCTGAACGCGCTGGACTCGCTGTCGCCGGCCGAGCGGGCGGCGTTCGTGCTCAATGACGTCTTCGGGATGGCCTCCGGCACGGTGGCCGACATCGTGGGACGCCCGGAGTCCGAGTGCGTGGAGCTCGCCGACCGTGCCCGGCACAGCATTCGGATGCAACGCTCACGCTCCACCCCACCGGACGAGCACGATCTCCTCGCCCGCACCGTCCGCCAGGCCTGCGTGAACGAGGATGTGGAACTCCTCGAGTCGTTGCTGTGTCCGGACGCCACGGCGTTCTTCGACGGCGGCGGCAAGGTCCGTGCGCTCAGCAGGCCCGTGCACGGCAGCCGTCAGGTCGCTCACAGCCTGCTGGTACTCCTGGCCCGGCACCCCCGCACCACTTTGACCACCCAGTCCGTCAACGGGCGTACCGGCCTCATCGCCCGCTACGACCGCCAGGTCGCCGCCGTCATCAGCCTCGACATATGCGAACACCATGTCGCGCAGGTCTGGGTTGTCCTCAATCCCGACAAGCTGCGCTCCTGGAACCAGCTCCCCACCCAGGGCGACCCCGGCTCGCACGGACGGCCACCGGGACGACCCTGAACACGTCCATGCAGGTCCGGGGCTTGATGGAGCCGAACCGCATGTTGCAGGCGTGGAGCCGAGGTGTCAGTAACCCTCGACGAACGTCACCGTCTCCTCGATCGGCGCCCGGCCGATTCGGGGCTGGCTCGCCGCGATGTCCTCGTGCCCGATCGACATGCCGCAGAAGAGGAGGAGCTCGTCCGGGGGCGACAGGACCTCCGCGACGGTCTTGTGGAACTTGGCCCAGGCCATCTGCGTGCAACTGTGCAGCCCTTCGGCGCGGAGCAGCAGCATGACGGACTGCAGGTACATGCCCACGTCGGACCACTGGGGCCGGCCCATGCGGCGGTCGATGTAGCAGAACAGTGCGGCGGGTGCCCCGAAGCAGTCCCAGTTCGCGGCGGCGGCCCTCTGCCGCGCCTCCAGGTCCGCCCGCGGAATGCCGAGTGCCCCGTAGCGCTGCTCGCCGAAGGCGGATCGGCGCTCCTGGTAGGGGTTCTTGAGCACCGGGGGGTACTGCTCGTACTCCGGCTCGTCCCAGGGGTCGCCCGCGGCTATGCGCTCACCGGCGCGCTTCTTGAGCTCGGCCAGCGGCCGGCCGGTCAGCACGTAGGCGTGCCACGGTTGGAGGTTCGATCCGGACGGCGCCCACGCCGCGGCGGACAGCACCCGCTCCAGCACCTCCCGCGGGACCTGCTGGTCGGTGAATTCCCGTACAGCACGCCGACTCGCGACCGCTTCGTAGACATCCATGATCACCTGCACCCCTTTTCCGTCCGGTACATCTGCAACCGTCGCGCTGTAGACGGTATCAGGCAATACTATCTCGGGCGAGTGGAACGGTGTACGGAGAAGGGTTTACGGCCCCAAGGGTGGTTCGGTCCCCGACGGCGATGACGCCCCCGACTGCGCTGCTCGTGGCAGGGCCGGCGGGTGGGCGTGCTTGGGTGTCGGTCTCCGTGGGGGTGGGCGTGCTCAGGTGTCGGTCTCCGTGGGGTGGGCGAACCGGGTCAGCAGCTGCGTCAACTGCTCGCGCTCGGCCGGTCCCAGGCCGGTGACCAGGTGCTCGGCCAGCGGCTCCGCCGCCACATGGGCCGCGTCGAATAGCTCGACACCGCGAGGCGTGATCTCCACCGCCCTCACCCGCCGGTCCCCCGGAACCGCCTTGCGTACGGCCAGCCCCATGCGCTCCAGGTCGTCCACGACCCGCATGATCCCCGCCTTGTCCGACCCCGTCGCCGCCCCCAGGTCGCGCTGCACCGTGGGCCCGCGGTCGACCAGGACAAGAAGCACCGCGAAGTGCCGCAACTCGATGCCGAGCGGGCGGAGCGCCTCCGTCATCACCCCGGCCGCCCGCCAGTGCGCCCGCCGCAGAAGGAGGGCGAGCGCGAAGGGTGAGGTGTCCCCGGGGCGGTCGGTCGCACGCGAGCCGGTCGAAGGGGTGGCTCGGTGGGGAATGTGGGTGGTCACGACGTCACATTACAGCCATATGTACATTCGAGACGGTTTCACTTGAAACTGAGTGTGCACACCCACAGGAGGGGGCCCGTCGGACCCGACCTGGCCCGTCCGTCGACGGTCACTTGACTGATGCATCAGGTCCCAGCCGGTCCCAGGCTCGTAATACCCCGATCTGCCAGAGCAGGTGAGGACCTTCCGAACCAGCCGGCGGCCCGTTCGCGGGTCTGTAGACGCCGACCGCCTACCGGTAGTCGTCGTGGCGGGAAGACGAGAGAGGACGAATCATGAGTGGGAAGGTCTTTGGCACCGATGAGGAGCCAGGGTGTGCTCACGAAGATCGCAGACGCCGGCAACAAGGTGGCGCAGAGTGGCACGTCCGACCAGACCCGGTGACATGTCGGACGGTCGTGGCGCTTCTTGAAGAGGACGTGCCACTGTCGGTCACAACAGATTTCCGATACGACAGCGCAGAGCCTTATTCGATCGTCATGGCATTCAATGCAGGTACCGATCTGGTCATCGAGTGGGAGCTCGGTCGCGAGCTGCTGGCTTCCGGCCGGCGGCGGCTCTCCGGGTTCGGTGACATTCAGATCTGGCCCGCTGAAATCCGCGGTCACGAGTTGGTCTACATGTCGTTCCGGTCGGGATGGGAAACTTTTGCCGTAGCCGCATCGGCGGTAGTGATCGACGAATTCCTGGACCGCACCTTCGAGGTTGTGCCCCTTGGCGGGGAAAGAAGTTTTCTGGGTATCGAATGTCTGGTCAGCCAGTTCTCGGGCGAAATGTGACATATTCGAGCTTGATCGATTAATGCCCGGCGATGCGAAGGGTTGATCAGCTGGGGGCGCCGCTCCGGGCCGAGTGCTGGTCCGCCGGCCCATGAGCGGTCATTCCCACGGATCGGCCGGAACCGTCGGCAGGCGGTGACGCGAATTCGTCGGCGGAAGGCCAGGTACAGGGCTTCTCACCGATGTCTTTTCGATGTCTTTTCGACCTCGGGTCGAATCAGCTGTTTCAGCGTGGCCATTGATCGGAACGGCATCGGCGTCCGCACAGCACAAGGGTCCCGTGCAACGCCGGCGCATCCGGTCCTCGCGACCGCGCCCATCTGGTCGCCAGCTCCCGGGGGACGACATCGGAGCGAGGCCGCCCGGACGGCAACCCGTCGCGAACCCGCCCCGTCGCGAACCTGCTCCGCAGAGTCGCGGTCCGCCCGGAATCGGCAGAGGCTCGCCGTTGGCTGTGTTGTTACGAGAGTCGTTCGACTGATGGTTGACCCCCACCCGGCAAGGGGGGAGGTCGCACCCCATGAGTAGCATGATGGCCGGAACGACGCCTCGATGGAGAGAAGCTTCACGTGCTGTGCCCCATGCCTGCTGTGCCGATGAGCGAACGTGCGGCGCTGCTCGAGCATCCCGTCGTCACGGTCGACGGAAGCACCGCACGCGGACACCGCCGGACGGCAGAGGGCTTTGTCGTCGTACGAGGCCCTCAGGTCCCCAGGCTCACGGTCACCGCGGGCGTACGTGTCGGTACGGGGCTGCTGGGGACCCCGCAGAAGGCGGGATCTGTGCGGGTTCGATGATCGGGCGGGACAAGGAGCTGCGCACTTTGCGCGGCCTGCTCGCGGACGCTGCGGCTGGGCACGGCAGCGCGCTGCTGGTCCACGGTGCTGCGGGCGTCGGGAAGTCGGCCCTGTTGCGCGCGGTCGGAGCCGAGGCCGTCGAAAGCGGCTTCAAAGTGCTGCGGACATCTGGGGTGGAGCCCGAGCGGTGGCTGCCGTTCGCCGCGCTGCAGATGCTGCTGCAACCGGTGGCTCCTGGCATGAAAGACCTGCCGGCTCCGCACCGGCTGGCGCTGAGCGGAGCCTTCAGCGCCAGGGACACCGAGCCCGAGATATACCGGGTCGGACTGGCCGTACTCGAACTGCTCGCCGACGCGGCCAACCGGCAGCCGCTCCTGCTGCTGGTCGACGACCTGCAGTGGATCGACTCCTCCAGCCGGGACGTGCTCAAGTTCGTTTCCCGACGCACCCGCGACCACGCCGTACAGGTGATCGCGGCCGCCCGGGTCCAGTACTCCGAATCGTACGTACTCCTGGACCTCCCCCTGGAGCCGCTCGGCAGACCGGCCGCCGCCGAACTGCTCGATGCCGGCGCGCCCGATCTGCCGGCGTCCTTGCGCACCCTCATCCTGGAGCGTGCCGCGGGGAATCCGCTGGCCCTGGTGGAGCTGCCCAAAGCCGTGCAGGGCGTGCCCCCGCAGATGGACGACCTGCCGCTGACCCAACGGCTGGAGGACGCGTTCTCCGCGCGTACCGAGGCGGTGAGCCATGCGTGTCGCACGTTGCTCCTGGTCCTTGCCGCCGAGCCGGCCGCGCCCCTCAACCTGCTGCTCGACGTGGCGAGTCGCCTCCGTCGTTCGGCGGTCTCCGTCGACGCCGTGCAGGAGGCGGTAGACGCGGATCTGGTCACGCTGGTCGGCTACAGCGCGGAGTTCCGCCATCCGCTGATGCGAACGGCGATCTACACCCACGCTACGCTCGCCGATCGGCTGGCCACTCACCGTGCCCTCGCCTCGGTGATGGACGACACCCCCGAGCGCCAACTCGCTCACGAGGCAGCGGCCACCATCGGACCGGACGAGGAGCTGGCCGCCCGGCTCGAGCGGTTCGCCGATGCGTCGCAGGCGCGAGGGAAGGTGGCGGCTGCCGTCCCGGCGCTGCGTCAGGCGGCCGACCTCGTCCTCGACGCACAGCGCCGAACCGGCATCCTGGTCCGGGCGGCCGAGCTGTCCAGCGAGATCAACCACCGCGCCGGCGTCCAGATGCTGCTGGACCGCACCGACATGAGTGCGCTGGGGCGGGTCGAGCGGGCTCGCCTCATGGTGGTGTCCGACAACTGCGCGATCGAACCGGACGCGCCGCAGCGACGGATCCAGGACATGGTCACCGCGGCGGCCGGAGCGTTCGACGCGGGAGCCGGAGACGTCGCGGAGAACCTGTTGTGGCGAGCCAGCGCACGATGCTTCTTCCAGGACGGCGACGCGCAGGTGCGTGCCGAGGCCGCAGCGGAACTGGATCGATGGAATCCTGACCCGGATGCCCCCCACGTGCTGGCGGTGCGGGCGTACACCGAGCCGTACCGGCACGGAGCCGACGTGATCGCGCGGCTCGACGGAATCAGAGCAGACCCTGAAGACGGCCGGATCCTGCATTTCCTCGGTAGCGGTGCCATGGTCATCGGCGACATCAGCCGCGCCGTTCAGTACCTTGCGCCGGCCGCCGCGGCGTGGCGGTCGCAGGGCCGGCTGGGGCTGCTCGCCCGTTCCCTGGCCACCAGCTGGCCACAGGTGTACCTCGGTCGGCTCGAGCGGGCTCGCGAGGAGTCCGCCGAGGGGCTCGCCCTGGCCGAGGAGACCGAGGAGTGGATCGTCTGGCTGGGACTGAAGGCGACGGCCGGCCTGGTGGCAGCACTGCGCGGAGAAACCGGGCAAGCAGCGCTGATGATCCGCGAACTGCGCATGCACAGACTGTTCCCGGGCATGCCGTTCGTCACCGTGATGGCGCAGCAGACCGACGGCCTGCTCGCTCTCTTCGACGGCCGGGCCGCGGAGGCGTACGACGTTCTCTCACGCGCGTTCGATCCCGCCGACCCGCACTACCACTCGGTGAGCCGCTGGCTGCTCGCCCCGGACCTGGCGGACGCCGCGGTCGCCGCGGGCACCGTGCAGGAGGCCCGGGAGCTGCTGGCCGACCTTCCGGAGCTGGCCGGTCAGCTGCCTTCGGAAATGATGGTGGTGGCTCACGCCTACACCGACGCGGTGCTGGCACCGGACGACACCGCGGAGGAGCGCTACGCCGCGGCCCTCACCGCACTGCCGGCCGACTGGACGCTGTCGCGGGCCCGGCTGCATCTGCACCAGGGCCGCTGGTTGCGCCGCCAACGCCGCAACGTGGACGCTCGGCAGCCGCTTCGACTCGCCCGCGACGAGTTCGACCGGGTCGGCGCGCAGCCCTGGGCCGAGATGGCGCGCGAGCAGCTGCGGGCCACCGGCGAGTCGACCGGTCGACGGCGCGCGAACACCGGTGAGCAGTTGTCCGCCCAGGAAATGCAGATAGCCGTGCTGGCGTCACAGGGCCTGAGCAACCGGGAGATCGGGCAGCGCCTGTTCATCTCGCACCGCACCGTCGGAGCGCACCTGTACCGCATCTATCCACGTCTGGGCATCACCGGCCGGGGCAAGCTCGCCGCCGCACTGGCCGCACTTCACGAGGGACATCCCACGTTCGACATCTTCGACACCCCGGAGTGACCTTCCGACTCGGAGGGCCGGTGCGGCCGGCCTCGTCGAGCCGCGGTCAGGCAGAGCTTTCCACGGCCGTGGCGGACGCCTTCCCTGGCGCGGTGACCGTCGGGTGCCATGCGGTGCCGTCGCCTGGCGCGGTGTGTCCTTGGTCGGTGCCGGCCCGGTGGGCCGTGGGTGCGCCGTCGGCTGTCGCCCGGTGTGGTGCGGAGCGGTCATCGGCGGACTGGTGCGGGGCCGGGGCGGTCTGGGGCTGGGGCGGCGTGGGGGCCGGCGGTCGTTGTTCGGTGGTGCGGAAGGCCAGCAGGACCGCGGAACCCGCCGCCCAGAGGATGAGTGTCGCCAGTGGTGCGAGGACGTGGGAGCCCTGGAAGTAGCTGAGGTCGGCGATGGCGCGCACCGCGGCGCCGGGCGGCAGCAGCTCGGACAGGGTCCGGGCGCCGCCGGGCAGGAGGTTGGTGCCGATGGTCGCGCCACTGGTGGAGTTCCCGACGGTCAGCAGCAGCAGGGTCGCGAGGGGGATACCTAGGGGGCCGATGTAGGTGGCCAGCATCTTCGTGGTGAACGCGGCGGCGGCTGCCAGCAGGGCCAGGACGAAGGCGAGAGGGAGATACGACGCGGGGATGGCGCCGAGAATGGGGCCGGCGATGGCGGCTGCGACAAGGCCTGACGCTGCGGCGAAGCCGGCCAGCAGGGTGAACCGGTGCCGCAGGTGAAGCAGGTTGCTGAGACCCACGACGTTCTGAGCGAGGGCGAAGCCGGAGAGGGTCACCCCGAAGGAGACGTAGAACCCGGCCAGCCCGCGGGCGTCGTACCGGTCCAGCGGAACGATGTCGGAGACGCTGAGGTGCTGGTCGGCGCCGTGTGCGTACGCGGTGACGAGTTTGGTGACCGCGGTGGTCGTCGACAGGCCGTTCGCGCTCGCGACGTCGAGTTTCAGGTCCTTGCCGTGCGGGCCGGCGCCGACCACGGCCACGACGTCGTGGTGGCGCAGCGCGTCACGTGCCTCGGTGATGGAGTCGGCATGCCGGGTCTCGATCGAGTCGCCCAGGGCGTTCTGGAGCTTGTCCGCAAGCTGGGGGCCCGTGACCGCCACGGGGATCCGGTGGGGCTGGGGGTCGCGCATGAGCCCGACGTAGCAGCTGACGAATGCCGAGACGATGACCAGGCCGATCAGGAACGGCTGCAGCCAGACGCGGACCGGAGGCCGTGACCTGCGATGGGGGTGGGGCTGGGAATGCACTCCGGGTTTCTCCATGACTGGTGGGTGATCGACGGCCTTGGGACCGTTCGGGTCTGCCCCCCGTCCCCCCGGACCGCTGCCGTACGAGACGGGACACGCCGAACGGCCACTGCGGGGAGAGCGGCTCACGAGCGATGCCACAGGGGGGAGGGCACTGCGCCTTGAGATCCCATGAGACGTAAGCGTATGCCTTTTGGTTATGTCGAACAAGGCGGGCCCTTATGGCTCATTTCACCCTCGGTGGCGACGTCCGGGGGGCGGGCAAGGAGGGCCCTGGCGGTGGGTGCCGATGCGACGGTCGGCTGCTGCGCGGCCCGGCCGAGCGGAGCCGGCCGGAGGGGGAGTTGCATCCCTGAGGGGGAGTTACACTCATAGAAAGTAATAAGTGAATAGGCTATGAGTACGTTGCTGTAGCCGTCACCGAAAGAGGTCCGTGAATGTCCTGGACCGCGACAGACCGATACGGCATGGAGCCCGCCCCCGGTGGGCTGGCCTTCGTGCAGGACCTGCTCAACACCCGGTCCGCCGGCAAGCCCCGGAAGCCCGACCTTCTGCAGACCGCTGAAGACGCCCGCACGTGGCTTGACCAGGCACTGAAGAGCTGGAGCGGCGCGACCGGGCGACCCGCCCCCGATATCGAACTGACAGCCGAAGACGTGCAGCGTCTTCACGACTTCAGGCAGGACCTGCGCCAGAGCCTGCACGGCCGGCTCGGCGACCCGGCGGAGGACCCCGGCCCGGCGGCTTCACTGATCACCCTGCCCACCGCGCTGCGGCTCGACGAGCACGGCGCCATCCACGCCGTACCCCGCGGCACAGGATGGCGGCAGGTGGCGTCACTCGCCCTCATCGAGGTCTTCCAGGCGCAACTCACCGATACCCTCCGCCGCCTGAAGTCCTGCCGCAACGCACGCTGCGTGACAGCCTTCTACGACCGCTCCCGCAACAACAGCGGCGTCTGGCACGACGTCCACGTCTGCGGAAACGCGGCCAACCTGCGCAACTCCCGTGCGCGCAAGAGGGCCGGCGCCGACCACGTCTGACTCCCCGGCGTCACACCGTCGGCACGGAAACCCAGTCGCCAGCCTTCAGTGCCTACGGCAGGATCACGCGGATCGACCATGCGCAGGGAGAGCGGGGAGAGCCGAATGATCGCCGTCACCCAGGGAACGAAGGTCACCTCGCCGTGCGTGACCTGTGGCGGCGAGCTCGTCCGCGACGTCGGTCAGTTCATCGACAGGGGACAGCTGCGCTGGAGCGTCGAAGGCCAGTGCCGAGCTTGCCCCGACGCGTGGTGCGAGACGGGCACAGACCCGACTCCCGAAGAGATCAGACAGGCACTGCTGGCCGAGCACGGCGCCGCTCGGCTTCGCCTGGTGGCCAAGGACACCAGTATCGTCCCCGTCCTGCGAGCCCTGCGCGAGAGGAGCCACCTGTCACCGGGCGACGCCCGGCTGGCAGCCGCCGAGCTGTGTGGAGCCGGACTGGTCGGCACGTACGTGGAAATGGCGCTCCTGGCGGACCGACTTCGCCACCGGTCCGTCGCCACGATCCTCGTTCCAACGCCCACCTGACCGCCCGGCAAGCTGCTCGGCCGGTTGACGGGCGGCATGGGGGAACCGGTGGCAGTCGGTCAAAGCCCTGTGTCACTGGACAACAGCTCTCAACGGTGTGACTGAGCCGCCCAGTTGGTTGTGGCCATGCTTCCGTGACGATCACGGCTGGGGCGAGCCCGTGGTGGACATGGGCTTTCGGTGAACGACGGGAGCTTGCCTTCGGTGCTTGCGGTGCTCGACGTACGATGCCGAGATGTACGCGGACCGCCCCCGGAGTGCTGGTCACGCCCTCCTGATCAACGGCACGGTCGGTGTGGGCAAGACAACCGTTGCCGAGGCGGTGGGCGATCTTCTCGCCGACGCCGGGGTCTCTCATGCCGTGCTCGACCTCGACTGGCTGAGCAATTCGTGGCCCGCACCACCGGGTGACCGGTTCAACTTCGGCATGCTGCTGCGGAACCTGCGGAGCGTCGCCGGACACTACCTCGACGCGGGAGTGAAGTGCCTCGTACTCGCCGGCGTGATCGAGGAACAGGGTGAGCGGAAGCAACTGGCCGATGCCGTGGGCGTTGATCTCACGGTGTGCCGGCTCCGGGCCGAACTGCCGGTCATCCACCAGCGCCTGGCCCGCCGCCACGACGGCGAGCCGGAAACCCTGCAGTGGCACCTGAATCGGTCCGGCGAACTGGACGGAATTCTCAGCCGGGCTGGAGTCGACGACTTCACCGTCGATGCCGGTGCGGGTTCCGTCACCGACGTCGCCGCATCCGTGATCAAGATGACCGGCTGGCCGTGACCACCGGATGGCAGGACCGTTCCGCGAGGGGAACCACCGTCATGAAGACGGAGACGTCTGAGGATGTCCTCTTCCCAGCCCGCACCTCACGGTGCGGCAAGTCGTGGCGGTCGACGGCAAATCGCCGCCGGCGCCCAGCGGCTGGCCGAAGAGGAGTTGGTCGTTCTCGACGAGCTCGAAGTATGGCCTCAGTCGCGGTGTCTTCGGGTGGGGCACGGCCCGCCGCGACCGTGGGCTCGGCGGCGGGGTGCCGCCGAGCCCACGGTCGCGGAATGCGCGGTCAGCGCCGCCTCCGGTACGACCAGCCGGTGCCGATTCCCGCCACGTGGAGAGCCAGGGCGGTCAGCCCCAGCAGCATCACGTTCGTGGAGGTGAAGGTGTCGTTGGTGCTGATGTCCGCCGCGTTGATCAGGAAGGCGATGAAGAACAACACTGCCGCAATGATGCCGGGCATGACCAGGCTCCTCTCGATGGGGTGAATCCCGTATGCCCACACATCGCCTCCACAAGCCCGTCGCAGGGTAACCACGGGGAACGGCGCATCCCGATCCAGTGCCGGGCCGGTTCTCACGAGGCCACCACGCCACGCCGGTTCGGCGGCGAAGCGGTGGAAGTCGCTCGGCAAGCTGGCCCGTTGCCGGACATTTGTCTCCCTCTCCTGTGGCTCCGGGCGGCGCGGCACGGTTCCGTGTGTCACGGAGCCCAGCCCTGTGTTCGTGGACCCGTGCATGCGCAAGTCGGGCCATGGCGGTTGTCGGTGCGGTCCCGGCGGCACCACGACCGGAAAACGTTGTCGCGGTGCGCGAAACCCTAGCTCGCAACCACCAGTTCAAGCCGTTGTTCTGATGCGCTCATGACAGTCCCGTGCGGCGGATGTCAATCTGCTCTCCGGAAGTTCACCGCCCACTCACAGGCACCACACGCAATACCCACATCTCATTCCCCAGGTCACCGGCACGCCCGAGCAGACGCCACCCCGTCGCCCCGTGCCCTTTCGGCTCCCCCCCCGCACCCGCGCGCCGCCGGACGGCTCGACCCAGCCGACCCGCTCTCCCGGGCTCCACCGAGTCCGACCACCCCACAGAAGGAGAACGCCATGTTCCGGCAGGACCGTCACCATCGCCGTGTCAGACACGGTGTCGCCCTGGCGCTGACCGCCGCCACCACCCTGCTCGCGGCCGGCCTCCAGCACGGCACCGCCCTGGCCGCGGCCGGCGAAACCGCCCCCGCCAAGATCCTGGCCACTCCCAGAGCCGGTGCGGCCCCCGCGCCCCTCTCACCGGCGAAGCGCACCGCACTGCTCAAGAGCGCCGCGGCCGACGCCTCCGGTACCGCGAAGACCCTCGGCCTGGGCGCCGACGAGAAGCTCGTCGTCAAGGACGTCACCCGGGACGCCGACGGTACGACGCACACCCGCTACGAACGCACCTACGCGGGCCTGCCCGTCCTCGGCGGTGACCTGGTCGTGCACGAGAACGGCGGCCGCCTCACCGTGTCGAAGGCCACCAAGGCGGCAATCGCCATCCCCTCCACCAGGGCGAAGATCTCCGCCGTCACGGCGAAGGCCCAGGCGCTCGGCACCGCCGTGAAGGTCGGCGCCCAGCAGCCCAAGGCCGACGGCACCCCGCGTCTGGTCGTCTGGGCCGCCTCCGGCCGCCCCGCCCTGGCCTGGGAGTCCGTCGTCGGAGGCGTCCAGGACGACGGCACGCCCAACGAACTCCACGTGATCACCGACGCGGCGTCCGGCAAACAGCTCTTCCACTATCAGGGAGTCGAAACCGGCACCGGCACCGGGCAGTTCGACGGGACCGTGCCCCTCGGCACCACGCTCTCCGGCTCGACCTACCAACTCGTCGACGGCGACCGTGCCGGACACCGCACCTACGACCTGAACCAGGGCACCTCCGGCACCGGCACCCTCTTCACCGACGACAACGATGTCTGGGGCGACGGAACCGTGGCCAACCGGCAGACCGCGGGCGTGGACGTGGCCTTCGGCGCGGCGGCCACCTGGGACTTCTACAAGAACGTCTTCGGCCGCAACGGCATCCGCAACGACGGCGTCGCCGCCTACAGCCGCGCCCACTACGGCAACAACTACGTCAACGCCTTCTGGCAGGACAGCTGCTTCTGCATGACGTACGGCGACGGCTCGGGCAACACCCATCCGCTCACCGCGCTCGACGTGGCGGCCCACGAGATGAGCCACGGCGTCACCGCCGCCACCGCGGGCCTCACCTACTCCGGCGAGTCGGGCGGCCTGAACGAGGCGACCTCCGACATCTTCGCCGCGGCGGTCGAGTTCTACGAGAACCTGCCCGCCGACGTCCCGGACTACCTGGTCGGGGAGAAGATCGACATCAACGGGGACGGCACCCCGCTGCGTTACATGGACAAGCCCTCCAAGGACGGCGCGTCCAGCGACTACTGGAGCCCGTCACTGGGCGGACTCGACGTGCACTACTCCTCGGGCCCGGCCAACCACTTCTTCTACCTGCTCTCCGAGGGCAGCGGAGCGAAGACGGTCAACGGGGTCGCCTACGACAGCCCCACCTACGACGGCCAGCCGGTGACGGGCATCGGCATCGACAACGCCCGGCAGGTCTGGTACCGGGCTCTGTCCACCTACATGACGTCGAGCACCGACTACGCGGGCGCCCGCACCGCCACGCTCCAGGCCGCGGCCGACCTCTTCGGGGCCTACAGCCCCTCCTACCTCGCCGTCGCCGACGCGTGGGCGGCGATCAACGTCGGCAACCGGATCGCACTCGGCGTCAACGTGGCGCCGATCGCGGACCAGATCAGCGGTGTCGGGCAGGCGGTGTCCCTCCAGACGGACGCGTACACCACCAACTCCGGCGCGGGCCTGACGTACACGGCGACCGGCCTGCCGGACGGGCTGACCATCAGCGACACCGGCCTGATATCCGGCACCCCCACCACCCTCGGGACCAGTGACGTCACGGTCACGGTCACCGACGACACGGGCGCCTCCGCCACCCGGCACTTCTCCTGGCAGGTGGCCTACGTCTACGCCAACGCCACCCGGGTCGACATCCCCGACAACGGCGCCGCGGTGGAGTCCCCGGTCACCGTCACCGGCCGCACCGGGAACGCCTCGGCCACCACCCAGGTCTACGTCAAGATCATCCACACCTACCGGGGCGACCTGACCGTCGACCTCGTCGGCCCCGACGGCACCGTCTACTCCCTCCTGAACCGCAGCGGCGGCTCCGCCGACAACGTCGACCAGACGTTCACCGTCGACGCCTCCGCCCAACCCCTGACCGGTACCTGGAAGCTCCGGGTGCAGGACCGGGCCGCGATCGACGTCGGCTACATCGAGCAGTGGCGGCTCATTCCCTGAGCCCCCTTACCAGCGGACGGAGCCGTGGTCCCAGGACGCCTACCGCGTCCCGGGACCACGGCTCCCGCTCAGCCCGGCCGACGCGCGGAACCGGGGAACGACGGAGCGCCGCGTGCGACCAGGGTCTTCCAGGACCTGTTCCGTTTGAAGGGCATCTCGAAGATCTGGGCGAACAGCCATGCCCCGAGCACCGAAACCGGCAGCGCCACGGCAAGCGTGAACCAGAACGTCGGCAGGCCGCGAGATACGAAATGCGGGGCGACGCGGCGTATCACGACCATGACGATCGGCAGATGGATCAGGTAGAGGCTGTAGGAGAAGTCGCCGAGCCTCCGGACCGGTCGGGTGGTCAGGAGCCGCAGGAGCGGGGCGGGCCTGCCGGTGGCCACCGCGGCGAGCAGCATGGTCATGGCGGGAGCGATGGCCAGGTCGATCCAGAAGTAGTGGTTCACCGTCCACACGGAACCCTTGATGAGGCCGAGAGCCAGGACGGGCAGGGCGGCCAGGGCGGCGAACCAGCCCCAGGGCAGACGCCGGACCCGCTCTCGCGCGGCCACGATCCCCGCGCCGATCACACCCGCCACGAACACGGGCGCGAGGTGGGGAGCGAGCCAGTTGTCGCCCTCCACCGGATTCGCGCCGGGTGCCGTCAGGCCGAGGGCGATCACCGGAAGCGCCACACACGCGGCCAGCACCACCGCGCTCGACCGTCGCCGGACCAGGAGGAGCAGGGGAAAGAGGAGGTAGAGCTCGGCCTCCACCCCGATCGACCAGAACGCGCCGTTCGGCGTCGGTGCGGTGACCATGTCCTGGGCGACGAGTCCGAACACCAGGACCGTCTTGCCGGTCGGCGGTCCGAAGTGCGAGGCCGGCACCACGAACAGGGAGATCGTCAGGCTCATCGCCAGCGCCGCCCAGTACGGCGGCAGGATCCGCCAGGCACGCCGGCGCAGGAACCGGGCGACGCCGCCCGACCGCCAGCCGTGCCGCGCCGGGGAGATGGCCAGGGAGAAGCCGGACAGCACCAGGAAGAAGACGACGGCCAGGCGCCCGAACATCAGCCCCTTCAGCCATGGGGGTGCCGAACTGTCGGGGTAGCCGGGGAAGGTGTACAACCAGCAGTGAAACAGCACCACATACAAGGCTGCCAGGCCGCGGAGGCCGTCCAGACCCACCACTTGTGAGGGGACGCGGGCTCCGCCCGCCGTCTCCTCCTGCCCTGCCGGGGCCGGGGCGGCCAGGTCGAGAGTGCTGCCGGCCGGACGGCTCAGGTCCGTGGAAATCGTTCAACCCCCTTCTCCGTGCGGCGCCGTTGCCGCCGAGCCGTCTGCCTGGCGGTGCGCCGGGCGGCACAGGGCCACCACAGAGACTTGGTACGTGGCGTCCGGCTGAGAAGTTCAGCGGCGGAGGCAGCCGGTCCTCATGGCCGGCAGCACCGGAGCGGTGCGCGTCAGCCCGACCTGGCGGCCTTCCGGCCGGACGGGGCGACGGCGTACCACTGCGCGTCCTTCCCCTGGCCGTTGGCCTGTGCGGCGCCGGTGTCGCCGATGTACCGGTAGAGCGGCCACCCGGCGAGGGTGAGCTGCTTCATGCCGTTCCGGTGCACCGTGCCGAGAAGGTTCTTCTCGACTCCCGAGGTCTGGACGGAGTCCCCGACGATGACCGGCAGCCAGGTCTTCGTGCAGGCGCCGGAGCAGGTCCATCTGGAGGGATCCGACTCGTCCTTGTCGTATCGGTAGAGGGTCATCCCCTTGTCGTCGGCGACCACGGTGCCGATGCCGTTCAGCGCCTCGGCCGCCACCCCGGTGGTGAGGGCCGACGCCCCGGCCCCGGAGCCGCCGCTGCCGGCCGCCGCCGAGGTGGCCGGTGCGGAGACCGCGGAATCCGACGCGGCCGGGGCCACCGGCGCGGCGCTGTCGGAGCTGGTGCCGTTCGAGGAGCCGCACGCCCCCAGCAGGAGCGGGGAGGCGAGCCCTACGGCAAGGCTCAGGACGATGCGTCGCAGGATCAAGGAGTTGCCCTTCTGAAGGAGTCGCAGCCACTTGCTCCCTTGGTACGTCGCCCGACTCCCGCCCTCTCAGCCACGGGTACGAGATGACGCAGTCTTGACCATCGCCGTGCCCGGCGACGGCGGCCCGCGCGGTCACGACGGCGGCGCGGTGCCGTTCGTGCCGGTGAGGTTCTCCTCGATACGCGCCAGGAACCGCATGGCCTGCCGGTACTCCTCGTCGGTGAATCCCGCGGCGGTGACCGCCTCCAGGTCGCGCCAGGCCCGCAGGACCCGGTCGCGCAGTGCCTGGCCGGCGCGGGTGGTGCTCACGAGGACGGCCCGGCGGTCGGCGGGGGAGGGGCTGCGGGTGACGAACCCGGACTGCTCGAGGCGCTGCAGCATCTTGGTGACGGTGGACGGGTCGAGACCCAGCGTCTTGATGAGGTCGGCCTGGCGCTGCTCGCCCTGTTCCCAGAGCCGCATCATCAGGAGCTCCTGCCCGGGGTAGAGGCCGGTCTCGCGCAGCAGGTGCCCCGCCGTGATCCGGTGCGCCCGGGCGGCACGGAAGAGGACCTCGCTCATCGGAGCGTCGGCGACGGTCGGGACCGCGTCGTCCCTGCCCCGGACCGGTTCGGACGCTGGCGGCATGGCTGCTCTTCCTCCCTGCACGGCGAACGGGTCGCCCGTCGTGGAATCGTCTCACCCCCGCGGCCTGCCGGGGGCGCCACCCGGTCGCGGCCTCGCGGGTGCGCCGGTGGTGACGGCGTGTCTGCCGACCGGTGCGGACACCCGGCGCGATCTTGGTCATTCGCCCACCGTTCATAACGGCCTCACCTGGGTGAGGGCAGCCGTTCGGGCCACGTCGGAAAAGTCCTGGCGGCCTGTCACAACGGAACCCCAGGACGGATTTCGTGACCGAATCACGCGTTCGCCGGTGGCGTCGTAGCCTCCGTGTTCTGCTCGTCGCCGTCGCCGGCCCGACGCTCGCCGTCGGCGCCCTGACCGCGTCCCCCGCCCACGCGGCGGCGGCCGACGACATCCGGATCAACGAGGTGGTGACCACCGGGGACGTCAACGACTCGGTGGAGCTCTACAACAAGGGCACCGCCTCGGTGAACCTCTCCGGCTGGATCCTCAAGGACGACGACAACAGCTCCAAGTACGCGATAGCCTCCGGGACCACGCTCGCCCCGGGCGGCTTCGTGGCCTTCGACGTGCACAACGCCTTCGGTCTGGGCTCCGACGACGAGGCACGCCTCTACCTCGCCGACGGCACCACCCTCGTGGACAGCTTCAGCTGGAGCGAGCACTCCGACCCGTCGTGGTCGCGCTGCCCCGACGGCACCGGCACCTTCGGCTCGGCCGCGGTCACCCTGGGCGCCGCCAACGACTGCGGATCCGGTGGCGTTTCGGCGACCTCCTGGCCGGGCGGCAGCTCCGTCGCGACCGCCGACACCAAGAACGCCTTCGGCTCCGACCTGAGCGGCCTCTACCAGGAGGGGAGCGTGATGTGGGCGGCGCAGAACAGCGGCAAGCTGTGGCGGCTGGTCCCGAACGGCTCCACCGCCTGGAAGGCCGACACCAGCAACGGCTGGACCTCCGGCAAGACCCTCAGGTTCCCCGGCGGCTCCGGCACACCCGACGACGAGGGCGTCACCCTGACCGGCTCCGGAGCGGGCGGGGGCGTCTACGTGGCGAGTGAGCGCAACGCGGACTCGTCCGGCACCAGCCGCCTGTCCGTCCTGAAGTACGACGTGAGCGGTACCGCCACGGCGCTCACCGCCGCCACCGAGTGGAACCTGACCCCGGACCTGCCGTCCGTGGGCTCCAACCTCGGCCTGGAGGCCATCACCTGGGTCCCGGACGCCACCCTGACCGCCGCCGGGTTCAGGGACGCCGCCACCGGCGCGGCCTACAACCCGGCGAACTACGGCTCGCACACCGGCGGGGTGTTCTTCGTCGGCGTCGAGGGCACCGGCATGATCTACGGCTACGTCCTCAAGGGCGGCGGCACCTTCACCCGCGTCGCCTCCCTCAGCAGCGGCATGGCCGGCGTGATGGAACTCCAGTGGGAGCCGCAGGCCTCCCGCCTCTGGGCGGTCTGCGACGACACCTGTGACGGGCAGCACCGGACCATGAAGATCAACGCGTCCGGTGTCTTCGCCACCACGGCGATCTACAACCGCCCGTCCGGCATGGACAACCTCAACAACGAGGGCTTCGCCGTCTCCGGCTCCGACGCGTGCAGCAGCGGCACCAAGCCCGTGTACTGGTCCGACGACAGCAACGACAGCGGCCACGCCCTGCGCCGGGGCACGATCACCTGCTGACCCTGCCGGTGCGCCGATACCCCGCTGTATCGTACGCGCGGCAGCTCACGCACCACTGGAACATAGCGTCAACTCCCTTACCGGCACGTCGACTTCACCGACGTGCCGGTTCCTTTCGCCGCCCCCGGAGGAACCGTGGCAACCAGCCGCCCCCGCCGTTCTCGTGTGCCTCTGACCCGACGCAGATCCCTCGCCCTGACGGCCGCCCTCGCCGCCGTCTGCTGCGCCACCCTCACCCATCCCGCCCAGGCCCGCGCCGACTCCGCCGCAGACCGCGCCGCCCTCGCCCAGTGGTGGGCCCCCGTCAACTTCCAGGATGTCGACTCCACCGGCGAGACCGCGCTCGGCGGCAAGTCCGACTACATCACCTCCTACGACTACGACGGCGACCTCAACGGCCGCGACAACTGGGAGAACACCGGCCAGTCCCCGCTCGCGGCGCATGTCTACTACTCGGTCGTCCAGACCCCGTCCTTCTCGTACCTGCTCTACACGTACTTCCATCCGCGCGACTGGTCGGACGGCGTCCTCGACAACTACCAGGAGGACCTGTCCGAGCACGAGAACGACTCCGAGGGCGTCCTCGTCGTCGTGGCCAACGACGGTTCCGCGCACGGTCAGTTGAAGGCCGCGATCACCGTTGCGCACAGCAACTTCTACTCCTGGGTGCCCGCGGGCAGCGACTTCACCAGCGGGCAGGAGAGTGTCGACGGCACCCTGAAGCTGCAGGGCGACCCGCACGACGACGGCCACGGACGTCCGTTCACCACCCAGCAGCCCAACACCCACGCCGCGTGGGCCGAGGGTTACCTGTCCAAGGAGCGCGACCAGTACGCGAGCGGAGACGGCGTCGTCTACTACCCCGGCTCCACCGCCGAGGTGCCGTCCGGCTCCAACGACCGTGACGTGCAGTACACGCTGACCGACGTCTTCGCCTCGAACGGCATGTGGGCGAACCGCACCCTGACCTCGCTGTTCGCGACCCCGAACAACTTCGCCGGCGACGACGGCTCCAACCCCTACGGTGCCAAGTGCGGCGCCGGCGGCGTCCTCGGGCCGGCCAACGGCGCCTGCGACACCGACGCGGCCAACCCGCCCTGGGCCTGGGACGACGGCGACGACCTGCCCGGCCGGGGCTACCTCGCCACCAACCCCGCCGAACTCGTCTGGGACTACTTCGACTGGTCCGGCAAGCCCTCCTCGCCCGACCTCGCCTACACCTGGGACCAGTACAACGGCATCACTTCGTGACAACCCGTAGCAGCGGCGTCACTCCGCTGTGAGCGGTCAGGGCGTACCGGTGAGGTTCTCCGTCAACCGGTACGCCCGCTCCAGGGACAGCGGCACGCGCGGACACCTCTCGGGTGAGGCGCTGAGCGGGGCTCGCGGCACCTTCGTCGTCGCCCAGCGGGCCGCCCGCCGGACTCGACGCGCGCGATCGGCCCGGAGCTGGTGTGCTGGGGGAGGGGGTTCGACCGTCCCGTCGTACCCGTTCCGGGAGAGACGTATGAGTACCTACCGAGTCGCGCAGGTGACCGCCGCGGGCGGACCGTTCGAGATCGTCGAGCGGGAGGTGCCGCGGCCGGGCCCCCGGCATGTGCGGATCGCCGTGGAGGCCTGCGGAATCTGCCACAGCGACAGCTACTTCGTGACCGCCGGGCTGCCGGGCATCACGTTCCCCGTGGTGCCCGGACACGAGATCGCCGGGCGGATCGAGGAACTCGGCGAGGGCATCGAGGACTGGGGCTGGCGGATCGGCGACCGGGTGGGCGTCGGCTGGTTCGGCGGCAGCTGCGGCCATTGCAAGCCCTGCCGGCAGGGCGACTTCATCGTCTGCGAGAACATGCAGACGCCCGGCTGGAGCTATGACGGCGGGTTCGGCGAGCAGGTGATCGCCCCGGTGGACGCCCTGGCCCGCATCCCCGACGGGCTGACCGCCGCCGACGCCGCGCCCCTGGGCTGCGCGGGCGTGACCACCTTCAACGGGCTCAGGCGCAGCTCGGCGCAGCCCGGTGACCTGGTCGCCGTCGTCGGCCTCGGCGGGCTCGGCCACCTCGGGGTGAAGTACGCGGTGGCCATGGGCTTCGAGACGGTGGCCATCGCCCGCGGCGCCGAGAAGGCGGACTTCGCCAAACAGCTCGGCGCCCACCACTACATCGACTCCACGACCTCGACACCCGTCGCGGAGGCCCTCCAGTCGCTCGGCGGCGCCAAGGCGGTGCTCGCCACCGCGGGCAACTCCCAGGCGATCTCGGCGGCCGTGGACGGTCTGGGACCCCGGGGCGAGCTGGTGGTGGTCGGCGTCGACCAGGAGCCCCTCGGGATCAGCCCGTTCCAGCTGCTCATGAGCGCCCGGGAGGTACGCGGCCATCCGTCCGGCACCGCCCAGGAGGTGCAGGACACCATGGAGTTCAGCGCCCTGCACGGGATCCGCCCGACGATCGAGACCGTACCGCTGGAGGAGGCGGGCGCGGCCTACCAGAAGATGATGGACGGGGCCGCGCGCTTCCGGATGGTGCTCACCTACGGCTGAGCCGCCGGATGGTGCACACCTACGGCTGAGCCGCCCGGTCACGGCCGTACGGCACGGGCCGCGAGCAGGGCGATGTCGTCCTCGGAGCCGATGGCGAGGCGGTCGAGAACGGTGTCGACGATCTTGTCCAGCGGGTCGCTGGGCGACAGGGACAGCCCGGTCAGACGGGCCAGGCCCCGGTCGATGTCCTCGCCTCGCCGCTCCACGAGTCCGTCGGTGTACAGGAGCAGCACACCCCCGCGTTCCGGGGTGACGCGCTGCTCATACCGGCCGAGCCCGCTGCCAAGCGGCGGCCCGACCGGCACCGGCACCAGCTCGATCCCGCCCTCGGGGGCCAGCCAGACCGGCGGCAGATGCCCGGCGCTCGCATACGTGAGGGTGGCGACGTCCGCGTCACCGAGCGCGAGGAAGCAGGTGGCCACCCGCTCGAAACCGGAGTCCGAGACCATCCGGTCCGCGTGTTCCAGGATCCGGCGTGGCGAGAGCCCCGCGCGGGCCAGGGCGCGCAGCGTCGAACGGTAGTGGCTCATGGCCACCGCAGCGTCCACGCCATGGCCCATCACATCCCCGATGACCAGCATCGTACGGCCGTCGGGCAGGGCCAGGACGTCGTACCAGTCGCCGCCGATCAGCGAGCCGTCGTCGGCGGGCCGGTAGCGCCCGGTGGTCTCCACACCGGCGTGCTGCTGCAACTGGCCCGGCTCGGCAAGCAGGGCCCGCTGCAACTCCAGCGCCATGGTGTGCTCACGCTCGAAGCGGACCGCCCGGTCCAGGGCGCGCGCGGCGCGGGCGGCGAGTTCGCGGGCCACCGTGGCGTCCTCGTTCGAGAACGGCCCGGAGTCCCCGGCCCGCCCCAGCTGCAGGCTGCCGAGATACCGGCCGTCCGAGACCAGCGGCGCGAGCAGCACGGAATGGACACCGGCGGTCAGACAAGCCCGGGCCGGTGGCCAGCTCGGAATCAGCGCCCGCCACTGTGCCGAGGTGATCGCGTTGCGCCGCAGCACCCGGCCCGCCGCCAGGTTCCGCCGGATCCCGGCGCCGCGCGGCCAGCCGACCAGTTCGCCGCGCGCGTCCAGCGCCGCGAGACCGGTGACCAGACCCGGCCGGGTCGCGTACGCGGCGAGCCGGGTGGGCACCCGCCGCCCCGACGCCGTGTCCGGCGGATTGAGCTCCACCCCGGCCGCGTCCGCCAGCTCCGGTACGACGAACTCCGCCAACTCCCGGCAGGTCCCGGCGACATCGGTGCCGGTGCCGATCCGGGACGCGGCCGCGTCCAGCAGCGCGAGCCGCCGATGGGCACGCTCCAGCTCGTAGACGTACTGCTGCGGCTCACTGATCTCCAGGCCCACCCCGGCGACACCCACCACCTTGCCGGTGCTGTCCACCAGCCGGTGGTACACGCACCGCCACTCCCGGACCTGGTACGGCGAGTCCACCCAGGTCCGCCCGGTGACGATGGTCTCGCGGGGCCGTCCGTCGTGCAGGATGTCCCGCAGCAGCTGCTCCGACCGCTGGATGTGCGGCAGCACCTCGTGCAGGGTGTGCCCGAGATAGGCGGCGGCGGGCAGGCCGGTCATCCTGGCCATGTGCGGGTTGACGTACAGGTAGCGCAGATCGGTGTCGAGGACCGCGAAACCTACGGCCGAGTCCTCGACGATGCCGCGCAGCAGATCGATGTAGCCGATGTCGACGGGCGGTGCGCCCACGGAGGCCGGTCGTCGCGAGGAGGTGTCCCTGTCCACCCGGTCCTCCTCGCCTGCCCCCGCCCACGGCCGCCCTCATCCTCCACCAGGTCCCGGTACCGCGCATCCCGGGGCAGCCCGTACGCGCCCGCTCACATCGCCGGGTGCCGGTCTGTGCGGCGGCCTTAACCCCCGTTGATCAGGAGCGGTGACGCCGGTGTAATCAGCCGTGCATACGGTCGGGGCCGGATGACAGAGGCTGACCAGCAGGAACAGGGGGTGCCCGTGGCCGCGCCGGACTCGCGCAGCACCGACACGGCCAAGATGCGGACGGTCTGCTCGTACTGTGGGGTCGGCTGCGGCATGGTCCTGGACGTCGGCAGCGGCCCGGACGGCCGCCGTACCGTCCTGAAGGCCTCCGGCGACAAGGAGCACCCGGCGAACTTCGGCCGGCTGTGCACCAAGGGCGCCACCACCGCCGACCTGCTCGCCGCGCCCGGCCGGCTGACCACCGCCCTGCTGCGGCCCGGGCGGGGCGAGGAGGCCGTCCCCACGGCCGTGGACACCGCCGTCGCCGAGACCGCGCGACGGCTGCGCGCGATCGTCGAGGAACACGGACCGGACGCGGTGGCCCTCTACGTCTCCGGCCAGATGAGCCTGGAGGCCCAGTACCTGGCGAACAAGCTCACCAAGGGCTTTCTGCGCACCAACAACATCGAGTCCAACTCCCGGCTGTGCATGGCCGGCGCGGGCACCGGCTACAAACTGTCCCTCGGCGCCGACGGGCCGCCCGGCTCGTACCAGGACCTCGACCGGGCCGACGTCTTCCTGGTCATCGGCGCCAACATGGCCGACTGCCACCCCGTCCTCTTCCTGCGTCTGATGGACCGGGTGAAGGCGGGCGCGAAACTGATCGTCGTCGACCCGCGCCGCACCGCCACCGCCGCGAAGGCCGACCTCTTCCTCCAGGTGAAACCGGGCACCGACCTCGCCCTGCTCAACGGCCTGCTCCACCTCCTGTACGAGAACGGGCACACCGATCCCGAGTTCATCGCCGCGTACACCGAGGGCTGGGAGGCGATGCCGGACCTCCTGGCCGGCTACCCGCCCGCCGCCGTCGCCGCGATCACCGGCATCCCCGAGGCCGACCTGCGCGCGGCCGCCCGGCTGATCGGCGAGGCGGCGGAGTGGACCAGCTGCTGGACCATGGGCCTCAACCAGTCCACCCACGGCACCTGGAACACCAACGCGCTGGTCAACCTACACCTCGCGACCGGCAGGATCTGCCGCCCCGGAAGCGGGCCCTTCTCCCTCACCGGCCAGCCCAACGCCATGGGCGGCCGGGAGATGGGGTACATGGGACCGGGCCTGCCCGGTCAGCGGTCGGTCCTGGTCGACGCCGACCGGGCCTTCGCCGAGGACGTGTGGGGGCTGGAGCCCGGCACCGTCCGTGCCGACGGCGTCGGCAAGGGCACCGTCGAGATGTTCCGGAAGATGGCCGACGGCGAGATCAAGGCCTGCTGGATCATCTGCACCAACCCGGTCGCCTCCGTCGGCAACCGGCGGACCGTCATCGAGGGCCTGGAGGCCGCCGAGCTCGTCGTCACCCAGGACGTCTTCACCGACACCGAGACCAACGCCTACGCCGACATCGTGCTGCCCGCCGCCCTGTGGACCGAGTCCGAGGGCGTCCTGATCAACAGCGAGCGCAACCTCACCCTCGCCCGTCCCGCCGCCGACCCGCCCGGCGAGGCCACCGCCGACTGGCGGCTGATCGCCGCCGTCGCCCGCGCGATGGGCTTCGAGGACGGCTTCCGCTACGACAGCGCCGAGCAGATCTTCGAGGAGATCAAACGCTTCCACAACCCGGGGACCGGCTACGACCTGCGCGGAGTCAGCTACGACCGGCTGCGCGGCACCCCGGTGCAGTGGCCCGCGCCCACCGCTGACGGCCCCGACCGCAACCCGATCCGGTACGTCAACCCCGACGGCACCCTCACCTTCGCCACCGCCTCCGGCCGCGCCGTCTTCCACGCCCGCCCGCACCTGGACCCCGCCGAGATGCCCGACGACGACTACCCGTTCGTCCTGAACACCGGCCGCCTGCAGCACCAGTGGCACACCCTCACCAAGACCGCGAAGGTCGCCAAGCTCAACAAGCTCAACCCCGGCCCGTTCGTCGAGGTCCACCCCGAGGACGCGGCCGCGCTCGGCCTCGCCGACGGCGACTCCCTGGAGGTCGCCTCCCGGCGCGGCCGGGCCGTGCTGCCGGCCGTCGTCACCGACCGGGTGCTGCCCGGTGCCTGCTTCGCGCCCTTCCACTGGAACGACCTGTTCGGCGAGTACCTCAGCGTCAACGCGGTGACCAGCGACGCGGTCGATCCGCTGTCCTTCCAGCCCGAGTTGAAGGTGTGCGCGGTGTCGCTGACCAAGGTCTCCACACCGGTGAGCGTGCGGCGGCCGGGTGTCGAGGAGACTCCGGCCGCGCCGCCCACGGCCGCCCCCGCCTCCGCTGCCGCCGCCTCCGTCTTCGGACTCGACCCCGCCCCGCCGCCGGTCCTCACCGAACCCGAACGGCAGTACCTGGTCGGTTTCCTCGCCGGCATCCCGGCCGGTGCACCCGGCGTCCCCGTCCTGCCCCCGGACGCGCCGTTCAGCCCCGAACACGCCCGCTGGGTCAACGGCACCCTCGCCGGCATGTACTCCCGTGCACCGGCGCCGGAGGCCACGGCGGCAGGGCCGGCCACCCGCCAGGTGGTGATCCTCTGGGCCTCGCAGACCGGCAACGCCGAGGACTTCGCCACCACCACCGCCGAACGCCTCACCGCGGGCGGCCACCCGGCCTCCCTGGTCGCCATGGACGAGGCCGATCCGGCCGCCCTGCCCACCGGCGCCGACCTGCTGCTGATCACCAGCACCTTCGGTGACGGCGACGCCCCCGACAACGGCGCCGGCTTCTGGGACGGCCTCGCCGCCCTCGACGCCGGGCGGCTGGCCGGGCGCCGGTACGCCGTCCTGGCCTTCGGCGACTCCTCCTACGACGACTTCTGCGGGCACGGACGGCGCCTGGACCGTCGTATGGACGAACTCGGCGCGGTCCGGCTCGCCCCGCGCACCGACTGCGAACCCGACTACGAGACCCAGGCGGAGTCCTGGCTGGACCAGGTGCTGGCCGCCCTCGAGGACGGGGCTGCCGCGGCCGCCCCCGCCCCCGCGCCCGCCCGGTCCAGGCGGCCCGCCCCCAGCACCGCCCGGCTCGTCGGCAACCGGCTGCTCAGCCTGCCCGGCGCCGGCAAGGAGGTGCGCCGTTTCACCTTCGACACCCGCGACAGCGCGATGCCGCTGGTCTACGAGGCGGGCGACGCGCTCGCCGTCCGCCCCCTCAACTCCCGGGACCTGGTGGCGGAGTGGCTGACCGTCACCGGCCTCGACGGAGAGACCGGCGTGAGTGTCGACGGAGTCGGTGAAGTCACTCTCTCCGAGGCCCTGTTGCGGCACCTCGACATCACCCGGATCACCCCGGACCTGCTCCGCTTCGCCACCGAACGCACCCGTGACGCACGCGAGCTGCGCAAACTGCTGCGCCCGGACAACAAGGACGAGCTGGCCAGGTGGTCCTGGGGGCGGCAAGCCGTCGACGTCGCCGCCGAGTTCGGGATCCGTGCCGACGCCGGGGAATGGGCGGGGGTCCTCGGCAGGCTGCAACCGCGCCTGTACTCCATCTCGTCCAGTCCGCTCACCGACCCCCACCTGGTCTCGACCACCGTCTCCGTGGTCCGCTACGAGAACCTGCACGGCAGGCCCCGGCAGGGCGTCTGCTCCCCGTTCCTCGCCGACGCCGAGCCCGGCACCCCGGTCCCGGTGCACGTCCAGCGCTCCCCGCACTTCCGCCCGCCCGCCGACCCGGCGACGCCCATGGTGATGGTCGGCCCCGGCACCGGTGTGGCGCCGTTCGTCGGCTTCCTCCAGGAGCGCCGCGCCCGTGGCCATCGCGCCCCCAACTGGCTGTTCTTCGGCGAACAGCACCGGGCGACCGACTTCTACTACGAACAGGAGCTCACCGCCCTGCTCGCCGAGGGCACCCTGAGCCGCCTCGACACCGCCTTCTCCCGCGACCAGCGGGCCAAGGTGTACGTCCAGGACCGGATGCGCGAACACGGCCCGCTGCTGTGGTCCTGGCTCCAGGACGGCGCCCACTTCTACGTCTGCGGCGACGCCTCCCGGATGGCCAAGGACGTCGACCGAGCCCTGAAGGACATCGCCGCCGTGCACGGCGGACTGTCCGAGGGCGAGGCGACCGCGTACGTCAAACAGCTCGCCTCGGAGCGGCGTTACGTCCGGGACGTCTACTGATTCCGCGTCAGTTGCCGCATGGTGAGGGCGAGTTGCAGCCGGAACCGGCCCTGCGGGGTGCGCACCGGCCAGCCCAGCAGATGCTCCGCGTGCGTCAACCGGTCCTGGAGCGTCGAGTGGTGGACGCTGACCTCGGCGGCGGCCGCCCGCAGGCTCGCCGTCGACGCGACCGCGTGCAGCGTGCGCAGCATCCAGGGCGCGTCCGCGGCCGCGGCCTCCACGGCCCGGACGTCCGGCGCGGGCTCCGCACCGGGCACGACGAGATCGGCGAGCAGCGCGACGCCGCCCAGCTCCTCGGCGTGCACGACGGCAGGCCCCGGCTGTCGCGCGGGGCCGTCGGGGGCGAACCGCAGCGCGGTGCGGGCCGCGGCCCAGGAGCGCGGGAGATCCGCCACGGCCACCGCCTGACCCACGCCCGCGCGTCCCGCCGTCGCCACCGTCTGCCCGTCCGCCACGATCCGGGGCGGAGCGCCGGCCGCCGCCACCGCCCGGACCCGCACCGACGGGTCGCCGGTGTCCAGACCGAGCCGCCGAGCCGCGTGCAGCCGGGCCGGTAGCGGGGCGTCGGCGTCCAGGACCGTCTCGACCAGCGCCGGATCGTCCACCGGCGGCGCCGGGGCCCGGCCCCGGGTGCGGTCGAGCACGGACCGTACGGCCGCCGAGGCCCGCTCCAGGATCACCGCGTCGACGACGCTCGGCCCGTCGGACCCGGTCCGCTCCAGCCAGAGCGCCGGCGGCCCGCCCGGCACCAGCGGCGCACCCGGCCAGCCGGGATCGGGAGCGCCGGTGCCGTCCTTTCGCCGGCCGTCCGGCTCCACCCGCAGCCGGACCCGCCGCTCCTCGTCGACCAGCCGAGCCGGACACCCGGCGAGCACGGCGGCCCCGCGCACCAGTGCCTCCAGACCGGCCCGGCTCTCGGCCAGCCGGTCGAAGTAGGCGATCACCGAGACGGCGGCCCCGGCATCCGGGTCCACCGCCGCCAGCCGCCCCGCCAGCTCCTTCATACCGCCATGATGCGCCATCCGGCGGTACGGCGAGGAGAGCCGGGCGCGGCAGGCAACCGTTACGGACGCCCGTCCCTCCTAGCTGTCGAGACACAGCGTCGACACAGCCACCGACCGCCAGGAGCCCCGCTTGGACCGCAACGAGCCCGTGCGGGCCGCCACCGGACCGTCCCGCCGGAAACTCATGGTCTACACGGTGGCCGCGGCCACCCTCACGCTCGCCGCCCCGCTCGGCTGCGACACCCCACGGGCCGACGGCGCCACCCCGGCCTCCGACGTCGTGGTGACCGGCACCGACGAGGAGATGCTCGTCCTGGAGGTCACCGCCGCCAACCAGGTCGTGGTACGGCTGCCCCGGGCCGAGGTCGGCCAGGGCATCACCACCGCCGTCGCGATGATGATCGCGGAGGAGCTGGACGCCCGCCTCGCCGACGTGCGGATCCCGCTCGCGGACGCGCGCGCCAGGGGCAACCAGTACACCGGCGGCTCCAGTTCGGTCAGCTCGCTGTACGACCCGGCCCGGCGGCTGGCCGCCACCGCGCGCGCCCGGCTGGTGACCGCGGCCGCCCGGCGCTGGCGGCTTCCCGCGCACACCCTGCGCACCTGGAACACCCGGGTCCTCGCCCCCGACGGCCGGACGGCCACCTTCGGTTCCCTCACCGCGAGCGCCGCCCGGATCCACGTCCCGGAGGTGTCGAGCAAGCCCAAGCCGGCCTCCCGGCACCGGGTGATCGGGAAGCCGACGACCAGGATCGACGCCCGGGACATCGTCACCGGCGCCGCGAAGTACGCGGGGGACCTGGCGGTGGCCGGGGCGAGACCGACCGTGGTGGCCCGGCCACCGACCCTGCGCGGCAAGCTGGTCTCCCTCGACGACACGGCGGCCCGCGCCCTGCCCGGCGTCCAGGCGATCGTGCGGATCCCCGGCGGTGTCGCCGTGCTGGCGGACACCTTCCACCACGCCTTCCAGGCCCGGGACGCGCTGCGGATCACCTGGGCCGCCGGTCCGCTGGCGCCCCTGTCGGACAAGGAGATCCGCGCCCGGCTGCGGGCCGCGGTGCCCCGCCTCGGCACCCCGCCCCGCGGATCGACCCAGGTCGAGGGCGAGTTCGCGTTCGCCTTCGTCAGCCATGCCCCGATGGAGGTGCTCACCGCGGTCGCCGACGTCCGCTCCGACCGCGCCGAGCTGTGGTTCTCCTCGCAGACGCCGATGGACGCCCGCGAGACGATCGCCGACCTGCTGGGACTGGCGACCTCGGCGGTACGGGTCCACGTGGTGCGCGGCGGCGGC
This sequence comes from Streptomyces sp. NPDC001220, assembly GCF_053597895.1. Taxonomy (NCBI): domain Bacteria; kingdom Bacillati; phylum Actinomycetota; class Actinomycetes; order Kitasatosporales; family Streptomycetaceae; genus Streptomyces; species Streptomyces sp. NPDC001220. The sequence goes on from NZ_JBSFJE010000004.1 coordinate 481,745, forward strand.
TCGTTCGGGCGCCGGCTCAACTTCGACGCGGCCATCGAGGCGGCGCTCGTCTCCAGGGCGGCCCGCAAGCCCGTGAAACTGATGTGGAGCCGCAACGACGACACCCGGCACGGCAGGATGCGCCCCGCGAGCCACCACCGGATCCGGGCCAGTGTCGCCGGCGGCCGGGTGGTGGCCTTCCAGCACCTGACGGCCTCGGTGGGGGAGTCCTCCGACGAGAGTGGCCTGACCGCACAGGCGGCCGGGGTACGACCGCTGCCCAGCGACAGCGGGCTGTACAACTTCGGCCGTGTGAGCGGCGATTCGGGCGGCATCGAGCTGCCGATGCCGCTGGGCGCCTGGCGCTCGGTGGACTCCGGGACGATGCGCACGGCCGAGGAGATCGTCGTCGACGACATCGCCCGTGCGCTGGGCCGGGACCCGGTCGCCTTCCGCCGCACCACCCTGCGGAGCAAGGCGGTCAAGGCCGTACTCGCCAAGGCTGCGGCCGCCGGCCACTGGGGCCGCGCGATGCCCGCGGGCACCGCCCAGGGCGTGGCCGTCCACGAGGAGTACGGATCCGCCGTCGCCTGCCTGGCCGAGATCGACGCCACCGACCCGAAGAACCCCCGGGTCACCAAGGTGGTGATGGCCGCCGACGTCGGTACGGCCGTCAACCCGCGCGGCCTGGAGGCACAGCTGATGGGGACCGCCGTCGACGGCGTCTCCACGGTGCTGCGGGCCGGGCTGCACATCGACCGGGGGGCGGTGCGCGAGGGCAGCTTCGCCGACTTCCACTGGGCCCGCCAGCGGCACGCCCCCCTCCTGTTCGAGGCGCACATCCTCCCCTCGGGCGGGGCACCGGGCGGCGCCGGTGAACTCGGCGTCCCCGCGGCGGCTGGCGCGGTCGCCAACGCCTACGCCCGCGCGACCGGCACGAAACCCCGCACCTTCCCCCTCGACTTCTGACCCACCGTCTCCCGACTCCCTGAAGGCACCGATGCGTTCGTACTCCTTCGTCCTCAACGGCGAACAGGTCACCGTCGAGGCACCCGCCGACATGCCTCTGCTCTGGGTGCTGCGCGATGTGCTGGGCGTCACCGGCCCCAAGTACGGCTGCGGGGTGGGCGTCTGCCGCGCCTGCACCAGTCACCTCGACGGCGAGGAGATCCAGCCCTGCACGGTCCCGGTCGCCGACTGCGCGGACCGTGCGGTCACCACCATCGAGGGCCTCGCCGACGGCGACACCCTGCACCCCGTCCAACAGGCCTGGCTGGACTGCGACGTTTCCCAGTGCGGCTTCTGCCAGCCCGGCCAGATCATGGCGGCCGCCGCCCTCCTGAAACGCACCCCGCACCCGACGGACGCCGACATCGACCGCATCGAGAACGTCTGCCGCTGCGGCACCTACTCCAGGATCAGGGAGGCGATCAAGAAGGCGGCGGCGAACGGGGGCTGAGCGCGTCCCGCGCCAGGAGTCGGCGGCCGTCGCCGGAGGGCGCCGGCCGCCGGACCGCCGGCTCCTCCTCCGGTCGCCCGGCCGACGACCAACTCCAGTCGCCCGGCCGACGACCAAAGTGACCCACGCACAGACGATCGGCCGACTGCCCGGCACCCTCGCCCGCTCCACGATGGACCCATCCGACGAGCGGGAGGCAACACGTGAGGACAGCACGGGGGAGTGCGGTCACGGCCCTGGCCATGGCGGCCGTACTGGCGTCGACGGCCGGCGCACCGGCCCCGAACCACCCACCCACCACTCAGCTCTACGTGGCCCCCTGGGGCGACGACCACGGGCCCGGCACCCTGGACCGGCCCTTCGCCACACCGGCTCGCGCCCAGCGGGCGGTACGGGCCATGGCCCCGCGCATGACCGCGGAGATCACGGTCAACCTGCGCGGCGGCACCTACCGCCTGACCGCGCCCCTCCGCCTGACCCCGGCCGACTCGGGCCGGCACGGCCACCGGGTGGTCTACCAGGCGTACGGCTACGGCACCGCGCACCAGGAGCCGGTCACCCTCAGCGGCGGCCGCCCGGTCACCGGCTGGCGCCCCGACCCCGGGCGGCCCGGCGTCTGGCGGGCCGACGTCGGGACCCTGGAGACCCGTCAGCTCTACGTCGACGGCCGCCGCGCCCCGCGCGCGGCCCGGAACGCACCCCTGCCCGGAAAACCGAGACTGACGGCCACCGGCTACACCACCACCAGCAGGATCCCGCTCGCCTGGCGCCACCCGGCCGACCTCGAAGTCGTCTACCGCTACGACTACGTGGAGGGCCGCTGCGGTGTCGCCGCGATCTCCAGGACCGCCGCCGGCCGGACCGCGATCACCATGGACCAGCCCTGCTGGCGGATGGCCCGGGCCCTGTACGGAGCCGACGCCCTGACCCAGACCCACGACGTCGAGAACGCCCCGAACTTCCTGGGCGGGTCCGGTAGTTGGTACCTGGACCGTTCCAGCCCCGCTCACCACACCCTTCTCTACCGCCCCCGCCCGGGCGAGGACATGACCCGAACCGAGGTGACGGCCCCCGCCCTCCAGACCCTGCTCAGCGGGACCGGCGGCTCCGCGGCGCACCCCGTGCACGACATCACTCTGCGCGGCCTGACCTTCGCCCACGCCACCTGGCTGGCGCCGAACGAGCGGGCCGGTTTCGCCGCCGCCTGGAGCATGTACATGCGCCCCGGCAAAGGCGGTGACATCACGGCGCTCACCGTGCCAGGCAACGTCACCTTCCGGCACGCCGAGCACATCACCCTGAGCGGCGACCGGTTCACCCATCTGGGCGGCCAGGGCGTCGACTTCGCCGCCGACAGCTCGCACAACACGGTGACCGGCAACGTCTTCACGGACATCTCCGACGGCGGTGTCGCCCTGGGCGTCCTGCCCCCGGCCACCCGGGGCACGAACACGGGCAACCGTGTCACGGACAACTGGATCCACCACATCGGCGTCGAGTACCGGGCGGCCTCCGGCATCTGGAACAGCGCCACCCAGGACACCCTCATCGCCCACAACCAGGTCGACCACGTCCCCTACACCGGCATCCTCTCCGGCCCCAGCGAGGACCTGCGCGGCCTGACCCGCCGCAACCGCATCCTCGGCAACCGGGTCTTCGCCACCAACCGCCTGCTGGCCGACGGCGGCGGCATCTACCTGCGCGGCGAACAGGGCCCCTCCTACGCGGCCGGCGCCCTGGTGGCCCGGAACGCCGTCACCGACAGCGCCCACGGCATCTGGAACGTCGGCATCTACACCGACGACTCCAGCAACCGCATCACCGTCCGCGACAACGTCGTGCACGACTACGTCGCCTCGATCGGCGGCTGCAGCGAGAACTGGGGCGACCGCCCGGTCCAGAACATCCGCTACCTCGGCAACTACTGGGACAACAAGGTCCCCACCTGGCTCCCCCGCCGCACTTACCCCGGCGCCTGGCCCCCCGCCCCCGACTGCGGCGACCCCCGACACCTCCACTTCGCCCACAACACCCTCCTCACCCCGGCCCACCCCTGCGCGTCCCTCCCCGCCTGCGCCGCCATCACGGCCGACGCAGGCCCAAGGCCGCCGTACCGCCGGGCCCCGGGCCTGCGCTGACCGCCGGGCCGCGCGATCCTCAGCGCGCCAGCAGCCGGCGCAGCCAGTCCGTGTGGGCCGTCCTCGCCGACTGGGACAGGGCGGCCTGTGGGGCGAAGCCGTCGAAGCCGTGGAAGCCGCCGGGCCAGACGTGGAGTTCGGCGATGCCGCCCGACTGCCAGATACGGGAGGCGTAGGCGACGGTCTCGTCGCGGAAGGTCTCGGCGGAGCCGACGTCGAGGAAGGCCGGGGGGAGGCCCGTGAGGTCGGTGGCGCGGGCGGGGGCCGCGTAGGGGGAGACGCCGGGGCCGCCGCGGGCGTCGCCGAGGAGGGCGGTCCAGCCGGTCTCGTTGGCCGTGCGGTCCCAGACCCCGAGGCCCTTCATCTGGTGGCTGGACGGAGTGTCGTTGCGGTCGTCCAGCATCGGGCACATCAGCATCTGGCCGATCACCGCAGGACCCTGACGGTCTCTCAGGAGTAGCGCCAGGGCGGCGGTGAGGCCGCCGCCCGCGCTGGCTCCCGCGATCACGATCCGCTCGGGATCGCCGCCGATGTCCTTCGCGTGCTCCGCCGTCCACAGCAGCCCGGCGTACACGTCCTCGACCGGCGCCGGATGCGGGTGCTCGGGCGCCAGCCGGTACTCCACCGACACCACCACCGCGCCCAATTCCCTCGCCCAGGCCAGCGGGACGTCCACCCCCACCCGGTTGTTGCCGATCACCATGCCGCCGCCGTGCACGTGGTAGATCACCGGCAGCGGGGCGGGGACGGGCGGCGCGGTGGGCCGGCAGATCAGCAGGGACACCTCGGGGGCGCCCGCCGGACCGGGCACCGTGAGGTCCGCCACCTCGAACGCCCCGTCCATGGTGAGGTCCAGCTCGGCGAGCAGCCGTATCCCCTCGCTCTGCCGGACCGTGTCGATGTCGTCCAGCGTGAACCCCGGCGAGATCATCTCCCTGATCAGCTCCAGGGCGGCGGCCAGCTCGGGGTCGAACGGGGGCGGTACGGAGGTCATGGCGGCTCCTCGCGGCGGTGACGGAACGGACGGCTCGTACGGCCATGATCCGCGCTCCCGTCCGGCCGGCCGGACCGCCGGACGGCGGAAGCTCCCCGCCGTCCGGCGGGTGGTCCGCCGTCCCGGCCGAGGGCACCACCGTCACCAGGCCGGGCGCGTCGAGGACACGGCCGTAGCCCGACGCCCGGACCTTGACTTCGAGAGCGCTCGAAGTTCTAGCGTCGGACGGACACAAGACGATCCGGGCGGAACGGAGAACGGCCATGCGCGTGGGCGTGCACATCAACCGGTTCAATCATCCTGGCGGCGGCCCCGCGCTGGGCGCCGAACTCGCCGCCGCCGGTGCCGCGGCCGAGGCGGCGGGCGTCAGCTGGGTCTCCGTGATGGACCACTACTTCCAGATGGAGTTCAACGGCGGCGCCGAGGACCCCATGCTGGAGGCCTACACCACCCTCGGCTACCTGGCCGGCCGCACCTCCACCGTCCGGCTGGGCGCCCTGGTGACCGGGGTGACCTACCGCCACCCGGGACTCCTCGCCAAGATCGCCACCACCCTGGACGTGGTGTCGGGCGGCCGGGCCACGCTGGGCATCGGGGCCGCCTGGTACGACCGTGAGCACCATGGTCTCGGCGTGCCGTACCCGCCGATCGCGGAGCGCTTCGAGCGGCTGGAGGAGACTCTGCGGATCTGCCTGCAGATGTGGGACCCGGAGAACAACGGCCCCTTCGAGGGCAAGCACTACCGGCTCGCCGAGACGCTCTGCGTGCCGGCGCCGGTCAGCTCCCCGCACCCGGAGATCATGATCGGCGGCGGGGGCGAGAAGAAGACCCTGCGGCTGGTCGCCCAGTACGCCGACGCCTGCAATCTGATCCCCTCCTCGGCGGAGGAGCTGCGGCACAAGCTGGAGGTGCTGCGCGGGCACTGCGACACCGTCGGGCGCGACTACGACACCATTCGCAAGACCATCGCGTACACCGGGGACGCGGCCACCGACGGCGACCTGGACGCCTTCACCCGGGACATCGAGGGATACGCCAAGCTCGGCGTCGACACCGTCATCGTGGGCCCGCGCCTGGGGGAGACCTCGGGGTGGATGGAGAGCTTCGTGGCCCCGGCCGTCGAGCGGCTCGCCGCGATCGACTGAGACGCGATCGGCCGGGATGTGATCGGCCGGGGCGCGATCGACCTGGGCGCGATCGGCCGGGCCGCATCGGCCGGGACGCGAAGGAGCCGGGGCTCACCGAGCCCCGGCTCCTCCGTCGGGCGGTGCCTCAGGCGGCGACGCCCACGTTGCCGTGCAGACGCGCCACGACCTCGGTCAGCTGGGCCGCGACCTCGGCGTCGTCGACCGGGTGGGTCTCGGCGAAGCGGGTCACCGAGCCGGGGATGGAGAGCTTGATGTCCTCGATCACGTTGCCGCCGGCGATGCCCACGGCCTTGCGGGCCTCGTCCTGCGCCCACACGCCGCCGTACTGGCCGAAGGCGGTGCCGACGACGGCGACCGGCTTGCCGCCGAAGGCGCTGGCGCCGTACGGGCGGGACAGCCAGTCGATGGCGTTCTTCAGGACGGCCGGGATGGTGCCGTTGTACTCGGGGGAGAAGAGCAGGAAGGCGTCGGCGGACTGGGCGGCCGCGCGCAGCTTCGCGGCGGCGGCCGGGACGCCGCCCTCGACGTCGATGTCCTCGTTGTAGAACGGGATGTCGGCCAGGCCCTCGAAGACCTCGACCTCGGCACCCTCGGGGGCGAGCTTGACGGCCGCCTCGGCGAGCTGGCGGTTGTGCGAACCGGCGCGAAGGCTGCCGACGAGCGCAAGGATGCGGACAGACATGGGGGAACTCCAAGGGGGCTGAAACACTGCTGTTACGAATCCGGACCAAGGTCCGGTTAATTTCTAACACCCCAAACGGACCGCGGTCCAGTTCTGTTCCCGATGCTTTACGCTGTCTTCATGTCCAGCGTCCTGCCGCCCTTCCCGCAGCCCCAGGAGCCCTTCGACGCACCCGAATTGCTCGACGTGGGGCCGGCCCCCGAAGAGCCGTGCCTGCGCGCGGACGCGGCCCGCAACCGTGCCCGGCTGCTGGAGGCCGCCGGGCGGCTGATCGCCGAGCACGGAGTGGCAGGCGTCACCATGGAGGCGGTGGCCGCGGCGGCCGAGGTGGGCAAGGGCACGGTCTTCCGCCGCTTCGGTGACCGCACCGGACTGCTGATGGCGCTGCTCGACCACTCCTCGCGCCGGCTCCAGGCGGACTTCCTGGGCGGGCCGCCGCCGCTGGGCCCCGGTGCCCCGCCGGTCGAGCGGCTGCGCGCGTTCGGCGTCGCGGTGCTGTACCGCGCGGCCGAGCAGCTCGACCTGCAGCTGGCCGCCCAGCCGGAGCCCACCCGGCGCTACGCCAATCCGCCGATGCAGGCGCTGCGCACGCATGCCACGATGCTGCTGCGCCGGATCCAGCCGGAGGCCGACTGCGAACTGCTCGCCCAGACCCTGCTGGCGTACCTCGACCCGGCCCTGGTCCACCACCTGACCAGGCAGTGCGGGATGCCGATGGAGCGCCTGGAGGCCGGCTGGATCGACCTGGTCGCCCGGGTCACGCGGACGGAGCCGCCGCGCTGACGTCCGGCCGGCCGGCGCTGAACATCCCGACCAGGCCCCGCGGCGCGTCGGCCTGGAACAACAGGGCGCTGCCCGCCGCGGACTCCGCCGCGGCCGCCTCGGCGCGCGGGAACATCCGGGCCTCGTAGGCGGCCAGGGCGGCCTCCGTGTCGTCCGGGTGCCCGGCGAGGGCCAGGCCCAGGTCGGCCGCGTCGATCAGGGCCAGGTTGGCGCCCTCGCCGGCGAACGGTGACATCAGATGGGCCGCGTCGCCGAGCAGCGTGACCCCGGGTGTCCGGTCCCAGCGGTGGCCGGCGGGCAGCGCGTGGATCCGGCGCGGGGTCAGCGCGCCCTCCGCGTCCGCGACCAGCGCCCGCAGGCTCTTGTCCCAGTCGTCGAAGGACCGGAGGACGGCCCGCTTGGCCGCCTCGCTGTCGGTGAAGTCGATCCCGTCCAGCCACTCCTCGGGTGCCTCGACCGCCGCGTACACGTGCAGGCTGCCGTCGCTCTCGCGGTGGGCCAGGATGCCCCGGCCGCTGCCGAGCGCGAACAGCATCCCGCCGCCGACGACCTCGGCGCTCACCGGATGCCGTACGTCCGCGTCCGGCAGGTCGGCCTCCGCGAACGACACGCCGCAGTACGCGGGCCGGACGTCCGAGACCAGCGGGCGCACCCGCGACCAGGCGCCGTCGGCGCCGACCAGCAGGTCGGTGGTGAAGGAGCCGCCGTCCTCCAGGAGCACCTCGTGCCGGCCGTCGCCGAGCGGGCGGGCGCCGGTGACCTTCGTGCCCCAGCGGATCACGCCCTCGGGCAGCGAGCCGAGCAGCATCCGGCGCAGATCGCCCCGGTCGATCTCCGGACGTCCGCCGGTGCCGTCGTCGGCCGCCGCGTAACGGACCCGGGCGTCCTTGTCCAGCACCCGCACCGCCTGGCCGCCGGCGTGCACGTGCGTCAGGAACTCCTCGTACAACCCGGCCGCGCGCAGGGCCACTTGGCCCGAGTCGTCGTGGATGTCGAGCATGCCGCCCTGGGTGCGGGCGGCGGGGGAGGCGTCGAGGTCGAAGAGGGCGGCCCGGACGCCGTGCACATGGAGCACCCGGGCGAGGGTGAGGCCGCCGAGACCGGCGCCGATGATCGCTACGGGGTGGTGGGGAACCGACATGGTGGTCTCCTAGTCGTGAGGTTCGGGTACGGCGGTACGTTCGATGCCGTTGATCAGGGCCTGGAAGGCCCAGGACGCACGGGCCCCGGGCGGCCCCGACAGGAGCAGCCCGGACGCGGCGGCGATGTGCGGATGGGTCCGCTCCGACACCTCGCCGAGCGCGTGGCCGAGCGCGTCCCAGTCACCCCGGGACTCCCCGCCCGCGTGTTCGGCGGCGGTCGCGGTGGCGCGCTGGAGCAGCAGGTCGACGCCCCAGGCGGCCCGCTCGCGCGGTACCCCGCCCTCGTCGAGCAGGCCCAGCAGGTTCTCGATCAGGTCCAGGTAGTGCGGGCCGCTCGGCCACGCGGTCAGAGCGGAGCGGGCGAGGCTCGGATACTCCAGGAGCAGCTGCGTGTACGCGACGAGCACCCGCTCCAGCCGCTCCCGCCAGTCACCCTCGGCCGGAGCCGGGGCCAGGGTGCCGAGCAGTTCGTCCAGGACCGCCGCGTGCAGCTCGGCGGTGTTGCGGACGTAGACGTACAGCGAGGCCGGGCCGGTGTCGAGCTCCTGTGCCAGGCGCCGCATGGTGACCTTCTGCAGGCCCTCGGCGCGCAGGACCTCCACGGCGACGCCGACGATGCCCTCTCTGGTCAGGGCGGGCTTGGCGGGGCGCTCCCGGCGGGAGCGGGGGGTTGCTGGCATGCGTCGACTGTAACGAACATGTTCGTCGCGAACAAGTTCGGAACGAACATGTTCGTAGCGGCGTGTCGTCAGCGGCGTCGCGAGGGGCCTCGCGAGGGGCGTCGTGAGGGGCGTCGTGAGGGCGCCGCGAGCTGCGTCCTGACCGGCATTCTGGGCGGCGTCGTGAGTGGTGCGACGGGGGGCATGGTGGGCCCAATTCGTGCAACGGTGAACCACCTTGCCCCGCCGGTCCCCCCTCCCCGGCCTTCTGCCAAGATGCCGTACGTCATGGTGCAGATACCGAATACGCCCTCGGCAGCGTTGCCGACTCCGCGCTCGGTCCCCACGAGCGCCGATGTGGCCCGTCTGGCCGGCGTCTCCCGCGCGACCGTCTCCTACGTCCTCAACAACACCAGTGCCGTACGGATCAGTGAGCCCACCCGCCGCCGGGTCCACGAGGCCGCGAAGGAACTGGGGTACGTCCCGCACGCGGCCGCCCGCAGTCTGCGCGCCGGCCACAGCCGGATGGTCCTGATGCCCGCCCCGGCCATGCCGATGGGCCCGCTCTACGGCCAGTTCATCAACGACCTCCAGTGGGCCCTCAGCCGCCTCGACTACACGGTCGTCCAGTACGGCACCGCGGGCCTGAGCGGGGACGAAGCCGCCCGTGCCTGGGCCGAGTTGAGACCGGTGGCCGTGCTGGTCCCGGGCGCCGGACTCGGCACCGAGGGCGTCGCCGTCCTCAAACGGGCCGGTGCCCGCGCAGTGGTCACCCTCGGCCCCGAGCGGGTCGACGGCGCACACGCCCTGCTGATGGACCATGACGCCGTCGGCCGCTGCGCCGGCGCCCATCTGTACGCCCGTGGGCGGCGCCGCATCGGCGTGGTCGTCCCCGAGGAGACCGGCCTGGAGACCTACTCCCGGCCCCGCCTCGAAGGCGTCCGCCGGGCCCTGTACGGCACCGACGCCACGGTGACCGAGCTGCCGCTCGGCTTCACGGAGGAGTCTGCGTCCGAACTCGCCGCGCACTGGCGGGAGTTGGGGGTCGACTCGGTGTTCGCGTACAACGACGAGTACGCGATGCTCTTAATGCGCGCCCTCCAGGACGAGGGCGTGCGTGTCCCCGAGGACGCCGCCGTGGTCGGCGCCGACGACCTGATGCTCGGCCGGCTGCTGCGGCCCCGGCTCTCCACGATCCACATCGAACTGCCCTCCGGCCGTGAGCTCGCCGAACTGGTCGACCGCGTGGTGCGCGACCCGGGCGGCGCACCGGAGACGCACGAGGTGCTCGGCGCCTCGGTGGTACGGCGCGAGTCCAGCTGATGGGTCACCCTGGTCGGGGCGGTGCTTTTCCGGGCCCCCTGACTAGGATGTTGCGCGCTCAACAAAACGGCTCACGGGCGCCGTGGGCCGCGCAACCCCGGTGATCGATCGGAGAGCCGTCATGCCGCTGCTCGACCCGAAGACCTGGCAGGCGAGCGCCCTGTCCGGCCCGCAGTACGCCGTCACCGAGCCCGCCACCGGCGACACGCTCGGCACGGTCACCCTGGCCGCCCCCGCGGACGTCTCCCCGGCCGCCACGGCGGCCGGCGCCGCGCAGCGCGAGTGGGCCCGCGCACCGCACTTCGTGCGGGCCCAAGTCCTGCGCCGCGCAGGTGACTTGTTCACGGAGCACGCCGACGAACTGCGCGAGTGGCTCGTCCGCGAGTCCGGCTCCATACCCGGCAAGGCGGACTTCGAACTGCACGTCGCCGCCCAGGAGTGCTACGAGGCCGCCGCCCTCGCCTCCCGCCCGGTGGGCCAGGTGCTGCCCAGCGAGGCGCCCCGGCTGTCGTACACCCGCCGGGTCCCGGTCGGTGTGGTCGGGGTGATCGCGCCCTTCAACGCGCCGCTGATCCTCTCCATCCGCTCGGTGGCGCCCGCCCTCGCGCTGGGCAACGGGGTGGTCCTGAAGCCCGACCCGCGCACCGCCGTCTGCGGCGGGCTCTCCCTCGCCGCGGTGTTCGCCGAGGCCGGCCTGCCGGAGGGGCTGCTGCAGGTACTGCCCGGTGCGGCCGGCGTCGGTGCGGCGCTGGTCGAGGACCCGCGGATACCGGTGATCTCCTTCACCGGATCGACGGCCGCCGGCCGCGCGGTCGGCGAGGCCGCGGGCCGCCGTCTGAAGCGTGCCCATCTCGAACTCGGCGGCAATTCCGCCCTGATCGTCCTGGAGGACGCCGACCTCGACGCGGTGATCTCCACCGCCGCCTGGGGATCCTTCTTCCACCAGGGCCAGATCTGCATGACCACCGGACGGCACCTGGTCCACAGCTCCCTGGTCGAGGAGTACGTCGAACGCCTCGCCGCCAAGGCGGACTCCCTGGCCGTCGGCGACCCGCACCGCGAGCAGGTCCACCTCGGCCCGATCATCGACGACGCCCAACTCGCCAAGATCCACGGTCTGGTGGAGGCGAGCACCGCACAGGGCGCGAAACTGGCCGCCGGCGGCACCCACGAGAACCTCTTCTACCGGCCGACCGTCATCTCGGGCGTCGACGACCGCACCCCCGCCTACGCCGAGGAGGTCTTCGGGCCGGTGGCGCCCGTGCGCGCCTTCGCCGACGCCGACGAGGCCGCCGCCCTCGCGGCCGACAGCGCCTACGGGCTCTCTCTCGGCATCGTCACCCGGGACGCGGCGCGCGGTCTGGACCTCGCCGAACGCATCCCGACCGGCATCGTCCACATCAACGACCAGACGGTGAACGACGAGGCCGTGGCCCCCTTCGGCGGCGTCGCCGCCTCCGGCACCGGGGCACGGTTCGGCGGCGAGTCCAACCTCGAGGCGTTCACGGACGTGCGCTGGACGACCGTGCGCGGGGACGTGGCGCCGTACCCCTTCTGAGCCGCGCCAGATCGAGTGGTCCGGGCCGAGGCGTCCTTCGCCCCGCTGCCCGGGGGTGAGGGCCGTCATCCATGGGGCTGCCGCACCCCCCCGCATGATCGGCCCCATGCCCTGCTGCTAGAATGGCGATCATCGCGTGAGCCTTCCTGGTGCGGATTCCGGTCCCCCAGGGAGGCTTTTTTCATGCCGCCCGCCCCGGCGCCGGCCGACCCGCTTCGACGTGCTCGCCCCGCCGAGCGCCCCGAACGCGTCGCGCCCACCCGCCGGGTCCCCGTTTCCCGTCCGCCAGAGGAGATCCATGTCATGAGCCCACGCACGAACATCTCGGCAGCCGCGGGTACTTGGCGACTCGGTGACCTGACCGTCAACCGCGTCGGGTTCGGCGCGATGCGCCTGACGGGTACCGAGCCCTTCGACCGCGGTCTGCCGCGGGACCGCGACCGGTCGATCGGCGTGCTCCGGCGGGCGGTCGAGCTCGGCGTGAACCACATCGACACCGCCGCCTTCTACTTCTCGGCGACGCGCTCCGCCAACGAGCTGATCAACCGGGCGCTGGCACCGTACCCGGAGGAACTGGTCATCACCACCAAGGTGGGGCCGGGCCGCGACCCCTCGGGCGCGTGGTGGTGGGCCGCACCGGCCCAACTGCGCGGCCAGGTCGAGGAGAACCTGCGCCAGCTCGGCCGCGATCACCTGGACGTGGTGAACCTGCGCGTGCCGCCGAGCGGGCGGACCGGCTCGATCGGCGAGCACTTCGGCGCGCTGGCCGAGCTGCGCGATGCCGGGCTGATCCGCCACCTGGGCCTCTCCAACGTCACGGCCGAGCAGCTGACCGAGGCCCGGGCCATCGCCCCCGTCGTCTGCGTGCAGAACCCGTACGGGATCGGAGCGGCGAGCGGGGAACGGGCACTTCTGCGGCTCTGCGGTGAACTCGGCCTCGCCTTCGTCCCGTTCTTCGCGATCGCCGGGCCGGGGCGCGAGGCGGGTCCGGTCGCCGGTGACGGCGAGGCGGTGCACGCCGTCGCCCGCGCGCACCGTGTGTCCGTCGCCCAGGTCCGGCTGGCCTGGACCTTGCAGCAGGGGCCGCACGTGCTGGCGATCCCAGGGACCGGCGATCCGGACCACCTGGCGCAGAACATGGCGGCCGGCGCGCTGCGGCTGTCGGAGGAGGAGATGGCAAGCCTCACTCGCTGCGGGACCGCCCCCCACGGCGGACGATCTTAAAGACATAGCCGCGGTTAGAAAATCTAACTGCGGCTATGTGTCGTTACTCAAGCGATGGCTTGTCACCCGGGCGGCAGGCCGTCACTCGCCCTGCGCGCTGCCCTGCTGCGCGGCGATGCTCTTGCGCACCTCGTCCATGTCCAGCTTGCGGGCCTGGCCGATGACGTCCGTCAGCGCGGCCTCCGGCAGGGCACCCGGCTGGGCGAAGACGGCGACCTGGTCGCGGACGATCATCAGGGTCGGGATCGACTGGATGTCGAAGGCCGCGGCCAGCTCGGGCTGCGCCTCGGTGTCGACCTTGGCGAAGACCAGGTCCGGGTTGTCCTGCGCGGCCTTCTCGTAGACCGGGGCGAACATACGGCACGGGCCGCACCAGGACGCCCAGAAGTCGATGAGAACGAACCCGTTCTCGCTGACCATCTGGTCGAAGTTCTCCTTGGTGAGTTCCACGGTGCTGCTCATGCGTGCTTCCCTCTTCCTGATGTGGGGGGCGCCCCGCTCCGGGACGAGCCGTCCGCACAACACGTCCGACCGGGTGGGTATTCCGGCCACTACCCGTGTGGCCCCCGCGCACACCACCCGCGAGACTGACCCCATGACGGAAACGGAATCCATCGCTTACGACGTCGTTGTGCTCGGGGCCGGGCCCGTGGGGGAGAACGTCGCCGACCGCACCCGTGCGGCGGGACTCACCACCGCGGTCGTGGAGAGCGAACTCGTCGGCGGCGAATGCTCGTACTGGGCGTGCATGCCCAGCAAGGCCCTGCTGCGCCCGGTCATCGCCCAGGCCGACGCCCGCCGCCTGCCCGGCCTCGCCCAGGCGGTACAGGGCCCGCTCGACACCCCCGCGGTCCTCGCCCGCCGCAACTACTTCACCTCGAACTGGAAGGACGACGGTCAGGTCGCCTGGCTCGACGGCATCAGCGCCGACCTGTACCGCGGCCACGGCCGCCTCGCCGGACCCCGCACGGTCACCGTGACCGGCCCCGACGGCACCCTCACCACCCTCACCGCCCGGCACGCGGTCGCCGTCGCCACCGGCACCCGCGCCCAGCTGCCCCACCTGCCGGGACTCGCCGAGGTCAAGCCCTGGACCAGCCGGGAGGCCACCAGCGCCCAGGAGGCGCCCGGCCGGCTGATCGTCGTCGGCGGCGGTGTCGTCGCCACCGAGATGGCCACCGCCTGGCAGGCCCTCGGTTCCCGGGTCACCCTGCTGGTCCGCGGCAAGGGCCTGCTCAACCGCATGGAGCCGTTCGCCGGTGAACTCGTCGCCGAGGCGCTCAAGGAGGCCGGCGTCGACGTCCGCACCGGCACCTCCGTCGAGTCGGTGACCCGCGAGAACGGCACGGTCGTGGCCGTGACCGACACCGGTGACCGCATCGAGGCCGACGAGATCCTCTTCGCCACCGGGCGCGTCCCGCACACCGACGACATCGGCCTGGACACCGTCGGCCTCGAACCGGGCTCCTGGCTCACCGTCGACGACACCCTCCTGGTCGAGGGCACCGACTGGCTCTACGCCGTCGGGGACGTCAACCACCGGGCGCTCCTCACCCACGAGGGCAAGTACCAGGCCCGGATCGCGGGCGCCACCATCGCCGCCCGCGCCTCGGACACGCCCCTCCTGGACGGCCCCTGGGGGGCGCACGCGGCCACCGCCGACCACCACGCCGTACCGCAGGTCGTCTTCACCGACCCGGAGGCGGCGGCGGTCGGCCTCTCCCTCGCGGAGGCGGAGCAGGCCGGATACCGGGTGCGCGCCGTCGACGTCGAGTTCTCCTCGGTCGCCGGGGCGGGGCTGTACGCCGACGGTTACAAGGGCCGTGCCCGGATGGTCGTGGACCTGGAGGCGGAGATCCTGCGCGGGGTCACCTTCGTGGGCCCGGGCGTGGGCGAACTGATCCACTCGGCGACGATCGCGGTCGCTGGGCAGGTGCCGATCAGCCGGCTGTGGCATGCGGTGCCGTCTTATCCGACGTTGAGCGAGGTGTGGCTGCGGTTGCTCGAGGCGTACCGGGGCTGAGGGCCGAAGGGGGGTTTCCGGCCGTGGGTCGTCCGCGGCGCCGTCGTGGCTGGTCGCGTCCACACGGCGGAGCCGCACATGGACACGGCCCCGCGCCCCTTCGGGGGCGGTTCCGCGGGGCGGTCCTGGTCAGGGCAGCTTGAAGCCCAGCTCCGCCGTCGTCGGGGTCGGGGTCGGCCGGTCCAGCGCTCCGCCGTCGGTCGTCCGCGGCGCCGTCGTGGCTGGTCGCGTCCACACGGCGGAGCCGTACATGGACACGGCCCCGCGCCCCTTCGGGGGCGGTTCCGCGGGGCGGTCCTGGTCAGGGCAGCTTGAAGCCCAGCTCCGCCGCCGCCGTCGTCGGGGTCGGCTGGGTCCAGCGCTCCGCCGTCGCCTCCGTCGACGACAGCGAGCGCAGCTCCGCGCGGTCCAGGTAGAGCGTGCCGTCGAGGTGGTCGGTCTCGTGCTGGACGATCCGGGCCGGCCACCCCGTGAACACCTCGTCGACCACGCGGCCGTGCTCGTCCTGGCCGCGCAGCCGCACCTCGGCGTGCCGGGCCACCACCGCCTGGTAGCCCGGCACGCTCAGGCAGCCCTCGAAGAAGGCGGCACGGGCGTCGCCGACGGGCTCGTAGACCGGGTTGACCAGGACGCGGAACGGCTGCGGGACCCGGCCGCGGGCGACGGCGATCTCCTCGGGTACCGGCGCCGGGTCCTCGATCACCGCGATCCGCAGCGGTACGCCGACCTGGGGCGCGGCCAGGCCCACGCCCGGCGCCGCGTGCATGGTGTCGCGCAGCGCCCCGACGAACCGGGCCAGCAACTCGGGGCCCAGTTGGCCGTCGTACGGCTCGGTTCCGCGCCGCAGGACCGGGTCGCCGGCCGCGACGATGGGCAACGGACCGCCAGCGGCGAGGAGTTCCTCGATCCGCTCGGCAAGAGGTGCGCGATCACTGGGAGATGCCATCGCGCCAGCATGCCATGACCGTGAATGTGACGCGGGTCACTTTACCTGCCGGGAACTCGTTCCCGGCACTCTCCGACTACTGGACCGTCCCCGCTCTCACACGAGTCCCCCGGAGAAGCCCCCGATGTCCATCACCCCCTCGACCTCCCCTCATCCCGGCTCCGCTCGACCGGGGGGACCCCCATCGGACGAGGCACCGAAACCGACCCCACCGGCCGCGCCCCCGAGCCGCTGGGCACCGCTGCGCCCGCTCGTCCTGCGTCTGCACTTCTACGCCGGCGTCCTGGTCGCCCCGTTCCTGCTCGTCGCCGCCACCACCGGCCTGCTGTACGCCTGTTCCTTCCAGGCCGAGAAGCTGGTGTACGCCCATGAGCTGACCGTCCCGGCGGGCAGGTCCGAGCTGCCGGTCTCCGAGCAGGTCGCCGCGGCCCGCGAGGCCCACCCCGAGGGGACCGTCTCCGCGATACGGCCCGCCCCGGAGGCCGGCGCGACCACCAGGGTGCTGCTGTCCGGGGTGAAGGGCGTCGGCGCCGACCACACCCTCGCCGTGTTCGTCGACCCGTACACCGGGAAGGTGCGCGGCGCGCTCGAACAGTACGGCTCGACCGGCGCGCTGCCGCTGCGCACCTGGATCGACGAACTCCACCGCGATCTGCACCTCGGCGACACCGGGCGGCTCTACAGCGAGTTCGCGGCGAGCTGGCTGTGGGTGATCGCGAGCGGCGGCCTGGTGCTGTGGTTCTCCCGGCGGCGGGCGCTGCGCAAGGTGCGCGGCACCGGCGGGCGGCGGCGCACCCTCGGCCTGCACGGCAGTGTCGGCGTCTGGGCCGCCGCCGGTTTCGTCTTCCTGTCGGCGACCGGCCTGACCTGGTCCACCTACGCCGGTGCCAACATCGACGAACTGCGCACCTCGCTCGGCCAGTCCACCCCGTCCGTCTCGGCGGCCGCGAGCGGCGGCGAACACGCCGGGCACGACATGACGTCCATGACCGGCGCCGTCACCGACCACGGCGTGGGCCTGGACAGGGTGCTCGCCGCCGCCCGCGCCGAGGGTCTCGGCAACCCCGTCGAGATCGTCCCGCCCGCCGACGCGAACAGCGCCTACGTCGTCCGGCAGGTCCAGCGCAGCTGGCCCGAGAAACAGGACTCCGTCGCCGTCGACCCGGCCACCGGCGAGGTGACCGACGTCCTGCGGTTCGCCGACTACCCGGTGCTCGCCAAACTCACCCGCTGGGGCATCGACCTGCACACCGGCATCCTCTTCGGCATCGTCAACCAGCTCGCCCTGGCGCTGCTCGCGCTCTCCCTGATCCTGCTGATCCTGTGGGGCTACCGCATGTGGTGGCAGCGCGGCCGCGGCTCCGCCTTCGGCCGGCCGATCCCGCGCGGTGCCTGGGCGGAGGTCCCGCCGTACCTGCTCGTCCCGGCGATGGGGGTGATCGCGGTGGTCGGCTACTTCGTGCCCCTGCTCGGGATCCCGCTCGCCGCGTTCATCGTCGTGGACATCGTGCTCGGCGAGATCGCGCACCGCCGCGGGCGGCGGACGTACGGGGGCAGGGGCGGCGTGAAGTAGCGTGGTCAGACACGCCGACGCGGGTGTCCTCACACGCCTGCTCGCGTGTCAGACACGCCGACGCCGGAGGGAGACGGGGCTATGGTGCGGGCCCGGCGGGGGCAGGGGGAGCTGGAGGGCCAGGTGCTGGGCGCGCTGCGCGAGGCCGGCGGTCCCGTCACCGCCGCCTGGGTGCAGGAGCGGCTCGGCGGCGACCTCGCCTACACCACCGTGGTGACCATCCTGACCCGGCTGCTCGCCAAGGACGTCGTCGCCCGGGAACGGCAGGGCCGCGCCTTCCTGTGGACGCCGACCGCCGACGTGGCCCGGCTCGCCGCTCTGCGGATGCGCCGGCTCCTCGACGGCGAACGGGACCGCGAGGCCGTCCTGGCGAGCTTCGTCACCGCGCTGCCGCCCGGCGACGAGCAGGTGCTCCGGGCGCTCCTGGAGACCGCGGGACCGGGCCGGGTGAACAGTCGGAACACCTCGCACACCGACCACGGCGGTACGGAAGACTGACCGCCCATGGGGGTCTTCGTCTTCCTGCCGCTGGTCCTGCCGCTGACCGCCTGGCCGGTCGCCCGGCTGGCCGAGGGACGGCTGCATCCGCGCACCGCGACCCGGCTGCTCACCGCGGTGGCCGTGGTGATGGCCGGGTGCAGCACACTCTGCCTGGCCCTGCTGATGGTGGTCGGCACCGCCCAGCTCCCCGGCAATCCCCTCCCCGACGCCTGGTCCGACCCGGAGGTGCGGGCCGCCGTGCCACAGGACGAGATCGCGGGCCGCGCCGCCATCCCCGCGCTCGGCGTGGTCGCCGTGCTGTGCGGGCGCACCCTTCACCGGCACCGGCGGGTCACCCGGCTGGCCCGGCGGGCGCTGACCGGACTGCCCGGCCGGGAGGTCGCCGTCCTGCCCGACCGCACCCCCTACGCCTACGCGCTGCCCGGCCGGATCGTCGTCACCACCGCCCTCCTCGACGGCCTCGACCCCGGTGAGCGCCGGGCCCTGTTCGCCCATGAACGCGCCCATGTCGCCGCCCGGCACCACCGCCACCTGCTCGCCGTGCACCTGGCGGCCCGCGCCAACCCCTTCCTGCGGCCCCTGCGCACCGCGGTGGCCTACACCGCCGAGCGCTGGGCGGACGAGGTGGCGGCCCGCGCGGTGGGGGACCGGCACACGGTCGCCCGGGCCATCGGCAGGGCGGCGCTGCTGTCGCGAGGCACCCCGGCCCCCACCCTGGCCGCGTTGGCCGCCACCGGCCCGGTGCCGCGCCGGGTCGCCGCGCTGCTCGGTCCGGCCCCGTCGTCCGGCGGCTGGCCGTCGGCGTTCACCGGGGCCGGTCTCGCCGTCTGGGGCGCGGCCGCGGGCACCTTCGTGTCGGCGATGTCCTCCGCGAACTCGGCGGTCACTCTCTTTCTGATCCTGCACGCGGCCACCCCCCTCTGACGGCACCGGCCGGCCTCGACGGCCTGTCGGCCCGGCTGCCGGAACCGGTGGCCGCCGGACACCGAGAAGGGCCCCGGGGAGACCCGGGGCCCTGGTGATCCGTTCCGCTACTCCTGCGGGAAGTCGCCCGCCAGCGCCGAGGCGAGACGCAGATGCGGCTCCGCCTCCTCGTGCCGGGCCTGCCGCTGGAGCGTGCGGCCCAGCATCAGCCGGGCGTAGTGCTCCACCGGGTCGCGCTCGACGATCTCGCGCAACTCGGCCTCGGCGCGGCCCAGTTGAGCCGAGTGGTAGTAGGCACGTGCCAGCAGCAGCCGCGGTCCGGTCTGCTCCGGCACCTCCTCGACCAGCCCGGCGAGCACCCGTGCGGCGCCCGCGTAGTCCTTGGCGTCGAAGAACAGCTGGGCGCGGTCCCAGCGTTCGGCGAGAGTTCCCTGGTCGTAGTACGTGGTGTCCACTCGTGACCTCCTCGAGGCCGTCAACGGACGCAGTTGGTTGAATATTCCACCATCTCCTCGGCCGGGTCCCGCCGCCGTGCCGTGGTCCGTACCTGTCTTGTTCGACCCTACGAACTTTCTGCGTGACGGGTACACATCACCGACGGGCTCTGATAGGAAACCTTCCTAATAGTGGATCCCCAGTCCACCCCCCACCACCTTCTGGAGCCCACGTGAGGCACCCGAACAACCCCACGACGACCCCTGCCCCGACCTCCCGGCGCACCCTGCTGGCCCTGCTCGGCGCGTCCGCGGCCGGTGCCGTACTGCTGCGTCCCGCGCACGCCTCGGCCGCCTCGGCGGCCGCGAGCTGTGTGGGCCTCGACGACCCGGCGAAGAAGGAGATCGCCATGAAGCTGGTGTCGAGCGCGGAGAACTCCTCGCTCGACTGGAAGGCGCAGTACAAGTACATCGAGGACATCGGCGACGGCCGCGGCTACACCGCCGGGATCATCGGATTCTGCTCCGGCACCGGCGACATGCTCGACCTCGTACAGCTCTACACCGACCGCAAGCCCGGCAACGTCCTCGCCAAGTACCTCCCGGCGCTGCGCCGGGTCAACGGAACCGACTCGCACTCCGGCCTCGACCCGAACTTCCCCGCGGACTGGCGCAAGGCCGCCCAGGACACGGCCTTCCAGCAGGCGCAGAACGACGAGCGCGACCGGGTGTACTTCAACCCGGCCGTCCAGCAGGGCAAGACGGACGGGCTCGGCACGCTGGGGCAGTTCGCCTACTACGACGCCATCGTCATGCACGGCGACGGCGACGACCCCACCAGCTTCCGCAACATACGCAAGCGCGCCCTCGGCAAGGCGAAGCCGCCGGCGCAGGGCGGCAACGAGGTGACGTACCTCAACGCCTTCCTCGACGCGCGGGTCTGGGCCATGAAACAGGAAGAGGCGCACAGCGACACCACCCGCGTCGACACCGAGCAGCGGGTCTTCCTGAGCAAGGGCAACCTGTGCCTGAACACCCCGCTGGACTGGAAGGTGTACGGGGACAGTTACCACATCGGCTGACCTGTTCCCGGGGCTGTTCCGGGCTGTTCGGGCTGTCGTGCCGCCGTGTCACCGTGCGGTACGGCAGCCCGTCCGTGCTACGGCTTGATGCCCACCCCGGTCCACAGGCTGACCTCCGCGTCGCCGGCGGTCGATTCGGAGTCCGGGCGCCAGTGGTGCGCCAGGGAGACGCCGGGGTCGAGCAGTTCGAGCCCGTCGAAGAACCGCGTCACCTCGTCGCGGGTGCGGAACCGCACCGGAGTGCCGCCGTTGTGGTAGATCTCGGCGACCTTCTCCCAGGAGTCCGGGTCGAAGTCGGGGGTGACATGGCTCAGGGCGAGCGCGCTGCCCGAGGGGACCACGTCCAGCAGCCGGCTGACGATGCCGTACGGGTCCTGGGCGTCCGTCACGAAGTGCATCAGCGCGTTGAGGGACAGCGCCACCGGCCGCTCGAAGTCCAGGATCTCGGCCAGCTCGGGGGCGTCGATCAGCGCCTGCGGGTCGTTGACGTCGGCCTCGATGTACGTGGTGCGGCCCTTTACGTTGCTGCGCGTCAGACGCTCGGCGTACTTGAGCACCAGCGGGTCGTTGTCGGCGTACACGACCCGTGCGTCGGGGACCACGGACTGGGCCACCTGGTGCAGGTTCGGCTCGGTGGGGATGCCGGTGCCGATGTCCAGCCACTGCCGGATGCCGTGCTCCCGGGCCAGGACACGGGTGGCCCGGTGCATGAAGGCGCGGTTCTCACGGGCGGCGACGAAGACGCTGGGGTAGGCGGACGCCACGCTCTCGCCGGCCTGCCGGTCGACCTCGAAGTGGTCCTTGCCGCCGAGGTAGTAGTCGTACATACGGGCGGAGTGGGGCTTGCTGGTGTCGATGTCCCGCGCCGCGTGCGAGTCGGTCATCCTGAACCTTTCGGAGGGGTGCCCGGGGGGGAGGGGGGAGGTCACCCAGTGGTCAGATGGTCGGCGAGGCCCCGCTTGACCCCGGCGACGAACGCCGTGATCTCTTCGGGGGTGTAGATCAGCGCGGGGCCGGCGGGGTCGGTCGACTGGCGCAGCGCCACCCGGCCGTCGGCGAGTTGCTTCGTCTGCACGCACTGACCTCCGTTGGGGCCGCTCCAGGGCGATTCCCAGCCCTGCTCACCCAGGTCCGCGGCGGGCATGCCGTTGTACACGTCGTGGGCACTGCCGTCGATGATGGTCATGCGTACTCCTTGCGCATGTGGTTCAGGAGCGCCCTGCTCTGTGCCTCGGAGGTCAGCAGGGACATGCGGTTGTGCGCCTCCAGATGGGCGACGACGTCGGGGCGCTGGTCCAGGTACATCGCGCCGGAGAGGATCTCGCTGTAGACGACGTCGGGAAGCTCGGGCTCCTCGAAACGGAAGTAGGTGAACGGGGCGCACGCGCCCATGTGGGCACCGGCGGTGAACGGCACGACGTCGACGCTGACGTGGTCCAGCCCCGAGACCTCCAGGAGCCGTTCGATCTGCGTCCGCATCACCTGGGGGCCGCCGACCACCCGGTGCAGGACGGCCTCCTCCATGACCACCCACAGGGTGGGCGCGTCGGCCCGCTCCAGCAGGGCCTGCCGGCGCAGCCGGAGGTTCACGCGCCGGTCCAGCTCCTCGTCGCGGTCGTTCGGGAAGCCGCCGCTCAGCACCGAACGCGCGTACTCGGGGGTCTGCAGCAGTCCCGTGACGTAGTGCGGCTCATAGGTGCGCAGGGTCTTGGCACCGGTCTCCAGGCTCACATAGGCGCTGAACCAGGTGGGCAGCACGTCACGGTAGGTGTGCCACCAGCCGGGCTCGTTGGCCCGCTCGGCGAAGGCGACGAACTCGGCGGTCTCCTGCCGGTCGGCGCCGTAGGTCTCGAGGAGTTTCTCCACGTAGAGAGGCTTGAGGGCCACCTCCGCCTTCTCCAGGCGGCGGATGGTCAGGGGAGCGACCCGCAGCGCCCGCGCCGCTTCGTCCAGTGACACGCCCGCTTCCTGGCGCCGCTCCTGGAGCCTGCGGCCCAGGATCATGCGCAGCACGGTGGGCGCACTGGCGCTGCTCGCGTTCGACCGGCCTTCGCTCACGCACCACCTCCCGAGGGAACGTCACCGGCACAAGTTTGACAGGCACTTGATGAAGCGACCACACCGACACCGGCATTCTGAAATTATCAGGGAGTCGGTTGCAGGGTGAACCCGACTGCGCGCATAGTTACTTGAGTAAATCGCGGTCACGCTCACGGGCAACGTACGTCTCCCGTGCGGACGTTGCTCAGTTCTGCCTGCTCCCCGCCGCAGCCGCCTCACGGAAGGCAACCACGTGTCCCCCCACGCGACCTCCCCGCTCGACCTGTTAGACGTAGCCGACCCCGACCTGGCGCACTGGATCGAGCTGCCCGCGCACCGCTCCAGCGTCAGAGTCGCCCGCCGCTCCATGAGAGAGCGCCTGAGCGCCTGGGGGATGCCCGGCGAGCTGTGCGAGGACGCGGTGCTGCTCGTGTCCGAGCTGGTCACCAACGCCATCAGACACACGTTCAGTGTCCGCATCCTGTGTGGCATGGGCATGATCACCGACGGGTGTGTGCGGCTGGAGGTGCACGACCACGACTATTCGCGGCGGGGTCTGCTCCGGCGTGAGCCGGGGCCCGACGACGAGGGCGGCAGGGGGCTGCTGCTCGTCGGGGAACTCGCCGACTCCTGGGGCGTCGACCGGTCCCGGCTCACCAGCGGCCACGCCGTGTGGGCCACACTGACGCCCTGACACAGGCGCCGGGCACCCAGGGGGGATGGGCGGGTGCCGGGTGGGTGAGTTGGGGGACTCGCCCGATCCGACTCTGCGGAACACCAGCAGAGCCGGCGCCGGCCCCGGTGAGCACGGTCGCCCCTTGTAGGGGGAGGGCGACCGCGCTCACCGGGGCACTTCCACATCCACCGGCTCCGGAAGCGGCCGGCCGCGGTCCGGCTCCACCGCCGTCAGCAGGGCTTGCGCCACACCCCCAGTTCCAGCTTCTTCTGCATCGACGACAGGCCCAGCCGCCGGGACTCGGCGCAGAAGGCACTGGGCGGTTCCTTGTACTCGACGTGGAACACGGCCTTGCCCGCCTCGACGAACGGGACGAGGCGGGCGCACTCGTCGTACTGGGCGCACTCCTCGTTGACCGCGAAGTCGAAGTCGGCGAGCAGTCGCGGGATCTGCGGGAGGTCGTTCTTCAGGCCCACGGACAGGCCGCGCACATGCGCGATGTCCGCGATCATGCGGTTGTAGCGGAGCTGGTCGGCGGCGGTGAGGCGGAACCCGGTGTCGTTGCCGTACCCCTCCACCAGGTCGGGCTCGACCGCGTCGAAGCCCTTGTCACGGCACATGTCGAAGCGCCGCTCCATGATCGGCCGCAGCACGGACAGCTTGCGGATGTCCAGCCAGCGCTCGCCGGCCCAGCCATTGGTGCGGCCCAGCACCGAGCGCGGGAAGTCGCCCTTGTCGGGCCGGAAGTCCTCCCAGGCGCCGACGTTCACGTAACAGATGACCTTCCGGCCGGCGGCGTGCAGCCGGGCCACGTCCGCCTCGGAGTTCTCGAAGCCGTCGATGTCGTAGACGGGCACGTCCACCGTCGGCCTGACCTCTCCGTCCAGCTGCCACTGCCAGGCCAGGCCGGGCTTGGGTCTCCACCGCACCCGGGCGGGGTGTCCCCCGGAGGAGCCCGTCGGCGTGGCGGTGGGCGAGGCCGGGTGGACGCCGGCGGTGTCCGACGGCTCGGCGACGGGGGAGCCGGGCGGCGTGGTCGAGGAGTCAGCGGGCCCGGAGGGGGACCTGGGGTGCGCGGAGGACGCGTCCCGGTGCGCGGAGCAGCCCGCCAGCAGCCCCGCCAGGACGGCCGCGGTCAGTACCACCCGTGCCCTCACCGCTGCGCTCCGGCCAGGGCCGGGGTCAACTGCGCCCAGGGATTGGGCGGTTCGCCGGTCACCGGACCGCACACCGCCGCGCCCCGCTCGTGCGCGGTGCGTACCGCGAGCGGGACGAGGGGCTCGGGCACACCGTAGACCAGGTGGCACAGCCGCTCCGGCGGCTGCCGGGCGGCCCACGCCGGTCTGCTGAACGCCGAGACGTACGTGGACCAGTGCCCCTCGAAGGTGACGGTCAGGTCGGCGAGACGGACATAGCCGGGCGCCGGGTGCACGCCAGGGTTGAGCACGACCGTCCCGGCGCCCGCTCTCCGTACGGCACGCACCAGCCGGCGGCAGGCCGGCAGCGCCTCCGCAGTCGCCGTCACCCGGTCGAGAAAGCAGCCGTCGGCCGCGTACCACTCCTCGTACCGGCGCACGTCCTCGATGACGTCGGCCGGTCGGCGCATCCCGTAGTCGGTGTCGACGTACCCGAGGAGGAGCGCTCCGGCCGACCGCAGTGCGTCGGCCGCGGCGCCGAACGCCGGGTCAGGGCGGTCGCCGGGGCCGTTCGCCGGGTTGAGGACCACCCCGTAGGTGCCCTTCGCGCCGCTGATCAGGCGGTGCCAGGCACCCGGGTCCTCGGTCGGGTGCACATACAGCGGAATCAGCAGGCTCACCGCGTACCGTCGCTCTCCCACAGCGCGGCCAGCGCGTCCTCCAGCGTGTGCGCCGGGCGCCAGCCCAGGGCCCGCTCGGCGGCGGAGATGTCGGAGCACTGCCACGACACCCGCGCCGAACGCACCGAGCCGCCCGCGCTCTCCTCGACACGGCCGCGGAAGCCGGCCCGGGCGGCCAGCGCGTACACCAGCTCCCGCACTGGGACGGCCCGGCCGCCGCCGATGTTGAGGACAGGCGGTGGCGGGCCGCCGACGGTGGCCGCGAGGACCACCGCACGGGCCACGTCCCTCACGTCCACGAAGTCGCGGTACGCCGACAGGTCGCCGAGGCGCAGTACCGCCTGCGGGTCCGGACCCGCCTCGCGCAGCAGCGCGGTGATCCGGCCGGGCAGCGAGGCGGCCGGCGCCCCGGGTCCCACCGGGTTGCCCACCCGCAGCACCACCGCGTCCAGGCCGGACGTGGTCACCGCGACCGTGCCCGCCAGCTTGGTCGCGCCGTACGGGGCCGCCGGGCTGGTCGGCGCCGACTCGGTGACCGGTGCGTCCGGGGTGCCGGGGCCGTACTCGGCGGCGGAACCGAGGTGCACCAGACGGGCCGTCGGTGCCGCGTCGCGCAGCGCGGCACAGAGCACCGCCGGGCCGCGGGCGTTGACCTCGGCGAGCCCCACCGCGTCGCCGCCGGTCGTGCCCGCACAGTTGACCACGGTGTCGGGCGCGACGGCCGCCAGGATCTTGGCCAGTTGCTCCGGGCGGACGGCGGCGAGGTCGACGTGGTGGTCCGCGCCGGCCGAGCGGCCGCCGCCGAGGACCTGCGCGCCGGGCACGGCCCGCAGTCCCGCGGCGACATGGGTGCCCAGATAGCCGGAGTGGCCCAGGACGAGAATGCGCATGACGAGCTCAGGCTCCCTTGAGCAGAAGCGACTTGCGGGTGGTGAACTCGGCGTTGGCCCGGTCGTAGTCGTCCGGGCGGCCGATGTCCAGCCAGTACCCGTCGAACTCGTAGGCGTGCGGGGGAGTTTCGGCCTTGAGCAGATCCAGCACCAACTCGTCGAAGCCGAGCGGGAGTCCGGGCGTGTAGTCGTCCAGCGTCGCACGGGACAGCCCGTACACGCCCATGGAGACCCGGTAGTCCATGCTCGGCTTCTCGGTGAAGGCGACGACCTTGCTGTCGTCGGTGGTCAGCACCCCGAAGTCGATGTGCACCTGGCGGGAGTAGGTGGCGATGGTCAGCGGGGCACCGGAGAATCTGTGCCGGTCCAGGACGTCGGCGTAGTCGAGGTCGGTGAGGACGTCGCCGTTCATGACCAGGAACGTCTCGGGCAGCCGGTCACGCAGGTTGAGCAGCGGGCCCATGGTGCCCAGCGGGCTCTCCTCGGTGGCGTAGTCGACGGTCACGCCCCACTGGGAGCCGTCGCCGACATAGGCGCGGATGATCTCGCCGAGGTGGCCGATGGCCAGGGTGACGCCGGTGAAGCCGGCGGTGGAGAGCTGGCGCAGCACGATCTCCAGGATCGCGTGCTGGTCGCCGATCGGGACGAGCGGCTTGGGCAGCGCGGTCGTGTAGGGCCGCAGCCGGACGCCCTTGCCTCCGGCCAGAATCACTGCGTGCATGGGGCTCCTCCTTCGTGTACGTGCGCAGACGTGCCGGACGAGGTCAGATGTTGTAGATGCCGGTCTTGTACCGGGCGAGGTTGGCCGGGTCGCGGAAGAACTCCACGGTCTGGCCGAGGCCCTCCTCCAGGGAGTGCCCGGGACGCCAGCCGGTGGCCGCGGTGAGCCGGCTCGCGTCGGCGACCAGCCGCATCACCTCGGAGCCCGCGGGCCGGATCCGGGCCTCGTCCTCGCGGACGTCGACGGCGGTGTCCATCACCTTGCCGATCAGGGCGACCAGGTCGCCGACCGAGATCTCCCCGCCGGTACCGGCGTTGAAGGCACGGCCCACCACCCGCTCGGCCGGCGCGGTGCCGACCGTCAGGAACGCCCGGGCGGTGTCCTTGACGAACATGAAGTCCCGGGAGGGACGCAGGTCGCCGAGGGTGATGGTGCGCTCCCCGGCCGCCAGCTGACCGATCACCGTGGGGATCACCGCGCGCATCGACTGGCGCGGCCCGAAGGTGTTGAACGGCCGCAGTGTCACCACCGGGGTGTCGAAACTGGCGTGGTAGCTGTCGGCGAGCCGGTCCCCGCCGGCCTTCGAAGCGGCGTACGGGGACTGGGTGTTGATGGGGTGGTCCTCGGTGATCGGCACGGTCCGGGCGGTGCCGTAGGTCTCACTGGTCGAGGTGTGCACCAGCCGGGGCGTGCCGAGCGCGCGAACCGCCTCCAGCACGTTGAGCGTGCCGGTGACGTTGGTGTCCACGTAGCTGTGCGGGGCCTGGTAGGAGTACGGGATCGCGATCAGCGCGGCCAGGTGGTAGGCGGTGTCGGCGCCTTCCAGGAGGCCGCGGACCGAGCCCGGGTCCCGGACGTCGCCGAGGACGATCTCCACCTGGTCCAGGACGTCCTGGGACAGGGTCTCCAGCCAGCCGTAGGAGGAGAAGGAGTTGTACTGGGCCATGGCCCGTACCCGGTGCCCGGAGGCGACCAGCGCCTCGGTGAGGTGCGAGCCGATGAAACCCTCGGCCCCGGTGACGGCGGCGAGCGGTTGGGAGGTCAACTGCGGTGTCCTTCCGATCGGTTGTGCGTGGGGGGAGTGACTATCCGTGCGGGGCGGGGCGGCCGAGCAGCACCAGCGCGCCGGCCGCGAGACAGAGCGCGGCGGCGCCGCAGCACAGGGGCAGGGCGAGACCGGCCCCGGGCAGGTGGAACAGGGAGAACGCGCCGGCGACGGCGGCGGCGGTGAGACAGAGCGCGGCCGACGGCCAGGCCGCACCGAACGCCTGGAGCAGCAACGCGGTCCACAGCGTGGCCGCGAGCAGCAGCAGGGTGGCCGGACCGGCGCCCGTGAGCAGGGCGGCGGGCAGCAGCGGCGCCAGGTAGAGCGCCAGACAGAGGGCGAGGATGCCGGCGGAACGCAGCAGGAAGGCGGCGGGGGTCGCGGTGGCGCGCAGCGCGCCGACCGACAGCCCCCGGTAGCGGTACAGCAGCCATTCCGCGGGCCCCATGCTCACGGTGAGCACGATCACCGCGTACGGCTCCTCGCGCCCCTCGAGGAGCACCAGTACCCCGGCGGCCAGCCCGAACAGGCCGTACGGCAGGGACCACAGCACCTTGGGCCGGTGGCCGCCGGTGACGGCCGGGACCGAGAGGGCCTGCCACAGCACCCACCCGGTGACCGCTAGCGTCGCGGCGAGCGCCAGCAGCGGAAGCCCGGCCCGCAGCGCACGGCCCGGCTCCCACCAGGGCAGCACGGCCGCACCCGCGATCAGCGGACTGAGCGCGGCCAGCAGCAGCCGTTCCCGGGCCAGCACCAGCAGCACACCCGCCGCCGCCAGGTACAGCGACTGGGCCGCGGCGGCCGCCGCGGCCCAGTCGCCCCCGGAGACCAGGGCGGCGGCAGCCGTGGCCGGTACCGCCCCGGCCGGTGCGCCGATGAGGAGAGTACGGGCCGCCTCGTGCCGTCCAGCCGTCATCCGCAGATGGGCGCGGTGGCCGAGGGCCTGCCCCCACGCCCAGGAGACCAGCCCCGCCACGACCAGCGCGGGCGCGTGCCCGGCCGCGTGCCACAGCGGAGCGGTCAGCGGATACGCCAGTCCGGGCAGGGCGAACAGCACCCCCCGCAGCAGACAGCGCACGGTGTCCGGGCGCCACGGGTCGGCCGCGGGCGCCGGTTCCGGGAACGCCCTGGGCACCCGTTCGTAGAGCGCCGAGGCGAGCGAGAACAGGTTCGGGTGGCCGTACCGCTCGTTGATCAGGGCGGCGGACAGGCCCTCCGACTCCAGCAGCGCGGCCACTTCGTAGGGGTGGACGGCGGGGCCTATCCGGTCGGCGAGTTCGGCGGCGAGTTCGCTGACCGTGTCCTCGTCCGGGCCGCGCCGGGGCAGCCGTATGGTCAGCGTGGTGTCGTCGAGGGCCCAGCGCGGCCGGCGGCGGGGCGCCGGCCGGGGCTCGGCCAGCCGCAGGGCCAGCGTGTCCTGTTCGGAGCCGCCGGGTTCGAGGGACATCGGTCCGCTCACAGGGCCACGCTCCCGGTGACGGACGCCGTGGGCAGCTCGGCCGCGGCGGCCCGCCCGGACGCCGACCGCCGTGCGCGGTCGGAGAGTTCGAGGTAGATGGCACGGAAGGTGTCGATGGTCTGCCGGAGGGTGAACTGCTCGATCACCCGCAGTCGCGCCGCCTCGCCCATCGCCCGGCGGCGCGCCGGATCGCCCAGCAGCTCGAGGGCGGCCGCGGCCATCGCCGCCGGATCGCGTGGCGCGACGACCAGCCCGGTGTCGCCGACGGCCTCCCGGACCCCGCCGACGTCCGTGGAGACGGTGGCCCGCCCGCAGGACATGGCCTCGATCAGCGTGAACGGGAAGCCCTCGCTGATGGAGGAGAGCATCACCACGTTGCCGGCCGCGTACGCGTCCTTGATGTCGTCGACGCGGCCCTCGAAGGTCACGGCGTCCCCGTGCCCCGACTCGGCGGCCAGGGCCTCGCAGCGCTCCCGGTAGGCCTCGCCGCCCCGGGGCGTCCCGCCGAACAACCGCAGCCGGGCCTCGGGGACCTGGGCGCGCACCAGGGCGAAGGCCCGGATCAGGGTCTCCAGGTCCTTGATGGGGTCGACCCGGCCCGCCCAGCTGAGGGTGGGCACCTCCGGCTCCGGTCCGGCCGCCGGGAACCCGGCCGGGTCCACGCCGTTGTAGACGGTTCGGACGGCCTCCGGATCGGCGCCGCCCTCCTCCTCCCAGAGCCGGTTGTAGCGGTTGCCCGGGGTGATCAGGGCCGCCTTGCGGTAGGACTCGCGGGCCAGCAGCCGGAAGAACCCGAGCACGACCGCCTTCACCGGCCAGCGGTAGGGCGCGGTCCGATAGCCGAGGTAACGTTCCCGCAGGTAGACGCCGTGTTCGGTGAGCAGCAGCGGGACCCCGTGCCGCTCCAGGGCGGCCAGCCCCGGCAGCGCGGCGACGCCACCGCTCACCGCGTGCGCGACCCCGCTCTCGGGCAGCGGAGCGGTCATCGGGCGAAGCGCGTGCTCGAGGAGCGCGGTCGCGGTGAGCGCGTCGTGCAGGGTGGGCCGGGCCTCGCGCACGGCCAGCCCCGGCCGGTTCCACAGCGAGCTCAGCACGGTGATCGCGGTGTCGGCGCGCAGGAACGGGCTGAGTGTGCCGTCCGCCGCGGCCCGGGCCAGGGCGTACAGGGCGGGCGGGAAGCCGTCCTCCTCCCGGGGGTCGAGCAGCGCGGTGAGGAACCGGGCGTAGGCGTCGGCGAGTTGGCGGCGGGCCCGGCCCCGGGGCGGGCGGCCCGGCGGCGGGTCGCCCCACATGGGCACGGACCACACGTTCGAGACGTGTGCGGGCAGGTCCCAGACGACGGGTTCGCGTCCGGTGCCGGTGACGGCGACGATGTCGAACTCGAAGTCGGGCATGCCCTGCACCAGTTGGTCGCACCAGACGCTGACGCCACCGTGACTGTGCGGGTAGGTGCCTTCGGTGAGCAGGGTGACGCGCGTAGTGCGGGTGCCTGGCGCGCCGTCGAGAAGGGGCATCGGTGTGCTCCACGGCCGAGGTGTGGGGTGGTCGTGCCGGTCCCGGCCGCCGCGCGGCGGCCGGGACCGCGGGTCTGTTCTCGCTTCGGTCGTTGGTGCTGCGGAGCGCCGTTCAGTCGCCGGCGGTGGCGGGTACCGACTCGGTCACACCCGCGGGGACCCGGGTACGGGGTGCCGGATCCGTGGCCGGGCCGGTGGAGCCGGCCGTGACCGCCGGGGCGGTGGTGGTGGCCGGCAGGGCGAGGACGATCGGGTCGCCGGCCGAGGGGGTCCAGCCGGAGACGGCGCCCGCGTACGCGGTGCCGAACGCGGTGCCGGCCACGGTGGTCCCGGTCGGCAGGGTCGCGGTGACCTCCAGGCCGGCCGGCGCGTCGACGGTCACGGCGTCGCCGATTCGGTAGGCGGTGACCTGACCGGCCTGGAGCGCGGCCTGCCATTCGGCCCGGCGCTTCAGCTCGGTCCCGATGTCCTTCAACCGCAGGTTCACCACGGGGGTGTTGTCCGCGAACAGGGCCCGGTAGCCGTCGAGCACGCCGTCCAGCACCGGGTAGGCGATGCGGTCCTCGGCCAGGTTCGACTGGTGGATGTAGTGCGGCCGGGGGTCGCCGGACAGCACGTGTCCGAGGGCGATCCGGGTCTCCAGCGGCACGATCTGGCCGGTGTAGCCGGTGCTGGTGTCCAGTGGCTGCGACAGACAGGTGGTGGTCGCCGGGTTGTCCTCGCAGACACCGCTGCCGCCCTGGGCACGACTGGTGTAGAGCCAGTTGTACTCGTCGACCTCCTCGGAGGCCTTGCCCGCGTTGTAGAAGACGTTCATCGGGTAGCGGGGGACGGTCTCGGCCGCGCCGACCTGACGCTGCTGCGGATCACGGGAGTTGTCGGAGCCCAGCCAGTCGACGCCGTTGGCGGCGAGGGCGGCCGCCAGGTTCGGGTTGTCGTCGGGCTGCTGCGGCAGGATCCGCATCCCGGAGTGCTCACCGGTGACCAACTCGTCGTTCTCCAGGGGGAGTCCGTTGGACTGGGCCCAGACCCGGTTGGTCGCGATCTCGTCGGAGATGTCGTTCTCGCTGACCCACTTGGTGCTGCCGTCGGCGTTGGTCTCGCAGACCCACGGCACCACGGCGGTGTTCTGCACGCAGCCGAGGAAGGCGTGCGTGTAGGTGTGGTTGATCCAGCGGAAGTCGTTCTTGTCCGCGATCAGCTTGTCGGCGAGCTGGTCGACGCCGTTGTCGTCCTCGCGCTGGTCGACGCTGCCGGAGCCGTTGAAGGCGAGGTCGAGGGTGAAGTCCTTGCTCTGCTCCCAGGCCAGCGCGTGGTCGACGTCGGCGGACGTCATGCGGATGGGGTCGGGCGTGGCGTTCGGGTCGGTGCAGTCGACGTCGCCGGGCGTGCAGTCGAGCTCGGTGTTCCAGCGGTCGTCGGCGGCGAACAGGTCGTCCACGTGCACCGCGAAGTAGTTGCGGGAGGCGCCGAGGTGCACCCCGCCGGTCATCCACTCGACGATGCCCCGGGCCAGCAGCCGGAACTGCTCCTGGGACTGGTTGTAGACGAAGGTGACGACGAGCTCGCGCCGGCCGTCGTGCCGGTACTCGCCGATCAGGGAGCCCTTGGTCGACGACCCCGGGATGGTCGCCTCGACGTAGGGCGTGAAGTCGGCGCCGGCCGCCGGCTGTGCGAGGTAGGCGTAACTCTCGCCCACGGACGGGTCGTTGTCCTCGAAGGGCACGGCGCCGTCGAGGTATCCGAAGGGGCCCGCCTGGCCTGCGGCGGTCACGTCGGCCTGGGCGCCGTCGAGGCTGCCGGAGTAGCCGGCGCTGCCGACCGGGTACTGCAGTCCGGCTTCCGGACGTGCGTAGGTATAGGCATCGACCTGGGGGATCTGGTAAACCTGTTCGTACGCTGTGAGTGCCGCCATCTCGTTCGAACCGGCCGCGAACGGGTTGTCGTTGGGCAGCACCACGGCCTGGAACCTGGCGCGCGGTCGCCCGTCGACGGTGTCTGCCAGGAAGCTCGCGTCGATCGTCTGCCGTCCCGACCCGGTCAGATCGATCTCGGTGAACGGAGTTCCGGCGTCGGTCAGTTCGGCTGCGATGGCATCGGTCGACGGGCCCCCGTCGCTGACCACCAACACCCGCAGGTCGATTCTGGGCGCGTCGTCGGCGTGGGCCGTGCCGGCCGGCAGGCCGAGCGTGGCTATGAGCGCACCGACCGTGAGCACGGTCGTGCGTAAGGTCCGCTTCATGCGGTGAATGTCCCCTCCCGGGCAGGGGTGAGTACGGCTCCGTAGAGCGGACGCACCCCCTACGCCGACGTCGGCTTCCCTCTGAGAGGCCCGTTCGCCGACGCATCCGTCGCGTCACATAGTGGTGTCTGTGTGTAGCTTTCGTGGTCGCGCTGCGAAACATGACGGAAAAGAGCAGGCGACCAACAGGCCCTCGATGGAACCGAGTTGCCTGATTTTCCGTCCGCGGTGCAGGCCGGGCCCTCGATGGGGGAAGGAGCGCCCGGCCCCGGACCATCGGCTGATCGCAGACCTTTTCAGGTCATCCGCGACAGGTCGTCAGGCGCACAGAACGCGCGTCTCGGGCGTGTAGACCGGGCCGCCGCTCGTGTTCGTGGAGTCGCTGAACTCGGCGTAGAAGTACGAGTAGAAGCCGATGTTGCCGTTGCAGCCGGAGTCGGCGGCGACGCTGAGCGTCAGGTTGACGGTCCGGCTCTGCCCGGGCGGGACGGTGGCGCCGTAGTCGGCGCCGAGGTCGGTGGGCCCGGTGCCGGAGCAGGTGGTGCTGGTGCCGTCGGCCGCGGCCAGGCTGCAGCCGGTGAAGCTGTACTTCAGGTCGGGGCGCTGCGTGGTCAGATAGGTCGGGTCGATCGTCTGGTACACGAACCAGATGTCGTACGTCCTGTTGTTGGTGATCGTCGTCGACAGGTTCACCGTGCCGCCGGGCGTGGTGGTCGCGGCGTTCGTGGCGAAGGTGAGCTCGGCCGGCGCCGGGTCGGCGCTCGCGCCGGGGGCCAGTCCGAAGACGGCCAGGGTGAGGGCGAGGACGGCGCCGAGGCCGAAGCGTCTCATGAGTGGTGATGGCATGGCCGGGACGCTAGGCAGCCGGGCCCGCGGCGTCTTCTCCCGGCGACCGAGCAGGCACCCTGGGCGACCGAAAGTGCGTGCATCGTGAAGGACATGTGACCGATGCGTGATGGCGTAATCATCGGGTCAAACGCGCACGTGACCGGCGCGCTCCGGAACGGCCGCCCGGCCCGGCGCCGAGTACCGCCCGCGTCGCCTCGGGAGGGTGGCTAATGGCGTGTACCGCATGCACCGGACCCCCCTCCCGCCCCTCCGCCTCCCGGGGGTTCTCGGCCATCCGCCGGTTTCCGGCCCGGCCCGCCGCTCGCCGCCGATGCGCCGCCCTGAGGCCCGGCCCGGCGGTCGGCGCCCGCTGTGACGGGAGGCCGGACTTCGGGCGTGTCGAGCGCCGTGACCGGCCGGAACGATGTCGCAACGATGCGCATCGGCCGGCGCCCCGCCCGCATGACCCGGCTCGGTACGGGGCATTCGGCAATCATGAAAGACGCGCCTGTGGTGGTGCAGCCGCCGGGCCCCGACGGTGGCAGGCGGGTGACCATCCGCGGAGAGTATGTCGGCACCGCGTATCACCTGCTCGACGTCGTCGAGTTCCTGCGCCGGGCCGGGCTGCCCGAGGCCAATACGACGGTCGACGACCCGGATCTGATCGAGTGGCGCGGCATGGGCCCCAAGGCCTGGACGGCCGCCGGCTGATCCGGACGCGGCCCGCTGCCGGGACGTGACCCGCACAGGGTCGTGGCCCGGCCTGTAGGCGTGCTCGTACGGCCGAGATCGTCGTTACGGCGCCGAGATCGCCGTTGTCCCGTACGGCCGTGATGGCCGTTGGCCCCGTTACGGCGCCACGATCGCCGTTGTCGCGGACGGCCGGGATGGCGTTGATCCGGACGGCCACGATTACGTTGTCCCGGACGGCCACGATGACGTTGTCCCGTACGGCCGCGATCGTCGCTGGGGCGTGTCGGAGGCACTCCCGTCATGACTCCTGGGCACCGGGCGACTCCCTTGTGTGACCGCGGCAGCCTCCCGGGCGCGTCCCGCTTCCCCGATGCGCTCCCGGCCCGGGGGCGCGCACTCCCGGATGGGGGGCCGCCATGTGGGTGAACGGTGCAGGACCCGCCCCGGCCTGATTCCCGGGGGACAGGGCCGAGGCCGTCGTTCTTTCCGAACCGTTAGATCCATGGCAAAAGTGGCAGACGTCGATCTCTCTGGACAAACTGAATCCGCCGGTTCGTGATCAGGAACATCCACGTTCTCCAGGAGATCGCATGGTGGAACAGTCCTCCGAGGTCGTTTCGGAGCCGGATGAATCCGTCGTCGCGCTGAGCGACACCGGCCGCAGGGCGGCGGAGACCGAGCGGCGGCTCGCGCGGGCACTGGCCGACCTCCTGGACGCCGAGAGCGTCCCCGTCGACGGCCACTTCTTCGCCGACCTAGGCGCCAACTCCCTGGTCATGGCCCAGTTCTGCGCACGAATACGCAAGGCGGAGGATCTGCCCTCGCCGTCCATGAAGGACATCTACCAGCACCCCACGATCCAGAGTCTGGCCACCGCGCTCGGGGATCCCGCACCCGCCCCCGACCAGCCGGCGGACGCCCCGTCCACGGCGGCGCCCCCGCCACCGGCTCCGGGGCCGCGCGGGAAGCGGATCGCCCATCTGCTCTGCGGAACTGCCCAGTTGCTGGTCTTCCTGGGCTACTCGCTGGTCTCCGGATTCGCCACCGCCGCGGGGTACGAGTGGATCGCCGGCGGTTCGGGCCTGGCCGAAATCTATCTGCGGTCGGTGCTGTTCGGAGGCATCGCGTTCGTGGCGCTCTGCGCCTTCCCGATCGCCGCCAAATGGCTGCTCGTCGGACGCTGGCGGCCCGGTGAGTTCCCCGTCTGGGGCCTGGCGTACCTGCGCTTCTGGCTCGTCAAGGTGCTGCTCCACGCGAATCCCATGGTCTTCCTCGCCGGAACCCCGCTGTACGTGCTGTACCTGCGGGCCCTCGGCGCACGGATCGGCAAGGGCGTCACGATCTTCTCCCACTCCGTCCCGGTCTGCACCGACCTTCTGACGATCGGCGCGGGGACCGTGGTCCGCAAGGACGCGTTCCTCCTCTGCTACCGGGCCCACGCGGGACACATCCAGACCGGCCGGGTCACCCTGGGCGCGGACGTCTTCGTCGGCGAGAAGACCGTCCTGGACATCGACACCGCCATGGGCGACGGTGCCCAACTCGGCCACTCGTCCGCCCTGTACCGCGGTCAGGCGGTGCCGGCCGGCGAGCACTGGCACGGATCCCCGGCGGAACCCACCCGGGTCGACTACGCCAGGGTCGCCCCCGCCCGCTGCGGCACCCTGCGCCGGGCCTGGTTCGGCCTCGGCACCCTGACGCAGATGTTCCTCCTGTACATCCCGCTGTTCGTCGGCGGTGCGTACATGCTCTTCACCGAGGTACCGACGATCGGCAAGCGGCTCGACCCGCAGTCGGCCGCCCTCAAACCCTCGGAACTGCTCCCCGACGCGCTCGTGCTCTCCCTCGTCCTGTTCTTCGGGTTCGTGGTCCTGGGCCTGCTGACCCTGTGCACCGTGCCGCGTCTGGTGGGCCTGGTCCTCAAGCCCGACAAGGTCTATCCGCTCTACGGATTCCACTACGTGCTGCAACGGACCACGGCCCGCATGACGAACATCAAGTTCTTCACCTGGCTCTTCGGCGACAGCTCGTACATCGTCCACTACCTCCGCGGTATCGGATACGACCTGTCACGCGTCGAGCAGACCGGCTCGAACTTCGGCACCGAAGTGCAGCACGAGTCGCCCCTGCTGGTCACCGTCGGCAGCGGAACGATGATCGCCGACGGCCTCTCCGTCCTCAACGCCGACTTCTCCAGCACCTCGTTCCGGCTGTCCAGGGTGGAGATCGGGCCGAACAACTTCCTGGGCAACAACATCGCCTATCCGGCGGGCGGCAGGACGGGCGCGAACTGCCTGCTGGCGACGAAGGTGATGGTTCCCCTCGACGGCGAGATCCGGGAAGGCGTGGGCCTCCTCGGCTCACCGTGCTTCGAGATCCCCCGCACGGTGGACCGCGACACCCGGTTCGACCACCTCAGAACCGGCGACACACTGCGCCACCGGCTCGCCGCGAAGAACCGCTACAACCTCCGCTCCATGGCGGGCATGCTGCTCGTGCGCTGGCTGCACACCTTCGCGCTCACCCTCTTCGGACTCGCCTCCGTGGACCTGTACGGCGTGGTCGGACACGTGGTGATCGGCGGATACCTGGCCTTCACGCTGGCCTTCTCCACCGCGTACTTCATCCTGGTGGAGCGCTGCATCGCAGCCTTCCGGGCGCTGCGCCCCCGGTTGTGCTCCATCTACGACCCGTACTTCTGGTGGCACGAGCGGCTGTGGAAGGTCCCGGACCACTATCTCAACATCTTCAACGGCACCCCGTTCAAGACCCTGGTCTGGCGGCTGCTGGGCGTGCGCATCGGCCGCCGGGTGTTCGACGACGGTGTCTACATGACCGAGCGGACGCTCAGCACCATCGGCGACGACTGCACCCTCAACGCCGCCAGCAAGATCCAGTGCCACTCGCAGGAGGACGGCACCTTCAAGTCCGACGTCACCACCCTCGGCGCCGGCTGCACCCTCGGCATCGCCGCCCATGTGCACTACGGCGTGACCATGGGCGACGGCTCGGTACTGGCGCCCGACGCCTTCCTCATGAAGGGCGAGGAAGTCCCCCCGAACGCCCAGTGGGGCGGCAATCCCGCGGTGGACATGCCGGAGATCGGCAGCCGGCCCGGCATCGGCCGGACCACGTCAGCAGCCAACGCCGCCACGGCGACCGTGAGTTGAGGAAGGCCATTCGATGGGAACGCGCGTGGAATCGGACCGGGAGTTCTGGAGCCGGACACTGACCGCAGGCGGTGCCACCGCCGTGCCCCGGTGGGCTCCGCAACCGGTCCACGATTCGGCCGAGCACGAGATACCCGTGCCGGACGACACGACCGGGGCGGTGCGGGCACTGGCCGGGCAACGGGGCATGCCGGTCGGCGTGCTGATGCTGGCCGCACACCTCAAGGTGCTGGCCGTGCTCTCCGGCGAACCCGAGGTGGTCACGGGGTACGCCACCGGCGCGGGCGGCGAGCCGCTGCCGTGCCGGGCGTCCGTCCCCGCCGGGTCCTGGCCGGCCCTGCTCACGGCCGCGCACGACGCCCAGGCGGAAGTGCTGGCCCACCGCGATTTCCCGGTGGCGGAGCTACGGCGCGAACTCGGCCTGACGGAGCCGCCGTACGAGGTCGTGTGCGGGCCGACGGAAGCCCACGAGGCCCACGCCGACGACGGTGTCCTGCACGTGCGCTGGTCCGACCGGGACGGACGCCTGACCCTGCACCTGCGGTACCGCACGGACGTACTCGACGCCCGGGCCGCCGCCCGTATCGGCGGCTACCACCTGACCGCGCTGCGGCTGATGACCGCGGAGCCCGACGCCGACCACACCCACCAGAGCCTGCTGTCCGCCGAGGAGGAACGCGAGCAGCTGGACGGCCTGGCCGGGCCCGACCGCCCGCTGCCGGACGCGCGGGCACACGAACTGTTCGAGCAGCGCGCCCGGACGCATCCGGAGGCGGTGGCCGCCGTACACGGCGAGCAGCAGTGGACGTACGGCGAACTCGACCGGCGGGCCAACCGGCTGGCGCGCGCCCTGCTGGCCAGGGGCCTCGGCCGGGAGGACGTCGTCGCGGTCGTCACCGAGCGCAACCTCGACTGGCTGGCGGCCGTGCTGGCGGTGTTCAAGGCGGGCGGCGCGTATCTGCCGATCGAACCGCACTTCCCGGCCGGCCGGATCGCCGCGACGCTGTCCCGGGCGGAATGCCGGCTGGTCCTGACCGAATCCGGCAGCACCCACACCCTCGACGAGGCCCTGGCCACCCTGCGGGGCGTCGAGAAGCTCCTGACGGAGACGGCGTACGCCGAATCGCACGCCGACGACGGACCCGGCATCCAAGTCGACCCCGACCAACTCGCCTACATCTACTTCACGTCCGGCTCCACCGGCGAGCCCAAGGGCGCGATGTGCGAGCACGCGGGCATGCTCAACCACCTCCACGCCAAGATCGACGACCTGGCGATCGGCGAGGGATCGGTGGTCGCGCAGACCGCCCCGCAGTGCTTCGACATCTCCCTGTGGCAGCTGCTGGCCCCGCTGCTGGCGGGCGGGCGGACCCTGCTCGTCGAGCAGGACGTGATCACCGACGTGGAGCGGTTCGTCGGCACCCTGGAACGCGGCCGGGTCGCCGTGGCGCAGCTCGTGCCGTCGTATCTGGAGGTCGTCGT
The DNA here is from genome assembly GCF_053597895.1 of Streptomyces sp. NPDC001220. NCBI lineage: Bacteria > Bacillati > Actinomycetota > Actinomycetes > Kitasatosporales > Streptomycetaceae > Streptomyces > Streptomyces sp. NPDC001220. The sequence continues at coordinate 520,893 of NZ_JBSFJE010000004.1, forward strand.
CTCCTATCTGGAGCGGCACCCGCGCATGCTCCCGGACCTGCGTTGTGTGTCGGTGACCGGCGAGGCGCTCAAACGGGAGCTGGTCCAGCGCTGGTTCGCGGTCCAGCCGGGCATCGAACTGCTCAACGCCTACGGTCTGACGGAGACGTCGGACGACACCAACCACGAGGTCCTCCGGGAGGTGCCCGAACGGGTGCTGCTGGGGCGGCCCGTCGGCAACGTGCGCGTCCATGTCGTCGACGAGAACCTGTCGTTGGTACCGCTGGGCGCCCCCGGACTGATCGCGTTCTCCGGAGTCTGTGTGGGCCGTGGGTACGTCAACGATCCCGAACGCACCCGGGAGGCGTACCGGACGGACCCGTACCGGCCCGGCGAACGGCTCTACCTGGGCGGGGACTGGGGCCGCTGGCACCCCGGCGGCAAACTGGAGTTCCTCGGCCGCCGGGACAACCAGGTCAAGATCCGCGGCTTCCGGATCGAGATCGGCGAGATCGAGAACTCCCTGCTGCGCGTGGACGGGGTACGGGACGGCGCGGTGGTCGTCGCCGAACGGACCGGTGGCGGAAAGCAGTTGATCGCCTTCTACTCCGGCCAGGAGCAGGAACCGGAAGTGCTGCGCAAGGCACTCGGCGCGGCGCTGCCCGGCTACATGGTGCCGTCGGCCTTCCACTGGCAGGACAGCCTGCCGCTGACCGCCAACGGCAAGATCGACCGAAAGGCCCTGACCGCACGGGCCGAGCAGTCGCCACCGGACACGGAGACCGCGGACGCCGCCGCCCCGCTCAGCCCGACCGAGCGGCGGCTGGCCGCGGCCTGGGCCGAACTGCTGGGGGTGCCCGAGCGGCGGATCGGCCGCACGGACCACTTCTTCGACGCCGGCGGCACCTCCCTCACCGCGGTCAAACTCAGCCTCGCCCTCGACCGCGCGGTGTCCCTGAAGGACATCACCCGGCACCCGGTCCTGGCCGACCTGGCCGCCCTCCTCGACGGCACGGCCCGGCAGCGCCCGGAACTGCTGCTGCCGCTGTCGGGCGGGAGCCGCGCCCCGGAGTGCGCCCTGGTCTGCTTCCCGTACGCGGGCGGCAACGCCGTCAACTACCAGCCGATGGCGAGCGCGCTGGCGGGCAGCGGCCTGCCGGTCCTCGCCGTGGACCTGCCCGGCCACAACCTGGCCGCACCCCCCGAGCCGTTCGTGTCCATCGAGCAGGTGGCCGAGCGGGCCGTCGCCGAGATCACGGCCCGCGGCCTGACCCGGGTCGTGCTGTGGGGCCACTCCTCGGGCACCGCGGCGGCCGTCGAGACCGCCCTGAGGCTCCAGCAGCGCGGTGTGCGCGTGGCCCGGGTCTTCCTCGGCGCGCAACTGCTCGGCACCGCCGGCGACCGGTTCGCCGCCATCGTCGAACTGACCGGCAGCAGCGACGCCGAGATCGCCGAGCGGCTGACCGCGGACGGCGGCTACGCGGAACTCGTCGAACTCAACCCGCCGCACGCCGAACACATCGCCGCCGCCTACCGGTACGACTGCGTCGCCGCGCACCGCTACTTCCACCAGGTCCTGGAATCCCCGCCGCCGGTGAAACTGACCGCGCCGGTCTCGGTGGTCGTCGCAGCCGACGACCCGCACACCGCCGGCCACGCCCAGCGTCACCGGGACTGGCTGCTCCTGGCCGACCACGTCGACCTCCACGAACTCGCCGACGGGGGCCACCACTTCCTGCGCACCCGTCCGGCCGAGACGGCACAGGCCGTCCTGAACGCCGTCCTTCCCCTCGCCTCCTCCTGACCCCCGTCACACTCCAGGCGGTCGACCGAAAGGAACCCGAGATGCCGTTCTCCTCCCTGGCATCACCACTCGACGTGGAGCTGCGGCCGGACAAACCGGCACTGCTGTGCGTCGATCCCCCCGACGACGCCCCCAAGTGGACGGCCGAGCACCGCGACGCGCTGCGCGCCCAGGTCACCGAGCACGGGGCGCTGGTCGTCCGCGGTCTCGGACTGCGCGATGCGGGCCGGGCCGGTGCCGTCTTCGGCCGGCTGGCCGGTGACCTCATGACGGAGCGGGAGGCCTTCGCGCCCCGTGAGGCCCACGGCCGGGGGCTCTACTCCTCCACGCCCTGGCCCGACAACCAGCCGATGTGCATGCACCACGAGCTGAGCTACCAGCAGCAGGTGCCCGGCCTGCTGCTGTTCGCCTGTCTCACCGCGCCCGAGCAGGGCGGGGCGACGGCGGTGGCCGACGCCGAAGAGGTGCTGCGGGCACTGCCCACCGGACTCACCGAACGGTTCGAGCGCGAGGGCTGGATCCTGACCCGCAGCTACAACGACGAGATCGGGGCGAGCCTCGCGGAGTCGTTCGGCACCGCCGACCGCGCCGAGATCGAGCACTACTGCCGCATGAACGGCATCAGTTGCACCTGGCAGGCCGACGGCACCTTGCGCACCGAGCAGCGCCGCGCCGCCGTCGTCCGGCACCCGCTCACCGGCCGGCGCTGCTGGTTCAACCAGATCGCCTTCCTCAACGAGTGGACGCTGGACCCGGAGGTACGCGAGTACCTCCTCGACGTCTACGGCCCCGAGGGGCTCCCGTTCAACACCCGCCACGGCGACGGCACCCCGATCGACGAGGACGTCGTCCGGATCGTCAACAGCACCTACGAGGCGCACACCAGGCGCGAACCCTGGCAGGCCGGTGACCTGCTGCTCGTGGACAACATCGGCAGCGCGCACAGCAGGGAGGCGTTCACCGGAGAGCGCCAGGTGCTGGTCGGCCTGGGCGAGCCCCTGCGGCCCGCCGACGACTGCCCGGCCCTGGAGGCGAGCGAGCGATGACCGACACCCTGTCGAACGCCACCCGGTCCGCCGTGCCCGACGGGCCGGCCGTACCCACCTTCGCGGTGATCACCGGCGAACAGGTCAAGCAGGCACTGAGCGGACGTGAGAAACCGCTCGTGGAGCTGGTCGAGACCGTCTACCGGCTGCACGACGCGGGCGACTCGGTCAACCCGCCGTCGTACTTCCTGCGCTTCGCCGACCGCCCCACCTCGCGGATCATCGCGCTGCCGGCCTCCCTCGGCGGCCAGGTCCACGTGGACGGCCTGAAGTGGATCTCCAGCTTCCCGGAGAACGTGAGCACCGGGCTGCCGCGGGCCTCCGCGGTGCTCATCCTCAACGACCACGACACGGGCTACCCGTTCGCCTGCCTGGAGAGCTCGATCATCAGCGCCACCAGGACGGCCGCCTCCGCGGCGCTGGCCGCCGACTGGCTCAGCCGCAACCGGACCCGCCCCACCCGGGTCGGGTTCTTCGGCACGGGCCTGATCGCCCGTTACATCCACACCTTCCTGGCCGGCACGGGCTGGGACTTCGACGAGATCGGCGTGCACGACGTGTCCGCCGACAGCGCGGCCGGCTTCCGCGGCTACCTGCGGGAGACCGGCACGGCCGCGCACATCACCGTCCACGACACCGCCGAAGACCTGGTCCGCGCCAGCGACCTGGTGGTCTTCGCCACCATCGCAGGCCGGCCGCACGTCACCGACCAGGCCCTGTTCAGCCACAACCCGCTGGTCCTGCACGTCTCCCTGCGCGACCTCGCCCCGGAGATCCTGCTGGGCGCGGCCAACTTCGTCGACGACGTCGAGCACTGTCTCAAGGCCGACACGTCGCCCCACCTGGCCGAACAGCTCAGCGGCAACCGGGACTTCCTGAACGGAACCCTCGGCGACGTCATGGCCGGAAGGGCCGCGCCGCCGGCCGACCGACCGGTGATCTTCTCGCCCTTCGGACTCGGCGTCCTCGACCTCGCCGTCGGCAAGCACGTCTACGACGAGGTGTCCCGAGCGGGGAACCTGCGTCTCATCGATGACTTCTTCCACGAACTGCGTCGGTACGGCTGAGGCCGTGGTCCTCGGCCCGGCACCAGGAGGCCCGCCGTGCCTGTCATATCCGCTCCCCACGCCTTCAACGAGGGCGACCTCTTCGTCGATCTCGCGTCGATCTGCGGATACCCGCTCTACCTGAAGTGCGAGGCGTTCAACTTCGCCGGCTCCATCAAGCTGAAGGCCGCGAACGAGATGGTGGAGAGCGCCGAGCGGGACGGGATCCTGACTGCGGATTCCGTCCTCGTGGAGTCCTCCTCCGGAAACCTCGGCGTCGCGCTCAGCATGATCGCCGCAAGCAAGGGCTACCGGTTTCTGTGTGTGACGGACTCCCGGTGCAACCTGTCGACCAGGCTCCTCATGGAGGCGCTCGGCAGCGAGGTGCACATCGTGGCCGACCAGGACGCCAACGGCGGATTCCTGGGCAAGCGGATCGACTACGTCCGCTCGCTGTGCGCCTCCGACGACCGATACGTCTGGCTCAGCCAGTACACCAACGCCGGCAACTGGCTGGCCCACTACCGTACGACGGCCCCCGAGATCGCCCGCCGGTTCCCGCAACTGGACGTGCTGTTCGTCGGGGCCGGCACCACCGGAACCCTGATGGGCTGCGCGCGCTACTTCCGCGAGTGGCCCAGACCGGTGCGGATCGTCGCCGTGGACGCGGCCGGCTCGGTGGCGTTCGGCGGCGAGCCGGGCCGCCGGATGATCCCGGGCCTCGGCATGAGCATGCGGCCGCCGCTGCTCGACGAGTCCCTCGTCGACGAGGTGATCAAGGTCGAGGAGCCGGACACCATCCGGATGTGCCATCGCATGGCCAGACACGGCTTCCTGTTCGGCGGCTCCACCGGAACCGTGGTCAGCGGCGCGACGGACTGGCTGTCCCGGCACGACACCGATGACCTCACCGCGGTGGCGGTCGCCCCCGACCTCGGGGAGCGGTACCTCGACACCATCTACCAGACCAACTGGCTCCAGGACCTGTACGGCGATCAGGTGCTCGACACCGACGTCGCCGACGGCACCGTAGAGACGAAAACCCCGACCCGGGAACCCAAGTCCGCGTCACGCGCGCCGGCCCGTCGCCGCCGCACCTGACCGCCGGCACCCAGCAGGACAGTCCCCCGGACGCCACCCCACCGGCGGTGTCCGGGGGACCGCTGGTCCCGCCGGAAGGTGTTCACGTCAGGGCGGCAGGCCTTCGAACTCCTCGAGGGTCAGGGCCGGGCGAGGACGCAGAACTCGTGGCCCTCCGGGTCGGCCAGGCATACCCATGAGACGTCGCCCTGACCGAGGTCGAGGTCGGTGGCGCCGAGGGACCGCAGCCGGGTCACCTCCGCCTCCTGACCGTCACCGGGGTACGGCACCAGGTCGAGATGGACGCGGTCCGGCACGGTCTTCGCGCCGGGCTTGCGGAGGAACTCGAGATACGGGCCGGTCCCCTTGGCGGAGCGCAACACCGCGTGACCGTCGGAAACCTCGCGCAGGGTCCAGTCCGTCGCCTCGGCCCAGAACCGGGCCATGGCCCGTGGGTCCGCGCAGTCGACCACCACCGCGGCGATCGGCCCGGTGTCCCGGTAGACCTCCCGGGGCTCCAGGACGCAGAACTCGTTGCCCTCGGGGTCGGCGAGGACCGTCCACGGCACGTCGCCCTGGCCCACGTCGGCGGGCGTCGCGCCGAGGGTTTGGAGGCGCGCGACCAACTCCGCCTGATGGGCGGCAGAGGTGGTGGCAAGGTCGAGGTGGATACGGTTCTTGGTCGTCGTCTTTGGTTCCGGGACGGTGACGACGTCGATGCCGACGGTGATCGGGTCCAGCCAGTCGAATCCGGCGGGTTGAACGGCGGTCACACCGGATCCCGCACCGGAAAGACCCCAGCCGAGCGCCTCCGCCCAGAACCGGCCGACAGCCGAGTCGTCAAGAGCCTTCATGTTCACCTGAACAAGGCGCAGCGTCATGCCGACGATCATAAGTGCGCTGCAACGACGTCCACGGATACCTCTGCCAACCGCCGTTGCCGCGCACCGCGTTCGTGAACGCCGCCAGGACCCCGGCGCGGAAGGTTCGCCGGGCTTCGTCCGTACGGCCTTCCAGGACGTTCCGTCCGGACGTCCGACCCAGGGGCCACGGCGCCGGCACCCCGTCTATGCCGGGAACACCCGAAGGACGGCGTCGAAGTGGTCGACTGCCTCGGCGTGGCCGAAGAGTCCGGCCAGGCCGCCGGTGTGCCAGAAAACGGTCGTCCGGCCAGGGGTGATGGTGCCGTCCCTGACCGCGGCCACGAGTCCGGCCATGGCCCGCCCCGTGTAGACGGGATCGAGTGCGATGCCTTCGGTGCGGGCCACGAGTTGCAGCGCCGCGGCGGTGGACTCGGTGAGCCGGCCGTAGCCGGAACCGACCTGGTCCGACCGGATGCGGAGCCGGTCCCGCACCGCGGTACCGGTGAGTTCGCCGGCCATGGCGGCGACCGCCGCGCCCGGGTCGTCCATCGCGCCGGTGTCGACGCCCAGTACACGGTCGGCGCCCAGCGCGGCGACCAGGCCGGCCATGGTGCCTCCCGAGCCCAGCGCGACGACGGCCAGGTCCAGCGAGGGAACCTGGGAAAGCAGCTCTTTGCCGGCCTGCACAAAGCCCCGGGCACCCACGGCGCTGGACCCACCGAACGGGATCAGCTCCGGGCGCGCCCCTCTGCGACGCAGTACCTCGACGACTTCCTCCGCGGCTGCGACAAGCTGTCGCAGGTCGGCGTCGCCTGCCCAGTGGACCTGAGCCCCGAAGAGGGCGTCCAGGGTCAGGTTTCCCGACCGTGACCCGCCAGGCGTGCCCGGAAAGACCAGCACCACATCGAGGCCGAGCTTCGCTCCGGCCGCGGCGGTCAGCCTTGCGTGATTCGACTGTGGAGCCCCCACCGTGACCAGGGTGTCCGCGCCGGCGGCCAGGGCCGCGCCGACCGTGTGCTCGAGTTTGCGGACCTTGTTTCCGCCTGCCCCCAAACCGATCAGATCGTCTCGCTTGATCCACAGATCCGTCTCCCGCAGGCCGAGGGCGGCGGCCAGACGCGGAGCCCTCTCCAACGGCGTCGGCCAACTTGCGAGGGACGTGGGCGGGGCAGGGGTCACGCGAGTTCCTCCAAGGGGAGACTTCCACCGATCACTCATCGTCAGTCGTATTGCACCTCCTGGAGCTGTCCATGTCCTGCCCGGCCCCCCGGTAGGCGGCGCGCCGCCCTCCTGTGCGGTCCGTGTGAGATGCGAGGGCATTCGAGTACGCGCACCATGGCCGTGACACCGCATGGCGGATGAAGGCGTCGGCCGTGCCCGGGTGTTCCAGCCCTGCGCGAGCGCCGGTGCGAACGCGGGCCCGCACTCCCGGTGCCGCGTGACGCGGCTGTGCGAGACATCGTCCGTTCCCGCAGAAGGGGCACCTCCGTGGCCGTCCACCATCAGCTGATCCGGCGTCCCCCGCACGCGGTGTGGGCGGTGCTGGCCGATCCGACTCGTTACGAGGAGTGGGTGGTGGGCCCCAGCGGCTCCGTGCCACTCGACCGGACCTGGCCCGCTGTCGGATCCAGGCTCCGCTACACCGTGCGGCTGGGGCCGTGGTCGGCCGACGGGGTGACGACGGTTCGCCACCAGGAACCGGGAAGTGAACTGGAACTGGAAGCCTCGTTCAAGCCGCTGGGCACCGCGAGGATCTTCCTCCAGCTCAGGCCATGGGGCGAGGAGGAAACCCTCGTCATCTGTGACGAGCACCCCCTGCGCGGCCTGGGAGGCACCCTCCACAACACCGCGAGTGAAGCGCTGCTCGTGCTGCGGCACCGGGGCATGCTGAAACGCCTGGCCAAGCTCGTGGAACAGGATCCCGCCGAGAAGGATCATGCCGGGGCCCGCCATGCCTGACGCGGTGGTGATCGGCGCCGGTCCCAATGGGCTGGTGGCGGCCAATGTGCTCGCGGACGCCGGGTGGAGCGTGGAGGTCCTGGAGGCACAGCAGGAGCCCGGAGGTGCCGTACGCAGCGATCGCGGTGTCCATCCCGACTACGTCTCCGATCTCTTCAGCGCCTTCTACCCGCTGGCCGCCGTGTCCCCGGTCCTCGCCCGCCTGGATCTCGCCGCGGAGGGACTGCGATGGAGTCACGCCCCACGCGTGCTGGCCCACCCGCTGCGGGACGGGAGATGTGCCGTGCTGGAGCGCAGGGTGCAGGAGACCGCAGCGGGGCTGGACGCGTTCGCGCCGGGCGACGGCGATGCCTGGCGGGACCTGTACGACGCCTGGAGGCGTGTCGGGCAGGACCTGGTGCAGGCCCTGTTCACGCCGTTCCCTCCGGTCCGCTCCGGGCTCCGGCTGGCGGCGAGGCTGCGGACCGCGGACGGACTGCGGCTGGCCCGGAACCTGGCGCTGCCGGTACGCCGCCTGGGCGACGAGGAGTTCCGGGGCGAGGCGGGACGGCTCCTGCTGGCCGGGAACGCCTTGCACGCCGACCTGGCCCCCGAGGCGGTGGGCAGCGGCGGATTCGGCTGGCTGATGTCGATGCTCGGACAGAGCCACGGCTTCCCGGTGCCCGTCGGCGGGGCGGGGGCCCTGACCGCGGCGCTCGTGAGCCGCCTGCGGCACCGCGGCGGCGTGCTGCGGTGCGGGGAGCGCGCCGTGTCCGTCGTCGTACGGGGCGGCAGGGCGGTGGGCGTCCGGACGGCCGGCGGCGAGACCGTCGGCGCGCGCCGCGCGGTGCTCGCGGACACGTCGGCGCCGGCCCTGTACCGGGACTTGGTGGGGGAGGAGCACCTTCCCTCCCGCCTCCTGCGGGACCTGGAACGCTTCCAGTGGGACTTCGCGACCTTCAAGGTCGACTGGGCCCTGACCGGCCCGGTGCCGTGGACCGCCCCGCAGGCCTCCGGCGCCGGAACGGTCCACGTGGCCGACGGGATGGACAGCCTGACCCGGTTCGCCTCGCAGATCGCCATGGGACAGGTCCCCGACGAGCCGTTCGCCCTGGTCGGGCAGATGACCACGGCGGATCCCAGCCGCTCACCCGCCGGCACGGAGTCGGCGTGGGCCTACACCCATGTCCCGCAGCACATCGCCTCCGACGCCGGCCCCGACCGCATCACCGGCCGCTGGGACACCCGCGAACAGGAAGCCATGGCGGACCGTGTCGAGGCCCAGGTGGAGCGGTTCGCGCCCGGCTTCCGCACCCGGATCCTCGCCCGCCGGATCCTGGCCCCCACCACCCTCCAGGCCATGGACGAGAACCTCCACAACGGCGCCATCAACAACGGCACCACCGCCCTGCACCAACAGGCCGTCTTCCGTCCCGTCCCCGGCACCGGCCGGCCCGAGACCCCGGTCAGGGGCCTCTACCTCGCCTCCGCGGCCGCCCACCCCGGCGGCGGAGTCCACGGAGCCCCCGGAGCGAACGCCGCCCGGGCGGCGCTACGGCCCTACGGACTGCACACCCTCCTGCACCGCGCCCAACGGATCTGAACCCACCGGGGAGCGGAGCCCCGGGGCGGGTCGAGCCGAGGGGGATCGCCCGGCACAGGCCGCGTCAGCGCCCGTTCTCCTCGGCCTCCTCGTCGTACTCCTCCTCCGGTTCCTCCTCGTCGTACTCCTCTTCCTCTTCTCCCTCTTCTCCCTCTTCTCCCTCTTCTTCTCCTTCTTCTCCCTCGGGGGTCTCCTCGTCTTCTTCGTCGTACTCCTCCTGGTCCTGGCCCTCGGCCTCCCCTTCCGCTTCCTCCTCTTCCAGTGCCTCCTCGTGGCTGCGGACCACCTCGCCGTCGCGGATCTCTCCGCGCCAGCCCTCGACCTCCTCGTCGGCGAAGGTGACGTAGCGCTGGAAGTTCTTGAAGTCCAGCCGCAATCGGCGGCCTTGGGCGCGCCACAGGTTGCCGGTCTTCTCGAAGAAGCCCGAGGGGTAGTACTCGACGACGAGCACGATGCGCGTCAGGTCGGGCGTGATTTCGTGGAAGCTGACACAGCCGTGGGTGGTGCCTTTCGCGCCCTCGGAGCTCCACACGATGCGTTCGTCCGGCACCTGCTCCTCGACCGATGCCTTCCAGCCGCGGGTCGACGGACCGACCTTCACCTTCCAGGTGCTGGCGACCTCGTCGTTCTTGGACACACTGCGTACGCCCTTGGTGAAGCCGCTGAACTCGTCATACTGGCTCCAGTAGTTGTACGCCGTGCGGATCGGGACACCCACGTCGAGCACTTCGATGATGTTCATGACCTTGGTGCTGCCGGCCTTGCCGCCGCCCCCTCCGCCGAAGATGCTCTTGACCTTGCCCACCACGTTGTCCTTGAGCCCCTTGGCCTTCTGACCCACGAATGCCTTCAGCGGGGAGTCGCCCTTGAGCATTCGACCGCCGACACCGGCGAGCATTCCCCCGCCCCCGCCCTCGGCCGAGTCGAGGAGATGGTCGGTGACATCGCCCAACTTGTCCCCTGCCTTGTCGGCGAGATGTTCCACCTGAGCACCGAGGTAGTCGACGACCTGTTCGCGGAGCAGGTCCAGACCCGAACTCTCTCCGTGGTTGTTGTCACGCTCTTTGTCGGCCATGACCTACCTCCGCCGCGCGGTGGTCTTCTTGGCTGCGGTCTTCTTCGCCGGTGCCGTCTTCCTGGCCGGGGCTTTCTTCTCGGCCGCCTTCTTCGGCGCGGTCTTCTTGGCAGTGGGCCTCTTCGCAGGAGCCTTCTTGGCAGGAGGCGGAGACTTCTTCGCGGCCTTCTTCGCCGGTGCCGCCTTCTTGGCCGGGGGCCGGTGCGACGCGGTCTTCTTCGCCGGCGCCGCCTTCCTCTCAGGAGCGGCCTTCTTGGCGGCCGCCTTACGGGGAGCGGGTTCGTCGGCGCGCTTCCTCGCCGCGGTTCCCGTCCGCCGACGGCGACGCTGTGGCGGTTCCTCCTCTTCCTCCTCTTCCTCCTCCTCAGGTTCCTCCTCGGGTTCTTCCTCCTCCTCGGCTTCCTCCTCCCCGGGTTCCTCCTCCTCGGGTTCTTCCTCCAGTTCGTCCTCCGGCTCTTCCCCCTCCGGCTCTTCCTCCTCCGGTTCCTCCTCCTCTCCCTCTTCCGCTTCTTCCTCGTCCTCGTAACGCCCCTCGCCCTCTTCCGGCTCCTCCTCGTCCTCCTCGTACTCGTCCTCGTCCTCGTCCTCTTCCTCTTCGTCCTCGTCCTTCTCCTGGCCGATGCGTTGCGTGCGCTCGCGGAGCGAGTCGGCGAGGTCGGTGAGGCGCCGATCGGCAGCGGCCGCCAGGGCCTTGCGGCCGGCGCCCAGCAGTTCGCCGCGCACCTGCTCGTTCAGCTCGGAGACCGCTGGAACCTCACCGATCTTGCGGAGTCCGGTCGTCAGCAGCTGTTGAGGGTCGAGCCCAAAGCGGCGGCCGGCAAGGTAAGTTGCCATGGTGAAGGCAAGGCGGGCCTTCTTCGTGCGTCCGAGCACATAGCCCGCTGCGACGGCGGCGGCGAGGCCGACCTTGGTCGTGTCGTTCATGAGCCGGTTCCCTTCACAAAGGGCAGGTGGAAACGCCCGCGTCCGGACCAACGCCCCGGTCCCGAACCCGCGATGGAGAAAGCGGATCGCACGCGCACCGTGCCTCACTGCCCGCTGTGCCGCAGACACACCATGCGACCGGCGGGCAGATCCCCGCGAAGTCATCCACGCTAGGGCGATATGTGTCCCTATATGATGAAATTATAGGGTTCGTGGATGGAATATGGCGCACGCTCCGACCACCGGAGAGATCATGGCCGCACCAGAACCCCGGAGGCGATCCAGCGGTCGGAGCCGCGGCTCCGACGGGGACAGCACGAGTGGTTCCCGCCGCTCCGGCAAGGGCGCCGCTTGGGCCATACGTTCCGCCGTCGGACAGCTCCAGGAGTTGCTCGGCCGTGCTCCCGAGTCCGTCTCGGCACTGAAGCCGACCGAGACCGGTTGGGAAGCCGACGTCGAGGTACTCGAATTGGAGCGTGTCCCCGAAACCACCAGCGTGATGGCCACCTATCGAGTGACGCTCGACGAGGAAGGCGATCTGGTGGGATACGAACGCAAGCGCCGCTATACGCGCGGCCAGATCGACCGGCGGGGCTGAGAAAGCACAGCCGGTGAAGGGAGGCACCATGACAGTGGTGCCGCAAAGTGGAGGCGGTGTCGCTCGCGGTGGCGGTGGCGGGACCGGCAGCCTCTACGACGTCCTGGAACTCATTCTTGACCGCGGACTTGTCATCGACGTGTTCGTCCGCGTGTCGCTGGTGGGGATCGAAATTCTGAAGATCGACGCTCGCATCGTCGTGGCCAGCGTCGACACCTATCTGCGTTTCGCCGAGGCGTGCAACCGTCTCGACCTCGAATCCGGGAGGAAGGCGCCCGCCCAGCTGACGGACATCGTCGGAGACACGGTCGAGAGCGGAGCCAAAGGCAAATCCAAGGGCGCTCTCTCCGGCGCGGCGGAAGCGGTCACCGATTCCCTCAAGGGGATCACCGGCCGTGACGACGCCGAGGAGGCCGAAGAAGAGGAGCCCGAGGAAGAGGACGAGGGCAAGGAAAGGCAACCCGTGGAGAGGCGACGGCGGCCGGTTCGGCGTACCTCCCGACGCGAGCGCGAATAAGGCTCGCCGCGCGAGAAGGAATGAGCCATGGCCGTATACATCTACTCCATTACGGGCAAGCAGCACCCGCTCCGCCTCGACGGTCTCAACGGCGTCGGTGAACCCCCGGCGGCCTTGCGGACAGTGACGGCCGGGCCGCTGTGCGCCGTGGTCAGCGACGCGCCGGAGGATCTGCGCGCCAAGCGCCGCGACGTCCTGGCGCACCAGGAAGTCCAGGAGCGCCTCATGGCGGACGGCACGGTGCTCCCCATGCGGTTCGGCCTCGTCGCCGAGAACGACGAGGCGGTCCTGGCGGCCCTGGAACAGAATGCCGCGGACTACACGGACCGGCTCCAGGCACTGGAGGGGTGCAGCGAGTACCACCTCAAGGCGTCTCAGGACGAGGACGCGCTGCTGCGGCAGATCCTGCGGGAGTCGGACGTGGCACGAGAGCTCAACGACGAGATCCGCGGCGGCTCCGCCGCCCCCGACGCCTCGCTGCGACTGGGGGAGCTGGTCACCCAGGAGGTACAGGCACGGCAGGAGGCGCTGGCGACGGGCGTGGTCGAAGCTCTGCGCCCCTTCGCCCGCACGCTCGAATCGTCCCAGCCGACGGGTTCGGACTTCCTCAACGTGTCGTTCCTGGTGACCGGGGACCGCGAAGAGGCTTTCCTGACCACGGAGTTGAGTGTCGCCCATCAGATGGGCGACGACTTCGACTTCCGGCTCAACGGCCCCCTGCCCCCTTACAGCTTCGTCTGAAGGAGTTCCCATGGGCCTGTTCACCCAGCTCGTCACCCTCCCCCTGGCCCCCGTGCGCGGTGTCGTATGGGTCGTGGAGCGGGTCCGGGAGGAAGCCGAGAACCAGTACTACGACCCCGCACCGGTGCACCGCGAACTCGCCGAGCTCGAACGTCTCCTCGTCGCGGGAGACATCGACGAGGAGACGTTCGACCGGCGCGAGGACGAACTGCTCGACCGGCTGGAGGAGATCCGCGCCCATCGGCAGGGCTGACACTCCTGATCCGGCACGAGGGAATTCGAGGCCGCAACCGTGACTGAACCCCTGGCCAACAGGCTTGGTTCCTACCCGTCCCGAGCGGCGCAGCCCTACGGGCAGGGCTCCTCCGCCAATCTCGCCGACATCCTCGAACGGGTACTCGACAAGGGCATCGTCATCGCGGGCGACATTCAGATCAACCTTCTCGACATCGAGCTGTTGACCATAAAACTGCGCCTCCTGGTCGCCTCCGTCGACAAGGCGAAGGAGATGGGCATCGACTGGTGGGAGCACGACCCCGCGCTCTCCTCCCGGGCCAGGGGCGATCGGTCACTGGCCGAGGAGAACCGCCGGTTGCGGGCCGAGATCGATGCTCTGCGCCAGGGCAACGCCCTGCCCCTGGAGGAGGAAGCGCCCCGGCGCACCGGCGGCCGTCGCCGCGGAAGTGCTCGCGATGAGTGACCTGCTGACGTACGCGTACGCGGTGGTGCGCGACATCGAGGGACTGCGGGAGGCGGCCCCGCCGCTCCGGGGCGTCGCCGGCGCCCCGGTCGGCCTCGTCACCGGAGCCGGCGACGAACAGCTGGCGCTGGTGGTGAGCCGGGTGCCCGCACAGGACTTCCAGGAACACGCCCTCAAGCAGCATCTCGAGGACCTGGAATGGCTGGAGGCGGTGGCCCGCGCCCACCACGGCGTCATCGAGGCCCTGGCCGAGCGCACCACCGTCCTCCCCTTCCGCCTGGCGACCGTCTACCTCGACGACCAGCGCGCCCGGGAGGTACTGGAAGCAGGGCGGACCGTGTTCGCCGATCGCCTGGCCCGGCTCTCCGAACATGTCGAATGGGGGGTCAAGATCTATGCCGAGCCGTCCGCGGTCCCCGCGGCCCCGGCCCTTCCCGCGGAGGACCTGACCCCCGGGCGCGCCTATCTGCGGAACCGCCGGCAGCAGCAGAGTGTGCGCGACACCGTGTACCAGTCGGCGCAGAAGGCCGCCGAGCGGGTGGAGACGGCGGGCCGCAAGCACGCCTCCGACCGGGTCCGGCACCGCGTACAACAGGGATTTCTCGCCGAGGCGGCCGGCAGCGCCGACGTCGTCGGCGAGAACGTCGTCAATGACGCGTACCTGGTGCCCCTGAACCGTTGCGACGACTTCCTGGCCGACGTGACGCACGCCGCCGACGGGCTGGACGGGGTACGGGTCGAGGCCACCGGCCCCTGGGCTCCGTACTCCTTCGCCATGCCACCCGGTGAACCCGGCGGTACCGCGGAGGGAGCACCCCCGTGATCACGCCCGACCGGCAACCCGAGACGGAGCGCCTGCCCCAGCGGCAGGTCGCTCTCATCGACCTGCTCGACCGACTGCTGACCGGTGGCGTCGTCCTCACCGGTGACGTCGTGCTGTCCATCGCCGACATCGACCTGGTGCGGGTCTCTCTCCGTGCCCTGATCGTTTCCATCAGCGAGCAGAACCCCTCGCCGTGGCCGAGCACGGGCCCGCTGCAGGGTGGCGGCCATGACGGCTGAGGGTGAGAGCCGGCCGCCGTCCCGCGCCGACGAGGTCGCGGAGGCCGCCGCCCGCGCCTTCCGGCTGCTGCCCGCCGCCCCGCGCGACCTGGACCTTCCGGGCGGCGAGGGCTCCCGTTCCCCGGCCCGGCGGATCAGCTCCGACCGCGACACCGTCGAACGGGACCTCCTCAAGCTCGTCCTCACCCTCGTGGAACTGCTGCGTCAGCTGATGGAACGACAGGCCCTGCACCGCGTCGACCGAGGAGACCTCACCGAGGACCAGGAAGAACGCCTGGGCGCCACCCTCCTGCTCCTGCACGACCGCATGAGCGACCTGTGCGCCGAGCACGGACTGACCATGGAGGACCTCAACCTCGACCTCGGGCCCCTGGGCACGCTGCTTCCGCCCTCCGACTGAATCCCGGTGACCGCCGAGGGCCGAGCACGCGCCGGCGCCCGAGCCGGCCGAAGCCGGGTCGGGCGCTGCACAGCGGGTCAGAGGGGTAATCCCCGGCTACTCGCACCGTAGGCCGTGCCGGGCGGTCACCAGTAGTGGCGTCGACCCGCGACGGCGTGTCCCATGCCTCCGAGGAGCCACAGGATGGCTCCGATGACCAGCAGGATGATCCCGATGGTCCACAGGATGGATATCCCGGTGACGAAGCCGACGACGAGCAGGATGATACCCAGGATGATCATGGTCTCTCCATGGGGGAAAGGGTGCCGAGGCCCCGGCGAACGGCCAGCGACCGCAGGGGGTGGGCACAGGGGCGGGTGGTCTTCTCCTTACTCCGCGCGGTGCGGTCTGTGGCCGGCGACCTGCAGGCGGACCTCGGTGGGCAGGTGAGAGGACCCGGTGGACCGACGGGCGGTTCGGAGCGGGCCCTCCCACAGGGCGCCGAGGACGGCGCCGGGTGCCGCCTGAGAGGAGAGAGTGAGGCCGACGCGGGTGCGGGGATGCGCAGGACGGCCAGTGATGCGTACGGCCGTGTGTTCAACGCCCGGCAGGGCACCGGCTTCGGCGGCGATCGCGTCGCTGAGCGCGCGGTCGCGCACCTCGACGCCCTCCTGCGGGGGCGTGCCGCCGATGGGCAGTGTGCCGGGGCGGGGCCGGCGCAGTTGGGCGAGCAGCCACCACAGGGCGAGCAGGACGACGAGGACGAGGGCGGCGATGACCGCGGGCCACCACCACCAGCCCTGGCTGCTCCAGCGGGCCCGGTCGGCGGAGCCGAGCAGGACGTCGGCCGGGGTGGTCAGGGGCCAGCCGGCGGGCGGCACCAGATGGTGACTCCGGTAGATGTCGAGCCCGGCGAAGAGGATCAGCAGACCGCCGCCGAGCAGGACCAGCCCGGCGAGGGCCAGCAGACTGCGGTTGACTACAGGTTGCGGCGTCATGGTGCGGGCTCCGGTGCTGATGGTTTCTCGGTCAGTCGGTGCGCCGTCGTACCCGTACGACGACGCGGGGAGGACGGGCGAGGGCGAGCTGGTCGCGCTCGTCACCGAGGACGGCGGTGAGGTCGTCCTTCACCTTCCGGGGGTCGCGGAAACGGACGTCCGCGCTGGCTTTGACGCGGTGGCGGCGCACCCGGACGCGAGCCTTACCGACCCCGGGTACCCGCATGGCGGCGTCACGTATCAGATCGGCGGCACCGTCCCGGTCCAGGGCGGCCCGCAGCCCGGCCGCGGGGGAGCGCAGGGGCAGCCAGCGGCGTAGGCCGGGAGTGAGGGCCAGCACGAGCAGCCAGACGCCGAGGGCGGCCGCCACGGCGGCCCCCGTGAGCATCCACACGTCGTTCAGCGGGCGGGTCGCCAGTTCGTCGGCCAGGTGCCGGCGCCAGGCTGCCGCAGGGCGTCCCGCCCGTACGGCGACGACGTCGAGCAGTGCCGCGCCCGCCGCCACGAGAACCACCGAGGCGACCAGCGCGGCCGGAAGGCGGCGCGCGGACCATGGCCGATGGGTTCGGTGCCCTCTGCCGGGCTCACCGGCCGTCAGATTCGGTGGCGGCGCGTCGTGTCCGGGGAGACCGGGCTCCGCCGGTCGCTCCCGCGGCTCCTCGGTCTCCTTCGCCGGCGGCACCGCGGCGGGGCGCGCGGACGGCGCGGAGCCGCGGACGGGCGGGTCCGGGTCGGGTGTCATTCCGGTCCTCCTTGCCTACGCGGCGAGGCTTCTTGCGTGACGAGGCCGGCCGCACCGGCCGAGGGGCGGCTCACCGGACCCGTCCCCGGTCGGCGCCGGCGGCGGTCACCAGCCGCCGGACGGTGAGCGTGACCTCTCCTACCTCCAGACCGGTCAGTTGGGCCACCCGTTCGGCGACGTCCTGCCGTATCCGCTCGCACATCCCGGGGATGTCGGCGGGGTAGGGCAGGTCCATGGTCAGGTGCACCCGTACCGACCCGGTACGGGTGGCCGCGGAGGCGGCGGGCGCCGCCGGTGCGTCCCGGTCGGGCGGTACGGCGGCGCGCCGGGACTGGGCCGTGCGGGCGGCCTGCGCGGCGATCCGGGCGACCACCTTGTCCGGTATGACGGTGGCGCCCCGCTCGGCCGGGGGCGGCAGGCCGGCGGCCCGCGCCGGGGGGCCGGACCCTTCGCCGGGGGGCGGGGCACCGGGCCGGGTGTTCACCGCTGCCTCCGCGCACGGAGGTCGAGATCACCCTGCACGGCGAGGCCGACGATCAGCCCCGCCGCCCCCAGCACGAGAACGAGCAGGAAAGCCCAGAAGCCGCCGAAGTAACCGGCGAAACCCAGGGCCATACCGGCCGCGAGGCCCGTCGTCGCTGCGTTCATCATGTACTCACCCGTCTCGCGAACGTCCCTGTCGCCGTGATCGCCCGCGCAGGCCCGCGGACACGGCGCTGGTCACGGCTGCGGTCACCGCACGCGGCCCTCGTCCGGTTCGGTCCGCCCCTCCTCGTCCTCGTCGTCGGGGAGGTTGACGTCGTCGACGACGATGTTCACCTCGACGACCTCCAGCCCCGTCATCCGCTCCACGGCGCTGATCACGTTGGCGCGTACGCCGCCGGCGACGTCGACGATGGAGACGCCGTACTCGACGACGACGTCCAGGTCCACCGCGGCCTGCCGCTCGCCGACCTCGACCTTCACTCCCCGCGTGACGCCTCCGCCTCCGCCTCCGCCGGGGACGCGTTCCCGCATGGCGCCGAAGGCACGGGCCATCCCCGCTCCCAGGCTGTGGATGCCGGGTACCTCGCGGGCGGCCATGCCCGCGATCTTGGCCACTACGCCGTCCGCGATGGTGGTCTTCCCCCGTGTCTCGGCCGGAGTCCCGGCCCCGGTACGGCCCTTCAGCGCGCTCACGCCCGCATCGGCCCGGCCGCCCCCGCTGACGCTGGTGATGTTGTCCGTCATGGCGGTCGCCTCGATCGGTCAGTGGGAGACACCTGCGTGGTGCCGTCAAGAGGTTGGACACACGTGACGGCGTCCTTCTCACGCTCAACACATGTGATGTGCATCACATGGACATGTGTGGGTACTCGCACGTTCCAAGCCCTGTGCGGGAGTTGTCATGATCGAACGCACCGCTTCGCCACGGCTGGAATGCGACCTGCCGGACGGACTGCTGGCCGTACGGGCGGCCGAGGGAGACGAGGACTCCTTCGCCGTTCTTGTCCGACGGCACAGCCGGTCCCTGCTGACCCTGGCCCGCTGCATGCTCGGCAACCCCCAGGACGCCGAGGACGCGGTCCAGGACGCCTTCGTCAGCGCCTGGCGACGACTGCCGGAATACCGCCAGAGCGCGGAGTTCCGTACCTGGATGTACCGGATCACGGTCAACCGTTGCCTGACCATGCGCCGGCGCCGACTGCCGCCCCTCCCGCTGAACACCGTCCTCGAACCCGCGGCGGGCGACCCGTGGAGCCAGCCCGACCGGTCCGCCGAGCGGGACGCGACCGCCGCCGCCCTGACCCGCGCGCTCGCCGAACTGGACGCCGGGCAGCGGATCTGCTGGATCCTGCGGGAGGTGCAGGGCCTGCCCTACAAGGAGATAGCCCTCGAGACGCGGACCAGCGAGCCGACGGTGCGCGGCAGACTGTTCCGGGCACGCCGATCCCTGCAGGAGGCGATGGGCCCATGGCGCTAGACGACCCGCACCCGCAGCCGTCCGCACCGCCGGGAGCCGACGGGCCCCGCACCGGATCGGCCACCGCGGACGTGCCACCGTTCCCGGGGGACGAGACGCTGCCCTGCGGCCGCCTCCTCAGCCGGGTCTGGGAACAGGCCCAGGACGAGGCAGCGGCCCGGGACCCGCACACCGTCTCCTGTCCGCACTGCCGCGAGGCCGTCGAGGGGCTGGCCACGGTGAACGAGGCCACCCGGGCGCTGCGCGCCGTGGACCCTCCCGGCCTGTCCGCACTCGCCGACCGCGTCATGAACGCCGTCAGGGCGGAGGCCAGGCTGGGACGGCTGCTGCCCCTGGCCGACCCGGACCGCGACCTGCGGATCACCGAGAGTGCCGCGGCGAAGGTACTGCGGCAGGCCGCGGACACGGTCCCCGGTGCGAGGGCGGCGACCTGCCGGCTCACGTCCGCGGGCGAGGGCACCGACGTCCGGGTGACCATGACTCTCGTCGCCGGCCTCGACCGTCCGCTGCCCGAGCGCGTACACGAGGTGCGACGGTCGGTCCTTCACTCGGCCGGTCAGGATCTGGGGCTCGCGGTGACGGCCGTCGACATCGCCGTGGTCGACGTGGCCGAGCGGTGGCCGCCGTCCCTCGGCGCCGGCCTCCGGACCGGTGGTGGTGCGCGATGACCACCACCGGCCCGACCACGATCGTCGGCGTCGTGGCCGAGGCAGCCCTCGCGGTTCCCGGCGTCATCGGCCTGCAACCCCGACTCGCCCAACGCCTCGCGGCAGCCGCCGCGCCCACCCGGACGTCCACCGCGTCCCACCGCACGCCTCCCGAGGCGGGCGTCCGCGCCGAGCGGGCGCCGGACGACCCGGGATGGCACATCGAGGTGCGCTGCGCCCTCGCCGAGCGCGAGCGGCCCCTGGACGTCGCCCGCAACGTACACGACCGGGTGCGGACCGCCGTCGTCTCCCACCTCGCCACCCCGGAGCCGGTCACCGTCACGGTCACGGTGACCCGCATCGTCGCCCAGTGCGACGCGGCATGAGCGCCCTGCGGCGCGACCGGCGGGTGCGGACACCGTCGCCACCCGCCACCTCGTCGGCGAGGCCATGGGCATCGTCATGGGCGGCCACCACCTCACCGAGGAAGAAGCGTTCAACGTGCCGCGCCGCTACGCGCAGGCGAACAACACCAAGCTCCGCGTGGTCGCCCGCCGGGTCTGCGAAGAAGGCAGCCCGTCCTGACCCGAGAGGGGCCGCGCGGACCTGCATGCGGTCAGGGGGCGACGCCCCGGACGCCGCTGACAGTGGATTGGCTTATCGTCAGTTGCTCGGACTGGTCCGTCCGCCGCTGTCAGCGAGTCCTCGACCGAGTTCGCTGGTGTGGCTCCGGCGCCGGACATCGGCCCGGATGCCAGGGGAAGGCACGCTCGAACCGGTCGGCCGGTTCGAGGAAGAATTACATGAGTCGCGCCGGGCGGTCGCCGGTCGACAGGGGAACGAAGGTGACGAAGAGTGGAGCCTGCCGACAGCGACGGCGAAGGGCAGCCGAGTACCCGTCTCATAGCCACCGCCGTCTCGTTGGGAGGCGGCGATGCCTGTATCGCCGAAGCCCGGCACCACGCGGCAGAGTTCCTCGGCCGGGCACGGGCCGACCATGACGTGGCAGTCTCCGAGCGGGCCGTCGATCTCACGCGCCTGGTGGTCAGCGAACTGGTCACCAACGCCCGCAAATACGCGCCCGGGCCGCTGCACATGGAGCTGAGCATCGCGGACGGCGTGGTGGAGGTGACCGTTCGGGACAGCGCCCAGGTGCAGCCCGCGGCCCGGTCGGTCGATCCGGGGAGGGTGGGCCAGCACGGGCTGGAGATCGTCATGGCCGTCGTGCAGGCGTTCCAGGTCCGGCTTGAACCGACGGGCAAGAGCGTCATCGCCCGTATCGCCTTGGCCGACGGCCCGGTTGGCCCCCGCTGAGCTCCGCGGGCTCACCCGGTCAGGAGACCGCTGCGGAGCTTGGTCAGGATGCGGCTCAGCAGGCGGGAGACGTGCATCTGGGAGACGTGCAGTTCGCGGCCGATCTCGGCCTGGGTCATCTCCTGGCCGAAGCGCATCTCGATGATGGCCCGTTCGCGGTCGTCGAGCTGCTGGAGCAGGGGTCCGAGCGTGTGCAGGTTCTCGAACAGCTCCAGTGCCGGGTCGGTGTCTCCCAGCGTGTCCGCGTAGGTCGGCGTGCTGTCGGTGTCGTCGTCGCAGCCCGGGGTGTCGATGGAGCCGGCGACGTAGCCGTTGGCGGCGACGAGGCCCTCGATGATCTCGTCGTCGGTCAGGTCCAGGTGGGTGGCGAGTTCCTTCACGGTGGGGGTGCGGCCCAGCTCGGCCGCGAGCGCGTCTTTGCCCTTGGCGAGGCTGACGCGGAGTTCCTGCAGGCGTCGTGGGACGTGGACGGCCCAGGTGGTGTCGCGGAAGAAGCGTTTGATCTCGCCGACGATGTAGGGGATCGCGAACGAGGTGAACTCGACCTCGCGGGAGAGGTCGAAGCGGTCGATGGCCTTGATCAGGCCGATCGTGCCGACCTGGACGACGTCTTCCAGGTCGCCGCCGCCCCGGTTGCGGAACCGGCGGGCCGCGAACCTCACCAGGGACAGGTTCATCTCGATCAGGGTGTTGCGGGCGTACTGGTACTCGGGGGTGCCTTCCTCCAGGGTCTGGAGGCGATCGAGGAACAGCCGGGACAACTCGCGTGCGTCCTTGGGGGTTACCTTTCCGCCGTCCTCGATCCAGGGCAGGTCGTCCGCGGCGGCAGGTGTTTCCGTGATGGTGGCGGCGGTCTCGCGGGCATGCACGGAGAGGGTCACTGTGTCGCCTTCGGTGGAGAACGGGGTGAGCTTCTTCTGCCCCCGTCGGCCGGATGCATGTCCCGGCGGCGTGGTCGGGCTGGATCCGCGCGAACTCGGGCTTCCCGTGGACGAGTTCCGGCCGGATCCACCGTGGCCGGACGGTCCCCGCCCCGTCAACCTCCTGGCACCGGACCTCAGATCCCCGGACTCCGGCTCCGTGCGGTCGCCTGCCATGATTCCTACTCGACAGTAGCTTGATGTTTCCGGTGAGAGGCAGAGCAGTGACCCGGGTATTCACCGTGAGCGGCAGCATCGTCATCGACGTCCCACCGGCGGCCGCGTACCAAGCCGTCAGCCGACCCGGTGACATGGGTCGCTGGAGTCCGGAGAACCTCGGAACGACAGCCGACTGGACGGGCGAGGACGTCACGCCGGGCGCCACGTTCGTCGGACGCAACAAGCGGGGAAGGTTCCGGTGGGTCACGCGCTGCACGGTTACGGCGGCAGATCCGGACCGCCGCTTCGCCTTTCGCGTCCACGCCATCGGGCGAACCCGTCCGCGCCTGCGCGGTCCGATCGCCACCTGGGAGTACCGCTTCGAGCCGGCCGGCCGGGGCACCCGGGTGACGGAGACCTGGACGGACGACCGGCGCGCGTGGCCGGCGTTCGTGGCCGGCGCCTTCGACCGGCTCGTCACTTCGGGCAGTACGTTCGCCGACTTCCAGGTCCGCAACATCGACAAGACCCTGCGCAACCTCAAGCGGGAACTGGAACGGGACCACGCCGCATGAACGCCTCCCGCTCCGCCGAATGGTGAACCCGGTGTCCGGCCAGAGCGTCCCGACGAGTTCTGTTTCGAATTCATAGGCATGGACGGGGGACCGGCGGGCACACGGCGGTTCGGAGGTTGACAATTATGATTCCCCTGCTTCTCGTTCTTCTGCTGGCCCTGATTCTCTTCGGTGCGGGTTTCGCGCTGAAAATTCTGTGGTGGGTCGCGATCGTCGTGTTGGTCCTGTGGCTCGTCGGGTTCGTTGCCCGTCCGAAGGGTGGCAGTGGCCGCTGGTACCGCTGGTAGTTGACCGACAGAAACACTTCCCGTGCGAGGTCCGGAGGAAATTCCGGATTCTGGCCCGAATGCGGGGCGTGTGATCCTGGACGCGGGGCACCCGCGACCAAGGCGGTCGGACAAACCGCCGTGTACGACTGCTGAAAGGGAGGGACCGGCGGAGGTCTCCGCCGTCCCCCTTTTACCGGAGGAGTTGTTTTCGCGTGACTGAGAATGTGTGGAGTTACAAGTCGACCGCGGGCCGTCTTGCGGGCGCCGACCTCACTGGATACAAGGTCGAGGCCACGGACGGCAGCATCGGCAAGGTCGACAAGCACTCCGACGAGGTCGGTGACGCCTACCTGGTGGTCGACACCGGTGTGTGGATCTTCGGCAAGGAGGTCATGCTCCCGGCGAGCACGGTCGAGAGCATCGACCCGAACGAGAAGAAGGTCTTCATCGGCCTTGCCAAGCAGCAGATCAAGGATGCTCCTGAGTTCCACCGCGAGAAGCATCTCGGCGACCAGGGCTACCGCGACGAGCTGGGCACCTACTACGGCACGGGCGGCACCCCGTTCGGCGGCCCGCTCATCTGACCCGGGGCCCGCTCCGAGCACCACGGCCCCGGAACTCGCCAACGAGTTCCGGGGCTCTCGCGTGCCCGGGCGCGCCGGGGAGAGTCGTATCCGACCTACAGGGCGGGGACGTGGAGCGTGGCTGCCGGACTTCCCGTCGTGGCGTTGGCGAGCTCGGTCGGCGTGACCGGAGGGGCGGGTCGATCGGCGTCCTGCTTCGGCAGCAGCAGTTCCTCGTATCTGCCCAGGGCGAGCATCAGGCCGAGCATCAGGGGCGGGATGAGCACCGCTAGCACTGCCATGGCGAGTCCTTCTCCGAGAAGGTGCGCAGGGGGTGGATCGCGAGTGTCCTCGGAAGGCTGGGACAAACCTCCGCGTCGGCCTCCGGTCTTGAAGCGGGCCTCGCCGCTCGAACTGCCGACGGAGCGTCCGTCAATCGCCTTGGGTGATGAAGCCGACCAGAGCGGCGGCGACGGCGTCGGGTTGTTCGTCCGGGATGAAGTGTCCTGCGTCCGGCACGACCATCCCGGCGATGTCGTCGGCCCACAGGCTGAGGGAAGCCGCCATGTCGGGGATGGAGCCGTGGCTGCTGGAGATCCCGAGAACCGGCACCGCCAGGTGCTGTTGCTCAAGGGCCTCGTGGTTCTTCCGCGCCGATTCAGCGGCGTCTCGGTAGTAGGCCAGGGAGGCGCGGAGTCCGCCGTCAGCCGCGACGGCCGCGGCGTACTGCTCGATCTCGGCGTCGTCGAAGGTGTCGGGGGAGAGGGTTTTGACCTTCAGGAACCAGCCGACGTACTCGCGTTCGCGGCCTGAGAGCAGTGTCTCGGGCAGCTCGGGCACGAGATGGAATGCGAAGTGCCAGGTCTTCCAGGCCACCTCGGGGTCGGTCGGAATGGCGTCGGGGAGTGTGACACCCGGGATTCCGGCGTCGAGGAGTGCGACGCCGCGCAGCTCGCTCTCGTACTTCAACGCGAGGGAGAAGGCGACCCACGCGCCGATGTCGTGGGCGGCCAACCAGTATGCAGAGACTCCGAGCGCCTTCACCGCGGCGTGGACGTACGCGGCGACCGTGTGCGTGTCGTAACTGCCGTCCGGGCGTTCGGAGTGGCCCTGGCCCGGCAGGTCGATCGCGATGACGTGGAATCGGTCGGCCAGGTGGGGCATCACCTTTCGCCACGCCCACCAGGTCTGCGGGAATCCAGCGAGCAGCACGACGGCCGGGCCGTTCGGCCGGCCGCCCTCGACGGCATGAAGTCGGATACCGCCCGCGTCGACCCAGCGGTGGGTGAAACCGGCCAGGTCGTGCAACGGCAGGTCGCGGACAGGGTTGTCGGAGGCACGGGCGGAGCTCGCGGGGTCGGTCATCGGTTTCCTTCGTGGGTGTCGGGCGTGCTGGTTCGGTGTGCCGGGCGAGGGGTGAATGCCACGTTTATGTGCGGCCCTTCGAGTGCGAGAACCGGGACCCTCACGCTAGCCATCTTGGATCGATCGGTCAAAGATGACTCGACCGATCGATCCAAGATGCGAGTAGACTCACGGCGAAGGCGCGACGGGGGCGTGAAGGAGGAGGTGCGTGTCGTGTCCGGCAGAAAGCAGTTCGACATCGGCGCGGCCCTGGACCAGGCCATGCGGGTGTTCTGGCAGCGCGGGTACGCGGACGCCTCGCTCGATGCCCTCGGTTCGGCCACCGGCCTCGGCCGGGGCTCCCTCTACGGCGCCTTCGGCAACAAGGAGGCGCTCTTCGGCAAGTGCCTCGACCGCTACTCGTCGATCTACGGCGCGCAGTACGAGCAGGCGCTCGCGGCGCACCCCGGTAATCCGGTGCGGGCGATCGAGGCGTTCTTCGGCGTCGTCCTGGGCCGTATCGCCGACGCGTCGGTCCCCGTGGGGTGTCTCATCGCCCAGTCCGCCGCGCAGTCACCGACGCTGAAGGAGGAGAACAGCGCGCAGGTGCGTGGCCTGATCGACTTGCAGCGCCAACGGGTGCGCGCGGCGCTGGCGGACTCCTCTGCCGACAGCCGGACGCTCGACGAGCTCGCCACGTTCGTCGTCGCCGTCAACCAGTCGCTGGCCGTACTGAGCCGTGCCGGCACCACGGACGCCGAGCTGCGTTCCGTGGCCCGGCTCGCCTGCACCACGGTGGCGGACACCCTCGCCAGGACGGCATCCGCGAACGCGCCCGGCGCTTCCTGAAAACGAGAAAACGAGGGTGCGACTGCCGACGCCGTCAACGCCGGAATCGACGCGTTCCTCGCCGCCCTGCCCGCCGCCGCCCGAACAGGAGCCCACCACCATGACCGACACCGCACGCGCGACCGCCGTACCCGACTGGGTCCTGAAGTTCATGGAAGCCATCGACACCCTGGACTTCGATGAGGGCTTCGCACCGCTGACCGAGGACACCGACATGTATTTCGGCACCGCGCACATTCACGGAGCCGAGGCCATCAAGGCGTTCTTCGTCAAGATCGACGCACCGCTGGACATCACCCATGAGGTCCTGGAGTACTGGGCCGCCGGCGACGGCGTCCGGCTGCTTCGTGGCGAGGCGACCATGAACAAGAAGAGCGAGCCGGACCGGGTGGTGCGCGCCCCGTTCATGCACATCTTCTACCTCGACCAGGAAGAGCCGGTTCGCGTCCGGGCGCTCCGCATCACCGCGGGCCCGCTCCAGACCGACGCCGTGATGTGACCTCTCTCCGGGGGCGGGGCGGCCCCCGACGCCCGGAGGCGGGCGGCCAGGAGCAGCGCCTTCCGGCCTAGCCGCCCCACGTGATGCGCATGGCAGGCCCGCGTGAAGCTCGGCTGCACGGCCGAAACCGCGCACGACGCCGGTGACCACCGCGTCGGGGATGTCACCCGGCCGCCGCGTCGCGGGTGCGCTGGTAGTGGCGTCGTGCCTTCATCCGGTTGCCGCAGACGGCCATCGAGCACCAGCGGGCCCTGTTGGTCTTGCTGCGGTCTATGAGGAACAGGCGGCACTCCGGGTTGGCGCAGGCGCGCAGCCGGCCCGGCATGGCCTCCTGCAGTGTGCTCCAGGCCAGGACGGCGGTCACTGCCATGCGGCGTTCCGCGGGTGCGTCCAGCTCCCACGCCACCCCCGCGGGTGACAGCCGCGGGCG
Organism: Streptomyces sp. NPDC001220; assembly: GCF_053597895.1. Classification (NCBI taxonomy): domain Bacteria; kingdom Bacillati; phylum Actinomycetota; class Actinomycetes; order Kitasatosporales; family Streptomycetaceae; genus Streptomyces; species Streptomyces sp. NPDC001220. Next base: position 547,520 of record NZ_JBSFJE010000004.1, read on the forward strand.
CGAGGTGACGTCCTCCAGCAGCGGGGTCAGCGAGGCGGCGGCCCGGTCGCCGCTCACCACGTCCCGCAGGAGATCACGCGCCTGGAGCAGATGCCGGTGTTCTTCCGCGCTGCCGGTACCCCCATGGGCCAGCTGCCAGGACCTGGCGGCCTCCGGGTCGGCCAGCAGGTCCTGGACGACGCCGTTGACCACGGGCGTGCTGTTGAGGAGTTCCAGCAGCGTGTCCTGCTGCTCCCGGCCGGTCACCATGGCAGCCAGCCTCCTAACCGCATCGACAGACTTGACAGGTTACATCAATGCGGGCTGATGGCCGTAGGCCGGGATATCGCCTGCGTACCGGTCTCCCCCTCCGTGTCCACACCTAACCATCTAACTCGCCTTGACAGGTTAGCTGGCCTGTGCTCGACTGAAGACATAACCAGTGAAGGATGACGGAAGGGTTAGACCCATGGTTCCCGCAGTCCACCACCGCACCGTCACCGTCGACGGCCTCGACGTCTTCTACCGGGAGGCCGGCGATCCGCAGGCGCCCGTCGTGGTGCTCCTCCACGGCTTCCCGACCAGCTCGCACATGTTCCGCAACCTGATTCCGGGACTCGCCGACCGCTACCGCGTCATCGCCCCCGACCACATCGGATTCGGGCAGTCCGCCATGCCGGATCTCGGCGACTTCCCGTACACCTTCGACGCCCTCACCGACGTCACCGCCGGCCTGCTCGAACAACTGGGGGTCGACCGGTTCGCGATGTACGTCCAGGACTACGGCGCCCCCATCGGCTGGCGCCTCGCCCTACGGAACCCGGACCGCATCACCGCGATCGTCACGCAGAACGGCAACGCCTACGAGGAGGGCTTCGTCAAGCCCTTCTGGGACGGCGTCTTCGCCTACGCCGAGGCCCCCGGACCGAAGACCGAAGGTCCCATGCGCGGCGCCCTCACCCCCGAGATCACCCGCTGGCAGTACGTGAACGGTGTCGCCGACCCCAGCCTGGTCAGCCCGGACAACTGGGTGCACGACCAGGCGCTGCTGGACCGCCCCGGCAACGACGAGATCCAGCTCAAGCTCTTCCGTGACTATCCCACCAACGTGGACCTCTACCCGCAGGTCCACCGGTACTTCAGCGACTCGCAGGTCCCGCTGCTGGCGGTGTGGGGCGCGAACGACGAGATCTTCGGCCCCGACGGCGCCCGGGCGTTCGCCCAGGACCTGCCCGACGCCGAGATCCACCTCCTGGACTCCGGGCACTTCGCCCTGGAGAGCCACCTGGAGGCCATCACCGAGCACATCCGCGACTTCCTCGCCCGCGCCCTCGCCTGACGGCTCCACCCGGCACCCCCACCCCGGCACCCGGAAGGAAAGCCCCATGGGACTCTCCTGGCAACAAGGCCCCCTCTCCACCGGCGCGATCGGACACTTCCTCACCCCCGAACCGCTGCCCGAGCGCCTGCTGTTCGCCGAGCGGCTGCGCCGCCGTATGCGCGTGAAGTTCAACGGGACCTGGATCGCCGACAGCGAGGACGTCGTCCTGCTGCACGAGCCCGGCCGTTACCCGGTCGCCTACTTCCCCCGCGAGGACGTCGAGGAGACGGCCCTCGTCGACAGCGGCAGGGTCACCCGCCACAAGGACCTGGGCGACACCGCCTGGTACTCGGTGAGCGCCGGCGACCGCACCACCGAACGCGCCGCCTGGGAAGTCACCGCACCGCCCAAGCACGCCGGCGATCTCGACGGTCGTATCGCCTTCGCCTGGCGCGCCATGGACGCCTTCTACGAAGAGGACGAACGCATCCTCGGGCACGCCGCCGACGCCTACCACCGCATCGACATCCGCACGACCTCACGCACGCTGGAGGTCCGCGCCGGCGGCACCGTGATCGCCCGCTCCGAACACCCCGTCGTGCTCTACGAGTCCGGGTTCGCCCCGCGCTGGTACGTCCCCCGCGCGGACATCGACGAGGCCTGGCTCCGGCCCGTCGAAGGCCAGACCTTCTGCCCCTACAAGGGCCTGTGCGACTACTACGACATCGGCGACGCGCACCGCGCCGCCTGGACGTACCGCGACGCCTACCGCGAGGTGGACCGGATCGGCGATCTGGTGTCCTTCGAGGCGGACAAGGTCGAGGTCCGTCTGGACGGCGAACGCCTGCGTCCCGAACCCGGGCAGAGCGTCGTCGCGCACGGCGCCGACCGCGGCCTGGACGCCGACGAGGTGAAAGCCCGCTGACATCACACCGGCAATCGACGAACGAGGAGTTCTCGTGTCCACGAACCTGAAGGACAAGACCGTTCTCGTGGTGGGCCGCGGCAGCGGGATCGCCCGAGCGGTGAGCGACGCGGCCCTGGCGGAGGGCGCCCGGGTGATCGCGGCCGGCCGCGACCGGGCGGCACTGCGGAAGAGTTACGGGGACACCGAGGTCACGGTCGCCACCGTCGACCTGACCGACGAGGGGTCCATCAAGGCCCTGGCGGCGGAGGTGGGCGCCGTGGACCATGTGGTCTCGACGGCTTCCGCCCGGGCCCGCGGGCTGGTCCCCGAACTCGAACCCGAGGCGATCCTGCTGTCGTTCCACACCAAGGTCGTCGGGCCGATCATGCTCGCCAAGCACTTCGCGCCCACCATGCCGGCAGGCGGCTCCCTCGTCCTGCTCTCCGGTGTGGCCGCGCTCGAACCCGACCCCGGCTTTCTCGGGGTCGCCGCGACCAACGGTGCCGTCAACACCGTCGTACGGTCCCTGGCCGTGGAACTGGCGCCTATCCGGGTCAACGCCGTCTCGCCCGGCACCATCGACACCGGCGCGTGGGACCCGCTGGGCGAGCAGAAGAAGGCCGAACTGTTCGCCAGGCTGTCCGCGGGCAACCCCACGGGTCGCATCGGCACACCCGAGGACGTGGCCCACGCCGTCCTCTTCGCCCTGACGAACACCTTCCTGACCGGCACCTGCCTGGCCGTCGACGGCGGTCAGCCCCTCAGGGTCGCCACGAGCACATGACCCGGAGGCCGTACACACAACGGCCTTACGCACAAGGGCCGTTCGCGCAACGGAGGTTCGCGCAACGGCCCTTCGTGCGAGTGGCTACTGCTGCTCCCACTGTTCCCTGGTGATCTCGTACCGCACGCCCCCCTGCTCGGAACCCTCGACCATCTCCATGTCGGGGGGAGTGGGGATGGTGTCCGCGAGCGTCATCGCGAGCTTCTCCATGACGTTGCGCGAACCCTGGTTCACGGTCATCGTCTCACCCCAGACCATGCGCACACCGAGGCCGGTGAACGCCTTGCCCAGCAAGGCCCGCGAGCCTTCGGTGGCAAAACCCCTGCCCCAAGCCGCCCGCCGCAGCCGGTAGCCGAGTTCGGCCTCGTCCAGCGGGCCCTGCGGCTCGGGACGCAGGCAGAACCAGCCGATGAACGCGCCGCCGTCCTTCTCGTGCGCGGCGAACAGCCCAAGATCGCCGCCCCACTTCTCGTAGCCGGCGATGATGCTGGGCAGGTGGCGCTCGCGGACGATCTCCGGGGCGGTCGGCCGGCCCCCGGTCAGATAGCGCATCACCGCGGCGTCGCTGTCCAACTCGATCAGCAGGTCCGCGTCGTCGGGAGTGAAACGGCGCAGGGTCAGGCGCTCGGTCTCGAGGTAGGTGTCCACAGTGTTGATCGTGCCCAGGGCAGGGCGGGCAGTCCAACGGGTTTTCCCGCTGCCGGGCAGCGGAAGGCCGACGGTCACGACCGTGCGGGGGGGCTAGGCACGTGTCTGAGGTGCCGAATTACAGGGCTGAATCGACGTTTGAGGGGTATCCGAAGCAGGTCAGGGCGCGGTGTCTTGAGAAGGGCGTGCCATGCCAGGCTCGACGGAACGCATCGAGCGGCTCGCCCGGAGCCCTCAGGGGCGCCGGGTGGCCGGACCGGCACGTCGAGCCGTTGCCGACCCGCGTCGCCGGGCCCAAGTCCGGCCTGCTGGCCACGCTTTGACACCGTCGCTGACGGCACTCGCCTCAACCGGGAAGGATCGCCGTGGAAGGTTCGTCGCTCCGGGCAGTGGGCTGGGCGCGCACGCTGCCCCTGAACAGCGAAGTGAAGGCAGCCCGTGACTGGGCGCGTGCGCATTTGGAGGCGCGGGGCTGGACCACAGCTGCCCCGCAGACGGTGGACGCGATCCTGCTCACCGTCTCCGAGCTGGTGACCAATGCGCACCGGCACGCCCACAGCAGCGCCCAGTTGGTGATGACGTGTGACGACCACTGTCTGCATGTCTCCGTGCACGACAGCTCGCGTGACCTGCCGGTGCCTCGCGAGGCCGGCACGGAGAGCCTCGGCGGGCGCGGCATGCTCCTGGTGGACGCCATGGCCGACGAATGGGAGTCGCACCCCTGTCCCCACGGGAAGTCGGTCAGCGCATGTTTCCACGTGCCCGACGCCACGACGGACGAGGCGGACGCGCCGGCGCCGCCACGACACCAGTAGCTTTGCCGCGGCTCGGGGTACCCGGCGGCGGACGTTGTTCGCCCGTCCGGGAGAGGTCATGACGGAGAAGACCGAAGACCTGCAGGTCCAGCGGTTCTGCAAGGTGTGCGGGACACCGGCCGGAGACGGGAGACTGTGCGAGCACTGCACGACCGTCCTGGACGTCCCGCAGGACACAGGGCTGGTTGAGGATCAAGGCGCGGCCGTACGAGGGGACTTCGAGGGACGCGGCGAGCGGCCCCGGAACACCGTCAGTGCAGAATGCTCACCGCGCGAGCGATGACGAGGAGCGAAGTCAGGAGGGCCGCGACGCTCTCCACGCTCATCAGGAACTTGGCGCGTGTGGAGAGGGGCATGGTGTCGGTGGGGCTGAAGGCGGTGGAGTTGGTCACCGATACGTAGAGGTAGTCCATCAGGGTGGGTACCCAGTCGGACGTCTTGCTGGCGCCGTCGGAGACCTCCTGGACGGCGTCGTCGTTCTCGTCCTGAGAGAATCGGAAGTCCGCCAACGGCAGTTCCTCGCGGGGCACCTGGGTCCGGCTGACCGGGCCGCCGCGGTCCAGTTCCCAGTAGGCCAGACCGAAGACGATGATGTTGGTGAGCCAGATCTGCAGCGAGGCCACCAACAGCGCCCGGCCGTTCTTCACTTCGGCCGACACCAGCTCGTGGACCAGGGTTCCCAGCGCGAGGAGGTTGCTCGCCGCGATCACGGCCACGAGCGTCAGCGACAGGACACGGAACGCCCGTGTCTGTCGAGTCAGCCGGCGCGGGTTGATCGCCACGAGGGGTACGAGCAGCACACACTCCAGGGCGGGCAGTACGTAGCGGGGGGTGATCAGGAGCTGCTGGGGCAGGAGAAGGTACAGCGCGATGGCGACGAGTGTCGCTGCCACGGCTGGTAGCCGAGCCTCTCCTCGGCGCTCGTGCCGAGGATGCCTGAAACGGGCTTCTTCACGCGGTCGCGGCATGTCTCCTCCACCACGTCGTCCTGCACACAGGGCATGAAAATCGATGGGTGGCCGACGCGTCGAAAAGATCGCCGCTCCGTCCCGTCGTGCGCCGTCGATGGTCACACATGTGTGCCGCTCGACGGACGGCGCCGTGCTTGTGGAGCACGCCCCGGAATCCGAGGACGGGGAGTGATCATGGACGGCGCTCCTTTTTCTCGGGCATCTCCTTCCCCGGATGTCCCCGCAGGCACATGACATGCGTGGGACGGCGGTGCATGTCCGCGGCTCGGGTCGATGGCGCTGACAATGATCCAGGACCGCACGGCCTTCCGCCGGATGAACCGGGCGTGGGGGACCGGGCCGCCTCGGTGACCGGCGGGGGTGAGCGGCAACCCGACCATGACCCCATTTTAATACCGGTACAATTATACCGGCTAGTTATTGGACGTATATGAGAGGCCCCCCATGATTGAGATCCTGAACTCCGCGCGGCTCGAGCGGGCGAGGGACACCGGCGCCCTGGTCGGAAACATCCTGCACACGCTGAAGCAGCGCAGCACGGTCGGGACGAACCTGCTGGACATCGACCAGTGGGCCAAGGAGATGATCACCGGGGCGGGAGCGCAGTCCTGCTACGTCGACTACGCGCCTTCCTTCGGGCGCGGCCCGTTCGGGCACTACATCTGCACGGCCGTCAACGACGGAGTGCTGCACGGGCGGCCTCACAACTACACGCTGGCAGACGGGGATCTGCTGACTCTCGACCTCGCCGTGGCCAGGGGCGGGGTGGCCGCGGACGCCGCGATCAGCTTTCTGGTGGGCACGGCCAGGCCGGCGGAGAGCGTCGCGATGATCGAGACGACCGAACGCGCACTCGCCGCCGGCATCGCCGCCGCCAAGCCAGGGGCGCGCATCGGCGACCTCTCCCACGCCATCGGGACGGTCCTCAGCGAGGCGGGCTACCCGATCAACACCGAGTTCGGAGGCCACGGCATCGGCTCGACCATGCACCAGGACCCACACGTCGCGAACACCGGGCGGCCCGGCCGCGGATACAAGCTGCGCCCCGGACTGCTGCTCGCCCTGGAGCCCTGGGTCATGGCCGACACTGCCACACTCGTCACCGACGCCGACGGTTGGACGCTGCGCAGCGCGACAGGCTGCCGGACCGCGCACAGCGAGCACACCATCGCCATCACCGACAGCGGAGCCGAAATTCTCACCCGACCGTGAGGGGGGTAGCGCCGAGGCGAGCCCCAAAGCCGCCAGTTGTCGGTCCATCGGTGGGACCGAGGGCGCCTTCCGTGCGCGTCCCAGCCCATACCCAGCCGTACATCTCGGCGGTGTCGGAGAAGGTGACGCCCAGGTCGTGGGCGCGGCGGAGGGCCGCGACGCCGGCCTCCTCGTCGGTGGGTCCGCAGGCCATCGTCAGGCCCATCGCGCCGTAGCCGATCGCCGAGACCTCAAGGCCCTGGCTTCCGAGCGTCCGGTACTGCATGGTGCACTCCTCTGAAAGAGGCTGAAGGGTGATTCTTGGCGGACCGTTGTGTCAGTGCGTCGCGGCGGTCAGTCCGGCGCGGTGGATGCGGGTGTGCTCGGCGACGCGTCGGCCGAGGTGGCGGGCGGTGTTCAGGTCTGCGTCGTGGACGGCGGGTGTGTCGTTGAAGCTCTGTGCGCCGGCGCCGAGGTAGAAGCCGAGGCGGTTGTCGTCCTGGGGGCTGGAGGTGGTGGTGTTCCAGCCCGGCAGGAGGTTCAGGCTCACCCAGAGCATCCCGTGCTGGGCCGCCAGGAGCGAGAGGTACTGCAGGGTGTGCAGCTTGTCGCCGCTCATGGAGCCGGAGTTGGTGAATCCCGCCGCGAGCTTGTCGCTCCAGGCGCGGGTCATCCACCGCTTGCTGCTGGCCTCGGCGAAGGCATGGAACGCCCCCGACGCGGTGCCCATGTAGGTGGGGGTACCGAAGATGATGGCGTCCGCGGCGTCCATCAGTTCCCAGTCGGCGTCGCTGAGGGAGGCGACGTCCACGCGGTGGACCTGCGCCCCGGCGATGGAGTGCGCGCCGTCCTCGACGGCCGCGGCGATCTGCGCGGTGTGGCCGTAGCCGGAATGCGACGCGATGACGATCGAGATATCGGACATGGATGTTCCTCTCCTGCCGCGATGGCGGCGTGTTCGATGGTGGTGCCGGCGGACGACGAGCCACCCGCCGAGGCGGGCAGCCGCACTGCTCCACGCGTGGGGGACCGACGGCCGGCCGAGGTACGGCGCATGCCCAGGTGGAGCGGCCCGGCACCGACCACCATCAGCATGGATCACCGATCCGCTTTCAACCGTAGCACTGGAAAGGCGGCGATACGCAAGATGGGATATCGTTGTTCCATGAACGAGGGACGACGTGCCGCGCGGCGCCAGGTGCTCCAGGTGGCCGCCAAGCTTTTGGAGGAGGGTGGCAGCGAGGCGGTCTCCACGCGCGCTGTCGCCGCAGCCGCGGGCATCACGGCCCCCGCGCTGTACCGGATGTTCGACGACAAGGACGGGCTCCTGGCCGAACTGGCCGCCTACGGGTTCGAGATGTATCTGGCCGAGAAGCGGGAGGCGCTGGCGCTGACCCCCGACGACCCGGTGGCCGATCTCTACCGCGGCTGGGACCTGCACGTCGACTTCGGAGTGCAGCACCCCGCGTTCTACATGCTCATGTACGGCACTGTGCAGCCCGGGCGGCGGCCCCCGGCCGCGGACGAGGCGCACGCTCTGCTGGTGAGACTGCTGGGCCGGGCGGCCGACGCCGGACGCCTTCGGGTTCCCGTGGAGCAGGCGACCCGCGTCATCCACGCGGCGACAACGGGCGCCACGCTGGCGCTGATCGGCGAAGAGTCCTCGGAGCGGGACCTGGCCACTTCGGCACGGCTGCGGGACACCGTCATCGCCTCCATCACCACCGACCCGCCCGCCTCATCCGGGTCGGACCTGGCCTCGCGCGCACTCGCCCTCGATGCCGCACTTCAGACCGCGCTCACCACCGAGCCCCCGGCCGCGGGCGCCGGGGTACCTCTGCGAGACACGGAGACGGCTCTGCTGCGCGAATGGCTCCAACAGCTGGCCGGCTGAACCGGCCGCGCGCGCCGCAGCGGATGCGCGCGGTCGGTTACGCCACCCGCGCGGTGGGCGTCCAGTCGCAGGGGCAGGCAGGGGCAGGCAGGGGCCTTGGGCGTGTTGGTGCCCCCTGGGACCACAGATGCGGACGCTTCCTGCTCATGAGGCATCGAGGCTCGCTCTCCGTGGAAGGCGCCGTTCATGAGGCGAGAGAGGAGGCCAGTGATGGACTGGACGCTTGGTGAGGTATTTGAGACGCCTGAAGGGGTGGTGCGATGGGGGACCTTGGGTCGCGGAGACCCGATCGTACTGGTGCACGGCACGCCGTATTCTTCCTTTCTTTGGCGGGACATCGCTCCGGCCCTCGCCCGCACCCGCAAGGTCTTCTTTTTCGACCATCTCGGCTTCGGCCAGTCGGACCAACGCGAGGGCCAGGACCTCAGCCTGGCGGCTCACGCGAGGAACTTTGCCCGGCTCCTCGACCACTGGGAGCTGTCCGACCCCAGCGTGGTCGCCCACGACATCGGCGGGGCGGTGGCGCTTCGGACATTGCTGCTGGAGAAGAGGAGCTACCAGGATCTGACCCTCTTCGACGCGGTGAGCGGTGGCGAGTGGGAGCGAGGGCTCTTCCAGCTCTTCCTGGAGCACGAGGAGGTCTTCCAAAAGCTTCCGGGTTACGCGCACGAAGCGCTGGTCGCCAGCCACCTGCGGCACGCCACGCACGTCGGCTTCCGGCCGGGAGTTCTCGATGCGTTCCTCGCGCCGTGGCGAGGGGACTCAGGGCAAGCGGCGTTCTACCGTCAGTACAGCCAGATCAGGCAGGCGGACACGGTCACGTACGAGCACTTGCTGGGCGCTATGTCGCTTCCGGTACGGCTCATCTGGGGCCGCGAGGACCGCATTCTTCCTCCGCGGTACGCCGAGTGGTTGCACGCACGCGTTCCGCACGCGGAGCTGCACTGGATCGAGGGCGCCGGCCACCTTCTCCAGGAAGACGCGCCGAGCCAGCTGTTGGCGTGCCTGACAGCCGGTTTCCCCTCGGCCTGAGCCGCGGCGCGCGAGGCGGTCCTCGGCTGAGCGCTCCGGCCTGAAGGTGTCGGAGCGCAGTGGGACGCCGAGCAGGAGGCGGGTCATGGCGTCGGTGACGCACCGGATCTCGGCGGCGTCCGCAGGGGAGTGGGCCGTCGTGGAGCCGGCGGCTTCGGCCACGGTGCTGATCACTGATGCCATGCGCGCCGTGACGGCCGTGGCATCGTGGCCGGAGTCGGCCGGGCCGGTCATGGCGTGGCCTGGCCGGGGGTGTGCCGGGAGTTCTCGTGCCGGCGGATCGTCTTCTCCAGGGTCTGGATGCGCAGGGCTTGCCGGCGGGCGATCGGCCCCGCGTTCAGGCCGTCCCCGAGTTCGTCCCGCAGCTGGTCCACCTCTCGTTGGGCGAGAGCTATACACCTTGTCACCGCTGACGTAACCAGGCCGGCGGGGTGCGGGGCTGCTCGCCCTGCGCGGGCGAATACTGCAACGCTCGAACACCGACACTCCACCAGTGGCACGCTTCTCGTTGGGTACGCCCACCACGCTCGTCGCGGCCTTCACCGCCTCGCTCATCTCCACCGTCCCACTGCGGCGCACCGTCCAAGACGTCCCCACCCAGACCTGCCGGGCCCTCTACGTCGCCACCGCGACAGGCAAGCAACCGAACGGCAACACACCCGTCGCTCCGCCATTCGTGCGGGTGCAGGCATGGGTCCAAGGTGATGGGGTAGTCGCGCGGCGGCGTCGGCCGTAAGGGCTGACGGTGACGGCTGGCTTCGCTAGTGGGAGGGACATGTCATGGCGCTGACGACTGCGACAGTTGCGGGCACGCAGGGGCTTGTGCTGCCGGAGGTTGCCGATCCGTCACGGGTGGCGCCGAAGGATGCCCGCGAGCTGTCCAAGGCCTTCTTCGACCAGCTGGCGGTGCTGGAGGAGGGCACGCCCGCCCACAGCTACGCACGGAACACGCTGATCGAGATGAACATGTCTCTGGTGCGCTTCGCGGCCGGCCGGTTCCGCAGCCGGGGGCCGGAGGAGATGGAGGACATCGTCCAGGTCGGCATGATCGGCCTGATCAAGGCGATCGACCGCTTCGACCTGTCGCGGGAGGCGGAGTTCACCTCCTTCGCCATCCCTTACATCGTGGGGGAGATCAAGCGGTTCTTCCGCGACACCACGTGGGCGGTGCACGTGCCGCGCCGCCTGCAGGAGGCCCGCGTGCAGCTCGCGCGGGCAACGGAGGAGCTGCGCAGTCGTCTGGGCCGTACTCCGACGGTCAAGGAGCTGTCGGAGCTGATGAGTCTGCCCGAGGACGAGGTCCGTGAGGCCCGGCTGGCCGCCAACGGCTACAACTCCTCCTCCCTGGACGCCACGCTCAGCGGCAATGAAGAGGGCGAATCCGCGCTGCAGGACTTCATCGGCGCCGAGGACGCCGCCTTGGAGTTGGTGGAGGACTTCCACGCGTTGGCTCCGCTGATCGCCGAACTCGACGAGCGTGAACGGCAGATCATCCACATGCGGTTCGTGGAGGAACTCACGCAGGCCCAGATCGGTGAACGCCTGGGGGTCTCCCAGATGCACGTCTCCCGACTGCTCTCGCGCTGCCTGGCCCGGCTGCGGGACGGCATGCTTACCGGTCACTGAGCTGCGCGCCGAGAGCGGTATGCCGTCGGTCCGGGGTCGGCGACTCGCAGGGGTGCGTCGGGATGCGCTGTTGTTGCAGACGCCGTCTAGTCGGCGGGCTTGGGAAGGCGGAGGTGAGCGACGATCTGCTTGCCGGTGTCCAGGGCGGTGATGTGCAGATCGTCGCAGAGCCGGTGGACCAGGTGCAGGCCGTGTCCGCCGATGCGCCGGGCGTCGTGTGCTCGCAGCTCGGGAAGGTGGGGAGAACTGTCCCTCACGCTGATACGGAGCAGGGCGGCGTCCGGGGTCACCTCGCATGCCAGTGCGCCGGGGCCGTGTGCGTGTCGCACCGCGTTGGTGACCAGCTCGCTGACGATGAGCTGAGCGTCCTGGCTTGACCGGTGATGGGGGTCGTGGCCTGCTCGGGCCAGTAGCGTGCGTACGGCAGCTCGGGCCTCAGCGATCGATATGCCCGTTGTGTCCCAGGAGGCGTTGTACCGCAGCGGCGCCGCAGGTCCCTGTTCGTCCGGTGTCCGGTTCTTCAGCGGGGTGACCATAGAACTCTTTCTGTGGGGTCCTTGCCGTCTTATCGCAGACTGTTGTTATCTCGGATTCGCCTACCCGCTGTCGAGTTGGTCATGGCGCCCACCGCTCTCAGCTGATCGGTGCGGGTCCGATGCTGGTGACCGTGACCACTTCGAGAATCCCGCTGACGGTGAGAGGGCGCGTGATGGCCGGCCGCAAGGAACAGCGTGATGGCCGGCCGCAAGGAACAGAGAGGAACGCCGTCCCGGCCGGAGACCGGCCATCTCCTTGAGCAGAGGGAGCGGACCGGATGACGTCGTCCCGCCCGGCGGCCGAGGCCGGCGGCGACGGGCTCAGCATCTGCCAACCGACCATCGGCCACGCACGGTGTGCTTCCCGCCCCGTCGGCACGGAAACGGTGCCCACGGAGATCGGTCGTCGCATGAGCTGCGTCACCGTTCATGCTGAGTGAGCGTTCCGAAATGCGGTGGTCCGGGAGAAGTTGGTCGGCGGTGTTTGTAGAGGCGGCGTGTAGGCCGGGGGAGTGAGCCCCCTGTCGTGACCTGCCGATAAGTGAGGGGCTGCAAGACTGACCGAATGGATATCGGCCGCAGGAACAACGTCAGTGTCGTCGGCAACCCGCAGGGGCGGACGGTGGTGCTGGCGCACGGCTTCGGCTGCGATCAGAACATGTGGCGGCTGACGGTGCCTGCTCTGGCGGAGGACTACAGGGTGGTGCTGTTCGACTACGTGGGTTCCGGACGCGCGGATCCGTCCGCCTTCTCGGAGGATCGTTACACCTCGCTGCACGGGTACGCCCGGGACGTGGTGGAGGTGTGTGAAGCGTTCGAGCTGGGCGATGCGGTGTTCGTGGGGCACTCGGTCAGCGCGATGATCGGGGTTCTGGCCGCGGAGATGGCGCCGGAGCGGATCGGGGCCATGGTGATGGTCGCCCCGTCGCCGCGGTACATCGATGACGACGGCTACCGGGGCGGGTTCAGCGCCGAGGACATCGACGAGCTGCTGGCCTCGCTCGAGTCGAATTATCTGGGCTGGTCGGCGGCGATGGCCCCGGTGATCATGGGAAATGGGGAACGGCCCGAGCTGGGGGAGGAGCTGACGAACAGCTTCTGCGCCACCGACCCGGACATGGCGCGCGTCTTCGCCCGCACCACCTTCCTGTCGGACTCCAGGGACTGTCTGAAGGGCGTGCGGGTGCCGACGCTGGTTCTGGACTGCACCCAGGACGTCATCGCCCCCCGGGAGGTCGGCGCTTTCGTCCACCAGGCGATTCCCGGCTCGACCCTGGTGACTCTCGATGCGACCGGGCACTGCCCGCATCTGTCCGCACCCGAGGCCACCAACGAAGCCATCCGCACCTTCCTGGCGGGCTTGCGATGATGTGCAGCACCGGGCATCCGCCCGATCCGCACGACGCCGATGACGGCGTAACGGAGGCGGCGGCCTTCGCCGCACTGCTGGAGGACAGCGCCGAGGACCTGTACGAGTCCGCGCCCTGCGGGTACCTGTCCACGCTGATGGACGGCACCATCGCGAAAATCAACACCACCCTGCTGGACTGGCTCGGCCTGCCGCGTGAGGCAGTGGTGGGCCGGACACGGTTCACCGATCTGCTGACCGTGGGCGGCAAGCTGTACCACGAGACGCACTTCGCCCCGCTGCTGCGCATGCAGAGCGAGATCAGCGGTATCGCCCTGGAGATCAAACAAGCCGACGGCGGACGCATGCCGGTGCTGGTCTCCTCCGTGGTCAAGCACGGCAGCAGCGGCGAGCCACTGCTCATCCGCACCACGGTGTTCGACGCCCGGGACCGCCGCGCCTACGAGGAGGAACTCCTGCGCGGCCGGAAGGCGGCCGAGGAAGCACGCAAGCAGGCAGAGGCCGACCGCGCCCGGCTGCAGGACGCCCTGGCCGCGCTCCAGCAGTCCCTGCTGCCCGACACTCTCCCGCCGGTCACCGGCATGGAGACGGCCGCCTACTACCACACCGCCCATCCCGACCGGCTCGGCGGCGACTTCTACGACGTCTTCCCCCTCGACGGCAAACGCTTCGCCTTCTTCCTCGGCGACGTCTGCGGCAAAGGCCCCCAGGCAGCAGCGCTCACCTCATTGACCCGCTACACCCTGCGCGCCGCCGCCCTGCACGACCCCGATCCCGTCGCCGCCCTGACGACCCTCAACACCGCACTCCACGAGCGCTACGCGGGCAGCGGCGACCCGCGCTACTGCACTGCCGTATTCGGCACCCTCGAACCCGACCCTGCAACGGGGAACGTCACGGTCCTGCTCGCCTCGGGCGGGCACCCACCGGTCCTCGTCGTCCGCAAGGACGGCACCGCCGACTTCCTGCCCACCCCGGGCGGACTCCTGGTCGGCATCCTGCCCTCCGCGCGCTTCGCCACCGCCACCACCGTGCTCGCCCCCGGTGACACGCTGCTGCTCTACACCGACGGCATCACCGAAGCCCGTACCGGCAAGGACCGCACCACCCTGTTCGGGGACGAGGCCCTGCTCGCCTTCGCCGCCGAGCACGCCGGCCGCCCGCCGCACGCCCTGATCAAGGCCCTGACCGGCCTGCTGCACGGCTTCGGAGACGGCCTCGACGACGACACCGCCCTCCTCGCCCTCGCTGCCACCGCCCCTTGATCCCCGGACGACTGATTCCCAGACGAAACCATGATGAGCCCGCTGAAGATCACTACCCGAGACGCCACCACCGGTCCCGTACTGGAGATTTCCGGCGACCTCGACCACACCACCGCACCCGAACTACGCGACCTGCTCACCAGCCTCACCCTCCAGCCGGGCCAGCGCCTCGTCCTGGACCTGGCCGGCATGGACTTCTGCGACTCCAGCGGCCTCACCGCCCTGATCGCAGCCCGCAACCACGCCCACGCCGCCCAGGCGGAGATCGCCCTCGCGGCAGTCCCCGCCCCTACCCTGCGTGTCCTGCGCATCGTCGGTCTGGACCAGATCTTCCCACTGCACCCCGACAGCTACGCCGCCACCCAGCCCTGAGTCCGGCCCTGCTCGGTAACAAGGCGAGGGCCTCCCCGGATGTGTTCCGGGAAGGCCCTCGACGAGTGCGGGACGTCAGTGCTTGAAGGCGTCCTTGGCCTTCTCCTTCGCCTCACGGGCATCGCCGACGCTCTTCTGCGTCTGGCCCTCGGCGACCATGCGGTCATTCCCGAGAGCGTTGCCCAGCGCCTCCTTGGCCTTGCCTTCGGCCTGCTCGATCTTCGCCTTGGCCTTCTCGCCGGCAGTCATGGAATGCGCCTCCTCGTAGCTCTGGTGCCGCAATCGCGGTAGACCCGCTGGTGCCCCGGCTTTCCCTTCACAAACAAGGCGGCTCCTGGGAATGGAGGCGCATGTGCAGGGCAGACGGTGGCGCAGGAGGTTGATAACTATGGTTCCTTTGCTTCTCGTTCTTCTTCTCGCGGTGATCCTTTTCGGCGCGGGTTTCGCCGTCAAGATTCTGTGGTGGGTGGCCCTGGCCGTGCTGGTGCTGTGGCTGCTGGGGTTTGTGATGCGTTCCACCTCCGCCGGCGGCGGCCGCGGCCGCTGGTATCGATGGTGACCTGAGTAGGTGCGGGTTGGGAGGGCGACGGGCTGCGGCGCGGGGTGTTCGCGTTGCGCGCGTCGGCGAGGCCGCGCGCACCGGACCGGGCAGACACGCAGCCCGGCGCTCCCCCGCTCACTTGTCCGGCCAGGTGTGCGCGGTGTTCGCCCTGCGTCGGTCTCTCGCGTGGGTGCGATCTTCACGGCATACTCACCGCCATGACTTCCGTGAGTGGCGGCGAGGAGAGGCCGTCGGATCCGACCACGACGCAGGCGGGCGCGCTGCCGCACGTCATGCAACGCGAACAGGGCGACGCGTGGGTGGTGACCGTCGTCGGCGCCTTGGACCTGAACTCGGCCCCGGTACTGTCGGCGGCGCTGGTGGCCGGAGCCCGGACCCACTCCAAGGTGGTGGTGGATGCCGCCGGCCTCACCTTCGCGGATTCCACGGTGCTGAACCTGCTGCTGCACGTTCATCGGATGGCCGTGCTGCGGGTGGCCAGGCCCGCGCCGGCGCTTGCGAGAGTGCTGGAGCTGACGGGAGCGGACGCCGTCTTGGACGTCCGGCCGACGGTGGAGGATGCGCTTGCCGGGTGACGGGCATGCCGGGCCGTGGGGCGGATCGTAGGCGGATCGTAGGCTGAGGGGGCTCGGGACCTCTCATGGAGGTCTGTGATGCCGCGGAGCATTTGGGCGGGTGCGATCCCGGGCTGGTCACGGTGCCGGTTCACGTGGTCAGTGCGACCGAGGATCATTCGGTGCGTCTTCACTCGGGCAGGTGGCCGTGGGGCCGTACGCGCTGCTGCGGCGGGCTTTGGAGCGGTCCTCGCGGGTCGCGGTGACCAAGTTGGCCTGGAGCGGCCGGGAACGCCTGGGAGTGCTGCGGATGAGTACCGACCGCCTGGAGGACCCCGACTTCGTGGACCTCGGAGAAAACGACGTCGACGAAGGCGGCAGCTGGGAAGGCGATGGCCAAGAAGGCCGCTCCCCGCGAACCGCGCCGCGGCGCGTAGTTCGGCGCGGCGAGTACAGCATGAGTCCGCGCGAGGCGCGAGCAGCGCGGCTTGCGGGGCGGCCAGCAGGTCAGCTGGCCTGCTTCACCGCGTGCAAGGAGCCGGTGAGGGTGCCCTCCTGCTGTTCGTAGTGGGAGAGCGCCAGGCCGAGGCCCATGAAGGTGGGCGCCCACTCACCAACGAAGATCCCCCATCGGTCGGCTCGCTCGATGCCTGCTTGTTCAGCTTTGAGGCTGGTGAGCCAGGACGCGGCGCTGAGGCCGATGGATGTGATGCCGGCGAGGTAGGCGTGTTCGCTGCGGATGCCCATGTCGTGCAGCTTTTTGATCACCATGAGGGCTCTCCGATCTATGGCGATGTTGGTGTACTAACTCGACTTCCAGCTATGCGCACTCTATGGATGCATTTGAGGACGAATCGGCCGCACGAGGCGCCGCACGAATCCCTGCCGCTTACCGGGCCGACCTGCTGTGAGGGCTGCCCGGCGCGTGTCCCGGCGCGGGCCTTCCTGTAGTAGTCAGGGCAACTACGCGGGAAGCGATCACGACCCGCTCGTAGACCGGGTTCGCCACCGAAGGGCCCCTTCCGTGGGGAGGCCGAACCCTGTCTGTCATCAAACCCTGATCGGATTCGAGCCGCCGCGACGACCCTGATTGCATGGGTTCATCGGACGCTTCGGCTGTCTGTCGTCAGGCGTACGTCTTCCGACCTGCGGGCGAGTTCAGTCGGTGAGTCAGCAGAGCTCCCGGCTTGCGCGCGGGATTCAGGCTGTGGAGTGGGCGCCGGGTCCGGTGTGCTCCTTACTCCCGGACTACCGGCACGCGTTCACCCTCGCCACGGACTGAGTCGGTGGGGTTCCAGGGTGCGGCGGCACTACCATCTGTGTCCGCGTTCATATCGACACCGACAAGGCGGAACCGCCCGATGGCTGACGAGGCTTACCTCTTTCTGCTCCCCGACCGTCACCCGAGCCTCGGCGCCGCCATGGCGGCCGTCGCGCCGCTGGAGTGCGACCAGACTCCGGCCGTGCGGGGCTGGATCTCCGCCCACGATGTGGCCCCCTCCTCCGAGCAGTTGAGGATCCTTCCCGCCGGATCGGAGATCCTCATCCCCGAGGAGGCCGAGCGGCTGCCGATCCCGCTGACCGCGGAGGAGGAGGTCCGGGTCCAGCAGGAGTGCGCACCCCAGACGGTCACCGACATGGAGCGCGAACTGCTGGACTACCGGGACACCACCCAGGGCTGGGAGACCCTGGTGCACCGAGCGCTGACCGCGGGCATCCCGGCCCCGCGCATCGCCCGGCTGACCGGACTCGACCCCCAGGAGATCGGCCGCATGACCGGCGTGTGACGACGGGCCGCCCTCAGCGGGAGGCGGAGTCCGGTTCGGGGCTCGGGCCGGTGAGTTCCGGCTCCAGCCCCTCACCGACCGGCGCGGGCCGCCGGCCCGCGTCGGCCCGCCACGCCTCGAAGGCACGGGCGGTCAGCACGACGACGGCGAGCCCGAGCAGCCATCCACCGAGCACGTCGCTGAACCAGTGCACGCCGAGCGCGACCCGGGTGAAGCCGACCCCGAGCACCGACAGGACCGCCACGACCCAGCACGCGGCACGAGCCCGGCGTGGCACCACGGGCAGCAGGACCAGCAGGAACACCGCGAACGAGGTGGTGGCGGTCATCGCGTGCCCGGACGGGAAGGAATAGCCCGGCGCGTGCGCCACGGGGTCCTCCAGCGCCGGCCGCGCCCGCTCGACCAGTGTCTTGACCCCGAGCCCGATCAGACCGCCGGCCACCGCGGTCACCGCCGCCCACGCGGCCAGCCGCCGGGCACCGCGCCACAGCAGCCAGCCGGTCAGCAGCGCCACGCCCACGCGCAGGGTGAGGGGATCCCAGACGTCGTCGGAGAGTACCTGCAGCGTGCGCGTCCAGGCCGGGTGGTCCAGCGCGATCCCGTGCAGACCGTTCGCCGCGTCGCGGTCGAGGTCGCGCAGCGGCCGCCACCGGCCCTCCACGAGGACCAGCACCAGGGCGAACGGCACCGCGGCCGCCGCGGCGACGGCGACCGCCGCCAGCAACCGGACACCGAACCGGCGGTCGGCGCCGCTTCGGCGGCCGGGAGAACGCGGCGTCTCGGTTTGCGTCGGCATCAGACCCCCGGGTCGGGTTGGATCGGTTCGGGCCTGCGCCCCCGCACCGCCTCCAGTTGCGCGGCGAAGGAGAGCCCGAGGAACAGGGCGATCGAGGTCAGGTAGGCCCACAGCAGCAGGGACATGAAGGCACTGAGGGGGCCGTAGACCGTGTCGAAGGAGCCGCTCAGATCGAGGTAGAGGGTGAGCAGCCAGGTCAGGGTCATCCAGAGCATCAGGTAAAGTGCCGCGCCGAACGCCAGCCAGGTGTAGCCCGGTTGGCTGCGGCGCGGTGAGCGCCGGAAGATGGCGCTGGCGGAGATCAGGGCGAGCAGCAGCCCGAACGGCCAGCGCACCACGTTCCACGTCGTCTGCGTGGTCGAGCCCAACCCGTAGACCGAGCCGGCGGCCGAGGCCAGGTCGTCGCCGGCGACCATGATCACGAAGCCCAGGCCGAGCGGGAACCCCGCGCACAGCGCCATGACCAGCCCGCGCGCGTACTTGAGGTGGAAGGGCCGGTCGCGTTCGTTGCCGTAGATGCGGTTGGCGCCGCGCTCGATCTGGCACATCGCCGTGGTGACGTTGACGATCGAGAAGATCGCGCCGAACCAGAGGGCGAGCTGGCCGTCGTCGCCCGCCTTGCGCCTGCTGCGGTCGAGCGCGTCATCGACGACCTCCGCACTGGGCCCCTCGGCGATCCGGTGGATCGTCATCTCGGCCATCCTGCCGATGTCCTCGGTGTGCAGGCTGGTGGACAGGCCGACGAAGGCCAGCGCCAGCGGGATCACCGCCAGCACCGTCTGGAGGGCGAGCGCGCGGGAGTGGCTGAACCCGTCGGCGTAGCGGAAGCGGAGGAACGCGTCGCGCAGCAGCGGCCAGCCGCCGTAGCGGCGCAGCGTCACCCACGCCTCGTCGGCGGAGAGCTCGTCCCCGCTCATGTCCCGGGTCTCCGGGACCTTGGTGGCGCTGCCCATGTCAGCCCTCCAGGTCCGGGACCAGCACGGTCAGCGCGCCCGGAACGACCTCGACGGACAGTCGGCGGCCGGAGCCGACCGGATCCCCGTCGATCTCGCGGGGCTGCGGGGACTCGAAGGTGAACTCGGCCCGTCGGAAGGTACGGAACTCCGGCTGTCCGCCGCCCTTCCGGCCGTCCCGCCTGCGGTGCGGCAGCAACGCGCCCACGGTGCGCAGCCAGCCGCCGGGGCCGCGCGGGTCGAGCATCAGCAGGTCCAGCAACCCGTCGTCCGGGCGGGCGTCGGGTATCAGGCGCAGGCCGCCCTGGAGGGCTCCGGTGTTGCCGACGAGCACCATGCGGGCCGTAGCGCGCAGGGGCTCGGCTCCGTCCAGCCGGACGCTCAGCCGCATCCGGGGGCCGCGCATCGCCTTCGGGGCGGCCAGGACGTACGCGGGCCAGCCCAGCACGGCCTTGGCCCGGTCGTGCTCCTGCGCGTACTGCATCATCGCGGCGTCCAGACCGACGCCGGACATGACCGCGAAATGGGTGGCGGGGATGCCGTCGCCCTCGACGCGGGCGAGGTCGATCGCGCGGGTCGTGCCGCCGAGGGCGGCGTCGAGCGCCTCGGCCGGAGCCAGCGGGAGGCCGAGGTTGCGGGCGAGGAGATTGCCGGTGCCGCACGGCACGACGGCGAGCGGGACGCCGCTGCCGGCCAGGCGGTCGGCGGCCGCGCGCACGGTGCCGTCGCCGCCGCAGACCACGACCAGCTCCGCCCCGTCGCCGAGGGCCTGGGCGGTCTGGCCACCGCCGGGGTCGGCGACCGTCGTCTCCAGGAACACCGGTTCCCGGTGACCGTGCCGGGTGAGGACCTCGCGCAGCTCGTCGCGCGTGCCCTCGTCGATCGCGGTGGGGTTGACGACCACGGCGACCCGGCCCGGTCGGCGTCCCGCGCGTCCCGCGCGGGCGGTTTCGGCGGCGACGGGACCGGCGACGGGCGCCGACACGCGGGCGTCGCGGAGCAGGGCCTGCCCCACCACCAGCAGGGACAGCCCGCCGTTGATCAGGCCGCCCAACACGTCGGTCGGGTGGTGCATGCCCCGGTACAGGCGAGACACCCCCACCATGAGCGGCAGCAGGAGCAGCGCCGCGGCCACCACGCGCCGCCACGGCCCCCGTAGGCGGTTCAGCGCGAGGACGGCGAGACCGCCATAGAGGGCGGTGGCCGCACCGGTGTGGCCGGAGGTGTAGCTGGAGGTCGGCAGGGAGCCGTCGAGCCGGTGCACCTCGGGCCGCTGCCGCTCCACCGAGATGGTCACGACCAGGAAGACCAGCGACTGCAGCGAGACCGCGAGTGCGAGGAACGACGCCTGGCGCCACAGGGGCAGACGGGGTGCCAGGATCAGCGCCAGGCACGCCGCCAGCGTCACGACGATGACGGTGAGCGTGTTGCCCATCTGGGACCCGATCGAGGAGAGCGTGTTCAGGGTGGACGTACGCAGCCGCTCCAGGCCCCGGTTGACGCCGTCCTCCGCCGTGATCGGCCAGATGTGCCGGGCGGGGCCGGTGATCAGCAGGCCGAGCCCGATCATCAGGGCGGCCTGGCAGGCGGCCGCCGCACCGATGAACGCGGCGGCCCGCGCCAGTCCGCGAGGCATCCGGCGGCCCCGCCCGGCGGCGGTCGCCCCGGCGGTCGCGGGGCGGGGGCTGTCCTCGGGCAGGCCCGCTGATCTCTCCGGTACGGCGGTCGGCATCGCTTCTCCCTGGGGCAGCGGTCGGCAGGTGGGGCCGCACCACACGAGGCCGCCCCACCGCACTGATGCCCCCGGAGGCGCGGAGCAGGCGGCGGCCCGCGCAGGAACGCCCCTTCGCCGTTCGCGGAGGGCAGCGCCGCGAGGCTCTGGGTGGGGAGCACTGTCAGAAACGGGAAGGCTCGTCGCCGGTGGTCGCGGACTTCGGCCGGTAGTCGTCCTGGCCAAGGGAGGCGGCCCAGCTGGCGAGGAGCTTGAGGCTGTCGTGGGGCGGGGTGCCTGGTTCCGCGCTGAGGGCGGTGAGGGTGAGGCCGGGGTCGGTGGGGATGGGCATGGCCTCGAAGGCGAGGGCGAGTTCACCGACCGCGGGATGGCGGAAGAGTTTGGTGCCCGTCTGGTGCAGGCGTACGTCGTGCGTGGCCCACAGGGTGCGGAACTCCTCGCTGCGGGTGGAGAGTTCGCCGATCAGGTCGGTCAGCTCCCGGTTGTAGGGATCGCGTCCTGCCTCGGTGCGCAGGAGGGCCACTGACTTGGCGATCTGGTCGTCCAGTTCGGGCATGAAGTCGGCCGCGGTGGGATTCAGAAACTGGTACCGGGCGAGGTTTACCGGCCGGGCGGGGTCGGCGAAGACCGGGTCGTACAGGGCGCGGCCGAGCCGGTTGGTGGCCAGGATGTCCAGGCGGCCGTTACGGATGAACGCCGGGGCCTCGGTCATCGCGTCGAGCAGGTGCTGCAGGCTGGGGCGGATCCGCTGCGCGGCCCGTCGCCGCGTGGGCCGACGGGTGGTGTTCGCGGTGCGCGCGAGGTCGTCCAGGTGGGCGCGCTCGGCCTCGTCGAGTTGGAGGGCGCGGGCGAGGGAGTCGAGGACGGTTTCGGAGACGCCGGAGAGGTTCCCGCGTTCCAGGCGGGCGTAGTACTCGGCGCTGACGCCGGCGAGCAGCGCGACTTCCTCCCTGCGCAGCCCCGTCACCCGCCGGTTGCCGCTGTAGGCGGGCAGCCCCGCCTGCTGGGGCGTGATCTTGGCACGGCGGCTGGTCAGGAACTCGCGTACCTCGCTCCGGTTGTCCATGCCTTCGAGGCTACGACGGCTCCCGCGACCGTGGGGTGTACTGCCAGTACACGTATCAACGAGTCCTTCCACGCACGCGTGACCTGCACTTTCATCGACCAGGACGGGGTTGCCGCGGGCACGGCGTTGCCACGCGTCGACTTGTGAGGCGGCCCTCCGGACGGATGGCGTGGGCCGTGACGGTCACGCCGGATGAAGACATCGCGCCAGTTCTCGCCGGGGTGCCCCGCGAGCGATCGGCCCCCGACAGATCAGAGCGGAAGGACGAACCGATGACGGACGAGAAGAACGAGAAGGACGTGCACCGTCCCGCAGGGCCGCGACAGCAGTTCGGGGACATCGCGCCGGCGCTGGCCGGCTACAGCGAGGACGTGCTGTTCGGACAGGTGTGGGAGAACCCGGACCTGGCCGCACGGGACCGGAGCCTGGTGACCGTGGCCAGTCTCGTCACCAGCGGGAGCACGGAACAGCTCGCCTTCCACCTGCGGCGCGCCCGGGACAACGGCGTGAGCGAGAAGGAACTGATCGAGACCATCACTCACCTTGCCTTTTATGCCGGATGGCCCAGGGCCATGTCCGCACTGACCGCGGCGCGGGACGCCTTCGCGGACTTCTGACGGTCTCGCGCCTCCGCCTCTTCCGATCGACGGCCGCCGTGGACGTACCGCGACGGTCCGCAAGGAGCACAGCATGGAGATTCTCAAGCAACCGCCGACCATGAAGCTGCCGGCCGAGATGTTCACCGGCGACGCCTGGGCGGACGTGATCCACCGGGGCGAGGACCCCTCCCGCGCCCGGACCAACATGGTGCGTTTCGCGCCTGGCGCCCGCACCGCCTGGCACAGCCACGGCCTGGGCCAGACGCTGTACATCGTCGAGGGCATCGCCCTGATCCAGTCCCGCGGTGGCGGGATCGTCGAGGCACGCCCCGGCGACGTGATCTTCACCGCGGCCGGCGAGGAGCACTGGCACGGTGCCGCCCCCGACCGCTTCATGGCCCACATCGCCCTGTGGGAGGGCGACGACGTCGACTGGCTGGAGCACGTCACCGACGCCGAGTACGACGGCCCACGCACCAGGACCCCCGGCGCCGCCCACTGACCGGCCCTCTCCCGCGCCCGCCACGAAACCACGAACCACGAACGGGAAACCATGCGCGCGACCATGCTCCACGCCCCCGGTGACATCCGGGTCGAAGACCTGCCCGAGCCCAAGATCCTCCAGCCGACCGATGCGGTGATCCGTACCGTGGCCGCCTGCGTCTGCGGCTCCGACCTCTGGGACTACCGCGGTGTCAACGAGGTCCCCGAGCCCACCCCGATCGGCCACGAATACGTCGGCATCGTCGAGGCCGTCGGCGGCGACGTCCGCACGATCGCGCCCGGACAGTTCGTCGTCGGCTCGTTCTTCGCCAGCGACAACACCTGTCCCCACTGCGCGAACGGCTATCAGACCAGTTGCCTGCACCGCGAGTTCGTCGGCGGCTGCCAGGCCGAGTACGTCCGGGTCCCGCTCGCCGACGGCACCCTCGTGGCCACCGACGGCCTGCCCGCCGACGAGCATGTGACCGGCCTGCTGGCCTGCTCGGACGTCATGGGGACCGGCTGGTACGCGGCCGTGGCCGCCGAGGTACGGCCCGGCCAGACCGTCGTGGTCGTCGGCGACGGCGCGGTGGGGCTGTGCGCGGTCATCGCGGCCAGGGAACTGGGCGCCGAGCGGATCATCGCGATGAGCCGGCACGAGTCCCGCCAGGAGCTGGCCCGCGGCTTCGGCGCCACGGACGTCGTCGCCGAACGCGGCGAAGAGGGCGTGGACCGGATCAAGGAGCTCACCGCCGGCATCGGCGCCGATGCCGTACTCGAATGCGTGGGCACCGCCGAGTCCATGAGCCAGGCCCTTCACTCCACCCGGCCCGGCGGCAACGTCGGCTTCGTCGGCGTCCCTCACGACGTGGTCGTCGACGGCCAGGAACTCTTCTTCTCCCACGTCGCCCTGCGCGGCGGCCCGGCCCCGGTACGCCGTTTCCTGCCCGACCTGATCGAACGGGTCCAGACGGGCCGGATCGACCCGGGCAAGGTCTTCGACCTCGCCCTGCCGCTCGACGAGGCGGCGGAGGGCTACCGGGCCATGGACGAACGACGGGCCGTCAAGGCCCTGCTGCGTCCGTGACCCACGCCCACCCGATACCTGACGATGGGAAGCACGCACCATGAACCCGACCTATGACTACACCGGCCAGGTGGCCCTCGTCACCGGTGCGGCCTCCGGCATGGGTCTCGCCACCGCCCGCGCCTTCGCCGAGGCCGGCGCCGCCGTCGTCCTGGCCGACATCGACGAGAAGGCCGTACAGCAGGCGGCCGACGAACTGACGGCGGCCGGGCACCAGGCGATCGGCGTCGCCTGCGACGTCACGGACGAGGACCGGGCCGCCGCGATGGTCGACCGCGCGGTCGCGACCTACGGCCGCCTCGACATGGCGTTCAACAACGCCGGTGTACAGGCGCCGCCCAGCGACGCTGCCGACGAGACGGCCGCGAACTTCGACCACGTCAATGCCGTCAATCTGCGCGGCATCTGGGCCGCCCAGAAGCACGAACTGCGCCGGATGCGACAGCAGGACAGCGGCGGCGCCATCGTCAACTGCTCGTCCCTGGGCGGCCTGGTGGGCCTGCCGGAGCGTGCCGCCTACCACGCGTCCAAGCACGGTGTGATCGGCCTGACCAAGAGCGCCGCGGTCGAGTACGCCCCCAAGGGCGTCCGGATCAACGCGGTGTGCCCCGGCGTGATCGACACCCCGATGGTCGCGGACATGCTCGAAGGCCAGGCCGAGGCCATGGCGGAGATCATGAAGCAGCAGCCGATCGGACGGCTGGGCCGGCCCGACGAGATCGCCGCGGCTGTCCTGTGGCTGTGCAGTCCCGCCGCGAGCCTCGTCGTCGGGGTCGCGCTGCCCGTCGACGGCGGATACACCACGCACTGAACAACCACCGTTTCGCACGGCCGAGACCGAGACCGAGACGGCGCGGACGCAGCGCCTCACCGTGCCGTTCGGTCTCGCCCGGCCGTGGCGACTTTCCCCTCTCGTCACGCGATCGAGGAGATCACCGTCCATGTCCACCCCACTCACCACATCGCCGTCCGCCACTGGTGACGTCGCCGGACCGAGTGGCTCCTCCACCGCCGCGTTGGCGGCGGCCGTGCTGGGCTTCTTCGTCATCACCCTCGACGCCCTGATCGTCAATGTGACCCTGCCCGCCATCCGTGACGATCTCGGCGGAGGAACAACCGGGCTGCAGTGGGTGATGGACGGCTACACCCTCTTGTTCGCCGCACTGCTCCTGTCCGCCGGTGTCGTCAGCGACCGTGCCGGTGCCCACCGCGCCTTCGGTACGGGCATGGCCGTGTTCGTGGTCGCGTCGGCGGCCGGCGGTCTGGCACCGACCCTGGCCCTGCTGGTCGCCGCCCGCCTCGTCCAGGGCGCGGGCGCCGCGACGATGCTGCCCTCCTCGCTCACCCTGATCCGGGAGGCGTATCCCGATCCCGTCCGGCGCGGCCGGGCGATCGCCGTGTGGACCGTCGCCGGCTCGGTGGCGGCCGCGGCCGGTCCGGTCGCGGGCGGCGCCCTCAGCGTGGTCAGTTGGCGGATGATCTTCTTCGTCAACCTGCCGATCGGCGTAGCGGCACTCCTGCTCCTGACCCGTGCTCCGCGCTCGCCGCGCCGGCGGGCTCCGCTGGACCGCACCGGGCAAGTTTCCGCCGTACTCGCCATGGGCGGGTTCACGTTCGCCGTGATCGAGGCCGGCGCCGACGGCTTCGGCGCCCCTCGGGTCGTCGCGGCCTTCGCCGTCGCCGCACCGGCCCTGGCCGTCTTCCTCGTGGCGCAGGTCAGGGGCAGGCACCCGATGGTGCCGCCGGATCTGTTCCGTTCCCGCGCCGTACTGGTCGCCTCCGGCAACGGCTTCGCCTTCATGGCCGGCCTCAGCGGCACGGTCTTCCTCAACAGCCTCTATCTCCAGCAGGAACGCGGCCTGTCGGCCCTTGCCGCCGGTCTGGTCTTCGTGCCCATGACCGTTCTGTCCGCGTTCCTGGGCGTCCCCACGGCGTGTGTCACCGAACGACTCGGACCGTCGGTGCCCATCATCGGCGGTCTGTCCCTGATGAGCGTCGGTCTGGTCGTCCTGGCCGCGCTGCCGGCTTCCGCCCCCGTCTGGTTGACGGCCCTGGCCATGATCCCGGTCGGAATCTGCGGACCGCTCGCTATGCAGCCGACCACCGGCCTCCTCCTCGAAAGCGTCCCCGCGCACCGCTCCGGGGTGGCCGGCGGCGTGTTCAACACCAGCCGCCAGATCGGCGGCGCTCTGGCCGTGGCCGTCTTCGGCACTCTGCTGGCGAGCCAGGCGAACCCGCTGGACGGCCTGCGCGCAGGCCTGCTGACAGCCGCCGCTCTCACCCTTACCGCCGCGGTCGCCAACCTGTGGCTCCCACGCCCTTCCCGATCCTGACCGGGCGCGTCCGACTTGCCGCCCCAACGCCCTTCACCGCAAGGACAATTGGATCGTGACGTTGGTGGGGAGGCCCTGGATGTTCATGCCCGAACCGTTGTTGCGGAGAAGTCGCTGTCCGCGATGGTGATGTTCCGGCTGTCGCCGGCGACGTGCAGTCCGGTGCCGACCAACGAGTCGCTCATCCTGCTGTTCACGATCATGACGTTCGTGCAGCGCGGCAGATACACGTTGTGCAGCCAGAAGGCGATGCCGTTGTGGTGGACGTCGACGCCGTCCAGGGTCACGCCGGTGGTTCCCTTGATGGCTCGGCGCCGGCGCCGTTCACCTGCCGTCCCTCGTCGTCGTCGATCTCGCGAACCCGTACACGCTCAGCCACCCGCACAGCATGACGCACTACGCGCCGCCCAGATCACATCCGAACGGCGCATCGCTGCCCCTGAAGGAAGCGTCATGAATCAGGCTCTGTTCCGTAGCCGGTGGTGCCGCTGTGTCCTCGCCTAAGGTCGCCAATTCGGGTTGTTGCGTGCCGACTCGTGACGGCCGTATTTCGCGTGCCCGAAGCGGTGATACTCGAATATCTGTTCGGCCCATACGGGGTCGAAGGGAAGGTGGCTGCGCAAGGAGTTCACCTTGCCGATGATTCCCTTCTTCTCCGCACGGTTGAAATCGGATATGGCGGCGAGTTCGCCTGTCTCCTCGACGATGGAAAGAATGTCATCGAAGTAGCTGGTGACGCGCGGCAACAGGTGCTCGTCGTCCGCGTCACGGAACA
This sequence comes from Streptomyces sp. NPDC001220, assembly GCF_053597895.1. Lineage (NCBI taxonomy): Bacteria > Bacillati > Actinomycetota > Actinomycetes > Kitasatosporales > Streptomycetaceae > Streptomyces > Streptomyces sp. NPDC001220. Next base: position 574,957 of record NZ_JBSFJE010000004.1, read on the forward strand.
GTGTCAGGGCCGATGTGGTGGAGGAGTAATAGTCCAGGTCGAACGAGACGAACCCCAGAGGGTTCCTGGTCAGGTGATCGGCGTGGGTGCGAAGGAACTTGGGTACCGTCTCCGACACGTCGCCGAGCACGAGTTGGGCCGAACCGGCGAGACGAGCGAGCAACTCGCCCTTTCTCAGCTGGTATTGGCCCTGCGTCCACATGTATGGCACATCTCGGTAGTCGGTGGAGTCAGGCAGCCCGTGACCGGTGTCGAAGCCGAAGACGTGGACGTCAATGCCGCTGCTGGTGGAGTAGCGCCGCGCGTGCCGACTCAAGGCCTCAAGGCCGCCACCCTCCCCTACGCCGAACTCCAGAACGGTCACTCCGCCATGCCCCAGCGAGCGAGCCAACTCCACGGCTTTACGCACGCCGTAGGCGTACATGGGCCGGTCCACGAGGCCGAAGGAGTAACGCAGGTCGTCCGAGAGCACCGGGATGCGCTCCGCGAGCCGAATCATCGACTGCAATCGATATCCCGACATGGACCAGTCCCTCAGCGTGTGGATGATGTCGGGCAAGGTCACTCCTCTTTCTCTCACGATCTTCACAGCGAACAGCTCGGAGTCGGTGGGCGTAAGGGCCGGGGGCAGCGATCGGTCCTCGGTAGCCGCTGGTGATGGCCCGTGCAATTGAGCGGGAACAGGTCGACGACTCTTGGCGCTCCGGCGTTCACCATCCCCCGGGCGGCATCCGACGCCACGCCGCCCGCCAGGACGGCAATCCCCCCGCACCCGGGCCGGGGCCTGACCGGACGGTGGAATGAACTAAGGAGTGTGGCAGTTGAAGGGCCGCTCTCACATCTGGCCACAGTTGCAAACGTAGATCACTGCGGCTGAGTACGGCAGGAAAATTCACGCCGCCCCACCCTTGGGTGTTATGGCCAATTTGTCACCCAATCAGTGGCTATCAGCTGGCGCCTCGAGGCCTGCTCACGCCATGCGGGCAGGCGCCCGGCGAGGCAGCCGCTGCAGTTCAGGGGGCCACGAGACGGAAACCGTTTCCTTCATGAGTTAAATAAAGTCATGCAGTCACGTGGATGACTGATTCTTGCCCCTACCGACAGGACCCCACCGCCACGGGCACCCCCACGCAACAGCCTGCCAGCCAGGGACGCACCCCGATCGGCGACTCCCGGGCGCGAACCTCGACACGGGGTGGCAGTGCACCTTCACCATGAGCGCCCGCCGGCATGTTCGGATTGGCGAGGCCGCTCATCGAGACTGGCGGGCAATCCTCCTGCTCAACCGCCACCCCAGATGCGCTCACACTCCGGTCGGCCAGGAAGGCGCGGGCCACCCGCGTCCCGCGCCAGCAGGACTGGGCGGCCCGTCGAGGCCGTCGAGTCCCATGCGAGACCGTCGGCCACACCGTCGCCCCAGCCAGTCGTTAACCAGCCAATCATCTGACCACACGCCTTTTTTTAAACCATGAAGTAAGACGGTTCGTCTCGGCACCGCCCTGAGCTGCGACTACCGGGCCGCGCACGTTGACCCGTACGGCGCAGGCGCTCCGGCATCGCGCCCGCAAATGCTCCCCATCCGACGACCGAACCGGGACATTCCAACCCATGCATGGGGCGTGAAAGTTCCTACCCCTTCCCGGTGTCGACGATCTACGTTTGCAGTCGTGTTGGAATGAGAAATACCTCGCTGTGAAACCGCGCAAATTCCGACAGAAGCAAGCGCAGGCTTCCGGATAAGTGGCTGTGACGCCCATGAAGTACAAGGAGGAACATGTCCCTTCCGCCGACCACTCGAGATCCTTGGGCAGACGTGACGAGCGTCCGCGGCTTTCAGTGCGATGAACTGATATCCGCTCTTCAGAAATACATCCGCAGGGGGAATCTGGAAGAGACGCTTCTCGTCGCCCGGGAGATGTACGAGACGAGTCCGGAGCTGGAAGCGCACTTGTGGAACCGGCTCCTGGTGATCTCTGTGTCGGACTGCAATGACGGGACGTTCATGCAGACGCTCGTGGTCGAGTCCCTGCATCGCGTGGGCATGCGTATGCAGCGTGGCACCGGCGAGCGCTGGGGCTTCCTCGTCCAGGCTGTCCGTTACCTGGTCGCGTTTCCCAAGGACGAGACCACGGACGAGATCTGCATGTGGTCGCGCCACACGATGAACAAGGGTCTCCGCTCCCCGGTCATCCCGGACTATGCGCTCGACATCCACACCGAAGCGGGTCGCAAGATGGGCCGCGGGATGGCCCACTTCCTCGGAGAAGGCACCGTCATCACCAATCCGTACCCGGGTGCCGACCCGACCTTCGGCGAGCGCGTCCGGGAGATCGTGACCCGAGGAGAGTGGGACTAGCCGCATGCTCGACGGCACTGTTTCCTCCCGCACCACGGCGGGGACATCTGCGAGCTTGAGAATGAAATGGACCATATGCGGATAGTCGTCACGGGAACCGGTGGGGCGTCCGGCTACGCAGTAGCGCTGCAAGCCGAGCAACTCGGGTACGAAGTCCTCTGGGCTGACGCCGATCCCCTCTGCCCTGCACTGCTGGCCAACTCCCACCGGGCGCATCTGCTCCCTCTGGCGTCCGAAGGCGGCGCCTATCTTGAAGCACTGGCGAAGGCCGCGAAGGGGTTCGGAGCCGACTGCGTCAGCTTCAACACGGACGCCGAAGTGCGTTACGCCGCCAGTGAGGTGGACATGCTGACCGAGTTGGGTCTGACGCAGTGGGTTCCTTCACCTGAAACGGTTCGGGTCTGCTCGGACAAGGCAGAGTTCGCCAGCCGCCTGAGCCGGGATTCCCGATTCCGAACGCCGGTCTCCTTCTCCGCTGATGACCTGCGAGCTGGTCTCCTCCCGGCTGCCGGCGTGTTCGTCAAGACGCGCTCGGGCAGCGGCGGGGCGGATTCCATGGTCTGCTCCAGTCGACCGGAGCTGGATGCCTGGCTGGCCCGGAATCCGGATGGACTGATACAGGAAGTACTGGCGGGACAGGAATTCTCTGCCGACTGCCTCTACACGGGCGGCTCGGATCTGCCGCTGGTCGTCACCCGACGGCGGCTGCGGACTCGCGCGGGCATGTCCACGGTCACCGAGACCTTCTGCCACCCGGAGCTCGAGCAGCTCATCGCCGGACTGCTGCAGGAACTTCAGGTCGTAGGGCCCTCCTGTGTGCAGGGATTCCTTCAGCCCGACGGCATCGTCTTCACGGAGATCAACGTACGGTTCGGAGGCGGATGCGCGGCGGCCTTCTGGGGCACGACGCATTTGGTCGAACAGTACCTCGCCTTGCTGACCACCGGAGAGAGAAGGCTGCCTGAAGGGCTGCACGGAAGGCGCGTCTTCACCACGACCAGGCTCGTGCGTGTTCCCAGCTACGAAACAATCCAAGTCAGGCCGGAGACGGAGGAATTCACCGCTCTCATGGAGCCGCGAACGGGGGAGGACTAGAAATGGCGCGTGGGAGCGTGCTCGTAGTTGCGCCACATCCCGATGACGAGACGTTCGGATGCGGAGGCACCATCGCGACGCTGGCGGCCTCCGGCATGGACGTCTATGTGGAGCTCATCGTTCAGCACGGGATCAACACAGGCGGTCCGGCTGCGGCTCGGATCGCTGCCGACCGGGGCACGGAGTTCGCGCTGGCATGCAGCAAGCTGGGCGTCAGCGATTTCCACGTGATGATCGAGGACGGTGATCACCGGGACACCCTGCACACACAGACGGCACGGCTCGTCGAGTCGATAGAGTCCGGCTCTCCCATCTCGATCGACCGTGTGCGGCCACAGCTCGTGCTGTTGCCGGCTCGCGGAGCATTCCACCAGGACCACCAAGTGGCCCACCAGGCGGCATTCGCCGCATGTCGCAACCGCGGAGCCGGGCACCACACGCCGTCCGTGATCCTGGGCTATCAGTGTCCTGAGGATTCATGGAGCTCGCAGCTGGAGCAGGCCACAGCCACCCTCGACATATCCGAGCACTACGGGCAGAAGCAAGCCGCGGTCGCGTGTTATCGCTACCAGACCAAGCCGGACCCGCACCTGCGGTCCATGAGCGGGATCGAGAGGGCCGACGCTGTCCAGGGGGCCGCCATCGGAGTCCCGTACGCGGAATCGTTCGTGACGTACCGGACCGATCTGAAGTTCATCGCCGAGGCGGCAGCAACCCGGGAGCTGGTGTGCGAGAACACCTAGAGGACTGGGAGTGGGCCCAGACCATCGTCAGGTTCACCGACCGGCGGCCTCCGGATGAAGTGGTCCAGAGCGTCCGGGCCATCGCCCTGGTCGAGAACGGTGTGGTGGTCTGCCGGCTCTCCGACGGCACCGCCTTCCTCCCCGGTGGTACGAGAGAGGAAGGTGAGTCTGTCGACGCGTGCATGAGTCGTGAACTCGCCGAAGAGGCGGGTTTCCTCGTGAAGGGGCAACCCCGTTGGTTCGCCGCGCACAGCGGCGTCTCCTACAACCGCGTCCCCTACAAGCCGTACGCCCCTTTCCCGCTGAAGGCCTGGCTGTGGGGAGCGGTCGAAGGGGAGATCGTCGGTCCCCCCACGAACCCCGTCGGCGCCGAACAGGTCGTTTCCGTCAGCGTGCTGCGGCCGCAGGACGCCGTAGACCTTCTCGAGAGCGAAGGGCGCGGCTACGCGCAAGCGCTCCGGTATTGGATGAGCTTGGGAGCCTCCATTGAGTTCTGAGCAGGACCATGGACGCGATCTGATCGTCGACACGGATACGTTGGGCATCAATGACGACGCTCTCGCGCTCCACTATCTCTTCGCCCTGGCGCGGGTCCCTCGCCTGATCACCACGGTCTTCGGGAACGCCACAGCTACCACCTCTGCGCAGCACGCGCAGACGCTGGCATGTGATCACCTTCTGGACATCGATGTCGTAAGCGGGTGCGAGAAACCGCTGTGGTGGTACGAGTCCGTCCGGGAGGACGTGCGCAGGGTCGTCGCGTCCCTGCCGGCGGAGACGTATGTCGCTTCGCTGCGCCCGGACAACGAGGGCTTCTGGAACACCGGTGTCGAGGACGGGCCGGCTGCCGATGCGCTGGCCGCGGCCCTGACGCGATCTCAAGGGTCCGACGTCCTCGCCATCGGTCCCGTCACAAACATCGCTCGGGCCCTGCGGCAGCTCGCGTCCTCCGTCCCGGCGCGGCATCGTCTGTGGATCTCCGGTGGATCCATCACAAGCGGAAACGTGACGGAGCACGCCGAGTTCAACACGTTCGCCGACCCCGAAGCCCTGGAGGAGTGTTTGTCGGCGGGGTGGGAGACCGTGGTGATGATCCCGCTCGAGGTTCTGGAGGCCCCCCGGCTGGTTCCGGTGGCGGTGGACCGGATCAGACGTACCAGCACTCCGCTGGGTGCTGCTCTGGACAAGCTCGAACGCGAGTCGCCGCGGGGTGAAAACAAGGACCGCGAACCCATCTGGGACGTGGTGGCGGCCTCCCTCATGGCGGACAGCACCCTGCCGTACAAGGAAGAGACGGGGACCATCTCCGTCAGCACGGATCTGGCGAACCGCGGGGCCATTCGATTCCGGCAGGGAAGCGGAACGCACCGTCTGGTGACACACATCGATCCCGATGCCGTGGTCCGGCGGTTCGAAGCAGCGGTGAGCCAGCCGAGGAGCTCTCATTGAGCACCGACGCCGTCGACTCCTCGCCTTCCGCCTCCTCCGCCCCCTTGCCTCTGTCCGCGAAAGACCTGACGGTCATCATTCCTGTCCGCGACGATCCCCTGATCTATCGGTGCTTGGCGTCCATCGACGTCCACTGCTCCGTCGTCATCTCCACCAACGGGTCTCCGGACTGGTTCCTCGAGGGATTGACGACGTATGCGAAAGCCGCATCGCATGTGACGGTCCTGAGTACTTCGGAATCCGGAATCGGTCTGGCCTACAATCGCGCGATCATGCAGGCGGTCACGCCGCTGGTTCTCCTCATGGATTCCGACTGCGCGTTCGAGCCGGGAGCCATCGCCTCGATGCTGGCCGAAGCGTCCTTCGCGTTGGTGAAGGGGCGTGTCCAGTTCGAAACCGCAGGCCGCGGCAGCCGGCTGGTAGCCGCGGCGCGACGACTGACGGAAGACCCTCTGGTCACGAAGAAGGTCAACGCCTACAGCCCGCCGCTTCTCTACAGCAGGGACATCGTGGAGAAGATGGGCGGCTACCACTTCAACGCCGCCATGAAGTGGCGCGAGGACCGCGACTTCGAGCTGCGCCGACGGAAGTCGGACATACCGGTCCGACTCGTCCCGCAAGCAGTCATCTGGCACAGGCCTCTCAGTGTACGGGACGACCTGAGAAGCGTCCGGGCATACGGAGTGGGCCAGGCGCACGGTGAATCCCTGAAGGTGCTGCCCGTCATGTCCCTGCGCCACGAGCTGAGGAAGGCATGCACAGTGGCGTGGAGAGGTGCGCGGCGTGGCGAACCCGCCGCAGGGGCCTACGCCGCTCTCAGGAACCTCCTCGTGGTGGCAAGCCGCGGAACTGCTATACGGCGTCAACAGGGGGAATAAGTGATCAGAGCGATCTTCTGCGACCTCGACGGGACGCTCGTGCGCCCGGGTGGGCGCGTCCTCGACGAGGACATCGACCTGCTGCGGAAGGTGACCTCCGGCGGAGTCCGTCTCGTCTTCGTGACAGGGCGCCCCTCACGCTGTCTGTCCGATCTGCCAGCAGCGGTCGAGAAGCTCTCCCGCCACGTCGTCACCTCTAACGGGGCGTCGGAGGTCGTGGACGGCGGTATGCGGATCGTTGCTGCACTGGACGGACAGCGGGTGCGGGACTTCTCCGAAGCGCTCCGCAGGGCCGACCCCAAGGTCAGCTTCGCGACGGAATTCGAGTCCGCATTCGGCTACGAGCCGGGATACGCCTGGTGGCCGGCTACGGATACCGGGGCGGACGGGTTCTGTGCGGACATCGCGGACTTGACCGGCAGCACCCTCCCTATCACGAAACTGCTCTGCCGAAGCGGAGACCTCAATGCCGGGGAGCTGGCCCGCAAGGCGGAGGCCCTGGGGTTCGCTGCCACCATCACCTACTCCTGCAGACCGGAGGAGGGCGGGCCGGTCGAAGTACTGTCGCCTCTCGCCTCCAAGGGACATGCGGTACGGAGGCTCCTCCGGGAGGCGGGCCTGACGCCGGCCGAAGCCGTCGCTTTCGGGGACCGGGCCAACGACATTCCGATGCTTGAATCCGTCGGTGAGGCTGTCGTGATCGGAGCCCCTACCGAACCTCGCCTCTCGGGCTTCGCATCCGCGACTTCGGTCGGCAAATGGCTGGCGGCTCACTACGAGCGCTGGCATACGCATCACTCAGGCATCGGGGGAACAACGTGAAGCTTGCGCGTCCCACCAGCACCGGGGCCGCGAAGGGTGCTGCTCGGGCGCGCCGATCCACCAGGACGGCGACGTCCCTGGGGATCGCCGCCGGATGCTATGCCCTCGCGATGTCAGTCTTCGGTACCACGCTCAGCCTGTTCCTCGCGGACGCCGTGGGTGCGGGACCGGGGCTCATCGGCTTGTACTTCACCGGCTGTGCCGTCGTCGGAATCGGCATCAATCTGGGCATGGGCTGGTTGTCCGACCGGCTGTCCGACAGAAGGATTGCCCTTGCCTCGACCGCGCTGGCAGGAGTCGCTGGCGCACTGATCTTCACGGGTGCCCGTGACTACGCGGTGGTGTTCGCCACCGGGGCCGTGCTCCTCGGCCTCAACGAGGCATACATTTCCCAGTTGTTCGCGTACGTCAAGGACTTCGCCGACGCGACCGGCAGAGAGGTGACCCCGTTCAGTTCCGCGGTGCGGTCGATCTTCTCCGCCGGATGGGTGGTCGGTCCGCCGGTCGGCCTCTTCCTGCTGACCCGCGCGGGGTTCGGCCGCATGTACGCGGTTGCCGCGGCCCTGCTTCTGCTGACCGTGGTCCTCGGCCGCTGGTTCCTGCCGGCCCTGCCATCGCCGCCCCGGCCGGAACCCAAGGACAAGGCCGAGGGCCGTCGTTCGGCCTTGCGCCGCCTTCTTACGACTGTGCCGCCCCGCTCCTGGCTCCTGCTCGGCTCGGTCACGGCGGTCAACGTGGCGAACCAGATGTACCTCATCGCCATCGCTCTGTACGTCACCAAGGATCTGCACCTGTCGGCCTCTTTGGTCGGCCTGATGGCTGGATCCTGCGCGGCGCTGGAGATTCCGCTGATGATCACGGTGGGCCGCCTGGCCGACCGCGTCGGGAAGGTACGGGTCGTGGCCGCCGCCGTGGTCCTCGCCATCATTTTCTTCTGCCTGTTGCCGATGGCGGGCTCGGCTCCCGTATTGATCGCCCTCCAGCTGCCGAACGCCATGTGGATCGCGGTGATCACGAGTATCCCTATGGTGGTGGTGCAACAGGAGGTGCCCGGCGGAACCGGCACGGTGTCCGCGCTCTACTCGTCCACCTTCCCGGCTGCCCAGCTGCTGGCCGGAGCTATCACCGGTGTGGTCGCCGCGCAGACGGGTTACCGCAGCGTCTTCTGGATCTGTGCCGGTCTCTGCGCGCTCGCCGCCGTGCTCCTCCTCTTCCGGATGGCTTTGCAAGGCGCGGGTGACGGTAGCCCGGCGAGCTCGCAGGAGGCAGCGACTTAGCGCGCGGGCAGCATTCGGGGGCCTGTCTGCTTCCCGTTCCTGCCCGCCCCTCCCCTCTCCCTCGGCCCCTTCTTCCCCGTCGAGGGATTACCGAACTGCCCAGATGAAGACGAGAGAGATCTGACGTGACGATCCGTTTCGTATCCGTCGTCGGCGCTGACACCGGCCTGCTGGATGCCGCGATCACGCACTATCGCGCCCTTGGTGTCGAGTCCTTCCACATCGCGCGGCACATCGAGTCATTCGACGACCCTGACTTCCAGCGCTCCCAGGACGTGGTCGCGCGGCACGGCATCTCCTTCGCCGCAGTGCACCAGGGGCCTTGGGACGAGGACCTCAACGGATATCTGATCCGGGCGCAGATGCGGAGGCATCCCAAGGACTGGTGGGTCGTCGCAGACCTTGACGAATTCCATGTCTACGACCGACCGCTCACCGATGTCATCGCCGCGTGCGAAGCCGGCGGATACGACTACGTCAAGGGTGCCCTGCTGGACCGGGTGGCCGCCGACGGCAGTCTGCCGACGTTGAACCCCCACGAATCCATCTGGGCACAGTACCCGCTCGCCGGACTTGTGACGCTGCGCCTGCCGGGAGCCGGATCGTCCAAGGTGACCCTGGCCCGTGGCGACGTACGACTGCACCTCGGACAGCACGGGGCCGAGACTGGGCGGCTCATGCCCGCCGAGGAGGCTTTCCCCCAGGTCCACCATTTCAAATGGAACGACTCGGTGTTGGCCCGGCTCATCCAGCGGGAACAGGCGTACTCGTCCGGCGACTGGCACCTGACCTACCCCGACACCGTGGACGAGTCACGCCGGATGCTCCAGCACCTCGAGGCCAACGGCGGACGTATCGACGTCACCGCGAAGGAACTCTCGCTGCACCGCTGCGGCAGTGCCTACACGGACTACGGACCGTGGCCGGAGCTCGTTCCCCAGCTCAAAACCATCAGATAGAGAACACGCCGGGCCCCGGTTCCTCCCCCGCAGGCCACCTGGACCGGGCCACTCTCGGCAGGCTCCATCACCCTCCCGTTGATCACCATCCGGTGATCAGTCCAACGTCCGCCGCGGAGCCGGTCTTCGGTAGCTGTGATGCCAGTTGTACCCACTCGTCGTTCGTAAGATCGCCCCGCCCCACGACCAACACAATGATCCACGCGAGGCGGCTACTTGATCCGCCGGACAGGCCCTGTGAAGTCAGCGCGGGGTCAGCATCAGTCCGATCAAAGCTGAGTACGGCTGGCGAAGCCTGCACTGCGAGGTGCGGTGGAACGAGCCTGTGGCGGGGAGTTTGCTCCGACTGGATTGCGAACCGGGCGGGGTGTGTTTCACCTCGCCCGGTACTGTGCACGATGGTCTGTGAAATGCCGGCTCAGCGTACTCGACCCCGTGGTTTCAGTGGTGTCGGCGGCAATTCGGGGGCAGGTAGGGGAGCTCCGTCATAGCCCTTCACTTCCCCAAATCGCGACCCGCTCATCCAGTCCTCCCGGGCCTGCTTGATGTCCTCCTGGGTACGCCCGACGAAGTTCCACCACATGATGAGCTCCTCCTCGAACGGCTCGCCGCCCAGGAGCATGATCTCCGCGTCCGACTCGGCGCGCAGCGGCAGTTCGGTGCGGCCGCAGCCGAGGTAGAGCATCGAGCCCGGGACCACCGGGACGCCGTCGACACGCACCTCGCCGGACATCGCCAGCACGCCGTACTCGAAGTCGGACGCCAGGGGCAGGTGCAGGTCCGCCCCCCGCGTCAGCGCCAGGTCGGCCCCGACGATCGGGGTGAACGTCGTACCGGGCGAGGCCGCGCCGTCGAGGGAGCCGAGGATGACCGTCGCGGTGAGGCCAGGCGCGGTGACCGTCGGCAGGTCGGGGTGGTGCTCGAACTTCGGTTCGACGTACCGGTGGGAGTCCGGCAGCGCGACCCACAGTTGGGCGCCGTGCAGGTACCGGGCGTGCGGCCTGGGGCTCTCCTCCGAGTGGCTGATCGCCCGGCCCGAGGTCATCAGCCCGAGTTCACGCGGACGGATCGTCTGCAGGCTGCCGGTCGAGTCGCGGTGCAGCACCTCGCCCTGGTGCAGCCAGCTGACCGTCTGCAGCCCGATGTGCGGGTGCGGCGGGACCTGCATCCCGGGCTCGTCGGCGATGTCGTCGGGGCCGTAGTGGTCGACGAAAGCCCAGGCGCCGATCATGCGGCGGCCGAGGTTCGGCAGCAGCCGGCGCACCTCGGTCGACTCGCCGAGTTGCACGTGGCGGGGGCTCAGCAGCTCGCGGACGGGTTCGGCGACGACGAATCCGCGGCCACCGCACACGCTCGGGACGGGCGCACGGTCAAGGTTGCTCATGCCACCCAACCTAGCGGCCGAACGTCCCGGTTGCCGAGCGGTCGGCCGGGCGTGCGGAACCCGTCCCTCAGGTTGCCGAAGACCGGGCGGTACGTCTGCCACTGGCGTCCGGCGCGGAGCTGCGGATGTCCTACTTCCGGCCGCCCTCCCCGCCGTAGCCCAGGGCCCAGGGCGACGGCACCGCCGACCGGAGCGAGGCGGCCGCGCCGGGCGCGCCGCCTCCGCCGGCTGCCGGGAGCTGCGGAGGCCGGAACGGGCGCCCGTCCGGCTCGGCCGCGGGCCGGACCGTCGGGCCCACGGGCTCCAGGCCCCGCTTCCCCCCCCCGGTGCGCGGTGGTTCAGAGGCGCGTACGTCAGTGGGCTGTCAGCTTCCACAGGTGGTCGGTGGTGCCGTTGTCGTCCCACTGGAGGACCTGGGCGCCGGACGAGGTGCTCATGTCGGTCACCCCGAGCAGCAGCCCGCTGTTGTAGTTGGCGATCTTGTAGTAGCCGTCGCCGGACGGGATCAGCTGCCAGAGGTGGTCGGCGGTGCCGTTGTCGCCCCAGATCAGTGCGGTGCCGCCGGCACCGGTGCCCGCGTTGGTGATGCCGAGAAGCAGTCCGCTCGCCTGCTGCTGGATCTTGTAGAGGCCGCTGCCGGCGGTCACCAGGGTCCAGTTCTGGTCGGTGCCCGTGGTCGCGGAGGCCTGGACGACCGCGGTGCCCTGGGCGGTGCCCGCGCCGCTGGTGTCCAGCGCGAGGCCGCTGTTCCGGTTGGTGATCCGGTAGCGCCCGGCCAGCGAGGTGGCGGTGCCGCTCGGGGTGACGGTCAGGTGGTAGCCGTCGGAGGCGTTCATGGTCACCGGCACGGTGATCGAGCCGCCGCTGACCGGGTAGTCGGTGTCCGAGACCGTGATCGGTCCGGACACGGCGGTCGTACGGCCCTTGGACGGGGTGTACTCCAGCTTCACGTGCACGGTGCTGCCGAAGGCCGGCAACGACGACAGCCCGTTGACGGTGACGGCGCACGAACCGGTGCAGCCGCCGGCGACCACGCTGATCTGGTTGCCCGCGCCGTTGCGGGAGGCGAAGCCGTCGATGCCCGTCTGCGCCGGGGGCGTGGTGACGAGCATGTTCCCGGACATGTCGCCGTACCACTTGAACAGCCAGTACGCCCCGTTCGGTGAGCCGCCGGTGTCGGTGAGGGTGTCGCCGAGGGTGCCGTAGTGGTTCCAGAAGGCGAGTTCGGCGTCGTGCACACCGGACCGCTCGAACTTGGCGACGTAGCTCGCGAGCGGTCCGGGGACGCCGACCTCGCTCGTGGTGCCGTACTCCTCGATGGCGATCGGGCGGGGGCTGATGCCGAGGCCGGTCTCCAGGGCGCGATAGGCGGCGACATGGGCGGCGATGTTCTGCGAGCCCTGCAGCTCGTGCCAGGCGATGATGTCGGGGACGGTGCCGCTCGCCTTGGCGTCGGTGAGGAACGTACTCATCCAGCTCTGGTTCCACGCCGAGTAACTCGGGCCCTGGACCGGGGTGCTGGAGTCCTTGGCGCGGACCTCCTTGTACGTCGTCGCCCACCCGGAGTCGAAGCTGCCGGCCGCCGAGGTGTCCCAGGTCCAGTCCGGTTCGTTCCACAGCTCGTAGGCGGCGACATTGGTGGCGCCGGAAGACTTCACAGACGCGACCTGCCTGTCCACGGCCGACAGCCAGTCGCTCCAGCTCACCCACTTGTAGGGGAAGTTCGGATACCAGTCCGGCATGCGTACGACGACCTTGGCACCGGCCTTCGCCGCCTCGGGGGCGACCACCAGGGCGTCACCGCCGGGGCTGGGCTCGCCGTTGGGCAGCTGGCTGCCGCCGGGCGCCATCTGCACGAAGGTGTGGGGCCTGAGCGGCTCGACCAGGGTGTCGGCCGGCACGCTCGCGGTGTCCAGGCCGTACAGGCTGCCCGAGGCCACGTGCGTGACCGGGCGCAGGGTCTGGTTCGCGCTCACCACCAGGGTGGTGGCGGAGGTGGGGGCGGACTGGGCGGGAGCGGCGGTGCAGAGGGTGGCGGTCAGCACCACGGCACCGAGGGCGGCTCTGAGGGGGATGCGGCTCATGGCATGGATCTCCTCGAAGAGTGGGGAAGTCGAAGTGCTCAGTCCTTCACCGCGCCCGCGGTCACGCCTGCGGCCACATAGCGCTGGGCGAGGACCAGGAGGACGGCCGCGGGGACCGAGGCGACCACGGCGGTGGCCATGATCGCGTTCCACTCCTGGTTGTTGTTGCCGATGTACTTGTAGATGCCGAGCGTGATCGGCTTCCAACGTCCGCCGCCGTCCAGCGTGTTGGCGAAGACGAAGTCGGACCAGGCCCACAGGAAGCCGAACAGCGAGACGGTGACGATCGCGTTGCGGCTCAGCGGGAGGACGACCGACCGGAAGGTGCGCCAGGTGCCGGCGCCGTCGATCCGGGCGGCCGAGATCAGCTCGCCGGGGATACCCGACATGAACGCCGTGAAGATCATGACGCCGAACGGGACGGCGATCGTGGAGTCCGCGACGATCAGGCCCCACCAGGAGTTGAGCAGTCCGAGGTCCAGGAAGACGCCGTAGAAGCCCATCGCCATGACGATCCCGGGGACCATCTGCGCGACGAGAAGGGCCAGGCCCAGGGCGCCGGCGCCGCGCGGGCGCAGCTTCGCCAGTGCGTAGCCGGCCGGGGCGGCGAGGGCGAGGGTGAGGGCGACCGTGCCGAGGCCGATGAGCAGGCTGGTGCCGAGGTAGGGCAACTGGTCGTCCAGGACGGCCCGGTAGCCCTCGAAGGTGGGGTGCAGCGGGAGCAGGTCCGGCGGGCTCTTGCGCATGTCCCGCTGCGGAGTGAGGGAGACGTTGACCATCCAGTACACCGGGAACAGCATCAGCGCGGTGAGGAGCAGTCCGAGGACGGTGTAACAGCGGTTTTTCGCACGGGACTTCATGCCTCCTGCCTCCTCTGTACGCGGATGTACAGCAGGCCGAAGGCCAGGGCGATGAGGATCAGGATGTCGCCGACGGCCGCACCGGGACCGAACCTGGGCAGCAGGGTGCCGAAGCCGAGCTGGTACGACCAGGTGGCCAGGGTGGAGGAGGCGTCGCCCGGACCGCCCTTGGTCATGATCCAGATCAGGTCGAACACCTTGAGCGTGTAGACGAGCCCGAGCAGCAGCGTGATCGCCGACACCGGGCGCAGCAGCGGGAAGGTGATCCGGCGGAACTGCTGCCAGCCGCCCGCCCCGTCCAGCGCCGCCGCCTCGTACAGCTCGCCGGGGATGTTCTGCAGGCCGCTGTGCAGGATGACCAGGTTGAAGGGGATGCCGATCCAGATGTTGGCGACGATCACCGAGGCCAGCGCCCAGTCCGGCGAGGTCAGCCAGCCGACGGGGGCCACGCCGAAGAAGTGCAGGAAGTAGTTCACCACTCCCGACTCGCTGTTGAACATCCACGACCACGTCGACGCCGACACGATCAGCGGCAGCAGCCAGGGGATCAGGAACAGCGCCCGCAGTACGGTCGACAGCCTGAAGTGCCGGTTGAAGAAGACCGCGAGGGCGAGCCCGGCCGCGTACTGGAAGACGATCGACACGAGGGTGAAGACCATCGTGTGCCGCATCGCGGGTCCGAACGTCGGATCGTCCAGCACCTTCCGGAAGTTGTCCCAGCCGGAGAAGGGTGCGTCGCCCGCCACGAAGGACCGGACGGTGTAGTCGCGCAGGCTCAGATCGAGGTTGCGGCAGAGCGGATAGACGTAGAAGGCGCAGAGGTAGGCGAGCAGCGGTGTCACGCCGCCGCGACCGCCGCTACCCAGGGCTTCAACTCCGGGTTCTTCTTGACCTGTTCGGCCTGTACGGCGGAGGTGGGCGCCACGTACATGAGCGTGGTGTCGGTGGCCAGCAGGCTGGAGTCGCTGGTCAGGCAGGTGACGATCTTCTTGGTGGTGGCGTAGCGCGAGGTGTCCTGCTGTACGGGCACGGTCACGAACTCGCCGCCGGTCGGCACCGGCGCCGAACCGCCGTTCCGGCCGGGGATGCTGATGACCCCGTACGGGAAGCCGGCCTTGTCGGCGTTGCCGAGCTGCCAGGTGCCGTTCTCGCTGAACGCGTACTCCCCGGTGGCGAACTCCTGCCAGCTGGTGGTCTGGGTGTTCTGCAGCACGTCCTTCGGCGCGTACCCCGCGTCCACCCACTGCTTCCACAGCGCCAGTGCGGCCACTCCCTTGGCCGAGCCGAGTTCGGTGAGGTCGCCGCCCGCGCCCCAGAACCAGGGCAGGAACTGGAAGCTGCCCTCCTCCGTGTTGATCGCCGAGAAGGTGATCCCCTTCCTGCCGGCCGCCTTCACCTTCTTCAGCGCGGCCGTGAGCGACGTCCAGTCCTTGACCGAGGCCGGGTCGACACCGGCGGCGGAGAGGATCTTCTTGTTGTAGTAGAGCGCGAGGGTGTTGGCGCCGATCGGCACGCCGTAGGAGGCGTTGTCGATCGTGCCGGCCCCGATGATGTTCTTCTGGATCGACGAGGTGTCCAGACCCAGGTCGCCGGTCTTGTTGAGGATCCCCGCCTCCACCAGCGTGGAGACGACCGGGTTGTCGACCAGCATCACGTCCGGCGCGTTGCCCTGCTGGGCGGCCAGCAGCGCCTTGTTGCCCAGGTCGGTGGTGTCGTACGCGGTCCGCTTGAGCTTCACCCCGGCCGCGGTGCCGCACGCGGTGACCCGCTTGCCCCACTCCGAGGAGGAGTCGAACTGCGGATACGGGTCCCAGAAGGTGTACGTGCCGCCGGCCGGGGAGGACGATCCCGAGGAGCCGGAACCGCCACCGCAGGCGGTGAGGGAGGCGAGGGTGCCGAGGGCGACGGCGGTGACCATGACGGTACGGCGGGTGGGTATCACGGGGTGACCTCGTTGTCGTAGGACGGGGTGTCTCAGGAGGTGGGGAGCCAGACGCGCATGCTGCCGTCCTCGCGGTTGGCCCAGACGTGGTACGGGATCGCGGTCAACTCGATCGGCTCGCCGTCGGGTTCGGGACCGGAGTGGTCCGCGGTGCGGTAAGGCCACCAGCCCCGGTGGGGGGTCCGCCGCCGGTGTCCGGCGGCCACCACGGTGGCGACACCGCCGAGCAGGTCCGGTCGGTGCTTCACGGCCGGCGGCCGGGACGGGTCCAGGACGATGTCGTCCAGGCCGCCGCCCGGATGGTCGGCCTGCTCAAGGCAGTACACGAGCGGCCCCCGCTCGATCGCCACACAGCCGCGTACGGCGTCCACGCGCGGGTCGGCCGCGGTGAGCCGGGGTTCGAGGACGAGTTCGAGGTGTACCCGGTCGCCCGGTCGCCAGGTGCGCGTCAGCCGCAACCAGCCCTGGTCCACCGGGGCGTCGGACCGGTCGTACGTCTGCGTGCCGCACCGCACCCGGAAGTCCCGGCACCACTGCGGGATGCGCAGGGACAGCGTCCAGGGGGCGTCGGCCGGGGTCTCCTCGACGGTGAACCCGATCGTGCCGTGCCAGGGGTAGTCCGTCTCCGCGCGGACCCGGACCCGGTCGTTCTCGTACGCGCCGGTCACGAACTGGTGGATCTGCAGGCCCTGTTCGTCGCTCGACGCCAGGTAGTGCGTCAGCCCGGCCAGCAGTCGCATCACGTTGGGCGGGCAGCAGGCGCAGCGGAACCAGCGGGTGCGGCGGGCCGACTGGTCGCCGCCGGTGTCGGTGTGCCCGTCGCGCACCTGGAGCGGGTTGACGTACAGCCACCGCTCGCCGTCCAGCGAGACCCCGGCCAGGAAGCCGTTGAACAGGGTGCGCTCGATCAGGTCGGAGTAGCGGGCCTCGCCGGTGAGGAGGGCCAGCCGCCAGCTCCACTGCACCGAGGCGATCGCGGCACAGGTCTCGCAGTAGGCCCGCTCGTTGGGGAGTTCGTAGGGGTCGCCGAAATCCTCCTTGTCGTGGTGGGCGCCGAGGCCACCGGTGAGATGCGTCTTGGTGGTCGTCATGGCGTGCCACAACCGCTCACCGGCCGCCCGCAGTTCGGCGTCCCCGGTCTCCGCCGCCAGGTCCGCGGCGGCCGCCAGCAGGTACAACTGCCGTACGGCATGGCCCTCGACGTTCGTGGCCTCGCGCAGCGGGACCCGGTCCTGGCAGTAGGACGCGCCTCCGAGCAGACCATGGCCGTGCCGGTCCACGAAGTAGCCGGCCAGGTCCAGATAGCGGCGCTCGCCGGTCTCCCGGTACAGCTCCACCAGGGCGGTCTCGACCTCCGGGTGACCGTCGATGCCGTCGATGGGCCTGCCGCTGCCGGGGAGGCCGAAGACCGAGTCGACATGGTCGGCGAACCTGCGTGCCACGTCGAGGAGTTCGGTGCGACCGGTGGCGCGGTGGTGGGCCACGGCCGCCTGGATCAGATGGCCCGCGCAGTACAACTCGTGGCCCCAGCGCAGGTCCTGGTACCGCTCGCCGCCCTTGACCAGCTGGAACCAGGTGTTGAGATAGCCGTCGGGCTGCTGCGCGGCGGCCACCAGGGCGACGATCCGCGCCACGTCGGCGGCCAGTGCGGTGTCCTCCCCCTGGGCGAGTTGCCAGGACGCCGCCTCCAGCCACTTGTAGACGTCCGTGTCGACGAACGGGTACGCGCCCCGGAACTCGCCCTCGGGCGCGGCGCCCGGCGACGCGGAGGCCGCCAGGCGCAGGTTGTGCAGGTTGCCGGCGGACTCCAGCAGGTCCGGACCCTGGGGGAGGGAGACCCGGGCGTTGGTGGTGCGGCGGTCGTGCCAGAAGCCGCCGTCGATGGCGACGGTCGCCGGGCGCAGCGCGGTGCGGGCGTCGGGGGTGAGACGGACGGGGCCGGCGGGTGCGGGACGGGCGGCGCGGGTGCGGGGCATGGCTCTCCGGGGGTGGGGAGGAAGTGAGTGCCTGGGCGACGGCGGAGTCGAAATATCGAACGCCGTCCGGGACTTGGGGCGCGATGTGGCGCGGAACCACTGTGCGCAACCGTTTTCTCGCCGAGAAGTACAGGGCAGCCGAGGGGAGGGGTCAAGACGCCCGGCACAGATTTTTCAACTTGCCCGGCGGGTCTGGCACTTCACTCCGGTGACTGCGACGATGTGGCGCGGCTCTGTCGCCGGGAGGCCGGCGGCACCGCCGAGAAGCCGTCCAGGGAAAAGGTTTGCCCGTGACCTCTGCGCCAGACTCTCCGCCCGTCGGCCGGGCCCGGCTCGCCGATGTCGCCGCGCTCGCCGGCGTCAGCGTCGGCACGGCCTCCAAGGCGCTGAACGGCGCCGGCCGGATGCGCCCGGAGACCCGGCAACGGGTGCTGGACGCGGTGCAGGCGCTCGGCTTCCGGCCCAATCAGCATGCGCAGAGCCTGCACAGCGGCAGGAGTTGGACGGTCGGGCTGATGACGACGGACGGCATCGGCCGCTTCAGTACCCCCGTACTGCTCGGCGCCGAGGACGCGCTCGGCGCCGGGAAGATCTCCGTGCTGCTCTGCGACACCCGTGGCGACGCCATTCGCGAACAGCACCATCTGCGCAACCTCACCGACCGGAGGGTCGACGGCATCATCGTCACGGGCCGCCGTACCGACCCCCGCCCGCCCCTGTCCGGCATCGACCCGGCGATCCCGGTCGTCTACGCCCTCTCACCGTCGACCGACCCCGCCGACACCTCCGTCGTCACCGACGACCGGGGCGGCGCCCGGCTCGCCGTGGAACACCTGCTGGCTACCGGCCGTACCCGGATCGCCCATGTCACCGGGCCCGAGCACCATCAGGCGGCCCGCGACCGCGCCGCGCACGCCGTCCGGCACCTGGCCGGGGCCGGACTCCAACTCGCCACCGGCCGGGTGCACTTCGGGGAGTGGAGCGAGGCCTGGGGGCGGCGGGCCGCCGACGCGGTACTGCGGACGGCGCCCGACACGGACGCCGTCTTCTGCGGCAACGACCAGATCGCCCGTGGGGTGGCGGACGCGCTGCGCGAGCGCGGCAGGGACGTGCCGGGGGACATCGCGGTCGTCGGCTACGACAACTGGGACACGATGGCGCTCGCCTGCCGTCCGCCGCTCACCACCGTCGACATGAACCTGGCCGGGATCGGGCGGATCGCCGCGCTGCGGCTGCTCCGGGCCATCGACGCCGAACCGGCGCCCGGGGTGCACACGGTGCCGTGCCGGCTGGTGGTGCGCGAGTCCAGCTGAGCGGCCTTCACCCCCGTCGCACGGAACCCGGCTATGCTTGCTTAAGTAAATCAAGTGACTTACATTCGGGAGGGTCGTGCAGACTCGAGTGGCCCTACGGAGGCTCGACCATGTCCCATGCACAGCCCCGGCCGATGGAGGCAGGGGAGTCCGCCGCGCCGCGGACCAATGTAGTCGTCGCGGTGCTGGCCTTCGGCGGGATCGTGGTCTCGCTGATGCAGACCCTCGTGATCCCCATCGTGCCCGAGCTGCCGAAGCTGCTCGACGCGTCGGCGTCCGACGCGGTCTGGGCCGTCACCGCCACCCTGCTCGCGGCCGCCGTCGCCACGCCGGTCATGGGGCGGCTCGGCGACATGTACGGCAAGCGGCTGATGCTGCTGACCAGCCTGGTGATGCTCGTCGCCGGATCGGTCACCGCCGCGCTCAGCGACACCCTCGTACCGATGATCGTCGGCCGCGCGCTGCAGGGCCTGGCCTCGGGCGTGATCCCGCTCGGCATCAGCATCATGCGCGACGAACTCCCCGCCGAACGGCTCGGCTCCGCGACCGCGCTGATGAGCGCCTCCCTCGGCGTCGGCGGCGCGCTCGGCCTGCCCGCGGCCGCGCTGATCGCCGACCACTTCGACTGGCACATGCTGTTCTGGACCTCGGCCGTGCTCGGCGTAGTCGCCGCCCTGCTGGTCATGCTGCTGGTGCCGGAGTCCAAGGTGCGCACCGGCGGCCGGTTCGACCTGCCCGGCGCCCTCGGCATGGCGGCCGGCCTGGTCTGCCTGCTCCTCGGCATCTCCAAGGGCGCCGACTGGGGCTGGGACAGCGGCACCACGCTCGGCCTGTTCGGGGCCGCCGTGGTGATCCTGCTCGCCTGGGGCTGGTACGAACTGCGCACCCTGCAACCGCTGGTCGACCTGCGCACCACCGCCCGCCGTCAGGTCCTGGTGACGAACCTCGCCTCGATCGCCTTCGGCTTCTCCATGTTCGCGATGTCCCTGGTGCTTCCGCAGCTCCTGCAGTTGCCTGAGGCGACCGGCTACGGGCTGGGCAAGTCGCTGCTCGACGCGGGCCTGGTGATGGCCCCGACCGGCCTGGTGATGATGGCGACGGCACCGGTGTCGGCCCTCGTCTCCAAGAACTTCGGGCCGAAGATCACCCTGATGTGCGGCGCGGTGATCGTGGCCGCCGGGTACGGGCTCAACATCGTGCTCATGGACGCCGTCTGGCAGCTCGTCCTGGTCTCCTGCATCGTCGGCGCCGGCATCGGCTTCGCCTACGGCGCGATGCCCGCGCTCATCATGGGCGCCGTCGACCCGCACGAGACGGCCGCCGCGAACAGCCTCAACACCCTGATGCGGTCCATCGGTACGTCGACCGCCAGCGCCGTCGCCGGAGTCATCCTGGCCCAGATGACGAACGTCTTCGGCGGTGTCACCGTGCCCTCCGAGAACGGCTTCAAGGTGGTCATGGCGGTCGGCTCCGGCGCGGCGGTCCTCGCGCTGCTGGTGGCCGCATTCATCCCGCGCCGGAAGCCGGCCCCGGCCGCGGCCCCTGCGGTCGTGACCGAGGCGGCGCCCGGACCGGCGCCTGAGTCACCGGTGGCTGCGAAAGGCGCCCCGGTGACCATCTCCCTCAGCGACGACGGTGTCCAGGTGCGCGGGCGGGTGCGGGGCGCCGACGGAACCGGCGTCGGCCGGGCGGCCGTCACCCTGATCTCCCTGGGCGGCCGCCAGCTCGGCCGCGCGGAGGCGGACGCCGAGGGGCGCTACGCCGTGGCGGCGCCCGGCGAGGGCACGTACGTCCTCATAGCCTCCGCCGACGGCTGCCGGCCGCAGGCCACCACCCTGGTCGTGAGCAGCGAACCGGTCGCGTACGACGTGCTGCTCAGCGGCGGCAGCGGTCTGGCCGGACTGGTGCGGGCCGCGGACAGCGGGGCGCCGGTCGCCGGGGCCGTGGTGGTCGTCACCGACGTCCGCGGGGACGTGCTCGCCACCCAGCAGACGGACGGACTCGGGGAGTTCGCGGTCGGCGACCTGGTACCGGGCCCGGTGACCCTGGCCGTCAGCTCGCCCAAGCACCGGCCGCTCGCCCTGCCCGTCGAGGTCGCCGGTACCGGCGTCACCCGAGTGGAGGTCGAACTGCGGCCCGGCGCCCACGTGCGCGGCACGGTACGCGGCGCCGGAGGCCCGCTGGGCGACGCGCGGGTCACGCTGGTGGACGTCGCCGGCAACGTCGTCGCCACGACCACCACCGGGCACGACGGCGGGTACGCCTTCCCCGACCTGGACACCGGCCCGTACACGGTCATCGCGACCGGCTACCCGCCGCACGCCACCGGAGTGCTCGTCTCCGGCGCCGACATCCACGACCACGACATCGAACTCTCCCATCCCGGCGCGTAGTCCACCCGGCCCCACGTCGAGGTCGGGGAAGGTGCGCACCGGGGCCACCGGACCGAAGACCTCCTCCGCGTGGGCCGGGGAGGCGTCGGTGACGCCGGCTGCACCAACCGGGTGCCGTGACCGTCCGCCGGTGACGGCACCCGTCTGTCATACCGGCAGCAGCCGTGCGATCAGCCCGCTGAGCTGGCGGGCCGTACGGCACTCGTGCATCTCCACCAGTTCCGCGTACTCGGGCGCCACCGAGTCGCCGGTGCCCCACAGGGAGCGCGCCTCGGGGTTCAGCCAGTAGACGCGGCGCGCCTGTCCGGCGATCCGGCGGACGGCCGCGAGGTTCGGGTCGAGGTTGTTGGTGCGGGCGTCGCCGAGCACGAACACCGTGCTGCGCGGGCCGACCGCGGCGCCGTACCGCTCCGCGAACTCGCCCAGCGACACCCCGTAGTCGCTGCTGCCGTGCCAGCCGGTGAGAGTCGCCTCGGCGCTGATCCGGGCGCCGAGCCCCTCCGGGTCGGCCCGGCCGTGTTCGAGCAGGCCGGTCACCTCGTCGATCCGGTTGACGAAGGCGAACACCCGGACCTTGCTGAACTGGTCGTGCAACGCCTGCACCAGCAGCATCGTGAAGTCCGAGAACCCCGACACCGAGCCCGACACATCGCACAGCAGCACCAGTTCGGGCCGGACCGGCCGGCGCCGGCGCAGCACCGGCCGCATCGGCACCCCGCCCGTGGACAGCGAACCGCGCAGCGTGCGGCGCAGGTCGATGGTGCCCCGCGCGGCGCGGCGGCGGCGCGCGGCCAGCCGGGTCGCCAGCTTGCGGGCCAGCGGCTGAACAGCCCTGCGCAGTTCGGCGAGTTGATCCCGCCCGGCGAACAGGAAGTCCACCCGGTCGGCGCTCGGCGCCACCGCCCGCCGGGCGATCTCGTCCCGCCCGCGCCGCTCGGCCACCCGGCGCCGGGCCTCCGCCGCGACCATCCCCCGGAACGCCTCGATCCGCCGCCGGATCTCGTCGTCCAGCAGCCGGTCCGTGAACCCCGGGTCGGTGCCCCGCGCCCGGACGTCCGCCCGCACCCGCGCCAGCAGCGTCTGCGGCCGCAGCCGGTCCAGCGTCTGGTACGACGACCACCCGTCCGAGCCCGACGGACTTCCGTACCCGCCCATGCCGTCCACCGCCTGCGCCGCCAACTGCCGCAGCAGCGCGGTGTCGTCGTCGGCCAGCGCGGCCGCGAGCCGCTCCCGCAGCTGGTCCCGGTCGGCCGGCTCGGCGCCCGGGCCGCCCACGCCGCGCGGGAAGTAGAGGTCGAAGACCTGGTCGAACACGGCCCGTTGGTCCGTACCGTGCAGCAGGGTCGCGGCCAGCCCCTCGCGCAGCAGCTCCCGGTCCGCCAGGCCCAGCGCCGCCACCGCCCGGCCCGCGTCCACGGTCTCCCCGGTGCCGACCCGCACCCCGTGCGCCCGCAGTGCCCCGACCAGACCGGTGAGCCGGTCGGCGAGGTCGGCCGGAGCGTGTGCCGCTGCGCTCACAGCGCGTCCAGGTCCAGCTTGGCGGCCGCCTTCTGGATGTCGTCCTGGTGCTTGAGGATCACGCCCAGGGAATCCCGTACGACCTGCTCGTCCAGGGTGTCGGCGCCCAGTGCCAGCAGGGTGCGCGCCCAGTCGATCGTCTCGGCCACCGACGGCACCTTGCGCAGGTCCATCGCCCGCAGCGCCCCGACCACCCGGACCACGGACTCGGTGAGCGCCTCGCCGAGCCCCGGCACCTTCAGCCGTACGATCCGGCGCTCCAGCTCCTCGTCCGGGAACCCGATGTGCAGGAACAGGCAGCGGCGGCGCAGCGCCTCGGACAGCTCACGGCTCGCGTTCGAGGTGAGCACCACGAAGGGGCGGCGGGTCGCGGTGACCGTGCCCAGCTCGGGGACGGTCACCTGGAAGTCGCTGAGCACCTCGAGGAGCAGGCCCTCCACCTCGACGTCGGCCTTGTCGGTCTCGTCGATCAGCAGCACCTTGGGGTCGTCGCCCCGGATCGCGGTGAGCAGCGGCCGGGGGAGCAGGAACTCCTCGCTGAAGATGTCGGTACGGGCCTCGTCCCAGGTCTCGTCCCGGCCGGCGCTGATGCGCAGCAGCTGCTTGGCGTGGTTCCACTCGTACAGCGCCCGGGACTCGTCCACACCCTCGTAGCACTGCAGCCGTACCAGCCGGGCGCCGGCGACCTCGGCGACGGCCTTCGCCAGCTCGGTCTTGCCGACCCCGGCGGGCCCCTCGACGAGGAGGGGTTTGCCGAGCCGGTCGGCCAGGAAGACGGTGGTGGCGACGGCGGGGGAGGCGAGATAGCCGGTCTCCGCGAGGCGGGCTGAGACGTCGTCGACGGAAGTGAACAACGGGGGCCTCCGGCTGAGCGGCGTAGGAGCTGACCTCACTATCTAAGCGCTTGTTCAGCGAGCTTGCCACCCTGTATACCGATCGGTTTCCGAATGTGCTGCCGAGAGGTAACCTCGGGCCTATGGCCACCACCGACAAGGCGTCCCCCCGCGACCGGCTGCTCGATGCCGCCGCCGAGCTCTTCTACCGCGACGGCGTCTCCGTGGGCGTCGAGGCGCTGTGCAGGTCGGCCGGGGTGTCGAAGCGCTCGATGTACCAGCTCTTCGACAGCAAGGAGGAGATGCTGGCCGCCAGCCTGGAGCGCCGCAGGGCCTGGTACGAGGCGCAGCTCACGCCCGCCGAGGACGCGACGGGCACGCCCCGCGAGCGGATCCGGTACGTCTTCGAGCGGCTGGAGAAGAACTCCGGGAACCCCGAGTACCACGGCTGCCCGTACCTCGCCGTCCTGGTCGAGCTGAAGGACCCCGAGCACCCGGCGAGCGTGGTGGCCCGCGACGCCAAGGGCCGGATGGAGGGCTTCTTCCGGGAGCAGGCCGAACAAGGGGGCGCGACCGACCCGGCCGTCCTCGCCCGGCAGCTGATGCTGGTCTTCGACGGCTCCAGCGCCCGGGCCGGCGCCCACATCGAGCGGCTGGACGACGGCCTGGCCACGGGAACGGCGACGGCGCTGATGGACGCGGGCGGAATGGCGTAGCACCACCTGCCGGGGGGCCACCACGGCGAACCCGACCGCCGCCCGGCACGGCGTGGTGCGCTAGGCCGGCCGCCCGGCATGGCCTGGTGGGTTAGGTCGGGGGGCCTGGCAGGCCGTGGTGCACAGGCCGGCCGCCTGCAGCCGGGCACGGCATGGCTTGGTGGGCTAGGCCGGGGAGCATGGCATGGCCTGGTGGGTTAGGTCGGGGGCCTGGCATGCGTGGTGCACAAGGCCAGCCGCCCGGCATGGCGTGGTGGGCTAGGGCGGGGAGCATGGCATGGCCTGGTGGGTTAGGTCGGGGAGCCCGGCATGGCGTGGTGCGCTAGGTCGAGGCGCCCCGCAAGGCCTGGTGCACTCGCCTCGGGCGTCCCGGGCGTCCCGGGCGTCCCGGTCCTCCCCGCCGTCGGCGACCCGGACGGGTGAGTACAACGCGCCGGGCGGGTCGCCCGCCCGATGCAATGGACGCGTGACCGCGCCCCCGAACGACTGCCTCGCGCGCAACGAGTGGATCTGCGGGGCCTATCTGAGTACCCGCCGCCAGATCCTCCTCGACGCGGTCGGGCAGCATCTCCGGCTCACCGCGGTCTCCGTGCTCATCGGTCTCGCCATCGCCGTCCCCCTGGCCGTGCTGGCCCGCCGCTGGCGCTGGTCGGCCGCGCCCGTCCTCGGCGTCACGACGATCCTCTACACCATCCCCTCCCTGGCGATGTTCTCGCTGCTCCTGCCGGTCTACGGCCTCTCGGCCACCCTCGTCGTCGCCGGTCTGGTGCTCTACTCGCTCACCCTGCTCGTCCGGAACATCCTCGCGGGCCTGCGCGCCGTGCCCGAGGAGACCCGGCAGGCCGCCCGCGGCATGGGCTACGGCCCGATCCGCCTGCTGCTCACCGTGGAGCTGCCGCTCGCCCTGCCCGCCGCGATGGCCGGACTGCGCATCGCCACCGTCTCGGCGGTCTCCCTGGTCACCGTCGGCGCGATCGTCGGTTTCGGGGGCCTCGGCAACCTGATCTACGCCGGCATGAACACCTACTTCAAGGCCCAGGTACTCACCGCCTCCGTCCTGTGCGTGCTGATCGCCGTCGCCGCCGACCTGCTGCTGCTCGGTGTGCAGCGACTGCTCACCCCGTGGACGCGGGCGGCCCGCGCATGACGACGCTCGCCGACGCCTGGGACTGGCTCACCGACTCCGCGCACTGGTCGGGCGGCGACGGCATCGGGCACCGGCTGCTCCAGCACCTCGTCCTCACCGTCGTCTGCCTCGTCATCAGCTGTGCCGTCGCCCTGCCCGTCGCCCTGGTCCTCGGCCACCTCGGCAAGGGCGGCGCACTCGCCGTGAACATCTCCAACGTGGGCCGTGCCGTCCCCACCTTCGCCGTCCTGGTCCTGCTGCTCCTCACCCCGATCGGCCGGTGGGGCGAGGGTCCCACGGTGGTGGCCCTGGTGCTGTTCGCGATACCGCCGCTGCTCACCAACGCCTACGTCGGCATGCGGGAGGTCGACCGGAGCATCGTGCAGGCGGCGCGCGGTATGGGGATGACCGGGCGCCAAATGCTGTTTCACGTGGAACTGCCCCTTTCGCTCCCCTTGGTCCTCAACGGTGTGCGGATCGCCGCCGTCCAGCTCGTGGCCACGGCGACCATCGCCGCGCTGGCGGGCGGGGGAGGGCTGGGGCGGATCATCACCGCCGGATTCAACCTGGCCAGCACACCCCAGGTGGTCGCCGGGGCGATCCTGGTCGCCGTCTTCGCGCTGATCGTGGAGGGCGTCTTCGAGCTCGCCGAGCGGCTCGCCCCGGTCTGGGTGCGGGGCTCGCGGTGAGGTCCCGTACGGCGGTGCCCGGCGTGCTGCTGCTCGCCCTCACCGCCTGCACCAACGGCCCCTCCCTGGAGAACCGCGGGGAGGTCACCGCACCCCCGGGCGACAGCCGGCAGCTGACCGTCGGCTCGGCCGGATTCACCGAGAGCGACCTGCTCGCCCAGATGTACGCACAGCTGCTGAACCAGGCCGGCTACCGGACCTCCCTCATCACCGTCGCCAACCGGGAGATCTACGAACCCGCCCTGGAGTCCGGGCAGATCGACGTCGTCCCCGAGTACGCGGCCACCTTCGCCGACTGGCTCAACGCCAAGGCCAACGGCCCCGACGCACCGCCCGTGGGCTCGCCCGACCTCGACGCCACGATGAAGGCGCTGCGCCGCCTCGCCACACCGCGCGGTCTCACGGTCCTGGACCCCGGACGGGCGGTGGACCAGAACGCCTTCGCGGTCACCGCCGCCTACGCCCGGGAGCACCACCTGAAGACGCTCAGCGACCTGGGCGCCTCGGGTCTGAAGGTGCGGCTCGCGGCGGGTGACGAATGTGTGCAACGGCCGTACTGCGAGCCGGGACTGAAGAAGGTCTACGGCATCGACATCACCGGCGTCGACCCCAAGGGCGTCGGGACCACCCAGGCCAAGCGGGCCGTGCAGAGCGGGCAGGACCAGATGGTGCTGACCACGACCACGGACGCGACCCTCGACCAGTTCGGCCTGGTCCTGCTCGCCGACGACAGGCACCTGCAGAACGCCGACTACGTCGTCCCGGTCGTGAACCGCGCGCGGGCGGGCAGCGAGGGCGTGACGAAGGCGCTCGGCAAGCTCAACGACGTCCTGACGACGGCCGACCTGGCCGCCATGAACCAGCAGGTCGACAGCTGGCGCCGGCTGGCCCAGGACGTGGCGCGCACGTACTTGCGGGACAAGGGCCTGGTGAAGTGAGGTGCGGTGCCCGTTGTCAGTGGCGGGCGGTACGTTCCGGGGCATGGGGATCTATCTGGTGAGTGTCGCCGCGCAGGAGTGGTTCGAGGACGAGGAAGAGGGCGGCAAGGGCGCCGTCGCCTCGGCCCTGAACGAGGAGTTGCGGCGGCGCGGGCGCGCGCCGTACGAGTCGGTGCCCGAGCAGGCCGGGTTCGAGCGCGGCGCGGGCTTGTCGTTCGAGGAGAAGCTGGTGCCGTCCATGGACGGGTTCGGTGCGCTGTGCCGGGAGCAGCTGTCGCCGCAGGAGGGGGAGTTGCTGCTGGGCTGGTCGGTGCTGGTGCCGGTCTCCCTCGGCGAGGAGATCCGGCTGCCCCTGGAATCCGCCTACACCGACGAGACGGTGATCGCCGGCGCCCCCGAGGTGCTCGCCCTCGCCGAGCGACTGGCGGCGGCGATCCGGCTTCCCGTCGACGCGATACCGGCGGCCTGCGACAACCTCGATCTGACGATGTGGTTCCTGGAAGGCCCGGCCGAGGAAGCCGCCGCCGTCCGCCCCGGCCCCTGGGGGAAGGACCTGGACACGGCCTTCTACGTCGCGCTGTACCTGCGGGCCGCACAGCACTCACTGCGCCGCGGCTGCCCGCTGACGTACAGCTGACGAACGCCGGCCGGCGCCCCGCCGGTCAGGCGTCGGAGACCGAGTCGAACGGCACCTGGCCTCGGGAGACGCCGCGCGCGTCCGCGTCCACCGAGCGGCGCAGCGCCTCATGCAGCTTGGCCGGGGTCAGGACACCGAGGAACCGCGATCCGTCGAGGACCGCGACCCACCCCGCGTCGTGCTGGAGCATCACACCGAACGCCTGCTTCAGCGGGGCGCCGACCGGCACCCACGCGGTCATCCGGTGCGCGAGGTCTCCGACGGTGCCGCCGGCCGCCAACTCGTCCCGGCCCACCCAGCCGTGCAGGTCGCCGTGCGGGTCCAGGACCACCGCCCAGCGGGCGCCCTCCGCCCGCAACCGCGCCGCGGCGCTCTCGGCGGACTCGGCCGGGCGGGCGACCGGCGGCTGCTCCAGGTCGTCCGGCTGGATCTCGGTCACCGACAGCCGCTTCAGCCCGCGGTCCGCGCCCACGAACTCGGCGACGTACGGCGTGGCGGGCGTCCCCAGCACCGCACCCGGCGTGTCGTACTGCTCGATGCGTCCCTGCCCGTACACCGCGATCCGGTCGCCGAGCCGGACCGCCTCCTCGATGTCATGGGTGACCAGCAGCACCGTCTTGCGCACGGTGGCCTGCATCCTGAGGAACTCGTCCTGCAACTGCTCCCGCACCACGGGATCGACGGCGCCGAACGGCTCGTCCATCAGCAGCACAGGGGGATCCGCGGCGAGCGCGCGGGCCACGCCGACCCGCTGCCGCTGGCCGCCGGAGAGCTGGTCCGGGTAGCGCGGACCGAACGTCCCCGGGTCCAGGCCCACCAGGTCGAGCAGTTCGGCGGCGCGCTTGCGGGCCGCGGCCCGCTTCCAGCCGAGCAGGGCCGGGACGGTCGCGGTGTTGTCGAGGACCGTGCGGTGCGGGAACAGGCCCACCTGCTGGATGACGTAGCCGATGCGGCGGCGCAGTCGCACGGGGTCGACCTGGGCGATGTCCTCGTCGTCGACGAGGATCCGGCCGGAGGTCGGTTCGATGAGCCGGTTGACCATCATCATCGTGGTGGTCTTGCCGCAGCCGGACGGGCCCACGAGGGTGACGAGTTCACCCTCCGCCACGTCGAAGGAGAGGCCGTCCACGGCGGTCGTACCGTCCGGATACCGCTTGGTGACCTGCTCGAACCGGATCATTCCCTCACGCTAGCCGCGCCCTTTGCGGACCGCCCGTCGACACGTATCAACGAGTGGACGGTGACCGTCGGGCACGAGGACGGCCGCGCCACCGCCTCGCGCCCCGCGCGCTTCGAAACGGGTCTGCTGAGCACCGAGGGCGTCACCCGCCGGGACGGCTCCGGCAAGCGACCGAAGGGCGCGGGTGCCCTCGGCCGCCGGGTGCCGCCGACGAGGTCGGGCCGCTGCCCCGGGTCCCGGGCGTGCGCCACACGGCCTTCACGGACGGCGTCGCAGCACGCGAACTGCCGTCCGGTGACTACGAGTCGGCCTCGGCGTTCGGCGGATCGGCGCTGACCAGGATTACCTCCAGGGTGCGTGGGCCGTGCACGCCTTCGACTCGGTCCAGTTCGATGTCGCTGGTGGCGGACGGTCCGGAGATCCAGGTCAACGGGCGTGTCGGGTCGAGGTGTTCGAGGGCCTGGGGGACGGAGGAGACGACCTGGTCCGGTACCCGGACGACGCAGATGTGGTGGTCGGGGACGAGGGTGATGCGGCGGCGGCCCTGGTCGGGGCTGCCGTCCAGGACGATGGTTCCGGTCTCGGCGATCGCCACCGCACACCCGGTGACCACACTGCCCACCTCGTCGAGTTCGTGTGGTGTGCTCTCGGCGCGGTCCGGGATCACCTCGGCGTCGGCCGCCGCGAGCCATGCCGGGTCCAGTCCGGCCGGCACGACCACGGTCCCGGCCCCGCGGCCGGCGATCAGCCGGCCGATCAGCGCGGCCAGGTCACCCTCCGCGCACCGGTGCACGAGCGCCCGGTAGTCCGTGAGGTTCTCGGCGAGCAGCTCCACCGTCTGCGTGACGGTCCGCTGCCCGTGCTCGCGCAGGTACGCCCGTTCGACCGGTGGGTCCTGGCCCTGCACGTCGGCCAGCGCGCGTCGTACCCGGCCCAGGATCCGTTCCCTGCTGCTCATTTGGCGCCGTCCTTTCCGCCGTTGGTCCGCTGCCACCAGTCGCGGAACGGTTCCGGGGGTACCGGCGGGAGGTCCCGGGTTCCGGTCCATGCTCTGCCGGGGCCGGGGAGTGTGCGGGGGTGGAGGCGGCGGCTGCGGGAGGCGAGCCGTTGGCCGGTGCGCAGGGCGGTGGGGTGCGAGAGCGTCCAGCGGGCCGCCCGCATCGCCGCCCGTTCGGCCGCATGTCCCTTGGCCGGCTTGAGCAGCACCTTGTTGCCGCCCCGGACCGCCTCGCCGCCCTCCACGACGCGTTCGCGCAGGTGGACCAGCACCTCGGGGATGTCGATGGCGACGGGGCAGACCTCGTAGCAGGCCCCGCACAGCGATGACGCGTAGGGGAGTGAGGCGTCGATGTCGCTGGCTGTGCCGCGTAGTTGGGGGCTGAGGATCGCGCCGATGGGGCCGGGGTAGACCGAGCCGTAGGCGTGTCCGCCGGCCCGTTCGTAGACCGGGCAGACGTTGAGGCAGGCGGAGCAGCGGATGCAGCGCAGGGCCTGGCGGCCGACCGTGTCGGCGAGGGTGTCGGTGCGGCCGTTGTCGAGGAGGACCAGGTGGAAGGTTTTCGGGCCGTCGCCGTCGGTGGTGCCGGTCCACGTCGAGGTGTAGGGGTTCATCCGCTCGGCGGTCGAGGAGCGGGGCAGGGTCTGCAGGAAGACCTCCAGGTCCCGCC